>DATDBU010000179.1:0-52037 GCA_036524675.1 Chthoniobacterales bacterium | reverse complement strand
GACGTTGTCATCGCCCTCGACACTTCAAAGAGCATGCTTGCCGATGATGTTGTCCCAAGCCGCATCGGTAGTGCAAAACTCGCGATCCAGGATCTCCTGCGCGAGCTCGACGGCGAAAGAGTGGCGCTTGTGGCCTTCGCGGGAACCTCATTTCTACAGGCGCCTCTTACCATCGACCAGGGCGCCCTCCAGGATACGCTCGATACGATGGATACCACCATCATCCCGCGCGGTGGCACAGACATTGCCAGCGCCATCAACACGTCGATTCAGGCTTTCGGAAAAGCCGAGGGCACTAACCGAGCCATTGTCCTTTTTACCGATGGCGAAGAGCTTGAGGACGACGCGTTGAAGGCCGCCAAAGCAGCAAAAGACGCCGGTATCCGGATATTCACCGTCGGCGTGGGCTCGTCCGACGGCGCGATGATTCCCATCCAGGAAAGCGGCACAAGCACTTTCCAACGTGACAACTCGGGCCAGTTTGTGAAGACGCGCCTCAACGAAAAACGATTGCGGGAGATCGCCGAGGCAACGGACGGCTTTTATGTGCGCCTGCAGAACGGCTCGAACGCTGTGGAAACGTTGATCAACGACGGCGTCAATCGCCTGGCCGAGAAGGAGGGCGAGGAGAAACTTTCACGGCGCCCGATTGAACGTTATCAATGGCCTCTTGGTCTAGGCCTTGTGCTCCTGATGCTCGCCGGAACTCTCAGTGATCGACGTCGTCTCCCGGCGGGCGCAGCGGCCGCTGCTTTGCTGTACCTGGCTCTTGTCCCGCAAATCCACGCCGAAGCGGGCGGACTCGAACTTTACGAGCAAGGCAAATACAAGGAATCCCTCGACGCGTTTCAGAAGAAACTCGCAGCGCATCCTCGATCGCCAGAGTGGAACTTCAACACGGGCGCAGCCGCGTACAAATCGGAGAATTTCAACGCGGCGCTGGACGCTTTCGGAAAGGCCGCCACGTCGCGGGACCCCGCGTTACGAAAAAAGGCGGAATACAATGCCGCAAATACGCTCTTCCAGCGCGGGGCTCGCAGCGAAGAGCGATCCAAGAAAATCGACGACTGGAAGTCTGCGTTGTCCCATTACGACGAAGCTCTGAAAGTCGACAAGGACGATGCCAACGCCAAATTCAATCGTGACCTCGTCGAAAAGCTCCTGAAAGAAGAAGACGAAAAGAAAAAGGAACAGGAAAAGCGCGACGAAAAAGACAAACAGGATCAGCAGGACCAGCAGCAACAGCAATCTTCGCAACAGCAGCAACAACAGCAATCTCGCAACCAGCAGAACAAGAATCAGCAGCAACAACAGAATGGCCAACAAGGTCAGCAAGGAAACCAACAACGCCAATCCGGACCGGGCCAACAACAACAGCAAAACCAACAGCAGCAAAACCAACAGCAGCGAGGTCAAAATCAGCAGCAGCAACCCAGCTCGAACCAGGACCGGCAACCGCGTGGCCAGGGGCAACAGCCGCCTCCGCAGCCGGAGCAAGGCCCGGGTGAAAAGAAGCAAGGTGAACTAAAAACCGCAGATCGCGGTCAGAAAAACGAACAGGAAAAAAATGCTGACCAGTCGGCCCAGGCTTCAGCGGGCGAAGAAACCCGGGAAGGCAACATGAGTCCGGAGCAAGCCCGTGCATTGTTGCAGGCTATGCAGGGCGAAGAGGTCCGGGTGAACTTGCGTGATGACACGGACGACTCGCAGCCAGCAAAAGATTGGTGATGAAGAATTTGGAAACCAGACACCGTTATTCAGCTGAGTTTGCAAAACGCAGATCGTTTGCGCAGCGCGTCCCCTTTGTATTGCTGGCATTCCTGTTTTTCATCGGGTCATTTGCGCACGGCGCTGAGATTACCGTCAACGCCGAGCTTTCCGCCGACTCTACGACGACCGACCAGCCAGTCCGACTCAGTGTCACTGTCGAAGGCGGCATGAACGCCACGATTCCCGACGAGATCAATTCGGACGGCCTCACGATCCAATATGCTGGGCAGCAGCGCAGGATGGAGATCAACAACTTTCGAGGAACGGTCTCCGTGATCACCACTTATACGGTCTCCGCCGACCGGCCCGGCAAATACACCATCCAGCCGATCGAAATCCAGGCGGGCGGGAAAACATTCAAGACGGAAGCCCTCCATCTCACGGTCACCCAAGGGTCGGGAGGAGGACGTTCCAGCAACAACAACAACGACGAAGAATCCGGTTCGAATCAAAACAAGATTTTCTCCGAGCTCATCATCCCAAAGGACACCGCGTACGTTGGCGAAATCATCCCCGCGGAAATCCGCTATTATTTCCAACGCGACGTTCAATTCCAGGTCAACCCACCGGGCCAGGTTCCGCAAATCGCCGGTGAAGGCTTCTCCAAGCAGCGTTACCCGCAGCCTCGTCTTGAGCAAACCGAGATCAAAGGTAGACCTTACCGTGTGCTGATCTACAAGACGGCCGTTGTCGCAGCGAAATCCGGAGATTTGACGGTCGGACCGGCCGAACTCGACGTCGTCGTCAGCATTCCACAAAACCGCAGACGCCGCCCCAGCCTCAACGACCCGTTTTCAGACGATTTCTTCAGCAATAATCCTTTTTTTAGTCCCCCCATCCAGCGGGAGATGAATCTGCGGACCGAGCCCGTTACCCTGAAAATCAAGGCACTGCCACCCGGCAAACCACCTGGATTTAACGGAGCAGTCGGGCAATTCACGCTTCAAACTTCGGCCAAACCGGTCAACGTGAAGTCTGGTGATCCCGTGACCTTGACCTCCGTAGTGTCCGGCCGCGGCAACTTCGATGTCGTGAGTGCGCCAACCCTCAGCGACACAAAGGATTGGAGAACGTATCCCCCAAGCGGACGCCTGAGTTCGAGCGATGAAATGGGCGTCACTGGTGACAAGATTTTCGATATGGCGATCGTTCCCGAAGGCAAGGCGACGCAGATACCCTCTGTCCATTTCAGCTACTTTGATCCGCAGACCGGCAAGTACGTGACGCTTACCAGCGAACCAATCGCCGTTCAGGTTGAAGGCACCGGTTCTCCCGCGGCAATTCCCGAAGTGTCTCCGCGAGTTTCCCCAGCGCCAGCTGTTGCAGCAACGCCAGCACCGACGTCGTCGCCGACACCGGCCAACGACATTTTACCCATTCGAACGCAATGGAGGGAGACGGCGCAAACATTTGCGCCGGTTTGGCAACAGCCAGTTTTCTGGGTTGCACAGGGAATTCCGCTGCTCGTCTTGCTCGCTTTGGCAATGCCGAAGATCCTCGCTGCAACCCGTCCCGACGCGACGACGCTTCGTCAGCGCGGATGGAAATCCGAGCACGCGGGGTTGGCTGCAAAACTGGCGTCGGATAGACCGGAAGACTTTTTCCCTGCAGCAGCTCGTTCGCTCGAACTCCAAAGCGCTCTCAAACGCGGCGCCGACTCTGCAACGCCCGAAGAGGTACTCGCAACGCTGGGTTTCGAAGGCGAAGAAGCGGAAACAGCACGGGAAATCTTCCGGCGCCGCGATGAAATCGGCTACGGCGGAATCCGCGGCGGAAGAGAAATCTCCGTTGAATTGCGGAAACGCTACGAATCGATTCTGAAATGAAAGCACCCGCCAAATTGCGCCTTTCGAGCTTCGCTGCATTTAGTCTAATCATTCTTGCGGAACCGGTGCAGGCCGCGCCCATGGATGACTTTGCCGCAGCCAACACGGCTTTCCAGAATGGGCAGTACCAGGATGCCATTCGGGAGTATGAAACACTTGTCCGCCAAGGTGAAAACCGGCCGGAGCTTTTTTTTAATCTCGGCAACGCCTGGCAACGCGCCGGCAACCCGGCCAAGGCCGTCGTTAACTACGAACGCGCTCTTCTCCTACAACCAAATTTCGACGAAGCTCGCGCCAATTTGCGATTCGTTCAGGACCGGCTTCCCTCGCCGCCGGCGCCACGGCGCTGGTGGAATCAGTTGCCGATGTTTGGCATTAACGCCTCAGTCGTCACGTGCATCGCCTGCCTCTGGCTTTTCTTGATCTTTCTCACCGCCCGCTGGGTGCGCTTGCTCGGCGCGCAGAATCTGTGGATCTTTGCGGCCGTTCTCGCTGCGGTTGGCGCCAGTTTGGCGGGAATGAGCTACTGGTTCCGCGACGCCCCGCTTGCGTCCCAAGATCGTGGCATTGTCGTTGAGAACAGCCAATTACGTTCGTCCTTCAGCAACAACAGCCCGGTTCTCTCGTCCGTTCCGCTCGGCAGCCCCCTGAGAATCGTCAGCGAAAATGCCGGTTGGGCAAACTGCTTTCTTCCTGACGGCACCCAGGGCTGGATTCCAGCCAATCAAATCGAACGGGTCATCCCAAAAGTATCCGGATCGTAATCCAACTTTCGCGCCCGTTGCGCGTGAAATCCAAGGCCCCCAGATGCGCGGCATTTTCTTCATTTCTTCCTGTTTCCTCTCTACGTTGCTCTTTTCAATAGCGGACGCCAGAGACAAGGATCACAAGAACCGGGTCGATCGCGAAAAAGCCGTTGAGCAAACGCCGCCAGCCTGGCTTTCGCGTGTAACCGGACAACCCCCTGGCAATTTTCCGCCATACCGCCCGGTCCATCTCAGCTACGCCGCAGGCTGGTCAGGGATTACTGCTGGAAAAGTCGAAGCAAGTTTTACTCGAGAAGGTCAAAACGGAAATTTCTCGCATCTGAAATTCACCGGCGAAACCATCGGCCTTGCAAGGAAACTATTCCATCTTGATTCGACCTATGAGTCCGTCGTGGATATCACGAGCTTGAGACCGACGACCGCTAAAGTCTCCGAGGTCTATTCCGACGAACGGCGCGATACCCTGCAATCCTTCGAGCCCGATCAAGTCACGCGGGTCCGCAAGTCCAGTCCACCGCAGAAAAGCGATGGAAAACCACGCAAGGTACGATTGCCAAACGTCTACGACATGCAGAGCGCCCTGCTTTACATCCGTAGCCAACCGCTAAACCCCGGTGACAAGTTCGTCTTTCTCGTCTACGCAACCGATTCTCCGTACCTGGCTAGCGCAACGGTAGCCGGACCAGAGGCTGTCACCCTCGCTGCGGGAACTTTCAAATCCATCAAATTCGACCTCACGCTGGAGTCCATCGATAAGAAACTAAAATTGAAACCATACAAGAAGACCCGAAAAACGACGGTATGGCTCAGCGACGACGCCGACCGAATTTTTCTAAAAGTTTCAAGCGAAGCGTTCTTTGGTTCGACATTCGTGGAGCTGCAAAAAGCAGAGTTCTTGTCCGGTCAAAACAACTAGCTGATAGCAACGTCCCAGCCTGCACGATATCAGCATTCGTTTGTTACACAGCCAGTCGCTGCTTTTTAGAGCATCGACGGAATTTGTAACGACGCATTATCCGCTTTTTCGAGCTTCCAATCCCATGGCTGCCAGCTTTGACGCCGCCACTGGAAAACCCAGGGTGAGCTCAATGCGTTGACTTCCCTGGAGATCAGATCTGCCGCTCCGAAACCATTGCCAGATATCGTCAGGTTGGCCGTTATCACCGCCATGGTTCTCTCTGGGAAATCGACTCGAGTTCCCTCCGGACGAAGGGTCAATACAAGAAACTGCTGCATTACTTCCCGGAGATCACCGACCACCGTCTCCCGTGTGTGTCCGAAGCGGTCCGAATAATTGCCTGCCAACAACGCGCGAATCCTTTTCGGATTTTTGTTCGCCACGGCCTCAACCAAATGCTGCTGATGCAGCACTACCTGGCGCCCGGGCTGCCAGTGTTGCCATAGCCAGGCGGTCGTAAAAACCGCGGCGAAAATGATAAGCCGTCTTGCCCATCGGGCTGTCACAAGAGTAAAAAAGGCCATCGCCCTGAAATGGATACCATCAAATATCGCCCAAATGTAGCTGCGATTTTACAACGAGCGGATGGTCGCATCCTGATCGGCGAACGCACCGACGTCGCCAACGCCTGGCAGTTTCCTCAGGGAGGTGTCGACAAAGGCGAGAGCCTGCTTCAGGCACTACATCGTGAACTCTGGGAAGAACTCGGCATCAAACCGCGCACCTACACCGTCGCTGGAGAACCGCGCGGACCATTCCGGTATCTTTTCACGAACGCCCGCCTGAAATGGGGGTGCCACGGCCAGGAGCAGTACTATTTTCTGGTAACGCCTCATGACGATTGCGAGCCCAGGGTCGACGTGAAACACCCGGAATTCCGCACTGTTAAGTGGATCGAACCGGCAGAATTTCAATTAAGCTGGTTGCCCGAGATGAAAAAGCAGGTTTACCGGGACGTTTTCCGCGATTTTTTCGGGATCGCCTTGTAACGCAAACTTTTGCTTTCTTCCGCGCTGTTCACGGATAGGCTCCGCGCACATGGAGACTACCGTTATTCTGTTAAAACCGGATTGCGTCCTGGGCGGCCATTGTGGCGAAGTCCTTGGCCGATTCGAAAAAGCTGGGTTTCAGTTTTCCGGCGTCAAAATGTTGTCCCTCACCGACGCGGTTTTGAAGGAGCATTACGCGCACATCGCCGACAGACCGTTTTTCCCGGATCTGGTCAAATTCATGCAGTCCAGCCCCGTGATTGCCGTGGCGGTTAAAGGTGAAAATGTCATCGGTCTCGTCCGCGAGCTGCTTGGACCAACCGATTCAAGAAAAGCTGCCAAAGGCACCATCCGTGGGGACTTGGGCGTTGATGCGATGGTTAACGTCGCCCACGCGTCTGACTCCCTGGAAAGTGCAGCTGTCGAACTGAAGCGATTCTTTGCTCCTGAGGAAATCTTCGGGTAGAACGAGAGAGTTCGCAGGGAGTTTGCAGGGTTCAGGATTCCGTTTTCAGGCACGCCAAGTGGGTCTCCTGAAAACTGAAAACTGAGCCCTCACTTTTTGCATATCCTTCAGGAACAGTTTAAGACGGTTAAGAATATGCAACAGTGGCTGAATCGACTGGAAACGCGCTTGTCCGGATTGGCGATCCCCGGATTGCTCCGTTATATCGCTGCCCTAAATGGCCTGGTGTTCGTTCTTGCACTCATCAACCCAGCCTTCCTCAGCCTGATCGATCTGCGGCCCGAACTCATTCTTCAGGGTCAAATTTGGCGGCTTGTTTCGTTCGCATTTATTCCAACGACGTTCAGTTTTATTTGGGCAGCCTTTGCAATCTATTTGCTGGTCTTTTTCGGGGACTCCATCGAGCACGCCTGGGGCGCGTTCCGGCTGAATTTATTTTATTTCACCGGCATGCTGGGGACGATCATTGGGGCTTTTTTCTTTGATGGCCCAGGATCAGCGATCTATTTGAATCTCACCCTGCTGCTGGCCTTTGGGACCCTGTTTCCAGATACGCCAATGACGTTTATGTTTGTGATTCCGATGAAAGCCAAATGGCTGGCTGTCATGTCATTGGCTTTGGTCTTCCTCATCCCCGCCCCTCCGGGCTCCCGGGCGCATGTGGGGATAGCCGTGGCACTTATCAATTACCTCGTTTTTTTCGGTCCAGCCTTTATCCGGAATTACCGGACAAACACACAGGCGGCACAGCGACGGCATCAGTTCAAGGCAAAGTCTATGCCTGTCTCTGAATCCCTCCATCATTGCAAAACCTGCGGAAAAACTGAAAACACCGATCCCGATCTTGAATTTCGGGTCGCAGGAGACGGCGAAGAATACTGCACAGCCCATCTTCCGGCCAGGACGCGGTAGTCATCGGCCACCGGGACATCCCCCCGACTTGCTGTTGCCGGCTGCCTATTGAGAACTGCTTCTTGACAGAGAAGCCAATTTGCGATTCTTTACGGCGTCGGTTGGTTTCTCCACTGGTCCCGCGCGGGACGCAGTCCTCTCCACATGAATTCCCGGTGAAGCACATCCGTCACTCCGTGTTCTGGCACACTCTCCCTACAACGCCGTGTCCAGACACAGAACCACCCGCAGTCATTAAATCCCAACATGGCAGGACATAACAAGTGGTCGAAGGTCAAGCGGCTCAAAGGAGCGCTCGATGCGAAACGCGGCAAGATCTTTAGCAAACTTTCCAAAGAAATAACCGTCGCAGCCCGGATGAGTGGCGGCGATCCCAACTTCAACCCCCGCTTGCGCAGTGCTGTGCTGGCCGCTCGCGCGCAAAACATGCCCAACGACAACATTGATCGTGCCATAAAAAAGGGAACCGGCGAGATCGAAGGCGCTGCTTACGAGGAGATTTCTTACGAAGGCTACGCCCCGGCCGGGGTCGCACTGATCGTGGAAGCGGCCACAGACAATAAGAATCGTACCGCAGCCGATTTACGGCTCATTTTCACAAAAAATCACGGCAACCTTGCCTCATCGGGAAGCGTTTCCTATATGTTCCATCGCAAGGGGCTTATTACCGTCCCAAGGTCCGCAGGCAGCGAAGATCAGATTTTCGAGATCGCCATCGAGGCGGGAGCCGAAAACCTTGCAGCGGACGATGAATATTTCTCGATCACGACCAGCCTTGATCATCTCTATACCGTTGCAGAGGCGCTGAAATCCGCCGGAATTCAATCCGACAGCCAGAAGCTGACCTACCTTCCTGATACGACCATCCAAGTCGCCGACGAACAAACCGCCGCCCAGGTGCTTCGCCTCTGCGAAGCCCTTGAAGATAACGATGACGTACAAGCCGTTCACGCCAATTTCGACATCCCTGAAGATGTAATGGCGCGGCTTCCTTAATCCCTCAATGACCCGATTTTACCGCTCCCACGCTATGCCTGATACCACAGATTTCGATCCTCCCATCGCCGCCCCGGCGCCGGCAAAACGCAGGCGTGCGCCCGCAAAAAAGACATCCGTAGAAGCGACGGTGGTCACCGAACCCGTTAAAGCCGCACCGAAGCGCAAACGAGCCGTTAAAGCTCCTGAAATAGCGCCCGCGGAAATTTCGGGGGCAGTCGCGCCGAAAAAAACAACACGTGCCCGGAAACCCAAGGCGGCGCCCCAGGCCAAAGAAGAGCCGCGTCTGGTTCAGCCTGAACTCATTGTTGAGGAATCACTCAGAGTCGCAGATGAACCTTCCAAACCTGTCGTCGACGAAGCAAAAGAACAGGAGATGTCCTCCGCGCCTGCGCCCGCCACTGAGCAGCCTACACAACCGTCTCCTTACCAACGGCAGGAACGCAGCCACAATCCCAACGTTATAACGGTCTCGAACTATCCGCCGTACCAACCTGGTGTGACCAAAGTCCAGACCAAGCCCTATCCGGCGCGCGATCATCGGGAACGCCGCGAGAATCGCGAGCTGCAAGCTGCGCCAACCCAGGACCTTTCACCACAGCAAACGGTCAACCCCAATGTCCAGGTGGGCCCGACGGAACCGGTCTATGCCGAGGGCCTCGTAGAAGTTTCCAACAAGGGCTTCGGATTCCTTCGCGAACCAAAGCGCAACTATGTCCAGTCGCCGCTCGATATTTTCGTAACTCCCGAGGTCATTCGGCGCTATCTCTTGCGCGATGGTCAATGGATCAGGGGCGAAATTCGCCGCGGCAGCCGCGGACCTCAGCTGTTCAAACTCACGGAGATTAATGGTGAGGACCCCGAGAAATATACGGATTTGACCGCTTTCGAGGAACTCACAACAATCAATCCCGATCAACGCATCAAGCTCGAAACTGACCCCGAGCGTTACACGACACGCGTCATCGACATGATCACGCCTATTGGCAAAGGTCAGCGTGGCCTCATTGTCGCGCCGCCCCGCACGGGCAAAACCACGCTTTTGCAGCACATTGCCGAGGGCGTCGTTAAGAATCATCCATCGATGAAGCTCATTATTTTGCTCGTCGATGAGCGCCCCGAGGAAGTCACGGAAATCAAGCGCACTGTCCCGCAGGCGGAAATCATGGCCAGCTCGAACGACAGCGATCTGAAAAGCCACACCCGCATTTGCCAGCTCGCAATCGAGCGCGCCAAACGCCTCGTCGAGGCGGAAGAAGATGTGTTTATCTTGCTGGACTCGATCACGCGGGTGGCCCGCGCCTTCAACAATGCCATGGCAGGTGGCGGACGCACCGGCTCTGGCGGTCTCGACACCCGTGCCATGGAGATTCCGCGAAAACTTTTCGCCGCCGCGCGCAACACGGAGGAAGGCGGCTCGCTGACGATCATCGGCACAGCCCTCGTCGAGACGGGCAGCCTCATGGACGAAGTCATTTTCCAGGAATTCAAAGGCACCGGAAACATGGAACTCGTCCTTGATCGGAAGATCGCTGAGCAGCGCATTTACCCGGCAATCGATATTTTTAAATCGGGCACACGCCGCGAAGAGTTGCTTCTGCAGCCAAACGATTTGGAAAAAATCAATACCATTCGCCGCGGTCTCGCTGGGCATCGTCCAGGAGAAGCCATTGAACGCCTGCTGAGTTTCTTGAAGAAATTTCCTACAAACGGGCAGATGCTCAGAGAAATCCCGGGCTGATCAGAAACTGCTTCCAGTCGCTCTCCCAAATTTCGGATCAATCCCGATCCATCCGTGATTTCCCGTGAGCCAGCGACGCTCCCAACCCCGGAACGCCAGAGAGCTTGCCTTACAGTGTCTACTTGACTGGGAGGCGGGCGGAGATCATTACGCAGACGACATATTCGCCCGCAAAAGTAAGCTGGCGGCGTTGTCACATCATGATCGCGGGTTTGCCCGGGAACTGTTTTACGGTACCATCCGGAATCTCAGCGCGATTGATTTCATTCTGGGCACTTTTTTAACCCGGCAAACGTCGCCACACGCGCTGACAGCCCTGCATTTGGGGATTTACCAGCTTTTCATTATCAACACCGCCGAACACGCAGCGATCAATGAAAGCGTCAATCTCGCTCCAGAATACGCCCGGGGCTTCGTGAATGCCGTCCTGCGCAAGGCGCTCTCCGAGCGGCCGATGGTGCGTGAAAAACTTGCCGCACAGCCACCGGGCATTCGCCTCTCCCACCCGCCCGGCCTCATCAAACGCTGGGAAGCTGCTTTCGGCGCAGAAAACGCAATCGCAATTGCCGAGTGGGACAACACTCCCGCCGACGTATTTCTTCGCGTAAACACATTACGTTCCACACCGGAACGATTGCTCGCCGTGACGCCACGGTTAAAAGCAGTCACGAGTCATCCACTCATTTTAAAGTGTGAAGGGCCGCTGCCAGGCTCAGAAGCGGCAGGCTGTTTCTATATTCAAGATCCTGGCACACTCGCCGCGCCAGAATTGCTCGCACCGAAACCCGGAGAACGCATTCTGGATGCGTGCGCAGCGCCCGGCGGAAAAACGTCCTACATGGCGGCAATCATGCAAAACCAGGGTAAAATTGTCGCGACAGACTCCAGTAGCCGCCGAATCGAGAGCCTTCAGCAGAATCTCGATGCGTTAGGGGTAACTATCGCAACCGTGCGAGAGCATGATTGGGAGAGAGGCCCCGGCGAATTCGTCGGGCAGTTGTTTGACGCAATCCTTGCCGATGTTCCGTGCAGCAATACCGGCGTGATGCGGCGGCGGATCGATGTACGCTGGAGGTTAAGACCTAATATTTTCGCAGAGAACGCCAGGAAACAGATTTCAATCGTACAGGGCTTGTTGCCTTTATTGCAGGAAGGCGGGCGTCTCGTTTACAGCACCTGCAGCCTCGAAGTTGAAGAAAACGAGAAAGTCGTTGAATACATCCTCGCCAACCATCCGGAACTAAAACTCACAGGTGAAGTCCGTCGCCTGCCTCATGTTGACGCCTGCGACGGCGCATATGCTGCGCGACTCGAGCGTCAGTAAATTTCCGTTCGTCCTTCGTCCCCCTGCCCGGTCCCGATCTCCGTGGCGCGTCTTTGCGAACGAGATCGAAGGACTGAACAAGAGTAGAAGTCGAAACCTTTCCGCATCGCTTGGGTTTACACTAACAATGTTGACACAGGCCTCCTCCCAATCCTGGATCCTCTCCAATGCCGCCCACCTGCTGAATCGAGCAGGCTTTGGAGGCACGCCGGCCGAAATCGAGGCCTTTCACGCCATGGGGCGTAAAGCCGCTATCGAGCATTTACTAGGTAAAGCCGCCACCCCATCACCCATCGTCAAAGTCCCCGAGTTCGAGAATGGCGGCACACTCTTCCTCGCAAAGCTCGAGATTCGAAAACAGCAAAACGACCTCACGCCGGAACAGCGGCGGGAGAAAATCAAAGAGATCCAACAAAAACAGGCTGCCGTCCTGCGCGAGATGCGAACCTGGTGGATACAACGCATGACGGATCCCGCATATGCGCCTCTCGAAAAGGCAACGCTCTTCTGGCATGGACATTTTGCCACGAGCGTTGGCAAGGTTCGCGACCCGAGCCTCATGTGGCAGCAAAACACGACTCTACGCACACACGCGTTCGGTAATTTTGCTAACCTTCTCAAAGCCATGTCTCGCGACCCAGCGATGATGATCTGGCTCGATCTTCAAAACAGCCACAAACAGGCTCCTAACGAAAATTGGGCCCGCGAACTGATGGAACTCTTCTCTCTCGGTATCGGGAATTACACCGAGACCGACATCAAAAATTCCGCCCGCGCTTTTACCGGATACCGATTCAACCGGCAGGCTGCAGGGTTTCGCTTTCTCCCGCAAGAGCATGACGAAACGGAAAAGACGTTCATGGGCCGTAAAGGCAACTTTGGCGGAGATGATATTATCGACATCATTCTGGATCAGCCTGCATGCGCCGAGTTCATTGCAGGCAAATTGTGGACATTTTACGCGTACGAAGATCCCGAATCGGACCTCATAAAAACCCTCGCCCGCGTTCTCCGACGAAGTAAATACGAATTGCGTCCTTTTTTCGCTGCAATGTATGGCTCGCAACAGTTTTACAGCGACAAGGCGGTCCGCACGCAAATTAAGAGCCCCACGCAACTCGTCGTCGCAACCTGTCACAGCCTCGAATGCAAGCCCCCACGCGGACACATTTTGCAGCAGGTGATGGCCGGCCTCGGTCAGACGCTATTTGCGCCGCCAAATGTCAAAGGCTGGGACAGCAACCGGGCGTGGATTAACACGGCTACAATAACCCTGCGCAACCGTCTCACAGACACCCTCCTTCTCGCCAATCGCAACCCGGACGCGGCCAAACGCCTGGCCGACAGAGGTGCAGCTTCCCGTGTAAGCATCGACGCAATTGTTCCCAAACACATCCAGACAGATCCGGAGCAACTCATCGACGCCCTTACTTTCCGTATCTTTCAGACTAGGTTGCCTCCCACAATCCGCAAAGAATTCCTCGATTATTGGAATGCGCCACGCGCTGACGGAAAAGAACGCACTATCCGTGACCTCATTGCACACATGATGCGCACTCCGCTTTTCCAACTCTGCTGAAAAAACATCAATCTTACCTATTTTATTTCTTACTCCCGCTCTGCAATCGAAGCGCGTCCGGCCCCAGAGCAAAAGCAAGACATCAAAGATAGGACAACCCATCAAAACCCCGGCCATGAATCTAGAAAGTACTTTCTCGCTTCAATCCCGCCGCCAGTTTCTCCGTCGTATTGGTCTTGGCGCTGCGGCCACCTGGACTCTCCCTATCTTTATCGAACGCACCTTCGGCACACTCGAAGCCTCTGCATCCGATGTCACACAGGCGGTCACCGGGAAAGACGCGCCAATCCTCGTCATTCTCCAGCTTGCAGGTGGGAATGACGGTCTCAACACAGTCGTTCCTTTCGCCGATGATGCCTATTACAGAGACCGCCCAAAAATCGGCGTTCCCGCCAATACGGTTCTCAGACTTAACGACCATGTTGGCCTTAATCCTCGGATGACCGGACTCAAATCGCTCTACGACGAAGGTCTGCTCGCAATTGTTCAAGGGGTCGGTTATCCGAACCCCAATCGCTCGCACTTCCGTGCCACGGAAATCTGGCAGACAGCTTCGGACTCCGAAAAAACCATCAACAAAGGCTGGATCGGCCGTTTTTTCGACAATTGCTGCCGAGATGCGGCACCGACCGTGGGCGTCACGCTCACACGGGAAATCCCTCAGGTGTTCGCCGCACAAACGCCTACCGGCGTGGCGCTCGCAGCCAATCCAGATCTCGGAAAACGGCGCAGCATGCGCGATCTAGAGGAAGACATTCTGATGGGCGGAGGCTCCGGCGGCAGTATCGATATGCTCGGAAGCTCATCGCGCTCTGAACTTAGCCCTTTGGAATATCTCCAGCGCACCACACTCGACGCTCAGGTGAGCCAGGACAAGATCGCCGACATTCTTTCCCGAATTCCATCGTCCTCAGCTTTTCCAAAGACTCAACTCGGCCAGCAATTTAGCCTCATTTCCCGCCTCATCGCCGGAAAACTGCCGACTCGGATTTACTACTTAAGCCAGGGAGGATTCGACACGCACAACAACCAGGTTCCGTCCCATTCGCGACTTGTCGCGGATTTTTCCGACGCTGTCACCACCTTTGTCCGCGAAATGCAGTCTCAAGGAAACTACTCACGTGTAATGCTAATGACGTTCAGCGAATTTGGCCGTCGCGTACGCGAAAACGAGAGTGGCGGCACGGATCACGGCACTGCCGCTCCCATGTTTCTCGTCGGCGGCGCGCTGAAACCCGGTCTCCATGGCAATCACCCCAGCCTCACAAAATTGGATGATGGTGACCTGATTCATACTGTCGATTTCCGGACTGTTTATGCCACGCTCCTCGACAAATGGCTCGAGGCTGATTCCGCAAAAGTGCTCGGCGCAAAGTTCCAACACCTTGGATTCGTCTGAACTGAAACGAAGAGAACTGACCAGCCCGCACCGTCTTTGTTCCACTCGTCTCCGTTTCGCACTTTTAAGCTTCCCGCGGCTGGCGCTTTCGTTTACATCGCGCCCGTTATGCAACCATGGGGAGCCATTTTTGACTGGGACGGCGTCGTCATTGACTCGTCACGCCATCACGAAGAAAGCTGGGAACGGCTTGCCCGCGAAGTCGGCAAACCACTCCCTGAAGGCCACTTCAAAAAGGGATTCGGCATAAAGAACGAGTGGATCATCCCCAACCTGCTCCGTTGGACCGACGATCCCGCGGAGATTCACCGCATTTCTCTGCGCAAAGAAACGCTCTACCGCGAAATCGTCCTCGAATGGGGAATCGATCCCCTGCCCGGTATTGTTGGCTGGCTTTCAGCACTGAAAGACGCCGGGATTCCACGTGTCATCGGCTCTTCAACGCACCGCCTCAACATTGAAGTCACGCTCGACAAGCTCGGTTTGCGCAACGCTTTTGTCGACATCGTCTCCGCCGAAGACGTTACCGCCGGCAAGCCGGATCCTCAGGTCTTTCTCAAAGCTGCCAGCAAGATTGGCATTCCCCCCGAAAATTGCATTGTTTTCGAGGATGCCCATGTCGGCATTGAAGCCGCCCGCCGCGCAGGAGCCAAAATCATCGCCGTCGCCACCACCAATCCTCTCGCCGACCTTGGCAAGGCTGATCTCGCCGTCAAATCACTCGAGGAACTGACCATCGAAAAAGCTACATCGCTCTTCCTGTAAGTTTTCAGGTTTCAGGATTCAGTTTTCAGATGCTGCTCTTAGCTGTCAAAGCGCTCAGACTCAACTCCTGAAAACTGAAACTTGGAGCCTCGTTTTTTTGCGGGATTGCAATTCCTCTCACACCGGCTAGCGTTTTCGAAAATCCCCCCAAGATCATGTCCTCTCCCCGATTTTCCCTGTCGTGCCGGGGTGCATTCACCCTCGTCGAACTCCTCACGGTGATGGCCATCATCGCGATTCTCATGGGCATCCTATTCCCAACCATCGGTTCCGCCCTCGAATCCGCGAAAAAGACGCAGGCTAAAAACGATGAACTCCAGTTGGTGAACGCAATCAAAACCTACTACACGGAGTATGGGAAATATCCATACGATTCCGCCGGCGCAGCTCCCACAGATGACACAAAAACTCTAACCGGAGCCACTCTCGCTCCGGTCCTCGCCGAATTAAGGGCAAAAAACACAGCGGCCACTTCGATCAACCCGAGAAAAATCGTGTTTCTGGAAATCCCGGACGCCAAAAACCTCGGGCAAGCCAACAAAGAACGCGGAGGTATGGCCACCGCTACGGACGGGGGAACAGCCGGTGCACCGGTATGGCTCGATCCGTGGGGGAAGTCTTATTCTTTAGTAATCGACTACGATTATGGGAATTCGGTTCCCAACCCCTACGGAGCGCCTGCGACCGGAAATGCGGGAAGCGACCCCGTATCAACCGCCGCTATTGTGTATTCGGTTGGGAGGGACGGAATTAAAGCAACAAACGTCAAAGGCTCCGACGACGTCATTTCTTGGCAATGACGCCAGGTATGGTGTAAGAGTGTCGTCCTTGGCGCAAAGCGGGTGTAGTTCAATGGTAGAACGGCAGCTTCCCAAGCTGCATACGAGGGTTCGATTCCCTTCACCCGCTCCAAAATCCCTTCATCGGGGTTCATTTCAATACCACCCGCGCATACTGATTCGGCAATTCTGCCGCACTCCCTTCAGCTCCGCGAAAAAAAGTCACCCAGGGTCAGGCTGATAAGGATGGCCAGCCAGAACAATCCTGCAAAAAACGCCAGCGCTACCAGGCGCCCGGAATGGCGAAGCTTCATAAAGACGAGCACAATGAGCGCCGCCTTCATCACGGAAATTAGCATCGCAATTACCGTATTCCACCTTCCGAGATCGACGTAAGCCACTCCAACCGTACCGGCGAGTAGAACGAAAAGCACAAGCAGCGTCCATGCATTTTGTTTTGTCGGATTCATGAGCGATGCGAGATGAGATAAAAAAGCGGGAAGAGAAACACCCAGACGATATCTACAAAATGCCAGTATAGGCCCGAGACATCGACCATGGTAGCCAACCTCGCCGGATCCGGCGATAACAGGACCTTGCCAGCGCATACCGCCAAAATCGCCGCGCCGACGGCAACATGCAGCGCGTGCAATCCTGTCATGGTGAAATAGAGCACAAAAAACATCTGCGCGCCGCGCGCCTGGCCTCCCGGAAAATGGAAGTTCATTCCAGGAAACAATCCCTCCTCAATTTTGTGATGGTATTCAAACCCTTTGATAACAAGGAATACCGCCGCTAGTAGCACCGCTGCTAAAAGCAATACAACCACCACTTTCCGTCTGCCAAGAGTGGTTAGATGCACGGCATTAGCAACAAAATAACTGCTGACCAAAAGAACTGCCGTATTGATCGTTCCTGCGACAAGCATCGTTTTTCCGCTGGCTGCTGCAAATGCTTGCGGCGCCTGGTCACGATAGACAATGTAAGCAAGGAAAAGGCCGCCAAATAGCAGAACCTCCGTAGCCAGGAATATCCACATCCCAAGCGTAGCCGCCTCCTGTTGCTGAGCTGGCTCTTCAAACTGGTGCGCCAAAGGTACGGTTGGTTCAGACATGAACACCCTCCTCCTTCCGAATTTCCGCCTCAGCCGCCTGCGCATTGTACGCATACGGGTCTTCGGTCACGATGGGCACCGTTGAAAAATTGTCCCTCGGCGGCGGCGAAGGCGCTATCCATTCAAGCCCGGTCGCACCCCAGGGATTCGGTTCGGCTCGCTTCCCATGACGCAGAGACCACAGCAAGTAGAGCAGCGGCAAAACATAGCCTACCGCTAAGATCGATGCGCCTGCACTCGAGAGGACATTCAACAATTGAAACTCGTCAGGATACGTATGATAGCGACGGGGCATTCCAAGGACGCCCAATACGAACTGCGGAAAAAACGTGAGATTGAAACCCAGGAAAATCGTTAGAGCCGATAATCTGGCCAGTATCTCTGGATAGTGTCTCCCGCTAATTTTCGGCCACCAGAAATGCAGCCCCCCGAGATACGCCATCACCATGCCTCCAACCATAATATAGTGAAAATGAGCGATGATAAAATACGTGTCCGTCAGATGCACATCCATCGCGAGCGAGGCCAGAAAGAGCCCGGTCAATCCGCCAACGGTAAATAAACCGATGAATCCCAGCGCATACAACATCGGCGTATCGAAACGAATCGAACCTTTGTAGAGCGTGGCAGTCCAGTTGAAGACTTTGATGGCCGATGGAATGGAAACCAGGAAGCTAAGAATGGAAAAAATCATGCCAGCGTACACCGATTGGCTACTCACAAACATATGATGCCCCCAGACGAGGAAGCCGAAGACTGCAATGGCGACGCTGGCGAACGCTACAAACCGATATCCAAAAATCCGCTTTCTAGCAAAGCACGCTATTAATTCACTGATCACACCCATTCCTGGCAAAATCATGATGTACACAGCCGGATGCGAATAGAACCAAAACAAATGCTGAAAAAGCACCGGATCACCCCCCAACGCCGGATCGAAAATTCCGACACCGAAGCCGCGTTCGAGGCTCACCAGGATCAATGTGATCGCTAGCACCGGCGTCGCCAGCACGAGAATCAAGCTGGTCGTGTACATCGACCAGATAAACAACGGCAGCCGGAACCACGTCATACCAGGCGCCCGCATCTTATGAATGGTAACGATGAAGTTAAGGCCAGTGGCAATCGAAGAGAATCCGGCAATGAGAATTCCAACAGCCATCGCGATCACGTGCCCATTCGCATATGTGCTGCTGTAAGGCGTATAGAATGTCCATCCCGTATCCACACCGCCACTCAGGATCGCGTACAGCGCGAAAGCGCCGCCGCACACAAAAATATACCAGCTGGCAATATTCAGACGCGGAAATGCCACATCACGCGCTCCAATCATCAGGGGTATCAGGAAGTTTCCCAGCACATTCGGAATCGACGGGATGAGAAAAAACCAGACCATCATGACTCCATGCACCGTGAAAAGTTTATTATACGTGGGAGACGACATGAGATCACCAGCTGGAGTGGCCAGTTCGAGCCGCATCAAGGTCGCGGCTATTCCTCCAATCAAAAAAAATAGTGTTATTGTTAGCATATAAAGAATGCCAACCCGCTTGTGGTCCGTCGTAAACAGCCAGGAACTGATCGTCCGCTGTTCGGTCAAATAATCCAGCTCGGAGGCCCCGGTCTGAGGCGCTGCTTGAAGAGCGAAAGAGTTCATGGCGAAGTTTCCGGCTTGGCAGTGAGCGATCGAATATAAGCAATGAGCTGCGCGACCTCCTCTTCGCCCAGTTGCCCTTGAAAAGTCGGCATAACGGGTGAATAACCAGCCGCGATCTGTTTGTTAGGCAGCAAGATAGAGTCACGAATATAGCCTTCGTCGGCAATAACAGTAGCGCCATCGGAAAGCGCCACGGGTTTTCCATAGACACCGTCAAGAAGCGGCGCGGAAATCGCGCTCCGAACCGAATGACATCCGGAACACCCGCGGCTCATAAACAAACCGCGGCCAACGGCAGCCATGGATGTGCCAACATCGCCCGTTTCCTGCCAGCGAGCGTACTCTGGCGGTTGCATGACCGTGACAGTGCCAATCATCCGCGAATGATCTGTCCCGCAATATTCGGCACAGAATAGGTGATACCGGCCAATCCGATTCGGAATAAACCACTGCCTTGTGTAACGTCCCGGCAGGACGTCCTGCTTTATCCGAAATGCTGGAACATAAAAACTGTGAATAACGTCCTGCGAAATCATAACGAGGACGACGGGCCGTCCCAGCGGAACATGGAGTTCATTGATTTCACGTCGTCCGCCCGGGTGTTGGACTTTCCACATCCATTGCTTGGCCACGACGTGAACTTCCACGGAGTTCGCCGGCGGGCGCGCCATCTGGAAGTAAAGCACTGCCGCCCACACAAAAAGGGCCACAAAAATTGCCAGCGGCACAGCCGTCCAGGCAATTTCAATAGGCATCGTAGATCCATGGCCCGGCGTCCGGTCGGCGGTTGATCCTCGCCGATAACGAATCCCAAACACGACTATGAACCCAGCTACAGCAAACGCAACCAATGAACTAATAACTAGCAGACCCATGAAGAGGGCGTCCATCTGCGGCGCCATCTCGGATGCGCTTGGAAACTCCCACGTTCCTGTCAGCAGAATCTTCATGGCGGCATTCCTGGGCGGCGGCGGCGACGTTCCATCGACCAAACGAACACTGCAAGTCCGACGACAGTTAGCACACCTGCAAACTGGAGTACGCGCGCTATCGCAAGGCTATACTTGCCAGTGGCAGGATCGTAGTGAAAACACAGCAGGAGCAGATTTCGCACAACGGAGCCGACTCGGTTTTCCGAGGCTTTCTCGAGAGCGGCGTCCAGGCCTTTAGGAGGATAGTCTATGCCAAGCAGATACTGCGAGATTTTCCCATCGGGCGTGACAACAACAATCCCGCTCGGATGAGCAAACTGGTCGGACGATTGATCGTAAAAATAACGGAAGCCAATCGAACGCGTAAAGGCGCTGATGGAATCCCGACCGCCAGTTAACAAATGCCATCCCGCAGAGGCGCCGGCCCTCCCATAACGACGGACATAACTCTGCTGTTTTTCGTGGGCGATCGACGCAGTTTCCCGCGGATCAATACTCACCACAATGATGTCGTAGTCTGTCCCCGCTGATTTTCGCAGATCACGCGCACTCAGTAACAAGCCGTTGAGAACAAGCGTACAAAGGTTCGGACAGCCATAGTAAGCCGGCACGACAATGACAGGTTTTCCGTGGAAAAACTCTCCGAGACGGACCACCCGTCCCGTCTCATCATAAAAACCCTGATTCAGGGGAAGCGGATCGCCCAGTTTCTGATCGAAGCCCACGCGTTGCTGAAACTCCGTCGCGGTCGGCTGAGAAATCGCTGCGACCAGGATGGCCAACAATAAAATCTTCATGGTGTCGGAGCTCCGGCTTTTTGTTGCTGCATTTGGAGCCGCGTGGCGCCATTCGGCCATGTTTTCGTAGGGTGCACTCCGCGTTCAGCAATCACGTCCATGGCTTGGTCGATAGGCATCCGGACGATCCCCCGCTCGCGATCGACCCAGCCATACCCCTTCAGCAAAGCCTCCTGCCGGGCCCGATACTCCTGCATTTCGGCACGCGGATCAGCCTGGAGTCGAGGAGCCGGGACTTCTGCGCCTGGCGAAGTGACCCAGCTGGCGCGCTCCGGCGACGTCGGATGCGCACTCAAGAACTTAAGCATGGCACCGATTCCGAACACAACCAGTACCACACTTAACGAGAGCGCCATTCCGAAAATCCAGACGCCACGTGCGCTCGCGTCGCTTTTCTCATAGCGAGGCAAAGGATCAGACATGCTTCACCTCCCGATTAAAAATCCGCAGAAAAACTGCCATCCACAAAACGCCGATGGCAACAAAAAGAAGACAATCCACCAAAGGAAAAGTAAGTCGACTTGGATTCAGCGAAGGCGCGACCAGCCACCAGACGTTGATCACGCTCGCTCCAAGAACGATTCCGGCAATGACCCCGAGACGCTGCCGATGTCGTTTTGCCGCTCGACTGAGCAAAAGCGCAAATGGCACGGCAAACTGCAACAAAGCTAGAACTAACGCGACGTACTGCCATCCACCGGAGCTCCGCGGCGTATACCAGGAAATTTCTTTCGGCAAATTCCCCGCCCAGATTAAAAGCAATTGCGCAAAAGAAACATAGGTCCAGAAAATCACGAACGCGAGCAGCAGATTGCCGAGGTCGTGAAGCGGTTTTTCCGGAATCGATGGAGTAATTACGCCTTTGAGATCTGCCCAGCAAACCACGGCAATTCCGAAGGCCAGGCTGGATAAAAACTGGCTGACTATGAAAATGACCGGGAAAATGGAGGATCGCCATTCCGGGATGAGCGATGCAACCCAATCGGTGGACGCAAAAATCATCAGGAGAAAATAGACGATCAACCCCGCCGCGCTGATCCGCTCCAAGCGGACCACTTCTGCGCGCCGGGATAAAGAGCGGAGAACCGTCGCAAGCGCTATGAGAATTGCAAAATAAATGAGTGCTCTTACCGCAAAAAAAGGAAGATTCAGATAGACCTGTTTGTGTGGCCAATTGTGGCGCACAAAAAAATCGGGCGCTGCCCAGGGAAAAATCTGTGGGGCACCAAAGACGATCGGGATGAAAAGGATCGCTATCAATGGCGTCGTTCCGGCAACAGCTTCGCAAGGCCGACGCAAGGCCGTTCCCCAGGCGCCGCCCGTCAACCATTGCAGCATCAGAATCGGGAGAGCACCGAGGGAAAGTCCACTCCAGAAAAGCCACCCAATCAACCAGCCTCGGAAGAACGCCGCAGGAGCGGTCATCCAGACGGCCAATCCGATGCCGATGAGTGCCACAGCCGCGATGCTCGGCCTGCCCGGCAAAACGCCATGGTTGTTCATGGACGCGCCTCCAGTTTCTCCCGCTCCTCACCCGGAACATCGGCAAGGCTCGCATTTTCGCTCAATTGAATTGCGCGAATATACGCAATGATCGCCCACCGATCTGGGACCGCGACACGCGCGCCATACGGATACATCATTCCGTATCCGTTCGTGATCACGTCGAAGAAATGCCCTACCGGCGCCTCCCTCAGCCGCTCAATGTGGAAGGACGGGGGCGCCGGGAATCCGCGTTGGACAATCATTCCATCTCCGCCTCCCGAAAATCCGTGACAAACCGCGCAATAGATATTGAACCGTTCACGCCCTCGACCGACCAATTCGCGCGTAACCGGTAGTGGAAATGCGGCCACAAGGACATCGCCGTTTCGGCCGGATTGGAACACATCCGCCGGATTGGGGCGCCCGCGCGCTACCGCACCAGTGGGTATGGGGCGCATGGCTGCGCCATCCGGATAAAAATCGCTCCTTTGGTAAGGTTCATACCGCGGTTGAGTCCCCATTTGAGGATGGCACCCGCCGTAGAGGAACGCTGCGACGAGGCAAATTCCAGCAATCTTCATCGTGGCACCTCCCAGACATGAGTCGCGTGGAGATCCGCGAATAATTTTTCTATCGTTCCTATATCATAGCGTGCGTCATCGGCCAGAATGCAGAGGTAGAAAGATGAACTGTTTTTCTCCACAAAATGTGGGGTGTTAAAAATCGGGTGATGCAGCCGGGGCAGACCGTTGAGCGCCAGCATGCCCAAGACAGCGCCAAACGCTGCAAATAGAACTGTTAGCTCGAACGTGATTGGCACAAAGGCCGGCCAACTATGCAGCGGGCGGCCGCCAACATTCAACGGGTAACTCCAAATCACAGAATACACCTGCATGCCATAGCCGAGAGTTCCTCCCAAGACACCACAAACCAGAACGACCAGTGGAACACCCGTTTTCCGAAAACCAATCGTTTCCCCCAGACCTTCGATTGGGTAAGGTGTAAATGCCTCAATCCGCCGATAACCCTGCCGGTAAATCTCCGCCGCCGCGCTAACGATTTCCTCCGCGCGATCGTATTCCGCCACCATACCGTAAACGCCTGCCTTCATCCCGCTGCCTCCTTTTCTCGCCGGACTTCAGCAATCGAGATCATCGGCAGTATGCGCACGAAAACAAACAAAAGCGTCAGGAACAATCCAATGGACCCCAGCAGCGTGCTCCAGTCCCAAAACGTCGGCACGTAGATTCCCCAGGCAGAAGGTAAAAAATCACGATGCAAACTCCCGATGATGATGACAAACCGCTCAGTCCACATTCCCAGATTGATGAGCAGCGAGACGATGAAAAGCGCCATTGCACTGCCGCGAATGCGAGCCGACCACAGCAGTTGCGGCACGCCCACGTTGCATGCCATCATCAACCACCATATCGGCCCATACAGCCCAAACATCCGGTTCAGCAACCCACCCGTCTCATATGGGTCGTCGCTATACCACGTCGTGAAAAATTCGCTCGCATAGCCAAACGTCACGAGCAGACCGCTCACCAGCATTACTTTGGCGCAATTCTCCAAATGCATAGACGTGATGAGGTTTTCAAGATGATAAAACCTGCGGAGGGGAATAATTAGCGACAGCACCATCGCAAACCCGGAAAAAATCGCTCCTGCCACGAAGTACGGAGGAAAAATCGTCGAGTGCCAGCCCGGCACGATTCCCACAGCGAAGTCAAAGCTAACAACACTGTGCACCGACAAAACCAACGGCGTCGCGAGTCCCGCTAACAATACATAAGCCATCTCGTAGCGACTCCAATGTTTGACCGAGTTGCGCCATCCCAACGCGAGCAGGCCATACGCGCGCCGAATCCAAAGCCGTTTTGCACGGTCTCGAAGCGTTGCCAGGTCTGGAATCAGGCCGACATACCAGAAGATCAGCGACACCGTTAGATAGGTGGAAACGGCAAAAACATCCCAGACTAGCGGACTGCGCCATTGGGGCCAGAGACCCATCGTGTCCGGATACGGCAAAAGCCAGTAAAAAACCTGCGGGCGTCCAAGATGCAGCAGCGGAAACATGCCGGCACAAGCCACAGCGAAAAGCGTCATTGCCTCGGAAAAACGATTGATCGAGTTGCGCCACTGCTGATGCAACAGGAGGAGAATCGCAGAAATGAATGTTCCCGCGTGGCCAATGCCGATCCACCAGACGAAATTGACGATTGCGAATCCCCAGGCAACCGGGACGTTGACTCCCCAAATGCCGACCCCCCTGAGAAACAGCCAGCCGATGGAGACGTTTAGAAGCATCAAGAATGTGAACGCTGTGGCGAAACCGACGAGCCAGCGCCACTCGAAAGGGCGTTCGAGCACGATGGAGCTAATCTGGTCATCAGCCCGTTCGTAGTGTTGGATAGGCGCGCCGGCGCTCATGAGATCTCCGTATTGTGGTTGAAGATTCGCGCCAGATACGTCGTCCGGGGGCGGGTATTGAGTTCTCCGAGCAAACTGTAATTACGCGGATCTTTTTTGAACTGCCGAACTACGCTGACAGGATCGTTCAAATTACCGAAACGGATGGCTTCCGCAGGACAAGCCTGCGCACAAGCGGGAACAACTTCCCCGTCGCGGATGGCCCTGCTTGCGACCTCCGATTTAATTCGCGCGGCGCTGATCCGCTGCACGCAGTACGTGCATTTTTCGATCACTCCGCGCGTTCTGACCGTCACCTGCGGATTGCGCTGCATTTTGAGCGTAGGCGATTTTGTCTCGGAATAGTGGAAAAAATTAAAGCGCCGAACTTTGTACGGGCAATTGTTTGAACAATACCGCGTGCCAATACAACGATTGTAAACCATCGCGTTGAGTCCCTCGGAGTCGTGGACGGTCGCAGCGACGGGACACACGACTTCACACGGCGCATTTTCGCAATGCATACACGGAACCGGCTGGTGCAAAATCTGAGGCGCCTCAGCGGGTCCCGAGAAGTAGCGGTCCACGCGGATCCAATGCATTTCGCGGCCACGCATCACCTGGTCGCGGCCCACGACGGGGATGTTGTTCTCCGCCTGACACGCAATGATACATGCCGAACACCCGATGCACGTGTTCAGATCGATGGTCATTCCCCACGAGTAGCCATTGTAAACAACGGGCGGATAGAGAGACTCCTCGTATGCCGGCGTCTCTTCGATTGCATGAACAAACTCCGGCCGCTTTTTGAACTCTGTGAGTGTGGCAAAGCGAACCGGATGACTGTATTCCATCGCAGAGTGCTCCTGCGTGGTGGAAAACACGTGCCGCGCTCCCGTGGCGCGAACTTGAAGCCCGGAACCGCCCCAAGGCGCTTCCTGCGTGCGCAAAGCATAGGCATTGAACCCCACGCCATCGCCAACTTTTCCAGCGCTGGTCCGGCCATAGCCGAGGTGGATCAGCACGGAATCTTCAGCCATCCCGGGCAAAACCCAAAGAGGCGCCGTGATTTTACGCCCAAAAAAGTCCAGTTCGACGACATCGCCGTGTTTTAGATTGATCCGGCTGGCCGTCGAGGGCGCCATATGAGCCGCATTCTCCCAAGTGATCTTCGTAAGCGGCTTGGGTAATTCCTGAAGCCATGCGTTGTTAGCGAACCGGCCGTCGTAAACATGCGGATCCGGCCGGATAAGAAGATGAAGCCCTTCTCCGGACAAGGGTTCGGGAGGCGTCCTGGGCGTAGACGTTGCGACCGCTGGAGACGGTCTCAGGGTTTGCCCGGCAACAACGCCATCGCTCAGCGCCCGATGCCAGGTCTCTCCGAAATCCGCTCCTCCTATTCTTTGCAGCCAATATCCCCGGACAATGTCATAGCTTTTTGCTGCGGGTTGTCCGAGTAAAGCGGCTAAAAGCTCGTGCGGCGAAATTCCGTCATACAGCGGTTCTATTAATGGCTGAAGAAGGCAGAGTGCGCCGTCGAACGCCGCCGCGTCGCTCCAGCTTTCAAGGGTATCGGTTTCCGGCAAATGCCAGCTGCAATGAGTCGCCGTTTCATCGACATAAAGTCCGTGATGAAGCGTAAACGGGACTCTCGAGAGTGCTTTCGCGAAGTCGATGTCTGCTGGACTGGTGTAAACGGGATTGGTTCCCAGGATAAGAAGCGCCTCGACTTTGCCATTTTGCATTTCGGCCACGAGATCCGAAAACGGCAGGGCCTTTGCAGGCTCGGGCAAACCAGGAAGATACTGAACCGTGGACCCGATATTTCCGAGCCTTGTGTTGAGCGCGTAAACCGCCTCGTGCACTGCCGCCGGCAGAAACTCTCCGGCAAGCACCAGACTGCGTCCCGAGTGATTACCCAGATCTCGCGCGAGAGCTCCGAGCCACGACATACTTTCATCCGATGCTCCCGAAAGAACATGCTCGATCCGCTCCGGAAGCCTGAATAGGTCATCCGGGCCCAACACAAACCGATGATCGGCCGCCGCACCCGTGAGACTTGGAGCGCTCTCCGCCACATACAGTCGGTTCATCGTGTCGCCGGGTTTTCGTCGGCGCGCAAATTGCCGGGCATACGCGAGTTGAGCTGGACTCGATCCAAGGAAATCAGCATCAATCGCGAGGATCACATCGGCTCGTTCGACATTGCACACAACGCGCAAGGCGCTCGAATTGACGGCCGGTTCATGAATGGTCCAGCGAGCGTCCGGATAACGCGCAATGACTTGGTTCATCTGGTCGAGAAGAGTCGGCGACGTAGTCCTGCCGCTCACGAATCGCAGACCAGCGCCCTTCGTCGCGCCCCAGCGAGCAGCCGGCCGCAGCAATTCCGTTAGCAAGGCGTTCCACGTGCTGGGTATCCCCCGCTTTAGCGGCGTTTGGGACCGGTCCGGATCGTAAAGCTGCAGAATCGAAGCCTGCATCATGGCGTCCGTTCCACCAAGACTCCCAGGGTGATCGGGGTTTCCTTCGACTTTGGTCGGCCGGCCCTCATGACTTTCGACGAGAATGCCGCGTGCGACGCCGCTTAGGAGATGGGCAGATGCAAACCATAGGGGTTCCCCAGGAATGAGTTCCGGAGGCTGTCTCACGTATGGCGCGAGCTTTTCGATGGGTTGCCGGCTGCAAGAGCAGAAGCCCGCCAGAGCGAGCGACGCTCCCATCAACCCCAGAAAACGCCGGCGGCTCAGCCCATCTGACCACTCGGACGCGCCTTCCGGGAACTCCCGCTCGAGGTAGCTACGGAATTCCGGCAAATCCTCCATTTGTGCCATGCTTCGCCACTGCGGGAAGCGGCTGGTAAAATGACTAACCCATGCTGGCCGCGGCTGCAGGCTCGTTTTCATCGGTGGCAGGCAGTGCAATCCGTGATGATTTTCGAGCGCACACCGCGTTCCTTCGTTCGATTGGAAATCGTCTCGGAGCTCGGTACAGGACGCGCCGCCATCTGAAAGACGTCTTCTGCACTGACCAGGGACGATTCAGGATGCCGGTGGCAATCAAGGCACCACTTCATATAAAGCGTCTTCTGCTTCGAAATAAGCGGCATCTCATCGACGCGTCCGTGGCATTCCACGCAAGCCACCCCGTTTTTCACATGAATGCTGTGATTGAAATAGACAAAGCCCGGAAGATTGTGGACTCGGTTCCATTCCAAGGGACGCCCTGTTGCATAACTATCGCGGACCGGCTGAAGGACTGGCGCGTCGGTCCAGATCTGCGAGTGGCACGTCATGCATGTTTCTGTCGGAGGGATACCCGCAGAACCCGCCGTCTCGACACTGGTATGGCAGTACCGGCAGTCGATTCCAAGGCCGCCCACATGATGCTGATGACTGAACGGCACTGGCTGATAAAGCACCGTATCAACTCGCGTCGTGTAAGAGGACCACGTCAACTCAACAAAAGCCCACACAAGGGTGGCTCCTCCCAGCAGAGCGCCTATCGCCCCTGCGTACACAATGGTATTCGCCGACGATGGAAAAAGCTGCGGCATCCCATCCACTCAATCGTTTCTCAACGTCTGTTTGCGTCTTAAAGAACGTCGAAAAAGTATGCAGTATTCCGCTTATTTTCCAAACAGGCGCGAGCTGCTAAAACTATCCTCTTCTCCCGCATAGCCTGGCGCACCAAACTGAAAAGTGATGCCGGACGCCTCGGCTTTATCAAAAATAAAGATCCCCCCTCCCCTCCCGCGCGCTCTCCCCCTTTTCCCACCACGCGCTCCTCACTTACTCCCACATCCCCAAAGCGGCTATTTGACTTCCGCCTTGGCACCTAGCATTCCGTGCCCGGATTCCCGTAGCACCTCGATCGCGACCCAGAATGCGCAAAACAGCATCCCGATCCACCCGATAACAAACGAGCCGATCATGAGGCCGTTGCACATGCCAGCGATCGTCGGGCTGATGGAACCCGCAAGCTGGAACGCGGCCGCCAACAGGAAGAACATTCCGCTGGCTCCCACGAGATCGAACGGTTTTCGGTGTGTCTCATATCCGGCTAGCTTCGCCCAGAAGGGCGCGCTCAGCGCGGCAAGACCCAACACAATGAGACCGTAGTACAAGTCCATTGCCTTTTTTCACCTCCTTCTCATTGAAAATCGACACCACGGGCGCCGCGGCGTTCAAACCCGTCACAGCCGTCCACTACCCTTGCTACTTTCTTGCGCCGGCGCGATCCATGCGATCGACGCGCCTACTGGAACGCTTGGAAACTTCCAGGGCTTTATCCATTTTGACCTGCCTCCGGGCAAACGCCACAGCGAGCACTTCGTCGACGTTTTCGGCCAACGTAAATTGCAGTTTGCGTTTCACTTCATCAGGCACGTCGGCCAGATCCTTTTCATTCAGTTTGGGAATGATCACCTGCCGGATACCTGCGCGAGCCGCAGCCAGCGACTTTTCCTTCAAACCACCAATTGGCAGGACGAGTCCTCGCAGTGTGATCTCACCTGTCATGGCAACGGTTGGCTTTACGGGAGTTTGAGTAAATAGCGAAGCAAGGGCAGTGAACATGGCAATACCAGCAGACGGTCCGTCCTTAGGCACGGCGCCGCTGGGCACATGCACGTGAATGTCGGTATCTTTGAAGGTAGCGGGATCGATGCCCAACTCTTGAGATCGGCTCCGGACGAGGCTCAACGCTGCTTGGACGGATTCTTTCATCACTTCGCCAATCTGGCCGGTGAGCGTGACGTTTCCTCTTCCGGAATAGCGGGTAGCTTCGATATGCAGCACTTCGCCGCCAACGGGCGTATAAGCTAGACCGGTTACGACGCCCGGAACATCGGTCTTTAGCCGCGTCTCGCGGACATATTTCGCCGCACCGAGCACATCCCGGATCAGATCGGGCACAACGCGCACCCGGTCTCGGTCGCCCGTTGCTACCTGCGCGGCCACGGCACGGCAGACGCTCCCGATTTGCCGCTCCAACTCCCGGACTCCCGCCTCGCGGGTGTAGTCTTCGATGACCTTCGCCAGCGCCGCCGCAGTCCATTTGCATTGCTCGGGTTTGAGACCGTTCTCGGTAAGTTGCCTGCGAACCAGATAGGTCTTCGCGATCTCCAGCTTCTCATGATCGGTGTAGCCGGGGATTTCGATCGTCTCCATGCGGTCTCTCAAAGCCGGCGGCACTGGACCCATATAATTCGCCGTGGCAATGAAGATGACTTGCGAAAGGTCGAAGGGCACATTGAGGTAATGATCGACAAAGACGTGGTTCTGCCGCGGGTCGAGAACTTCGAGCAGCGCACTTGCCGGATCGCCTCGGAAATCGGCGCCCAATTTGTCGATCTCGTCCAGCATGATGACCGGATTGCGGGTACCGAGGCGGCGCAATTCCTGAATGAGCCGGCCAGGCATCGAACCGATATAGGTACGGCGATGCCCTCGAATTTCCGCTTCATCGCGCATCCCGCCGAGGCTCATTCGCGCAAACTTGCGCCCGAGAGCATCGGCAATGGACTGACCAAGGCTCGTCTTGCCGACACCAGGCGGGCCGACAAAACAGAGGATCGCGCCCCGCCCTTCCGGGTTCAGCTTGCGGACGGCGAGATATTCGATGAGCCGACGTTTAACCTTGGCAAGATCAAAGTGATCCCGGTCGAGGATATTCCGGGCGCGTTTCAGATCGAGGTTATCCTCAGTCAGTTTGTTCCATGGAAGTTCTGCGATCGTTTCGACATAGCTGACAATTACCGAATATTCTGGGCTGGCAGGCGGAATGTAATTGAGTCGCTTCAACTCACGTTCCGCCTGCTCCATCACCGTTGGCGGCGGACCAGCGTCGGCGAGGCGTTTGCGGAGTTGATCGACCTGTTCGCCAACGCCTTCTTCACCTTCGCCAAGCTCATGCTGCGCCGCTCTGATCTGTTCGCGCAAATAGGCGCGCCGCTGCATGTCGGTAAATTGCGAACTAACATGTTCCTGAAGCTTCTGCTGAATGCGGGCGATCTCGAGCTGCGCGCTCAGCCGCTGATGCGCAGCCTGCACACGCTTTGCGACATCCAGTTCTTCTAGAAGTTCCTGCTTTTGCGCGACTTCGATGTTCAGATTGTTCGCCACTAAATCTGCAAGTTGGCCCGGATCCTCGATGTTGAGTAGCGCTGAGCGCATTTCTTCGGGTGCTCCCGGCGTCAATTCGAGCAGTTGAATCGCCGTCTCACGCAAACTCCGGATGGTCGCTTCCCATTCTGCGCCCGAGGCCGGCGGCGGCAGCGATGTCAGCACATCGACTTCCGCACGCAAATAGGGTTGCGATCGCACCACACGTCGGATCGAAAAACGGTGCATCCCGCTGACGATGAGCAATGCAGCCTCGCCGGATTGACGGAGAAGCTTAAGCACGGTGGCCGCCGTGCCGACGCGATAAAGATCGTCAGGTCCGGGACTATCCTTATCGGACGCGCGCTGCGCGACAACGCCGATGACTCGACTCTGAGGAAGACTCTCCTCCAGTAACTTGATGGATTCCGCGCGACCAATGCTCAGCGGAAGCACCGTGCCAGGAAACAGGACGACGTTCCGCACCGGAAGTATCGGAAGTGCGTCAGGAATCACCGGACCAACCGGTGTTTCAGCGGCCTCGGCCGGAGGCGCAGCTTGTGCAGGCGGAGGCGCCGATTGGGGTGCCGGATGTTTTAAGAAAGATTCCGCTTTCATCATTTGGAATGCTGAAAATCAGGATTGCGACTGCACGGGCAGGTAAATCCACAGTAACCCATTGCGCTGTTCGATCCGCACACGCCCGGGATCGATCTCGACCGGCAGGGCGACCTCGCGCTCGAACAATCCATGATCGATCTCGAGAGCAAGAACTTGCGTAAGCGGCCCTTCGCAATCATCCGGCTCAGGAGCGATTCGCAGACCGCGGATAACCAGTCGTCGCGGTTCCGGGCGCAATTCGATCGATTGCGCTTCCACGCCGGCCAATTCGACGCAAACGAGAATATGATCGCGACAACAAAAAGCATTGATGGCTGGCGTCCAAACTGTGCGGGGCTGAAAGGTTTGGTACCGATTCCTCAGCTCATATGCCAGGTCACCAAAAACACGCTGCAGCTGTGTGACACGAATCTTTTCCATCGTAATCAGGCTTGGTTCATCTTCAACGGCACCAAAAGACATAAGGCGAAACCGCTTGGGCAGCAACCTGCTCGAGCAGCGGCCTTCCTCTGGCCGGGGATGCAAAGAAAGAAGATTGCGAGCTATTTGGCTTTCGCCGCAGATGCGCCATCCCTTAGCTGCAGCTGCCGGCCGCCGCGATCGGGTGCAAGATCCACGCTTGTGCCGAACGGGGCGCCAAGTTCATTCAGCAAATCACACATCCATTCGGTGTCAGCATCAGAAACATAATTTAGCCGGAGACGATGAATTTTCATGGGCACCAAGCGGGTTTCGACCACCCGGCCCTGCCGCGGATCGATCGTAGCCAAATACATCAACGTCAGTTCGCTCCGGAATTTCTCGTACTCACCTATGCCTTCATAGTCGTTGAGGAAATCGCCGCAGCCATACAGCACCAGCCGATCTCGGTATAGTTCAACCGCCTTTATGTGGTGCGACGAATGGCCGTGAACGACTGTGACGCCTTCGTCGATCAGCTGATGGGCAAATTGGATCTCTTTGTCGCGGATGCGATACCCCCAGTTCCCACCCCAGTGAATCGATGCCACGATCACATCGCCGGGGATCGCCGTTTCGCGCATCTCCCGTCCTAAACGGCGTGCAGTCACCGTTGATGGATCCTTTATTAGGTTAACGCCAGGTCGGCTGCGAGTCGCACCCCATTCCGGCGGGATGCCGCTCGTTTCCAAGCCATATGAGAAAACCACGACTCGGGCTTTACCCGGCACTTCGAGAATCGCCGGAGCCCCGGCCTCGAAAATATCGCGCCCGGCACCGGCGTGCGCGATGCCCGCTGCATTCAGTGTTCGTAGCGTCTCCGACAACCCGTCATACCCCCAATCAAGGACATGATTATTCGCGAGGCAACAACAGTCGATACGTGCCGCAGCGAGGCAGGCAACGTTGCGCGGGTGCATTCGGTAGTGAACTTCCTTGTCACGCCAGTAGTCATCGCTGGATGTGATGCTTGTCTCGAGATTGATGATGCGCACGTCTACACCAGCGCGGTCGAGTTCCGAAAAAGCATCGCCCCAGACGTACTCGAAGGAAGCTGGCCGGGGAACCGCGCCGTGGACGCTTTCCGCGAGCCGAACGTAATGACGAGCATCGCGAATCCAGGACTCGTACAGTTTGGGGTTGCCGGGAAAAGGTAAAATCTGATCGATCCCGCGTCCCAACATTACATCGCCGCAAAGAAACAACCGGATCCAGCCCGGAAGTCTTCCCCAATCAGCATTTTGGTTCGCAGGCACGTTTGAAAGGACCGCCTCCCATTACCTTGATCCATTTACAAACAACGACCAGGGAACGTGCGCGGCAAGTGTCTTTCACAGTCGCCTCCCGAAACCGTTGGCCCCCTGGATCTGTCTCAAAAGGGTTCCCAAAAAAATTGAGCGCTATTCCGCAGGTGGCACTTTCAGTTTTGTAGCAAACCGCAACAGTTCCTTCGACAACTCCTCAATCCGCGCGGCAATGGTAGCGTCAGCGATCTTGTCCTCCAGGAATGCCTGTTTTGTCGCATAGACAAATCTCGGCACGATCACGCAACGGAAATCCAGCATCAAACTGTTTGCCAGCCCCATCACGGACATATAACTCGATCCCGCCCCCGCGGCGTTGAGGAATCCCACTACTTTTCCTTCCCATTTGCTCCCGGTAAGCTCGACCAGGTTTTTGAGAGCTGCGTTGATCGAATAATTGTAGATCGGAACCGCCACCAGTATTCCGTCTACTGCCTCGAATCGCGCCTGCGTTTCCAACGTTACCGGGTTGCCGTATGCCGAGCCAGCATCGCAAAGCGGTAAACTTACTTCCTGAAGATCGATAAAGTCCACGGTCACGCCTTTCTTTTTCAAGGCCTCCGCAGCATGACGCGCCATAACGCGACTGAGACTTGTAGGTTTCAAACTGGCGCTGACAACGGCGATGGAAATGGGCTTGGACATCGATGTGATCTTCGCCCTGATCCTGATGGTCTCCAACAGCATTTCAAGCCGGAAACCAGATTTTACCCAGGCTGTCCGTTTTGCCTCGTAGGATCGGTCCCATTCTGTCTTATGGGTCTTTATTCGGTGGGTTGCGCAGACCCCAAAGGACCGGGGCCCGAATTATTTTGCAGACTCATCACGGACGACCCAATCGACCCACCAGCCCACATCGGGTTTTCTTGGATTTTGCCAGTCGGTTTTACCGTGCAAAACCCAATTCGGCCCTTTTTCGAGGGTTGTGATGTCGTCCACCTGGGCCCAGGTCGTCACCTTGATAGGCAGCTCCTTGGCAGCAAACCGGGCCATGAAGGCCGCCTGCTCGGCGTTTTCATGTGGTCGAGTCCGGTACGACGGGCAATTCCTCATAAATGGGCACGCTGGAGATCTTGATGGCGTCGCGCAGGGACATGTCCCTTATCTTGGCCACTCGGCAGTCTTGCTAGGCCGATGTACCCCGATTAAAAAGGGCTATGCCCTGCTCTCCTGAACCGGCTTCGGCCTCCGCTGATAGTGCGATACCTATTGGTGCCGGCGGACATGCAAAATGGATTACAGCGCTCGTTGCCGCCACCCTTCTGTTCCACCTCAAGGTAGTGCTCGGCCATGCACGCTTCCCCTACGATTTCGAAGGCTATCACTTTCCGCTTCTTTTCCTAAATGCGCGCCTCCTCGGTTCGGGTGAATTACCCGGCTACAATCCCTTCGTTTACGCTGGCATTCCCTATTTCAACAATGTGCAGGCCGGCTTTTGGTACCCGCCTAATTTCCTATTCGCGCTCCTAACAGCCTTGCAGGGAGGTCCAACCCTCGCGCAGGCGCAATACTTGAACCTTTTCCACTTCGCATTGGGCGCTGCGGGAAGTTTTCTCTTGCTCCGCAAATGGTCTGTTGCTCCTCCAGCTGCATTCGCGGGCGGCCTACTTTATTTAGCTAACGGACATGTGCTGGCTCAGGCCCAGCATCTTGGTGTAATCGAAACCATGGCCTGGCTGCCGTGTTGCCTGCTGGCAACGCGCTGTCTGTGGGATTCCCCATCCTACATGCGAGCCGCGGCCCTCGGAACATCCCTTGCCATGCCGATGTTAATCGGCTTCCTGCCGCTGGCTCTCGCTTTGTACGTTGTAATAGGTCTGGCAATTTTGCATGGCTTGTTTTTCTCCCGTTCCGAATGGAAACAAAAACTCGGCACACTCTTATGGACCGCTCTCATTGCCGCTGGATGGTCCGCTCCAGTTACTATTCCCGTGATTTCAACATGGGATCAAGCAGTCGCGCTCGGCCACCAGGGGACGATGCCCCCTCGAATGCTTTTGACACTTTTTATACCCAATATTTTTGGCCAGTTCGACCCGCCTCATCTTTATCGTGGGATATACGATTCCACCATCGACTACTTTTATACCGGAGTTGCCTCCCTGGGTATCGCCGCGGCAGCCTTATTCCTGGCTTCCGGACGCGCCAGATATATAATGATCGCGTCGATTCTATGTGGGTTTATAGCTTTTGGCCCTCAGATCGTTTCTGACCTATGCCATGCCATTCCCATCGCCGGCCCGTTGATTCGGCCATTCATGTTTGCTTATCCGATGGTGTTGTTCGCCATCCTCGCTATATCGCAAGTTGTCAGCGATCGCTCCAAAATGGGATGGCTTATCGGCTGCGCAGCAACTGGAGTCGTTGGAGCATTCTGGCTTGCGGTCTTTTTCACCAGTAAGTCTGGCCTAGATTGGGCAACGGCGGCACGCGTTGGCGGAGCCACTCTGGCAGCTACCGTATTCGCGTTCGCCGCTCCGGCGGGAATTCGCCGTTATGCTTTGCCCTTGCTTATGGTTCTGGATCCGCTGACAGTCAATTTCGGCCGGAACGCCTGGAATCAGGATGGCGCCCCCAATGTACACAGCCCTACGACCGTCGATCGCAACGATTCCCCACTACTAACCAAAATGCGCGCTCCACAAGAGGAACCGTTCCGGGTGGCGGTTGACCAGGAACGTCTCACCGGACCTTGGAATGGTTATTGGCCGGTGTGGCGAATTGAAAGCATCAATGGCTTCGACCCTTTTTTGCCAGCAGCTTATTTCAACGAGATCAAGACTCACCTTGCCACCTGGCATACAGACCGCCTCTTTAATCCTGGCAGGCTGGACGATCCGTTGTTCGAGCTTCTAAACGTTCGCTACCTGCTTACCGATAGGATCTTGGAGAGCCGACGGTGGAAGCTAGCCATGGTGGATGGCCGTTACCGGCTCTACGAATACGACCGCTTCACGCCGCGGTACCGGCTGGTGCCCAACGACACTCTGACCTTTGACTCTGTCCACTTCGCCGAATCCATCCAGCCAAACCGTCCCACCGAGAACCTTGGATTCGTAACACAGTCGAAGCGTTCGCTGAACCGGATCGAAATCCACGCTGCCGTCAACGCCAACGATGCATTCTTGATTATTAGCGAGCGGGCATATCCGGAATGGCATGTGCGTGTGGATAATTCGGTTGTTACGCCCGTAACTGTCAACCGTTTGGTAATGGGAGTTCCTCTCACCCAAGGAAGACATGAAATCGTTCTCGAATACGTGCCGCGTGGACTCCATTTCGGCTTCGTTGGCGCGGCTGTTGCAGCATGTCTGTGTATTGCCGGCTTGCTCCTCAAACGGCGCAATGATCGCGGAAGCGTTTCGTTACTTGCCTCAGCACATGGCCGGGAACCATCAGCGCGGTCTTCGATCGGAAAGTGAAAGTCCCAGAACAGACGAATCACCTCTCCCCACATCGCGGTCCAGCTTGCTCTTTATCGGCATCTTGACACGTCCAATGGAAATTTGGTTACTGCGGTTTGATGACGGATCCGATTTCTGAGCGTTGGCGAGAGATTTGGTCTGAAGGCACGTCGCTTTCTCCGGCGTTATTGGACGAAAAAGGCCGAGGGATCGCCAGTTTCGCAGAAATTGAGGCCGCTGCCGAGCAGTGGAGCAGGCAGCTGAAGCTGACTGCAGGGCAGGTTGTTGCCCTGCAAATCGGCAATCATCCAGAGTGGCCGGCTATCTTCCTGGCATTGTTGCGAAATCAACTTGTGACATTGCCATTGGACGCCTCGTTGCGTGACCAGGCAACGCAACGGATCCTAAGGGCAGCCGGGGCGTCGCTGTTACTTAACCTCGTGAACGGCGAAATCGCTCTCAAAGCGCTCCCGAATCCCCCGCCCATTTGGAACGGTCCGGCACCGGACCTGTTGAAGGTGACCTCCGGCTCTACAGGCAACCCGCGGTTGGTGCGCTTCACCGCAGGCCAGTTGCTGGCTGACGCGGACAAGATTTGCACCACAATGGGCGTCGAGAGCTCCGACGTGAATTACGGCGTCATCCCATTTTCCCATTCATACGGATTCAGTAACCTGATTACCCCCTTATTAGGCCGCGGCATATCGCTTGTTGTCGCCAGCGATGCGATCCCTCGGGCTGTGTTTAATGGCCTCAAGGAAACAAAGGCCACGGTGTTCCCAGGCATCCCCGTATTTTTTCAGTCGTTGTCAAAAATGCAAAACACTCAGCTGCCGGAAACTTTCCGACTATGCATCTCCGCCGGCGCACCGCTTTCTCCGGAGACCGTCCGGGAATTTCACATGCAGTTTGGCCATAAAATTCACTCGTTTTATGGAGCTTCCGAATGCGGCGGCATTTGCTATGACGATTCTGGAGAGCTGGACCTTCCACCCGGTTTTGTCGGCCGACCCATGCAAAACGTCGAACTCACGTTCCTGGATGACACCGGCAGAATCGCCATTAGCAGCGACTCGGTCGGCAGCGGCTATTTTCCGTTGGACGAACCGGAGACACTTGGCGGAGGCGTGTATCATGCCGGCGATCTTCTCGAGCCCGCGCTGGACGGCTTCCGCATCACCGGACGTCTGTCGCAATTCATCAATGTCGCCGGCAAAAAACTGAATCCGAGCGACGTGGAGGAAGTGATCTTGCAGTTGCCGGGCGTAACACAGACCGTTGTTTTCGGCGTCGCTTCCGAACGTCGTGTCCAGTCAGTCATCGCTGCCGTCGCCTGCGAAAAAACGCTCACCGACGCGGACATCCGGGCGCACTGCCTGCGCCATCTCAACCCATGGCAAGTGCCTGAACGTGTGTGGCTTCTACCTGAAATCCCAGTCAACGAACGCGGCAAGGTCAGCCGATTCGAACTTGCGACGCAATTCGCACGGGACCATTCTTAGAGCGCTCCCCTTCGTAAGGGCGGACATGCCACCTGACCGATTTCGAACGGCATATGTCGCCCGCGAAAAACTCCGCCTCCTGTCTATCGGCTTCTACAGTGCGCCGTACTCACGGGAGACTTTGCTGGACGTGGCGGCGTTCCTGGCGCTGAATTTAAAGGGCATAGGACAAATTTTAAGTTTTCAGGTCCTCGTTTTCGAGTTCAGTTGCTTTCCCCTTAATTGCCCTGCCCCGTGACTCAAGCTGCCCTTTCCGAAAAACCTCTCGTCGTCAGCGTGTGCGGCACGTTTCTGAAGCCGGAGATGCTCAGTGTCTACCGGCAAGTGACCGAGCTAAAGCGTTGGCGCACAAATGTTTTCTGCGAAGAACGCATTCTGGAGACGAAGTTTCCGTTTTCGGAATTGGTGGTGATGAAAAAGAACAAGTTCCGACCACGGGGGAATTTCCTGCGCCGTTTTTTCCTGAAGCACGTCATCAAAAAATGGCCTCCGCCCGGCGAGGAGAACCGGTATACGCCTCCCCGGGGATGGCATACGCACAACCTCGCGCCTCTGCTCAACGAGCATCAACCACACGTCCTGCACATCTATTACGGGCACAAAGCAGCGAAATTTTTGCCGATGGTCGAAGCCTGGCATGGACCGCTAGTGGTGTCGTTTCATGGCGTCGACGCGACCGAGGCAGCGTACAAGGGCCTTTATGCCGAGGCACTTCCGGCTCTTTTTGCGCGCTCGACTCTCGTTCTTGCCCGCAGCCAGTCTCTGGCCGATCGCGTTCACGCGCTGGGCTGTCCAAAGGAGAAGATCCGTCTAAACCGGACACCGATTCCACTCAAAGACATTTTGCGGCGGGTCCGGACAGCGCCGGAGCACGGAGAGTGGGTATTCATTCAGGCGTGCCGGTTGATTCCGAAAAAGGGGCTGCTGACGGCGCTGGCCGCATTTTCTGAATTTGTCCGGCATTGGCCCCGGGCGCATTTCGTGATTGCCGGCGACGGCCCGCAGCGAGGCGCCTTGCAAGCAAAGATCGCAGAACTTTCTCTCCATCAACACGTTACATTGACCGGATGGGTTAGCCCCCTCGAGCTGATCCGGCGCTTCGACAGCGCCCACGTGTTTGTCCATCCAAGCGAAATCACATCGAGCGGCGACCAGGAAGGCGTGCCCAACGCGATGCTCGAAGCTATGGCGGCTGGTTTGCCGGTTGTGGCGACCATGCACGGCGGCATACCCGAGGCTGTAACCGATGGGGAAGATGGCTTGCTCGTTCCCGAGCGCTCGCCTGCCCGGCTCGCCGAAGCATTTTTGCAGCTCGCGGGAGACCGGAAAATGTTCGCAGACTTTTCCGCAGCCGCCGCGGCGAAAGTGGAAGACTCTTACGGACTGCCGCGCAGCATTGCCGCGCTGGAAGACTGCTACGATGAGGCTGCCGCATTGCATGCCGCTTGACCGAATGGCCAGCATGCCCGTGAGTGGTCGCACTTTTTGCCAATGAGCTGGGTCGAGAAAATTTTTCGCTTTCGGGAACCTGATGAAACCGCGGTAAAACCGTTTCTCGAACATCTCGAGGATCTGCGTTGGACCGTCATCAAAATGGGCGTCACTCTTTGTCTTGCGATGGGCGGCTCTTTTTTCTTCCGGACCAGCCTTGTGCGGATCGTCCAGCAGCCGCTCCTGGCTGTGGACCCAAAACTTGTCAACACACTGCGGGCGCAGGGCGTGGCGGATTCGATCACGATCTCCTTTCAGCTCGCGTTTTATGCCGGATTGATCCTGGCATTTCCGCTACTGCTCTATTTTTTGGCGGAGTTCATCCTCCCAGCGCTGACTGCTGCGGAAAAGAAATACATGCTGCCGGTGGTATTCATCAGCCTTGGCCTGTTCTTGACCGGCGTATTTTTTTGCTATTACGGCCTGCTGCCGCAGACGTTGGAATTCATGTATAACGACGCCCGGAAATTGCAGTGGAATCCGGAGTGGACGGTGGAAAAGTACTACGCATTCACGACACAATTCGTCCTCGCCTTTGGTCTGGCGTTCGAACTCCCTGTCGTCGTGCTGCTACTCGTGAAGCTCGGCATTCTCGACCACGCCATGCTCGCGCGGACGCGAGCCATCGCTTTCACTCTCATCTTCATTTTCGCGTCCATTCTGACGCCGACGACCGACGTCTTCACCCTCTGCGCAATGGGCTTCCCGATGTATTTCCTATACGAAATCTGCATCTGGATTGCCAAATGGATGGAGCCCAAGCCGTCCAAGCAGGAAGGGCACGAGAAAACATCGTCATGACTTCCAGAAATTAGGGCACTTCCCTTTCGTGGGACGCCGTCCGCAAAATCACCAGCAAAATCCGCGGACAGAAAATCACCATTTTCGGCTGGAACGAATCCACCGACGCTCGCGACCCACTCCTTGCCTCCGTCCGTGATGCTCACAAAGCTGGAGCATTTGTCGTGGCGATGATGCATTGGGGCAAGGAAAACACCGCCACGCCTACCGACTCGCAGCGCAATTTCGCTCGCGACCTGGCCAAAGCCGGCTGCAGCCTCATCGCCGGCAGCGGCCCGCATCAACTTCAGCCCGTTGAATTCATAGGCTCCACGCCCGTCTTTTACTCCCTTGGCAATCTGGTTTTCGACGGTCCTGCTCCGTCGCCAGCCTGGTCCCGCGGCGCTTTGCTGCAAATCGAGATCGACGGCCACGGAAAACTCGTCCGCAACTACCTGCTCCCAATTGCAATCCAGGAAAATGGCACAGCCGAGCCCCTCGAAAATAACTAGCGCATTATAGGTCCTCCAAGTCCCATGCGTTTCATAGGTCCTATCCGCCGAGCACCACGAGATTCCGTCCCGGCTCGACGGTTTGGCCCTTGGAAACAAGCACTCGCGTGACTTTCCCCGCCTCTGGCGCAACGATGGCAGTTTCCATTTTCATCGACTCAATGATGACCAGTTTGTCGCCTTCAGCCACGGTGTCGCCTTCCTTCACAAGCACCTGCCAGATACTGCCAGGCAGATGCGCCGAAACGGCGGTCGCTCCGTCCGGTAAATCGAGCTCCTCGCTCTCCGGCTCGGGTTCGGGCTCGGCGGCAGCGATGTTCTGGCCGGCGGCGGCCCAGCGGGCACGTTCTTCGGCGAAAGCGGTCCGCTGCTTTTCACGGAAAGCGGCAATGGACGTGGCTTCACGATCCAGGAACGCCTTGTAATCGTGAAAGCGAAATGTCGTTTCTTCAATTTTCACTTCAAACCGGCCCGCGGGAAAATCGGCGCGATATTCCAGAAGTTCCTCGGCGGTTACAGGATAAAAACGGACCTGGTCAAAAAACCGCAACAACCACGGTTTCCCGTCCGTGAAGTTGGCCGTCTGACGCCACGCGTTCCACATTTGCACGGTCCGCCCAACGAATTGGTACCCGCCCGGGCCCTCCATGCCGTACACGCACATGTAGGCTCCACCAATGCCTACGGCATTTTCAGGCGTCCACGTCCGCGCCGGGTTGTATTTCGTCGTCACGAGCCGGTGACGCGGGTCCAGCGGAGTGGCAACGGGCGCACCGAGGTAAACGTCACCCAGACCCAGCACAAGATAGTTGGCGGAAAAAACAATTTCCTTCACCTCATCGATGCTAGCGAGGCCATTGACCCTGCGAATGAATTCGATGTTACTCGGGCACCACGGCGCATCCGGGCGCACGGATTGCATGTATTTCTCGATCGCCAGGCGTGTTGCAGGATCGTCCCACGATAACGGCAGATGCACAATGCGCGACGGCACTTCGATTTGGTCCGTCGGCGGAAGCTGCCCCTCGGCCGCCTCAAGGAGCTGGATCAAACCTGCCAGCGGCAAAACACGTGAATCATAATGGATCTGCAGAGATCGGATGCCGGGCGTGAGATCGATGATCCCCGGCAGCTTTTCTTCTTCCAACCACGACATCAGCGCATGAGCGCGAAAACGCAGTGCTATATCGAGCACCAGCGGGCCGTATTCGACTAACAAATACTTGTCTCCCGCCCGACGGTAGCGCACTTCGGGTTTCGGCCCATCCGCGATGATGGCAGGCTCGCCGTCACCGCCAAATTCGTGCGCGGGCAATGCGGCTAGATTTAAGATCGCAGCGTCCTGTTCCGCCTCTTGCGCCGTTGCTTCCGCGAGCGTAACCCGCCGAAACCGCACAGTGTCGCCAGCTTTGAGTTGTCCCATTTTCCAGCGCTCGCTCTGAATAATAACCGCAGGACATACAAAACCGCCGAGACTTGGCCCATCCGGTCCGAGAATTATCGGCATATCTCCCGTAAAATCGATTGCGCCGATCGCATACGCATTGTCGTGAATGTTAGACGGATGCAGGCCAGCCTCGCCCCCATCTGCACGGGCCCATTTCGGTTTCGGGCCGATAAGTCGGATGCCGGTCGGGTTCGAGTTGTAGTGAACCTTCCAATCCGTGCTGAAAAACATCTCGATATCGTCGTCCGTGAAAAAGTCCGGCGCCCCGTGCGGGCCGTAGAGCACGCCGATTTCCCACGCCGAGGGATAAACGACCGGTTCGACTTCCGCAGCCGCCGCAGCATCGCCACCGAAAAAGTGAATGACATCCCCGGGCCGCAACGTCCGGCCGCCGTGTCCGCCGAATTTCCCAAGTGTAAACGTGGACCGGCTCCCGAGATAAAGCGGCACATCGATTCCCCCGCGCACCGCTAGATACGCCCGGCAGCCGCCGCCTTTCACGTGCTTCAGCCGCAAAACGCTTCCTGCAGGAACAGTAACCTTTTTCCAACCGGGAAATGGTTTGCCGTCAAGCTCCGCCTGGAAGTCCGCGCCACAGAGCGCCACCTCGGTCGGCGCCAGGAACTTGAGTTTTGGGCCCGTCATCACGATTTCCAGCGTTGCAGCCGAAGGTTCGTTTGCAACAAGCCGATTCGCGAGGCGATGCGCCAACGAATCCATCGGACCTGAGGGCGGCACACCGATATTCCAATATCCAATCCGGCCCGGATAATCCTGAACCGTCGTCATCGCGCCCGATTCAAGCACATCGATCTCTCGAGGCGTATAGGTCAGTTCGCCGAGCGTTTTCGTAATAATTCGACCCTCGGCAAATTCGCGCGTGGCCACAACCATTCGCAAGTAATCCAGGTTCGTCTCAATCCCTGCAAAAGACGATCGCTCCAGCACCCGGCGCAGTTTAACAATCGCTGCCGGTCGATCCGCCGCATGAACAATAATTTTCGCAAGCATTGGATCATAAAACGGCGTCACTTCTGTGCCGCTCTCGACCCACGTCTCCACACGTGCCTCCGGATCAACCTTCACCTCCGTGAGCAAACCGGCACTCGGCTGAAAATTCTTAGCAGGATCCTCTGCATAAATTCTAACCTGAATCGAGTGTCCCGACGGTTTGTTTACGTAGTCATCCAGGAACGAATCATCTCCCGCTGCCAGCCTAACCATCCATTCCACGAGATCCACGCCACAAACCTCTTCAGTCACACCGTGCTCGACCTGAAGGCGAGTGTTAACTTCCAGAAAATAGAACGCTCCGCAGTCCGCATCGAACACAAATTCAACAGTTCCGGCCGAACGATAGTTAACCGCTTTCCCCAGCTCGATAGCCGATTTAAACAGACCAGCGCGCTGCTCATCCGTCAGCCCCGGCGCCGAAGTTTCTTCGATTACTTTCTGATTCCGGCGCTGCGCAGAACAATCGCGTTCCCCAAGCGCGACGACGCGGCCTTTGCCGTCACCGAAAATCTGCACCTCGATGTGACGCGCCCGGGCGACGAATTTTTCGAGAAAAATGCCTGATTCCTTGAAGTTGTTCCGGCTCAACCTCTCCACGGTCGCGAACGCTTCCAGCAACTCCGGCTGGCTATGGCACACTTTCATTCCAATGCCGCCACCGCCCGCGGTGCTCTTCAGCATGACCGGATAGCCTATCTTTTCCGCCGCTTCCGCCGCGACTTCAGCCGTCGCCAGTAAACCCGTCCCCGGGAGAAGCGGCACGCCGCTTTTCTCCGCAACATCGCGCGCCGTGTGTTTGAAACCAAAAACTCGCATCTGTTCCGGCGTCGGACCGACAAAAGCGATACCCGCTTCCTCGCAGCTCTGTGCAAAATCCGCGTTCTCACTTAAAAAGCCGTACCCCGGATGGATGGCTTTCGCGTTCGTCTGCCTCGCAGCCGCCAAAATCTTCTCTACCTTGAGATAGCTCTCGGATGCCGCGGCGGGTCCCAGCAACACCGCTTCATCCGCCTCGCGGACGTGAATCGAGTGCGCATCCGCCTCGGAGTGAACAGCGACGGAGCGCGCTCCGATTCTGCGCAATGTCCGTGAAATGCGGCGCGAGATCGCGCCTCTGTTTGCGATGAGAACTTTCATAAAAGGCGTTTAGCGAACCGCTACTGTGGCGCGTGTGATGTGAACGCGGCTCCGAGATTGTATGTCAATCCCATATTAGCAGCCGGATGGGCGTCGGGTTGTACGCGTTGCAGGGATTGTTCAACTGTGGGCAATTCGAGATGAGCGCCACAACATCCATCGCGGCGCGCATCTCGACGTAACGTCCGCTGGCGGAGACGCCATCTGCAAAAGTTAGTCCTCCTTCCGGCGTGACGGGCACGTTCATGAAGAAATTGATATTATGCGTGATGTCGCGTTTATCCCAGGTGGGCCGATTCTCCTGGATCCCGCGCATGAAAATGTCGCGGCAGGCGTGCATGAAACGCTTCTTGATGTCGTATCTAACCATATTGCTCTCGCACGCACAAGCACCGCCAAGCGTGTCATGACGTCCGCACGTGTCGTCTGTAATGGTTAACAAGACATTGCCTCGTGCGGACATCAGCTTCGTGCCGGTGGTCAAATAAATTGCTCCCTGCTCGCGAATGGTATCCTGAGCGCTGTAACGATCCGCTGGATCGTGCGCGTTGAAGAAAAGAGTGTCCGCGGCCTGATTGCCTTCGAGGTCGACAATTCGAAAGGTTTGGCCCCGCTTGATCTCGTGCAGCCAGGGTTCTCCAGAAAGAAGCGTGTAATCGTAAATGGGATCGCTCATAGAAAGTAACGCTCTGTAAGAATGAAACCGCGCTCGTTTTCGGACCGAAATTTGCGGCACGGATCGTTAGGCCCCGGTGGAGGCGACGAGAAAACCGTCAGATTCACCGGTTTTGGCGACCATGCTGGCGACGGATCTAGTGGGTGAGTACAGGTATTCAACACCACCAGAGTGTTCATCTCCGAACGAAGGTCGACGTAGTCGCCGGCCTTCGAATTGCCAGGGTGATAAATTAGTTTCCCGGCATCATCCACGGTCACTTTCTGGAAAAAGTTAATATTCATCGCCAGGTCCCGTTCCCCCATTCCGTACTTGCCGAGTTCGCGCAGGAACTGGCTGTGGCCGTCCCGATGCCAGTCGTTGCGGGCAGTTTGATAATTCAACTCGCCATATTTGCGAGTAACCACAGCCGCGTTGTCGACACCCGAAAGCGGGTCATGCCAGCCGCAGGTGTCCTCGGTAATCGAAACAAGGATTCTTCCCATGTCGGTATAAAGACAGTTTCCCGCGGTCAAACGGGCGATATGCTGACATTTTAACGTGTCAGGCAGATTTAAACGTTCCGGCAACAATTCAAAATTGTACAGCAAAACCGAGACATTCGCCCCACCCTCGATGTCAGTGATCCGAAGCGTCGTCCCGCGCTTGAGGACGTGGGACCAGTTGGATGCTGGTGGAACGATTTCTTCAAATCGTATGAGCAATGAGTCAATGGCGGACATGAGTAGTTAGTGAATCGGAGGGAGGATCGTTGAAGTGACAGTCAGGTAACCGTGCTGCACGCCTTTGCACGAAATTAGTTCCGACGCGATTTGCTTGAGCCTGTAGCCGGGACCCTGCACGAGAAGGACTTCGAGGCTATGATGGTTTTCCAATTGGACACGCTGGGAGGAGATCACTTCTTTGAGCCATTTGTGCTGGATCTTCAAGAGCCGGAACGTGAGCCCCGGCTTAAAATGGTCGTAAACGAGAGTAATGGTACCGGCCATAATAGCTTTTCCGAGTTCCTGTTTGTGTTGAACAAGCTGTTCGCTGATCATTTTCGAAATCGCTTCCGAACGGCTGGCGTAGCCCCGTGTGGCAACCATCGAATCAAGTTCGTCAAATAACGTTACGGGAAGAGAAATACTGATTCGGGTGGCATTGGGTTTTGCTTTCATACGAACTCGGCGCGAATTTTGTCCTGGGCGAGTTCCATTGCCAGCAAATAGTGTGCGCGATAGGCGACAGTTTCCGCGCACACCCGAGATTAGCTACCAGTAGGCGGGCGTATGGTAAAAATCAGACTTCAGAGGTGCAGTTTTTTGTCCATGGTGTGAATGTTAATCGCAATCGTAATACTCGAGCCGGCACCATAGGCAATCGCCTTTTCAAGGAGGAGTACTATTTTTGTTGAGAAAGTTCCTATTTTTCTTAAAACTCGGCGGGCGGGCACGAAGAATGCATACAAACACCAGCAATCCACACGCACACCAGCCCCGCCCAATCGACCACCATGAAACTAAAGAAAATTTTAGTCCTCGCTTATTCCCTCTTCGCCAGTGCTGCATTTGGAGCTGAGCCGCTGAAGATCGCCTATTCCGACTGGCCCGGTTTTACGCTCCTGGAAGTGGCCAAACAGAAAGGCTGGTTCAAGGAAGCCGGGGTGGATGTGGAGTTGTTATGGTTCGATTATCTGCCGTCATTGGACGCCTTCGCGGCAGGAAAAGTGGACGGCGTGGTCTGCGTGGCTACGGATGCGCTCGTCTCGGGTGCGAACGGTGCAAAAAGCAAACTCATCGCTCCCATTGATTACAGTGATGGAAATGACATGATTATCGGCAAGCAAGGCGTTGCGTCGATCAAGGATCTCAAGGGCCAGAAAGTTGGCATCGAATTGACGCTCGTGGAACATTTGCTGTTGCTGAAGGCGCTGGAAGCCAACGGTCTCACGCAGAACGATATCACGCTCGTGAACACGGCGACGAACGAAACGCCGCAAACGCTTGCCTCCGGTCAGGTGGCCGCGGTCGGCGCTTGGTATCCCGTCTCGGGACAGGCGCTCAAGCAGGTGCCGGGATCGAAAGCACTCGCCACGAGCGCAGATTTCAAAGGCCTGATCTACGACGTGATCGCAGTGAACCCGTCAAGCCTCGGCACACGAAAGGATGATTGGGCAAAAGTCGTATCCGTTTACTATAAATGCGTTAAATACATCTATGATCCGGCGACCCAACGGGATGCGGTTAACATCATGGCCGCGAAAGTCGGCGCCAAACCCGAGGAATACATTCAGAACATTCCCGGGACTCATTTCCTAACATTGGAAGAAGCAAAAAAGGTCATGGAAAAAGGCGACGGCCTGGATTCGCTCTACGGGTCGATGACCATCGGGGACAAGTTCAACCTGGATAACAAGGTTTATTCCGAATCTCAGAAAGCAACCAGCTACGTCGCGCCCAGTATCATAAAGGGTCTGTAAGCTCACTGACAAGGCAAGTCCAAGCCATGGCCACCAGCGATTTCTTAGGTCTCAAGAAGGAACTTCCGCCAAGCCGGCGGCTGGTGTTAACCATACTTTCCTTCGTGGGCCCTCTTATTCTCTGGGCGGCCGTTAGCTATATTCCGTGGCTTTGGCATCCGCTGGTCAGGATCACCGACCCCGGCGAGGTTGAGTATTTTAGCGAGAGAATGGAAGTACCCCGGGCGGAGTTTGCGAAGCAAGTGGACGAAATGTTGAAGGCGAAATCGGAGCCGCCCAAGGGTTACCGGGTAAATCCCGTGTATCTGCCGGCGCCGCACGAAGTCGTTAAAGCATTTTACACCGGGTTCACCACGCCGCCGCGACTGCCGAACGAACCGTGGCTTCACCAGAGTCTGCTGCATAGCATTTACACGATCTTCTGGGGATTTGTGCTTTCATCCATTGTCGGGGTTCCGCTGGGCATTCTTTGTGGGACGTTCCGGTTTTTCTCGCGGTTGCAGGAGCCGTTCATCGAATATTTCCGGTATTTGCCAGCTCCCGCCTTCGGAGCGCTTTGCGTCGCGATTCTGGGAATCAACGACGGACCGAAGATCGCGATCATTGTCATCGGCACGTTTTTTCAGCAAGTGCTTGTGATCGCGAACACGGTGCGCAAGGTCGATCCTTCGCTGATCGAGGCCGCCCAAACGCTTGGCTCGAAGGGCTGGAACCTGGTCCGACGCGTGGTAATTCCCGCGTCAATCACGGAGATTTATACGGACATGCGGATTCTGCTCGGCTGGGCATGGACTTACCTCATCGTGGCAGAGGTTGTCGGAACGATGTCAGGCATCACATTTTTCATCAACCAGCAGGCCCGCTACCGGAACTTCGACAACGTTTTCGCTGCGATCGCGATGATAGGCATTATCGGTTTCACGAGCGATCTACTGCTAGCGTGGATCGGAAAACTGATCTTCCCCTGGAAACGCAAACGTGGCGCGAGGAAGTCGAGCGTCATTCCGATCTCCATGGTGGCAAAACAAAATCGTCTTCCTGCCGAAGAGGAAAAGCCCGAGCCGCCTGCTGGGCCGGAGAGTGCTCCGGCATCCATACCGGCTCCGGGGACTGCACCCGAAACAAATGCCTGATGCTGAAAACTAGAAACTGAACGCTTCCCGTCCATGTCCACCGCGTCACTCGAGCTTCCCGACTACCACCAACAAACGCCCGAAGTTGTAGCGCGTTTCGAACGCATCCGGCAGCGTCCGGTCGTGCTCAAAGTGGAGAATCTAAAAAAGGGCTTCGGCGATCCCAATCATGAACACGTTGTCTTCGATAAGGTGTCGCTGGATGTCTATCGGCGCGAATTCATCACGATAATCGGACCATCGGGTTGCGGAAAGTCGACGTTCATCCGGATCGCTGCCGGACTCGACGAGGCTACGGGTGGGACCATCCTGCTCGATGGGAAGTCTATCTCCGGTCCGGGACCGGATCGTGGGATGGTTTTTCAGGGTTACACTCTTTTCCCATGGCGCACGGTGAAGCAGAACGTGATGTTTCCGCTCGAGAATCAGGGAAAATCCGCGAGCGAAGCCGAAAGTGAAGCGCGCCAATGGTTGGATATGGTCGGCCTGGGCCGGTTCGAGGAGTCGTACCCGCACGAACTCTCCGGCGGCATGAAGCAGCGTGTCGCCATTGCCCGCGCGCTTGCCAACAACCCGCGCGTACTGATCATGGATGAACCGTTCGGCGCGCTGGACGCCATCACTCGTGCGAAGATGCAAAAGCATCTTATCGAAATCTGGAGGCAGGTCGATGTGACGATCTTGTTCATTACGCACGATCTGGATGAAGCGGTCTATCTTTCCGACCGCATCCTCGTGCTGGGCGTCAACCCTGGCGGGGTCCGCGAGTTCATCGAAAATCCCGTGCCGCGTCCGCGCTCGGTAGCGCAGTTTTTGACCCCGGAATTCCTGGCGGTCAAGCACCGCCTGGATGAATTGATCCACCCGCCAGAGGCTGACACGGAGGAAGACACACTACCCATGGTGAAACTGACTCAGGCCGGAGACGAAGTGGAGTAGGAAGAGAAACCAAGAAGGGATCGCTATTGATAACTAGCTCAGCCCTTTGACAGGCGCGGCAGCAAAATTCGGATTGCGGGGATTTACTGCGACCTTCCGGTCCTGCGGGATGACGACGAGGTCCATGTCTTCCATCGGAATCGCCCCGAGCAGGACTTCGTCGCCCATCACGATGGCACCCGTGAGGCAGCCGCGATTTTCGAAACGCACATGCACGGGGCCGACATATGGCAAAAGATGCGAGCGGCCGTCTGCCGTAAAAACCTCTTTCTGATACAGGACTTCGAGCTGAAGCTGATTGGCGACGTGCTCGGGCACGCATAGGTATACTACCCCGGTATCCGCCAGAGCCTGCGTTTGGATCGGCTGCAAACCGGATCCACCGGTCACCCTCCCGCTTCCGCAATATATTCTTCGATCACTTCAAGGAAACGCGGGACCACGGTCCGGGCTTTGACTTCGCCAACGCCTTTGATCCGGAGGGCGGCTTCCGGGGAGCTGGGCTTAAGGCGGGAGAACGCTTCGAGCGTAACATCGCCGAAGATGACGTAAGCAGGAACGTTCTGTTCCTTGGCCAGTTCGGCTCGCAAACGTTTCAAGCGGGCAAGCAGATCGTTGTCCACAGGTAATGCTGGTCCATCGCTGTCTTTCGATGCAGGTACGGCGACCGTTTCCGGCCAACGGAGGGCATAGCCGCGATCGCCGCGCATCACTTTCGCGCCGAACGGCGTAAGTGTTGTCAGCGGATATTGTCCGGCAGTCGTAGTAATCAAACCCGCCTCCTGCAGACTGCGGAAGAGCTCATTGACGTAGGCGGCACCGAAGGATTGCAGAATGCCGTGCGTGGAGAGTTGATCAAGACGTGCGGCTAGAATTTCGCGGGAACGACTGCCGAGCAGTGTCTGCACGATGCGGCCCTTGCCGAAACGAGGCGTCCATTGGCCATGCTGGACCATGCTCATGCGCGCCACCCCGCTGAGGGCTTTCTGAACGACAACGGCTTCGAAATCAGTGGGTTCGCGGGATCCGGAACGGTCATCGGAAGCGCAGATGTCACAATTGCCGCAACGTGTCGCGCGCGGATCGCCGAAATATTCGAGGATCATTTCCTGCCGGCAGCGACGTCCGTACGCGAGATCGATCATCGCCTTGAGCTTGTCACGGTCGCGTTTCTCCTTTTCGCGGAGCGCCGCGAAATCGATTTTCAAATCCCGCGCAGCGAGTGCCGGATTCACGATGCGCGTACCCCGGACGCGTTGACCAGGCACATCAAAACGGTCAATGGCTCCGGCGCGATCCAGGACGGAAAGGGCGGAGCCGACAGACATTTCGTTCGTGTCTTCGCCCACGGATTGGGCAATGTCGCGGATGGGCATGAGCACGGTGCCGTCGGCGTTTGCGAGTGCCCGGAGACGCTCGTAGACCTCGAGAATGAGCGCCGGAGAGGGATTGCCGCCTTCGATAAAAAACTCCTGCACACGCGTGTCTGCGAAATTGAAAAGCAATTCGCAGACTGCAGGCTCACCATCACGTCCGGCGCGCCCCGCTTCCTGATAATAGGCTTCGACACTCCCTGGAATCTCGAAATGCGCCACGAAGCGGATATCCGACCGGTCGATGCCCATGCCAAACGCGTTCGTAGCGACAGCAACGTCGGCCTTTCCATCGACGAAAATATTCTGCGCCTCAGTGCGGGCGTCGTCTGGCATACCCCCATGATAAACAACCAGTTTCACTCCCGCTGCAGACAAGGTTTCGGCCACGGCTTCGACGCGCTTGCGGGTAGCGCAGTAGACGATGCCGGTCCTGTGCTCTTTGACCAAGGCGCGGAGACGGTCGTACTTGGCAGATTCGCCGCCGGTGTGCGTGATGGCGAAACGGAGATTTGGCCGGGCAAACCCTGCGACAAATTCCGTCGGATCACGGAGCACAAGCCGTTGCAAAATATCCGCGCGCACGACTGGAGTCGCGGTCGCCGTGAATGCCGCAGCTTGCGGGCGCCCCAGTTCCTCCAACACTCGCCCCAGCCGAAAGTAATCGGGCCGGAAATCGTGACCCCACATGGACAAACAGTGCGCTTCGTCCACGGCAAAGAGAGCGATCTTGATCTCCCCCAGCGCCCGCATAAATGCCTGACTCCGAAAACGTTCCGGCGCGATATAAACCAGCTTGAACTCGCCGTCGCGCATTCGACGCATCATGTCGCGCTGTTGTTCTAGAGAGAGCGAACTGTTGATCAATGCAGCCGGAATTCCCTTGTCGGCAAGGCCATCGACCTGGTCTTTCATGAGCGCAATGAGGGGTGAAACGACAATCGTTACGCCGTCGAGCATCAACGCCGGAAGCTGATAACAGAGGGACTTGCCGCCGCCCGTGGGCATCACC
>DATDBU010000178.1:0-14215 GCA_036524675.1 Chthoniobacterales bacterium | reverse complement strand
ACGTCGCGCATCCGTCGACAAAGACTTCAACACGGAAGCCTACGATGCACAGGAGGAAAACCCTTTCCTCGACGTGAAAGGCAATCCCCTTTCGACGTTCTCCATCGATGTCGATACAGCTTCCTACGCCAATGTCCGTCGGTTCATCAGCCACGGCCAGTTGCCGCCGAAGGGTTCGGTCCGCATCGAGGAAATGCTCAACTACTTTTCCTACGACTATCCGGCTCCCACGGATAACACGCCGTTTTCGACGAGTATCGAAGCCGCGGAATGCCCCTGGCAACCCGAGCATCGTCTCGTCCGCATTGGACTCCGCGGACGCGACGTCCCTTCCGCAGAACGTCCCACCGGCAACCTCGTCTTCCTCATCGACGTCTCCGGTTCCATGGAACCTGCAAACAAGCTCCCGCTCCTCAGGCAGAGCCTTCGCCTGCTGGCCGATCAGCTCGGCGAAAACGACCGCGTCGCGATCGCGGTTTATGCTGGCAACAGCGGCCTCGTTCTCCCCTCCACTTCCGACAAGCGGGCTATCAAGGACGCCCTTGACCGGCTTGAAGCGGGTGGCAGCACGAATGGCGCCGCAGGTATTCAACTCGCCTACGATGAAGCCACAAAAAATTTCATCAAAGGCGGCATCAACCGTGTCATTCTGGCGACAGACGGCGATTTCAATGTCGGCATTACCAACCAGAGTGACCTTGTCGATCTGATTCAAAAAAAGGCGAAGACTGGCGTTTTCCTGAGCGTCCTCGGCTTCGGCGAGGGCAACTTGAAAGACTCGACCATGGAGAAACTCGCTGACAAAGGCAACGGCAACTATGCCTACATCGACACTATCCAGGAAGGACGCAAAGTCCTCGTGGAACAGCTCGGTGGCACGCTCGTCACCATCGCGAAGGACGTCAAAATCCAGGTCGAATTCAACCCCGCCGTCGTCGCGCAATACCGCCTCATCGGCTACGAAAACCGCATACTGGCCAAGGAAGACTTCAACGACGACACAAAAGACGCCGGCGAAATCGGCGCCAACCACACCGTCACCGCCCTTTACGAACTCGTTCCAGCCGGAAAATCGGTGCCCACAAGCACGGTCGATCCGTTGAAATATCAGCCGGCTCCCGATGCCAATCCGCAATCAGAGGCTCCCGGAAAATCCGCCGGGCGGACGGAGGTAACAGGACAGCGGTCTGTCCTCCCCAATTCACAGCCGGACGAACAACGCAGCACCGCAGAATCAAAAATCGAAAATCCAAAACCCAAAATGAGCGAGCTGTTAACTGTCAAACTGCGCTACAAACAACCCGACAGCGAAGTCAGCACGAGGGTCGAGTTTCCGTTCACCGATCCGGGCGCAAAGCTGACTTCCGCCACGCCGGATTTCCGTTTCGCTGCCGCCGTTGCCGAAGCGGGTCTGCTACTCAAAGACTCTGCCCACAAGCAGCTTGCTAGCTGGAATTCAGCCATCGAACTGGCTTCAAAGAGCATTGGCGATCTCCGGAATAAAAAGCAAGACCGCTACCGCGAAGAGTTCGTCGCTCTCGCTAGGAGAGCGCGAGATTTGAGTCACCATTCTGAAGAATAGATTAAAGGTATACGGCGCGGTTTGTAGCCGGTGTGTCGCACATGAGTTACTTCCGTTTCCGTGCGACCGCCCGACGGTGGTTAGCCTAGCAGATGCGGCAAAAGCGTGCTTTTCTACTTTTTCACAAAAAACCTACCATTCGCGCCATTGCATGCTCTCCAAACGTCTCTTCTGCGTGCATCTAATTTTCCATACAGGCCGTCAAACGAAAAATTTATGCAAAATCCCGATTGCTAATTTCACTCTAGATTCCTAGAGTTTTCATAATGTCATCCCCCATTCGGTCTGCCCCGTTGCAAGAGGGCGGTTTGCTCATTGCAATTCTTGTTCTTGGAGTTCTCCTAACCATCTTCGGAGGTTCCGTAAAGGCTCCCAAATTTGAAACCGACGCCCAAGGGAAACGCGTCCGCGTCATGGAAGTCGATGCCAGCGGTCAGAAAGTGCCGGCATTCGAAACACGCAACAAATTTTTCAATGCCAAAAGCCTCGCCAAACTGGCAAAGGACGCCAGTTTCGTGGCGATCATGGCGGTTGGCATGACGTTTGTCATCGTCTCTGGCGGTATCGATCTCTCCGTCGGGTCGACCTATGCCTTCGCCTCCGTGCTGGGTGCCGTCGTTTTCCAGCATTCGGGAACCGATGGCAGTATGTTACCAGGATTGCTCGCCTGCCTTGCCGCGGGCGCAATTGGCGGTCTTGCCAACGGCGCGATGATCGTTTCGCTGGGTGTCCATCCATTTATCATCACGCTCGGTACGATGGCCATTTACCGAGGTATCGCGTTCGTAATTACCAAAGGGCAGTCCATTGGCGGTTTTCCCACTTCGCTTAGGCAATTTGTAGGTTTCGAAATCAACGGCCTGAGCGTCGTCCCGCTGTTGGTAACCCTGGTTGTGCTGATTCTGGGAGCGATCTACCTCACTCGAATGGCTGCTGGCCGGCAAATTTACGCCGTCGGCGGTAACGAACTCGCCACGCGTTACTCAGGTATCAGCGTTGAGAAAGTAAAACTGACCGTGTTTTTTGTTTCGGGGCTCACCGCCGGTATCGCTGCATTAATGGCGCTGGGCTATTATGGCGCGGCATCCTCGGGCGATGGCCAGGGCTATGAACTAAATGTTATCGCAGCAGCCGTCGTGGGCGGCGCAAGCCTCACCGGAGGAAAGGGGTCTGCCTTGGGCGCCGTGCTTGGGGCTTTGATCATTCAGATGATTACTAGCGGTATCGATATCGTCGGCATCGACAAGAGTTACAGTCAGATCATCATTGGCGGGGTCGTTATCCTCGCTGTCGTTCTCGATCAACTCAATGAGCGCCTCGCTAAAGCGCGCCTGCTTGCACGCTCGGCGAAAGCCTAGTTTTTTCGGGGAAACGCCATAGATTACTCGAAGTCATTCTCCCACAAGAACAACCCCCGCAATCAACAGAACCAATGAAACGCATTCTTTGTACCCTTGCCGCCCTCCTGGCAGCTACCATCGCTTTTCCCAGCATCGTCCAGGCGGCTGAAACCTACACGATCGGCCTTGTGGCGAAATCACAAAACAATCCCGTTTTTCAGGCTGCTCGCGTGGGCGCCGAAGACGCCGCCAAGGAACTTGGCGCCAAACTTGGTGTCAATGTTAAGATCGATTGGCGCACGCCGAACGAGGAAGATCCTCAGAAACAAGCCGATGCCATCGAGCAGCTCGTCCTTACCGGCGCCAGCGGCATCGCCGTGAGTTGCTCCGACGCTAATAAACTCACCGACGCCATCAACGCCGCCGTCGATCAGGGAATCCCCGTCGCCACGTTCGATTCGGATGCGCCAGCCAGTAAACGGTTCGTCACTTACGGTGTCGATGATGTCCAGTGCGGCGAGGAAACCATGAAGGCACTCGCGAAATTGCTGGATGGCAAAGGTGTCGTCGCCATTCTCGCCGGCAACCAGAACGCACCCAACCTTCAAAAACGCGTCGCCGGCGCGAAACAGGAAGCCAAAAAATATCCCGGCATCACGATCAAGGATGTCTATTACCACAAGGAAACCCCGCAGGATGCTGCCGCGAAAGTTGAAGAAGTCACCCAATCCAACCCCGACATCACCGGCTGGTGCATGATTGGTGGCTGGCCGCTTTTCACCGATAACGCGCTGAAATGGGAGCCGGGTACCATCAAAGTTGTTGCTGTCGATGCCCTTCCGCTTCAGCTCGCCTACATCAAGAGCGGCCATGTTCAAGAGCTCCTCGCCCAGCAATGCTACGAATGGGGTTACCGGTCGGTCGATCATTTGCTGAACAAAATCGTCCTGAAAAAAGATCCTGCCGCAGTAGTCGATGTTAGCGCATTGATCCCAGTCACCAAGGATAACGTCGACGAGTTCGGCAAGAACTGGGAAAAATGGCTGCGTAAGTGAGCCCGGGACAACGACGATTTGGGACTGCCAATATGCTCCAGTCCTGGACTCTCTAAAATCAGCTTAATCACCCTTCCGCCACCTGCTCATGGCCTATCTCGCCTACAAAAACATCACGAAGCGTTTTCCGGGCGTTGTTGCTCTCAACAGTGTCAGTTTTGAGATCAAACAAGGCAGTTGCCACGCGCTCATGGGCGAGAATGGCGCGGGAAAGAGCACCTTAGGCAAAATCCTCGCCGGTGTTTACAACGCCGACGAGGGTGAAGTCCTCCTTGAAGGCAAAGCTATCACGCCGCCGAACCCTCTTGCGGCTCGGGCCCTCGGGATCGCCATCGTTCACCAGGAGCTCGCTTTCTGCTCGAACATGACCATTGCCGAGAACCTTTGCCTCGGCGACATGCCGCGCGTCGCTGGCTGGGTTAACAGAACGGAACTCCGCGATCGCGCCCGAAAGATGCTCACTGAAGTCGGCGCAGATTTCGATGTCGACCAACCGATCGGCAACCTCACGACCGGTCAGGAACAAGTCGTTCAGATCGCTTCCGCACTCGGTGTCAACGCCCGGATTGTGGTCATGGACGAGCCCACCAGTTCCCTTTCCGTCGCCGAAAGCGAAAACCTGTTTTCTCTTCTCGCCAAGCTCAAAGAACGGGACATAACAGTCATTTACGTGTCCCACCGCATGGAGGAAATTTTTCGGCTCTGCGACCACATCACGGTGCTCCGTGATGGTCAGCACGTCCACACGTGCCCGGTAAAAGAGACGACCAAGGAGGAAGTTATCCATCGAATGGTCGGCAGGGCCGTCAATCAGTACTCGACCAGACACCTCCATAACGAGCCCGGTAAAGAGACCCTGCGCGTAGAAAACTTGAGTTCGCCTCGCAAATTCCAGAACGTTAATTTTAACGTCCGTTCCGGGGAAATCATCGGCTTCGCTGGACTCATTGGCGCCGGACGCAGCGAAGTCGCACAGGCAATTTTTGGACTGGATCCGCACGCTACCGGCACTGTCTTCGTCCATGGCAAAACTCTCCCGCCTAAGAACGTCAAAGCTGCCCTGCGCGCTGGAGTCGGATTTTTGCCCGAGGATCGCAAGCGACAGGGGCTTGTGCTCACGATGAATTGCCGCGAAAACACCTCGCTAGCCACGCTGCGCAAGCTCAGCCGCCTCGGTTTCGTTCGTCGAAAGGACGAGCAATCGCTTTCCCAAAAATACAAGGAACGGCTCCGCGTCAAAACCCCATCGATGGAGGTCCTTATCGCCGGCCTTAGTGGCGGCAACCAGCAAAAAGTGGCGCTTGCCAAATGGCTTGCCCGCGATTGTGATGTTCTCATTGTGGACGAACCCACGCGCGGCGTCGATGTCGGCGCCAAAGCAGAAATCCATCAACTCCTCGACGAGCTCGCCTGCCAGGGTCTCGCCATCGTTGTCATCTCTTCGGAACTCCCCGAAGTCATGAGTCTCAGCCGTCGCATTTTGGTCATGCGGGAAGGAAAAATCGTAAGGGAACTTAATCACACCGAATTTTCCCAACCCACACTCATGCGTTACATGGCAGGCTTGGGCGAGGAAAAGTAGGATTGCAGTACCAGAATGCAGAACGGTAAACGGCCCCAGTTTCCGTTCTGCATTCTCCATTTTCATTTCCGCCCCTCTACGTTCCAAGCCCCTAACTTCACAAAAACCTCCAAGGATCTTTCCTTCTCCAGCGTTCTAATGGTCGAAAATGCACGGACAGGCGGATGACGATTCACTCGCGCAACTTGCAGCGAGCGGCGACGAAACAGCCTTCACAATGCTTTTCAAACGCCATTACCGGATGATTCACGCCTTCGCCCATCGCATCTGCCTCGACGCGTCGCTAGCTGAAGACGTCGCGCAGGAAACATTTGTTAAAGCCGCTCGCGAATTGGCCTCGCGCGGTTTCCAGGGCACATTCAAGCCATGGCTGTATCGCATTGCAAAGAATGGCGCCATCGACCTTATCCGTCGGCGTTTGCGTGAAAGCCGGCACCTCCAATTCGAATCCAGTGAGCGCCCGGCAAACTTCGACACAACGGATCCTGGTCATGAGAAACTGACCAGCGCTCTCGCTCGCCTCGGGCCAGAACTCCGAGCGGCAATCGCACTCGTCTACTTCGACCAACTTAACCATGCCGAAGCAGCCGCATCGCTTGGCTGCGCCGAGACAACGGTCTCCTGGCGCATTTTTCAGGCCAAACGGAAACTTCGCAAGTGGCTCACCAGTAAGGAGTTGCCATCATGAACGACGCACATGGCCCGTTGAAAAACTGGCGCACGTCTCAGCCGTCGTCAGAGGCACAAGATCGCGCGCTCGAAAAATCGTTACAAGCTCTTCGCTTCCGCGAATCCGAAAAAATCTCAACTCGTAGTCCTTTCGCTTCGCTGGCCGTCGCGTTCGGCATTGTTGCCGCGTCATCCCTGATTTTGAGCGTCGTGATGTGGAAATCGCTCCCAAACGCCAACTCCGAATTCGTCCCGCTCAATGCAGGCACCTTGGCACAATTTGACGCCCTGTTCGGCTCATCGCTTAATGCTCTCATCGAACGCGACGGACAACTCGAAGTCGAAACCGCCAGGCCTCGCCCCAATCGCGGCCAGGCCATTCTCATAACCGCCAAAACCAGCTCCGGGCCCGTTCACGTTATTAGCTTCAGTGGCTCGAAATTTGAACTCAATTTCGGCCAGGAACATCTTTTTATCGAACCACTCATTGCCGCCGATGGCTCGGTTCTTCTATGCAGCGACCAGTTCCTATGGAGCTCGTCGCAAAAATCCGGCTCTCTCCCTCCAGAATTGAAAACTCTCCAAGCTGTCCTGCTCCCCACATCATGAGAGCATTCCTTCTCGGCTTCCTGTTCTTCCCCTCTCTGCTTTGCGCCGAAGGGTTCCCCTCCTTGCGCGTGACGGACACCAGCACCGATCTGCCAACACTGGCATTTTACCGTGACCAAACCGCCCGATTCGCGCTCACTGGGACATTTCCGCCCGGCCCGAATGCCGCTATCGTCGCGGACTTCAGCATCATAGCTAACAGGATCGTCGCCCCTATCAAAAAGGCGATCGCCGTCTTTCCCGAGCTTCACGAATCAACTGGAACCGCTTTGGTTACCGACCTTGAGCTTCCGCTTCCGAAAGTCGAGAAACCTACCCGTTTTGTTCTTGTTTACCGTCAGGGCGACCAAAAGATCGCGGCACAAAAGATCGAAGCGGTTCCTGAAAAAGCCGGCGATTTCATACGAGAGTTTCTGGCCAAACCCGAATCCGAACGAGCCATCTCCGTTTTCGGCTCCGAACCAGTCTTCCGGAATTTTCTAATATCCAATCAACTGAAACACGACGATCTCGGTCCGGGATTGCCAGATCGGTTTGCAACGGGAGCATTCCGTTACGATCCGAATGGCAGAGGGAAACTTTTCGGCCTCGTGGCTACCTCCAGTGCGGTCCCTCACGCCATTCTCCTATTCGACCCTGCATCCACTAAACCGCCAGGAATTTACATGCATGGCGGCATCGCTCTCATCACATTACCCCTTCTCGCTCAACTCGGCACAGACCCGCGTGCCGAGCGCACCCTCGTCGAGACCCTCGAAATCCTACTCTCCAACCCCTGACTTAACGATGAAAACACTCGCTCTAATCCGCCAGCTACAAAGATTGGCTCAAAGAAACCAGGGAAAGGCGCTTTCCCAAGGGCCTCAAGGCCGTGGTTGGAAACCACCGCTCTTTGTTCTCGCCCTGCTCGTCCTCGTCTCGATCGCTCGCGCGGAGCCGCTCACGGCCGCCGTTTTTCCCTTCGACACCTCCACCAAAGAGCTCCAGCCTCAGGGGGTCGAAGCGGCCACCCTTCTTCAGGCTAATCTGTCGGCGTCACCGAACCTCATCCCCGTTGAACGCGCCCAAGTGGACACCGTCCTCGGGGAGCTGGGCATTGGGCTCTCCGGGCTCACCGATCCGGCCACTACCGCGCAAGCTGGCAAGCTCCTTGGCGCCAAAATTCTTATCACTGGTCGCCTCATTGCAACTGGTAAGAGCCACATTCTCGTCGCCAAAATTATCAGCACGGAAACGAGCCGGGTTTTCGGTGTTACCTCGCTTTTTGACGCCCTCTCTGCAATGCCCGCAGCCACGGAGGATCTCGCCAAAAAGACCGACGCCCTAATCACACAACGTGCCGCCGATCTGATCGCAAAAACTCCGACTCGCGAGGATCATATCGCGGCGCTCAAAAAGCTCGTGGAAGGTCGCACGGATTTGCCTGCGGTACGCGTCGCCATCTCCGAGCAACATCTCGGCCGCCCCGTCCTGGATCCCGCCGCACAGACGGAAGTCGAAAACATCCTTCAACAACTTGGTTTTCGCGTCCTTGCCAAGCCCGATCCCAGTGAAGTCTATTTCATCGAAGGCGAGGCATTTAGCGAACCGTCAGTCCGCAGAAGCGACCTGATAGGCTGCCGTTCTCGTATCGAAATCAAGATCACCAAAACCGGAAGCACGGATCTCGTCCTCGCCGACCGCGAAAACACTTCGGCCGTCGATGTCGCGGAACACGTCGCAGGCAAACGCGCCCTTGAAGTCGGCGCCTTGAACCTGCTCGACCGCATAGTCCCAAAACTGGCAGCCAAGTAAGCCAGCTGCTATTTTCGAAGGTGATTCCCGGCCCGGATGTAGGCCTCGATTTTTTCCATCGGGACGAACCAGAGGCGGTCTCCTTGGCCGGATAACCAGTGAGGGCCGAGCAAAAAACCCATGTCATCCGCCGCGCGGATATTCACCATCGAAGGAATTTTCGTTTTATCTGCCGCCTTCGAAAGAGCGTCATCCAAATCGGGTGCGTCCACCACGTCGAACGCCAACGCCATTTTGGGCGCGTCCTTTTTCCGTTTCAGTTCGCGGATTTCGCATTCGAAATCGATCCAATGATCCTTCACATAAATCGCAGTTCCGCTTCCCGTGATATCCGCGTAGCGAACACCGCCGATGATCATCGGCCCGGGCCGCTTTCGGATTTTTTGAATAATCTTGAAAGATGGATCCTTGCGATCAATGAGCGAGAACTTCCAGCCGTCTCCCGCACGAACTCCTTCCAAGTGACGCTGTAAGCTTTCGAATCCGCCTTCCGGATGGCTAGCGGAAACCAACAATCGCGAACGCTCTCCGTCCCAAGCAAACTCGTGGATTGTCCACTCCTCACCATCGAGCAGGTGACTTGCAGGTCTGCGGCGGCTGCTGGCAATGATTTCAAACCGTCCGGTCGACAGATCGAGTCTGCCCAGCGAAGTTTTCTCTAGGAGATTAATCCCCTCCACACCGCTCGTCTTGTAGCAAAAGATGGCGCCGTTTTGGTCATCCAAATCAAAGTATAACGCCGCCAGACGCACGTCAGGCAGCACGTGAATTTTACCAGTGTCCATTACGACCACTGTAGGATCCGTCTGGTCCCGCCCTCTAGGCACAACCCAGGCTGTTTTGCCCGAGACGTTTACGCCGGCCTCACTAAAATTCTTCTCAGGTCCGTCAGGCAACCGCCAGAACTGGGTTTCGTTCGTGCGCGGATCGACGGAAAATAGAACGTTCGGCTGTCTCCGGTAGTCCCGGTCTTTGAGATAAAGTTTTGCGCAAAAAAAGAGGCGCCCATCCTTGAGCAGAAAATTGCTAATAAATGCCGCCTTAATGAGCTGTTCTCCAGGAAGCAATGCGAGTTCGATCTGGCGGCTCCACGGCTTCTCGAGAACAATCGCCGGGCGGTCTTGATTTTCTGCGGCCGGCGCGCGGACGTCTCCTCGAATTTCTTCGACGGACCGGGCAAGACTGACTTTGAATGCTTCGCGCGCCTTCGGATCGGCAATGCGATCCGCGTAATGCGTCGCCGCCGATAGCATTTCTTCCATCCACCGGCCACGCAGGCTCCAAAACACTGTCCCAACATCCAGCATTGGACGGTCATTCTCATAGCCCTTGTGATAGATCGGAAACACCGCTTCAATTAGCTCCTTCGAGTTCCATGTGCGCAAGCCGGGCAGATGAAATTCGACGGTGATGTTAGGCTTAGCCCAGTCGAAATTGGCGAAGGAGTCGGCCAAACATGTATGAAACGACCAGCAAAGCCGCGGATCCGCCAGCATTTCATCGGTGGCAGCCTTAAACCTCTGGAAAAATTTTTCGGCCAGCAGGTCTTTCTTGACGCGAACCGTTTCAGCCCTCCACTCCAGCCACGCAGCCGCCAGGCGTTTGCCGGGGTCGTCCGAAGCGGCAAGCTGCGCTTGGACGGGTTCGATAAAGCCCACCCAGCTCGTCCGTTGTCCGTTCCAAGTGGCGCGCTGGCGTCCATAATTCCAAGAATCGAGAGCGGTTAGTATAAACTCGAGAGGATGTCTGAACCGCAACGACAGCTCATCCGGATACCAGCTCCGCATCCGGTTCCATGAGGCGGCAAATTCTTCATAGAGCGGCAGAAATTTGTCAGGAGATTCGCTCCAGTACGCCAGGCTTTCGCCCCAAACGCGCAGGGCTGCCGCGGCAGCTGCCGTCCACTGGCGTGGGGCGTTTTCGGAAGTCATCTGGCGGACAATATCCAGGCACTGCTCGCGGATGGCGCTCATAAGACGGAGATTTTCCTGCTCGCGCGTAATGCTTTTTGGCACCTCCAGCGTCGCTGTTGCCCAGATCAATGCTTCTTCGACGGGTATTAGGTAACCAATGCTTCGCGTATCCCCGGGATCGAAACGTCCTGGCGCCAATGCCTCCCTCAGGTCCGTGAGCAGCGCATTTGCCAGGAGCAGGACTTCACGGAGATCAGCATCTGTCTTCCACCACTTGGTTCTTCCATGTTTGTGACCCAATTGAAATTGCCCAGCTGCCACCGAAGGTCACGGTGGATGGACTTCAAAATTTCCAGCCGGGCTTTGGTGCGAAGCAAAGCCACTTCGCCAGTTTGCAGCCCAAGAATCCAACTCGAGTCGGCCGCAGAAAGGCAGGCACTCCAAAGCTGCTGCGACGCGGCCCAGCGGGCTTCCTTGAGAAAGGCCTCACGCTCGGCTTGAGGATCACTCCAGGTGGTCCCATTCGGATTTTTCGCCTCCGCGACAATAGCGAGAACGATTCCGGAGGCGAGTTGGTCCAGGTCGCCGCCCTGGATCTCCACGACTTTTTCACCTTTGGCGGACTGAATCGAGATTTTTGCCTTGAGACCTCTTGGTTCGGATGAAAACGATCCTTGTGCGAGAAAGCCAGCGCCTTTTGCCTCGCCGGGAGCCGCCTTCAAGGTAGAATCTCGAAGCGAAAGTTGCTCACGCTCAGCGACCAGGATCGATGGAATGCGTGACAACCGGCGGATTACTTCAGCGCCAAGCCGTTTCTCCATTTTCTTCGATTCTTCCGAGGCGATCTGTGCGCGAAAATCCAGTACTGCCACGGGTGTCCGTTCTGCAGCGACCTTGCGACGGTCCGCCTGCTGACGGACGAGAAAATCCCCAAGACCGTTGGCCCATTCCTGAAGATTTTTCCGCGGCCACGGGATTTTCTCGGTGAAAACGAGAATGCCTGTTTCCACGTCCACCGCCCGGATCTTCAGCGCCTTACTATCGCCGTCCTTCCGCACGACAAGATCAAGCATCAGGTCGGCCGGCGGTAGTTTTTCGGCCAAGGCGGTGAGTCGTTCTCCTGGTTCGTCGTCCTGCAATTCGAGTTCGCCAAGGATTTTCCTGATTTCCTCCCCTGCAAAAACCTCGGTGTCCGGCGCCTGAGAGAACCGCGCTGCGAGGAGGTCCCCAAGCGTGGCGCTCTCGCCACTGGCCGAGATAACAATTTTCGCGCCCTCCCATTTCTCGTCCGCTTTGGGTTTACGAACCCTGGGAAGATCCACACGAGTCTCGATTTCCTTGGCTGGCTGCTCGGGTTTGGTTTTTGAGGCCCATTCGTTCATCTGAGCCTGTCCGCGTTTCGGATCTCCACCCCGTTCACGGAACAGCTTTAGGATCGGCGCATTACGTCGTTGGTCGGCAATATACGCACCCATGTCGAGTTGGCGTTGAGGCAGCGGAAACCCAAGCAGCAAATGCACTGTCTCCAGTTTGTCGGCCGCCGCTGCACGCATCACCGGACCAGCAAACTGCCCGTTCTCGAATGTCTGCTCCATCACCGGATTCGCCCCGGATTCGATCATCGCCAGCACTACCTCCGGGGTCGACTTGAAGCAAGCTATCAGGAAGTCGTTGTAGTGAGGATCCGGCCCGCCGCCATCGACAGGCACGCCTCTGCTGGCCAGGTAACGCACCATCTCCGGACTCGCAGAGTCAAAAGCCAGTTCCATAGGACTCCTTTCCGTGCCGTTCCACGTGTCGATCAGACGTAGCTCGTCGACCTGGACCCCGGCGGCGAGTAACAGCTCGACAATTTCCGGTTTTCCCGAACGAACCGCCCGGAAAAGATCTCAGACCGGTCGCCCATCCGGGCGTCGCAATTTAAATCCTCTGGCCAGCAATGTCCGGCAAAGCTCCGTTTGCCCACGTTCCGCGGCGAGACCGAATACCGAGTACGGTGCCCTTCCCGCCTGATAATCTGCGCCCAACTCAATGAGAGCGAGCACCGCGTCGTTTCGTCGCATCGCAGCGGCAAGAAAAATGGGGCGTATTAGATTGCTAGAAACTTCCACATCCAAATTTGCGCCGGCCGCCGCAAGCCGTTTGATCTCAGGGACGTCTCCGTCAAAAGCCGCCTGCAGGAGTAGCAAATCGATCTCCTTCGTTTGGAAATCGAGCTCCGCCTCAACAGCGGAAACCAAGAGAAAAAGGAAACAAACAACCAGATAACGAATCCGGAGGAAAAACAAAAACATGCCAGCACACAACATAACTAAAATGTTCACTCAGCCGGCAGAACCCTTTCGAAGCATCCGCTACAACACTAACTTCTCAAAACTCGAGCCTGCAGCATTCGGTCGCATTCTTGCCAGACTACCCTTTTTTGACAAGCGAAGTTTTCGCTTCGCTACATAGCCGGTCGCCTTGCCACAATGCAGAACGGTAAACGGCCCCAGTTTCCGTTCTGCATTCTCTATTTTTCACTTCCGCCTTGTGCCTCCGCTGTCTCATTAAACAGCCTTACTGCGCGGTATTGTAGAAAAGCGGATAGGATCTGTTGTTTTTGGGATTCAACTCATCCACACGGCTGAGAATGACCGGATTGGAAAGCGTAATTTCCCCGGAGTCTTTAGCGGTCCTTAGTTTTCTGAAATCGAAAGACTCCGCATACTTCTTAAGTTGATCTGCCTTCAAATTCGTGGCTCGGATTTCGAAGAGATAACGGCTTTTGACCAGGATGTTCAGTACCACCGTAGTGGAATCCACCTGCAACATGCGCGCCGGAAACTCGTTAATCTTGATAAACGCAGCATTCGCGCGAGGCGCACCTTTTCGAGACGGAGTGACGACGGATGTAAAGTCGGTTTTATAGCCCGTATCTGTAAGAAATATCTTCATTTTGACCGGCTCCGCCGGTGGCGTTGTTGCGCCGGGCATAGGCTTCGGTGGAGGTTGCTCGAAAGAGCGTTGAGCCAGAGAGGTTAGCCAGCCACCCGTAAAGTTATTCGTGGAGAAGGAGCTGGTGACGGTCCATCCAATCGGCGCTGGGGGCAGACAGCCTATGAGGTCCGCGGGTTCTAAAGGCAAAACCGGGGATCCCATCCGGCCGGATTCTACTTGTGCGGGCGACAGAATCGCACACCCCAGGATAAGAAGGGGAACTATCGTTCGTTTAATCAGATTCATTCAGTGGCGTAGCGGAACATAATCGGTTTGTAGGTCATGTGAGCCCGTATAGGATTAAGAGCGTCCTTCAATGCGGATGGCGATGAATACTCCAGGGAATACCAGCCTGGCATTGGTGGGTAGGCAGCTCGCAACGGGGTAGGATCATCCGGCCCATCGAAGTGGGCCCATTCGGCATCGGTATTTGGAAGCCTGGCACTGGGTGCGGCGGACGCGGAGATGGCGACAGCAGCCCAAGGCTGAAGGTTCGGAGCAGGATTGGTGGACGTTGTGTCATTCGATTTTTGATCGTAAACGCCGCTGTTGTTGGCATGGCCATTTCCTGGCACGCCATCCACGCCCTGCCATACACTGCGTTCAATGGTGGACTCAAAACGTTTTTCACCGCTCACCACGACGGTGTCACCCGATTCATAAGTCGCGTAATTGGTATTGCCCGCTTTTTT
>DATDBU010000177.1:0-6886 GCA_036524675.1 Chthoniobacterales bacterium | reverse complement strand
CCCCTGCGTCCGGGGCGGGTCGAACCCCGCGCCAAAAAACGACGCCCAAAAAACTATCTTCTCCTCATGAAACCACGACACGAAATGGTCGTCCCCAATCACAGAAACCGTCCCAAACCTGCCTTATCTTAGCGCCATTCCAGCCTGACCCCAATTGACCCCAATTACCCCAATCAGCTTTTCGATCTTTGCCGCCTTGCCCGAATGGCCGTGTCGATTTCTGCATCTAACTCTCCCGCCTGATCTTCGTCAAACCAGTCTCGAACATTACCAGGCGTCAATGTTCCAGCGATGACTTTTGGAAGCTTAGTAATTGGCTCTGCCCTCACACCTGTAAACTGATACTGGACCAGTAAATTTCTCACAGCCTCGGTCGCCAAAATGTATCGGGGGATGGGCCAGATTGTAAAAATATCGCTGCCATCCCACCCATCTAAATCCAGCAACTGACCGGGGTCTGTGTATCCCGAAAATACTCTGTTCTTGCAATGAGGGCACTCCTCCAACAATCGCACTCCGCTTTCGACGGACGCGAAACCACCCCAACCCTTCGGTCGAAGCTCATAAAGATCACCTGCCATCTCGTCTCCAAGTGTGTTTTCAAGATCGGCTGCCACGAAGTCGCACCCAACAATTCCCGCCTCCTCAAAAGCTGTTACGACATCCTTGTTTACAATCGCCTCACTGTATGGGGTCCAGAAGAAATCACTCCATGCCACGCCTCGAAACTCCAATCGAAGCGGTGTTGGGCGAACTTGGCGACATGCATGGTCTGGGTTTTGCTCACAAAGCTGTGTGCGAAACGCCATGCCTTTCCCGTAGCGTAAGCGATCATCTTCCTTAACGTCAGGCTTCAGCCAGTAAACTGGGAAATTCATGCTCTATTCTAAATGAATCGCTACTATGGGCCAAATCCCATTTGTCCCTCTACTTGGTTGAGAAAATTAATCGTTTGCTGACCGCTCGCTCCAGGGTTCTGTTCAATAAACGAACGCCATGCAGCGTTGTAGCCCTGTGAATGTATCCCAATTCCTTGCCCCCGATGCCATTGCATCGGCATGTCTCGAGTGAAGTCTTCGATATTTAGGTTTCGAGGAGATGCTTCGAACCAGTCCTGAAATTCTTGCGGTAACCGATGATGTTTCTCGCAATCATCACCAGGGAAGCCTGGAGGAGCTTTCGGCGTCCTGGGCGGTCCCATTGGAGGACCAGCAGGCTGAGGCTTCATGAAAGTGTCGTAGATCCAATCTCCCAACCAATCCGAAACACTCTCACCACCATACACCGGTAAAGTTGACACGGTAGAACCAATTTGATAACCGATACCGAAAGCCAATACCGCTTGTCCAACAGGTGACATGGCAGCAGGGCCTGCTCCTCCTAACGCCGCGGGCGAATTCAGATAGGGCCCACCCCAGGGCACAACCGGAGCCGCTCCGTTTGGATCAATGAGGTTAATGGGATTATTTCCGACAAAGCGGTAAAGGTTGGCATCATCGCCTCCAAATCCGATCGGGTCGGTTTGCAGGAAGCGGCCGAGGTCGGGGCTGTAAATCCGGTTACGGTAGTCGTAGAGGCCGAGCTCGGGAAGCCACTCGCGCCCGGCGAACAGGAACCGGTTGCCCGTGGCCGAGGCGGCAATGGTTTGTCCCGAGCCATTGGCAAACGCCGGCCGGCCGAAAACGTCATACTGGTAGCTTTCAACGACGTTTCCGTTCGGATCGGTCAAAGCGACCGTGGATCCCAGGCCGTCTTGATGGTAGTAAAGCGGGCCAACCGAGTCGATGCGGGCAAGGATTTCGTCCACCGCCGCGCCATGGATGTATTTGCGCAACAGATTGCCGTTGGTCGCGTATTCCGCAATGAGATTCCAACCGTCGTAAACAAACCATGTCGATACGCCATTGATGGTGCGGCTCACCTGCCGGTTGCGGCTGTCGTAGCTAAAGCTCGCGGTTGCAGTCGCCTTGGATGTCCCTGTCAACCGGTTCTGTGCATCATAGGAATATGTCGAACCGTTGAATGCGGTCAGATTGCCGTTGGTGCTGTATGCCGGCGCAGGCACGGAAGAAACAACGGCGTATTGGTTGAGGCTGTTGGTGGAGTAGGACGTCGTCAGCCCGTTGTCGGTGAGAGCTGTGCGGTTGCCCGCGGAATCGTAGTCATAATTGACGGTGCGCGCAGCTCCATAAACAGCCTGCCGGATCTGGTCGATCGCGTCGTAGCCGTACGATTCGGTCTGGTTGGGGATGCCGGATCCCGTGGCCGCTTTGGCAGTGCGATTGCCCACGCTGTCGAGCGCATAGTTGAATTTTGCGAAAACTCCTGCGGCCTTTCTGTGCTCCACCGAGATCAGGCGATTGGCAGTATCATACGCATAGGCAGTCGAAGTGCCGTTTTCCAGGACTCTACCCAGGCGGGTGCCGGCTGTGTCATACGAATAGGTTGCCAGCGGAGGGGGTCCATCCAGAGACACTTCACGCAATTGGGCACGGGCGGCAAAGCTCGATGCCGCGGCACGTCTTGAGATGCGCCAGAGCCGGAGCGCGCCCCTCTTGGAAGCACTCAAAACCGTTATCATCAACGCGCGGCAGAGCTGCTTACCGCAAAAGTCAGCTGGGCAAGGCATGCGCCTATGCGCTGGGCCAGTGGACTCGGCTGATGGTGTATGCCGGCCACGGCGAAGTCGAAATCGACAATAACTGGTGCGAAAACGCGATCCGGCCCGTAGCATTGGGCCGAAAAAACTGGCTGCACATCGGCAGCGAAGAAGCCGGTCCGCGGGTTGCCGCGATCGCCTCGGTGATGGAAACCTGCCGGCGGCTGGGCATCAACGCGCGTGGCTACCTGCTCGACGTGCTGCCCCGCCTTGCCGACTGGCCCGCCTCGAAAGTCAGCGAACTAACCCCGGCCGCCTGGCTCGCCAGCCGCCGATCCGACGCCTGACCGTCTTCGCCGCAGTTCAAGCTCTCATCGCCATGCTGTTGGCGTGACGGATACATTGGTCGTTGGTCGCGTATTCCGCGATGAGATTCCAACCGTCGTAAACAACCCATGTCGATGCTCCATTGATGGTGCGTCGAAGCCCCTCAAGTAGTCTGTTTGCGGGGTCTTCGGCGACATTCCGAATGGAGTCCCCGTCATCAGATTTCCGTCCGTATCGTAAAACTGCAGTTCCCCGATAGGCGCGCAACCATTCGCGCCGTAATAACGGACTCTCACCTCTCACCCGCCTTGACGCCACTCACGGGCGCACCAATAAATGCTGTATGACCCACTGTATGACCCTCTGTATGACCCCTACATGACCTCTATTCACACTTGTGCTACCTGACCTTAGATTACACTCTCCGACCTCCGACCCCGAACCGCTGCCGTTACTTTGGTCGGGCAGATAAGTAAATCTTGCGTGTTTTCGGAAATGGATGCTTTCGCCAATCGATCTGAGAATTGAGAGCAGCTCCGACCAACGCCCGTGTATTCTGATCCTCTTGCGCCAACAAGCTGGCAAAACGTTCATCGTCTAGAACGAGGAGGAGAAGAACACACTCATAGTTCCACGTCTCTCCGAATTCACCGCCCGCCCGTCGGTAACTAGAGTGTAAAAATGCATGAAAGGCAGCCGAATCACCACGCATCGCTCCATAGAGCATCCGTTCATTCCTCGCCAAGTCGTGCCGCGCCTCTGAATTGAAAACGGTCTGGTCAAACCACTTTCGATAACCGCTGGTGACGTAATTCGAGCTTTTTGGAAAATAATAATCGTAAAGCGTCTGAAAACGTGTCGGCGATGCCGCCAATGAGGTCGCAGAAACTAGTCCCATGACAAGAACGCTGACAAACCTTCTTAAAAACATAAAATTGCTCAAGGTTTCATTGGTGCTTGTTACGGCCATAATGCTCTTCTCACAGGGGGACTTGTGGACTTCGGTTCTCGAATGTGTAACCGGCTGGAATCCGGATTTCGCGCTAAAGCGTCTTTGGTAATCTTTTCCGCTTCGGCATCGACGGTAATACAGGCGCTTGAGTCAGGTCTTCCGGGTGAGCCCTTTTGGTGAATTAGAGCTGGCGCTTTGTACGAAGCATTGGGCTGACCTGGCTTTAGATCTTTATCGCTGCCCACAATCGCCGGCTGATCCGAAGGATAACGACCCGGCCCCCATTTGTCCCCTTTCGGTTTCAATGAATAGTCGCCTTCCTTCACGCCTTGAGAGTTGGGGAAAAATGGATTTTCGTTAGCACGCCCCTCGTAAAGAGTCTTTCCATCTTCCACGACCTTATAGTTCCCAGGAGAATGACGATCTGCATAGTCTCGTTCAAGATAGACGTCGAGATCCAGCCCATAGGGATCGGTCCAGTTGATCGGATGATTTCCGACATATCGGTAAAGGTTAATGTCATCGGCAGCAAATCCAATAGGATCGGTTTGCAGGAAACGGCCCAGGTCCGCGCTGTAAATCCGGTGGCGGTGATCATAGAGGCCGAACTCGGGCAACCATTCACGGCCCGTGAATAGAAAACGGTTGCCCATGGCGGAAGTGGCAAGTGTTTGCCCAGAGCTATTAAAAAATGTCGGCTTTCCAAAAACGTCGTAATGGCAGCTTTCGACCACGTCGGCGTTCGAATCGGTCAATGCGATCGTCGAACCCAAACCGTCCTGGTGGTAATAGAGTATTCCGTTCGCGTCGATACGGGCCAGAATTTCGTCCGTCGTCGCCCCATGAATGTATTTGCGCAGGAGACTGCCATTGGCGGCGTATTCGGCAATGAGATTCCAACCGTCGTAAACAAACCACGTCGTCACGCCGTTGACTGTCCGGCTCGTCTGCCGGTTGCGGCTGTCGTAGGCGAACGTCCCCAACGCACCGGGGTTGGATGTGCCCGTCAACCGGTTCTGCGCATCGTAGGAATAGGTCGAACCGTTGAAGGCGGTCAGGTTTCCGTTCGCGTCATACGCGGGCGCAGGTAGGGAACTGAGGGCCGTGTATTGGTTGAGGCTGTTCGCAGCGTACGAGGTCGTAAATCCGTTGTCGATGACAGCCGTGCGATTGCCGGCAGCATCGTAAGCATAGTTGACGGTTCGTGTGGCGCCATAGACAGCCTGCGTGATCTGGTCGATGGCGTCGTAGCCATAGATTTCCGTCACGTTCGGAATACCGGTTCCGGCCGCCACTTTAGTCGTGCGATTACCAACGCTGTTAAGAGTATAGGCAAAGTTCGCGAAAACGCCTAGCGTACTGCGGTGCTCGACCGAAGTCAGCCGATTGGCGCTGTCGTACGCGTACGCGGTCGAAGTGCCGTTTTCCATCGTTCTGCCAATCCGATTGCCAGCCAGATCATACGAATAGGTGGCCAGTGGTGGAGGGCCGTCCAAAGTCACTTCAGCCAACTGGGCTCGAGCGTCGCGGATATAGTCGACTGCGCTCCCATCGGGATAAGTCAGCGATACCTGGTTGCCGTCACCATCGTACCCGTATCCTACTGTAAACGCAGGCAATTGCGGGTTTAGCGCGGTAAGGTTCTGCGTCTCTGCCGTCAACCGATTTGCTGCATCGTATGTGAACGAAAGCGCGCTTTTTCCATTGCTGTTCGAAATGAGCCTGCTTGCGACATCGTAGGCATTCGTCACTGACGGAGTGAAGCCATCGTTCCAGCTGCTTTGAACCACCCGATCGCGGCTGTCGTAAGTGTGGGTGCAAACCTTTCCGGCCCGGCTCGTATAAGAGGTTTGTCTTCCCGCGTCATCGTACGTGTAGGATTCACGAGAGCCATCCGGATAAATCATCTCCGTCTGCCGATTCTGGGCATCGTACGTGTAGGAATACGTGTTGTTTCTGGCGTCGGCAAGCGAAAGCAGATTGCCGCTGGCATCATAGGCCATTAGCGTTTTGTTGCCCGCAGGATCAGTGATTTCGACCAGGCGATCGTTGACGTCGTAGGCATACGCGGTGACTCCGCCGTTCGGACGCGTTTCCGTCAGGAGATTGTCCCGTTCGTCATAGGTAAAATGAGTCGTGTTCCCCAGCGAATCTGTCTGGCTGATGCGCCGGTTCCGCTGATCATAGGCAAAACTCAATGTGGCGCCGTTCGCATCGGTCACAGACGTGCGATTCCCGGCCGCGTCGAAAGTGGATGTGACCATTGAGGCTTCGCTCGTGCCATCACCCGTCGTGATGGAAGTCGGACGCAGATTCGTGTCATAGGTGAACTTCGTTTTCCGGCCGCTTGGCAGCGTGACCGTGTCAATGGCCAGTTCCCACGGCGCCGCGTAACTGTAAGTCGTCGTGTTGCTCAGCGGATCCGTTGTAGAAACTCGCCGCTTGAAATCGTCGTACCTATAGGTCCAACTGTTTCCGAGCTCGTTGGTGAAGCGGGTCAACATTCCAAACTCGTTGTATTCGTAGGTCTGCCGCGTGCCATCCGCGTTGACGATCTCCGTTATATTCCCGCGATCGTCGTAGCCGTATCCGGTGGTATTGCCTATTGGGTCCGTCATGCTCGAGATCCGGTCCAGGGAATCGTACGCAAAGACCGTGATTTTTCCATTGGGATCCTTCGTGCTCGTCTTGAGCCCCCTACTGTCGTAGGTGTTTTCCGCAACGCCTCCATTCAGCTGGGTATGTTTGAGCACCTGGCCGAAGCCGTTATAGGCAAAGGATTCCTGGCCGCCATCGGGATACGCAATTGCAATCACACGGCCCAGCGTGTCCCGCGTGTACGTGGTCGTTTTGCCACGGGTGTTCGTGTGCGAAAGAATCCGGTCGAAGGAATCACGTGTCCAGGACTCTGTGGAACCGTCCGGGTAGGTGACTGCCGCACGATTGTCGAACCGGGTAGGCGTGCGCAGAGTAATGTTTCCACGGGGATCCTTCGTGCTGGTCAGGAA
>DATDBU010000176.1:0-10504 GCA_036524675.1 Chthoniobacterales bacterium | reverse complement strand
CCTAAGCGAAATCACATTGAGCCCCCGACAAGTCGCCGAGCTGACGCCGTGCGATAAACGCACCGTTCTCAACCACATTAAGCGCGGCATTTTGCCGTGCGAGCGTCGCAGCACTCACACTTACCGATTGCCCGTTTCTGCCGTGAAGGTGCTCCGGGACGTCATTGCCAATCGCGGGCGCAATCTCAGCCAACACCGAGCTTAAACCTTTTCCACCTTTCACCCGCCACCATGCAACCGGCGGTGATCAAAATGCAAAAAGGAACCCTCGACTCCCCCCGGCAAAAGCGGAATCGAGGGTTCAAAACCAAGAGCAATGAAAAAACAGAACCAAGTTACGCAAACAGTCAACCAGTTCCCCGACATCCCGGTGCATATTATTCGGCAACTGGAAAACCGCCCACACGGAAAAGGTAGCGGACGGCATCAGGCAATTCGCGACATCGCGGTGCAGCTTGTCGGCAACAAAATTTCGGACATGCGGTCGTTCGAGGTTCTTCGCCACTATTTTCCGGACGAGGACAAAGAAGACCACGTCATCCGAGGTCTGATCGAGAGCGCGCACAAGCTGAACCCGACGCCGTCACAGAGTGGGAAAAGGCCATCGTCGTCATCAAACGGGCCAGTAAGTAAGACCTACAAGCTAAAAGCATTCCACCCCGCAACACCCGAGGCGCTTGCGGCCATCGAGGTGCCGACCGTAAATCTGTCCATCGGCGACGCACTACAGGAACTGTTCCGGCCAGGCGAAACGATCTGCATCAACAAGACAGCAGAGCAGCGGGAGGATAACAAATGGGCGCCAGCGAGTTCCGGGACCTTCCAGACGTTCGAATGGTGGCAAGAGTTTCTCAACGACCCCCGGCGCCAGGGGTTCTTTGACTGTCCCCAAGGCGCCTGGATTCGGCCTAATCCGTTTATTCCCGGGACGTATTCCGGGACGGACAAGGACGTCGTCGCGTTCCGGCATCTATTGATCGAATCGGACAGTCTGACGAAAGCGCAACAGTGGGATTTTTACCAAAAATCAGGATTGCCGATTGCCTGCGTGATCGATTCCGGCGGGGGGTCGCTGCATGCATGGGTAAAAGTGGACGCGAAAGACGCCGACGAGTATAAGGCCCGTGCTGCTCAGATTTACGAAAGCTTGGCGCCACACGGATTTGATCCGTCGAACAAAAACGCGGCGCGCTTTTCGCGCTTGCCGGGAGCCCTCCGCGACGGCGCGAAACAACAGCTGGTCGCGATCAATATCGGAGCCGCAAGCTGGGAGGCGTGGGAGGCCGAGGCCGTTGATGCCCTCGATTCGGAACTGGATGAGCTGCTTGACGAAACGATGTTCGACGAAAACAAGCACGTCAAGCCAGCAAGAACGGTTTTCCATCTTGCTGGCGTCAGCATGTTTCGCGAGGGCGACGTGGGTAACGTTTCGTCACTACCCGGAGCCGGGAAATCCTCATTCCTTGCTGCGCTCATCGCGAGCGCAGTGGGGGGCGATAATGGCCGCGATTATTTGAGCGTTACGGCGGCAGAGAATACAGATGGTTTCGCGCTTATTCACTTCGACACCGAACAGTCACAGGAAGATCATGATTCCCTCATGCGCGTTGCCATGGCTCGCGCTGGCGTGGCCGTGCGCCCGGGTTGGTTGTATAGCCACTGCGTTACTCACTTGTCAGACATGGATAGGCTCCGGCTTCTTGAGCGCGCGCTTGTCCGCGCCAAAAAGAAACATGGCGGCATCTATGCCATCATCCTAGACGGCGTTGCGGATATGATTGTAGACCCGAATGACCCAAAGGAGTCATTTCCGCTCGTCGATAGGCTGATGAGGCTTGCTCAAGAATACAAAACGCCCGTTATCGGCGTTCTGCACAACAACCCCGAGTTTGGTGGGCAAACCAAAATGCGCGGGCATCTCGGCGCACAATTCCAGCGCAAATCAGCGACCGTGATCAACCTGGAGATAAACAACGACGGACTGACTACGGTTTACACTACCAAAACGCGCAAAAAGGCATTACCCAAAGCCGGCGGTGTCAGGTTTCGCTATGATGAGACTGCCGGCATGCACGTGACCGTTTACGATGGCAATGCCGATATGCCGAAATTCAAAGCCGCGGAGGGACCTGACAAGGGCGCAAAGACGCTCGAAAGCCTGGCAGCCAAAATCTGGAAGAAAAATCCCGACGACGTAAAGTCTCATACCGTTCTTTGCGCGGACATTGCAAAGCACGAAAAAGTGTCACCTGCGACAGCAGGCCGACGTTTTAGGGCGATGATGAAAGCGGGCGTCATTTCGAAAACCGTAACCGGCGCGGGCGAGGGCTACATCCTGGAATCGGCGGCAAACAAGGTCAGCAAACCCGATTCCGCCCGCAAGCCGCTTGTGGTGGTCGAGCAGCCCGAAGACGACCCGGACGACCCGACAGAACCGCAAGCTTACGAAAAACCAGCAGCCGACAGCAGCGATCCGTGGTGATAATCCTGTTTCAAGACGCCCGCTTTTGCATCCATCGCAAGGGTGGGCGTCGCTGTTTACAGGGCAATTTCGAGGGCAAAAGAACTATCAAATGGCACTTTTTCGTTGATGGCCGAAATGATACCTGATTGCCGCTATCAAATGATGGCGAAAATGATACTAAAAAACGGCAGCCCGCGTGATAGCGTCAAAACGACCCTTTCTCATAGGTAATCGCGCTAGAAAACAGATCACTATCAGCAACTATCAAAACGAGTATCATTTGATAGTGAAAACTCCCCACAGTCTGCGTCGAACTATCACACTATCACCCCGCATATATAGTATGCGGGGGGAGTGATAGTCGATGCTGCGGGCGAAAATTTTAGCCTTCATTTTTGCCGTCCGACGCCGACGCACTGCGCCTTATGACTGATGACTCGGCTCCTTGGACTCGGCTGATGATGATTGATGATGATGCGACTCACTGATGCGGAACAATCCCTCACACGCACAGACTCGGATTCCCTCACAGCACAGACTCGGACCGCCCCTATGACTCGATGGACGGTGCGGAATAGTGCGACGCGATGACCGCCACGGGCTTTGACGACTGCGTCCCTTTAGATCCCCATTCAAATCGAATCAAAAGGCCGTGGCGAGGCAGCCAGAGGGTTAAAGCCGATTGATATGAGCAATTTCCCGATCCAAGTTGGCAAGCAGCTGCTCACGCTTGCTCCATTCTTTCTGCACCAATGCGTGCAATCTCTGTAATATGCGGCGCTTTTTCTCATCTGAATAATGATCGAGCAACAATGATTTTACGAACCGCGGCAACGCAAAGCCTGATTTCCGCGGTGCAGTCTGCCAAAGGGCCGCAGTCTTTTAAGGCGCGCAGGGCGGCCCGTTCTGCTGCGGAATTGGACGTTTCATTCATTTGGTTTGAAGGTGTCTTTACCAAATTATGACGCGATGGATTAGGGCCGTCCAGATCAATCAAGCGTGGCTGGAACAGGTTGAGACCCCGGGATGCGACGACCGTCCTCACTCGGATGCGAGCAAGCACAAGACTCGGATGCTGGCACACGCGCTGGATCGGATGATCGCGAACAGCGGTGCGCCAGATGTTAGTTCCTCTGTTAGTATTAGGTTGGCAGGCAGCTCTGGGGCGCTGCGCTGAAACATTTCAACTAGCATTTGAGAATTTCTTTTTCGTTGCAACTCGTTGAGGATGGGCGCTTGCCTACTACCCACCCCCCGGCTAAGGAGTCTCCTTGAACAATAATGCTTGACGGGTGCGTTCCGAGATCTCCATTTCCGGCATGAGCGATATTTTTTTTCACAAGTTGACGCTGGTCGTTCAGATTTAACTGTCTGATGCTATGGCACTTAGACGCGTCCGCAGAGGCTGACAAATCAGTTTACAAGCCAGTAAATTTTGCCTGGAAATGAGCTGTTTCGGGCGATTATAGCGTCAACCAGTTGACGTTTTCTGGGTCCAACTGGTTGATGTTTCCGGACATCCCTCGCGAATGCGCTTGGCGTGGCTCACGCAGCGTGGGTTCACTCGAACGGCGCAGCTGCTCTGTCGCGGGCTTGGCCAGTTTCAGGATGTCAGGAATCTGTTCCTTTACAGAATGCACATCAAAACTCGACAAAGAGAGAGTGCAGCATGGACGAGCTAAGCAATTTGACGCATACGGGCACTCGAGGTTTTCCAAGCTTTTCCATTTTATCCGGAATTCGTCTTGCTATCAAACGCCACGACAGGGATAAAAAAAATCCCTCTCCCCTTTGGCTAGGATGTGACGACTTTCCCGGACGTCCCGGTATGAGATTGGGAAGAGATTTGCGCCTAGGCTTACCCCAAGCCCAAGCCAACCAAATCCCGTGCCCCCATGCCCTGATTCCGCCTCATCCGACGACTTCTGGAAACGCAAACTCGCCGCCTTTTTGCATGATCCACTGAGCAAGTGCGTGGATCTCCGACTCCACGAGAACACGCCAAAACATCGTATCGCCAGGCTGATTTCATAGAAGATGAGGAAATTCGCCGCTTGAGTGACGCGTACGCTAAGCCATCCGATTGGATAGCAAGTTCTGCCGACCTTCCGAAGTCAAAAGGAAACCTCTCATCTGCGTTTGATGGCGTTCGTGCGGATTTCCACCATCCATTGAGCAAGGATCATTCGCTCACGTTTCACAGGGCATTTGAGTCGAGCGAAATAGCGATGGAAGTGGTCAGGCGCTCCAGCCAGCGCCTTCGGACATGGAAGGTTGGACATCGAATGCCCAATTGCGCGCCCGTTATTTTTGCCACTGGCGGTTGTGGGAAAAGTTCTGCTCGGAAGGACTACCGTTTTTCCTTCTTGCCCGCTGACACTCGCATTCCCGACCATAGCGTGTGGACTCACACGCAGTTGGTCAGCGCGCTCGATGGCTGCGCGGACGGCGTCGGCACGGAGGCGGTGCTCAAGCCCGCCTTTCTAAAATTTCAGCTCGGTCCGGTGCAGGAATTCATCGCTGAAGCACGCAGCATTCGTGATCTGTGGAGCGGTTCCTACCTGCTTCTCCTGGCTCAAGTCTGCGGAAATGACGGCGCTAGCAATGAGGGCAGGATCCGATTCGGTTTTCAGGCGGATGAGCGGATGGCTTTGGGCGAAGGCGAAGCTGGCCTGCCGCCGCCTCCGTCGTTTTGGCCAATGAGCCGTGTGATGTCCTTGAGCCGCCGGGCTCCGGCTTCCAGCGCCTTCGCGCAGGCGCTATTGATAGCGCTGGTCGTGTGCTTTTTACTCAACCGACATAGTCCCATGAGACTTCGCAACGCTTCCGGACCCCGCGCATCCACGGCCGCCTGGGCCCACTTGCCGCACGCCTCGCCCAGCAGGCGGCCCGTTCCACCCACGGCGCGCTCATGCCGCATGCGCCCAGGATGCGGCTGAACTTTCCCGCTTCGAGCCGATGTGGGATTTGCACCTGCTTAAGGCGATCGTTGAAAATGCGCACACTGCGCGAGTCCCAGCACACCCATACCCTGGCAACCGATATATTCCGGCGGCGCTTCGTAAAAGGCCCTCCGCACTTCTACGAAGCTGTCCCGGTTCACCGTGTGCCGCGCCTCCTCGTAACACGCGAAAAGCGGGCCGGGCAGCGCCTGCAAATGGGGACGTTCCTCTTCAAAACATGCCACCATCTGTTTGCACGTCGTGCCGTGAATGGGCCGGTCCGCGACATTTTCCTTCCAGTGCGTCTCATCTTTATGGTATTTACACTTCTCTTCGTTCGAGCACGCTTTATGAATGCCCAACAGATAAAAAATGCCCGAATTAAGATCGGTTTATCCCAAGCCGAGCTTGCAGGCAAAGTCGGCGTTTCGCAGCCGCTTGTCTCCACTTGGGAGCGCGGCAGAGCCAGCCCGTCCGAAGAACAACGAAAAAAGCTCACCGAGGTTGTGGGCGGCTCGGGGCCCGACAGCATCACAGATGCATCACCGTTGGCAGCATGGCTTACAAAGGCGCGGATCGCAAAAGGCTTTTCAGTTCCCGAGCTGGCTCATCTGTCCGGTCTAACCTCTCCTGCTATTTACCGTATCGAGGCAGGCATTACTCGCAACCTCCGCGAAGCCACCCGTAAGAAACTAGAAGCCGCTCTTGCCAGCGCCTTACCCGCCGACGCCGCAAAAGAGGTCGCTCAAGAATCCGAAGTTGCTGGTCTCGGCAAATTCGAGGATTTCGATCCTCATTTAGATGCAGATCGCCCTACTGGGCCGGGGATTTACGTTCTCTACGACATCAGTGAGCGACCCATTTACGTTGGCAAAGGCGCTAATGTCCGAAAACGCATTGCCGACCACGAAGAAAAATTCTGGTTCAAGCACCCGATTATCGAGTCCGCGTCTTGGATTCGCGTGGACGATGTTACTCTCCGAACGCAAATCGAAGCGCTGCTAATCAAATTCCTGAAGTCGAATGCGGTCATCAACAAGCAACACGTTGAAAGAAATGCCTAACATGCGCTCGACGAACCTCTCCGGCGTCTGGCCAGCAGATTTTCGGCCCCGCATTGGTCCATCCTTAGCGCATGTGCAGATGCTTTAAGTTAAACCGAACGCCCTTTCCCCCAGAAAGACTGTCTCCGTCTGGCCGGCTCCAAACCGGCAAGTGAATTTGTTTGGGCGGGATTCGCCATAACAGAGGGGTTACATTTTGGAGAAAGCGCCGTGGCGGCCAGCTGGTCGATGTGCCCGCGCAAAGGTTTGCAGAAAAGTCAGACCGCGACGGGCGGCTGCTTTGGGCCGATATGCCAGACAGTGACGTTATTCGTGGTCTTGTCGATTCAAATAACGGCAAGCCGCTGTTAAAGATCGTCACGCGTGCCATGAGGCATATGTCGCAAAAGTGCCTGTATTGCCCGTCTGCGTGTCGCACGGCGACAGCTGGATGGCTGCCGGGACAGGCCTCTTGGTTCCGGCTTCGCCGGGCTAGGGGTTAGGCGCGTTCTTGGCTCTGGTCATGGCTGGCCAAATCTAGAAAGAATGGGAATGCCGTCATGCGAAGACCGTCCGCGAGAAAGTCGCGCGTCTCCGCGATCGCGGCTCTAATATATGCGTCGCGGTCATCGAATTTGGCACGGTCCCGTGGAAAGCGACGGTGTGCAAAATCATTTCGGGTGCGGGAGACATTCTGAAGCAGTGTTACAAGCTGCTTAGGAAACGGTGAATCCGGCAGCGTCCGGTCGGCGAGCGCACGACTCAATGCAGGCTTCAAGGTGATGAGGAGTTGAACGCACTGTCCCATCGTCAGTTTGTCGGGCGGCTTGCCGCCGGTGATTGATTGAACGGAATCGGAAGGAGCCGCATCGGTAATGACAAGAGCGCGAAATGCAGCGGTAGTTATGATGTGGTCTAGGTGCTCACACGCTCTAGCCATAATGCCGTAAAAAGCGGTTGTACCCTCGATGTCCTGGACAGCCTCGAGCCAACGTTGCGCGTCAGCTCGAAAGCGTAGAAGTTGCTGGTCAAGGGTATCAGTCGACATAGCGTAAAACGCCTAACGACCGAGTCAGGCCTGCGGCGCTCCTATTGACGCAACTTGATAAAACGTGCCGGCACGGTCATCTACAACCCACTGTACTGAATACACCTCAAACAGGCGGTGCTCATCAGAATTGTAGTGGAATACAGTATCGCCCTTCACAAACGGTACGGGCGACTCAATATCGTTTGGAATCTTCACGTCTTGCCTTCCAAGGCCGGTAACTGCAAATCTAATTTTCAGCATGGGTTTTGACGGTTCGGGAGAACATGGGAGCAACTAGCCCGAAGGCTGGCAGGGCGCCGTGAAACTAACAAGTTAAATTTTTAGGGTTCTGTTGGCCGCCTGCTCAACGTCGTTCCAGAACTCGTCGATCAACTCTTGTTTTGTCATGTGGGTATTTGTGGGTGATGTGGATTAGGAAGCGATCGGCGAGGCACCTAACGAACCCAATATTGCTCAGCGACTGCGGAGGACGGCGCGACTCCTGCGCGGTGGGTTCTGCGGGTGGCGCAGGAGGCGTGACGCCCGTAGCAGTTCGCTGATGGAGCGCATGGGCTCCTTCGTCATCCTGGCCTCTTCCCGGTAGAACTATACGGCGGAGGATCTCGCCTTTTGGTATTTGGGGACATGGGAGTGCTTGGCTTCGGCGGCTCCGTAGTTCGAATCCCACCCAACTTTGCAGCGCTTTAGCTCATCGAGTAGATCCGGCAATTCATACCACCGCTTAACGACATGGTCGGCAAAGGCCCTCCGAAATATCCCAGCCCCACTTCGCATTGTCTTTTCCTTTCGTGAAGTGCTTCGGATGGAAGCAGTGCTGCATCCCGACAAGATACATCTCCCAAAACTTTTTAAAATCGGCCACGGACACCTTACGGTCGAAGTCTGCCGAGGCTTCGGCCCACCTCGCCTCGTCATCCGCTGATGGTCCACGCTTGTGAATCTTCGATGCCAAGAAACGCTCATACAACCCAAACGACATCGATAGGGCTGCGAACGCACCATCGGCTCTAGGAATAGCGCGCAAAGCTGCCAGCGGCACGACAACCCATCGATCGAAGAGAATGTGATTCTCGGGAGACATGTTCTTAAAAGCGCGCAGCAGCCGAATCATCTTTCTTTGTCCAACGGGGATTAGACGAACCACATTCGCAATAAAAGGCGAACGCTGTTCGCGTATTCGGAATAACAGGTTGGGAGAACATGAGAAGGAACTTGCCGGATGCATAACAAGGGCCGCGAAACAAAAAAAAGCTAAACTTTTAGGATTTCGTCACTGATGCGATTTCCAAGGAACGCGCGGCATCGTGTGGGTCGGATGGATGACACGCACGCCAGGACAATGAAAAATGATGCAACGCGTAGCTTAATGACTGGCGAGGAACTGGCGGCTCATCTCAAGATCTCCAAGCGGACTTTGGCGACATGGCGAGACCTGGGACGCGTTCCCTGCGTGCGATTCTCGGCCCGCTGCTTTCGTTACGACCCAGCAGCGGTGGAACGCGCGCTGGTAAAGACTCCGTAAGCGCCCCTTCCATCAGGCGCGGCCCCCCCTAGGACACCTGGCGTATGTTCCAGTATGCCTTCGCGTCGGCGTCGTGGACGATCTCGTGGTAATGCGCCATGACGACAGCGGGGCTGTTGCCCATTTCCAGCGCGACCTGCCCTGCGTTCTTCGTGGCTTCCATCCGATAGCTGCCGAATGAATGTCGAAGGGCGTTTGGCTTCCACGCGACGCCGGACGCCTTGCTGACCTTCGCCATGCGTTTTCGCGGATCGATTGCGAAGATTGGGCCGGTGTTGTTCCGATACGGTTCCAGCCATGTCACGAGATTGTCTGCCATATCGATTTTTCGTTTCCGGTTCGTCTTCGCGATGGCAGCGGGAACGATGATGCACCGGCGATTGAAATAGATGTTTTCCCATGAAAGTCCTTTGTGCAATTCCTCACGCCTGACGCCGCCGAATCCGATCAACGCCAGCCACGGAAGAAACTCGACATCGGCAGCGGCGAGTAACGCCGTCATTTCGGCGGGCGTATAAATTTCAACGTCATCGCGGACGACCTTGGCCGCCCCTAAGGCATCTGCCGCAGTCGTTTCTGTTTTCGAAAGCCAGCCTTGCGCCTTTGCAAAATTGAACAATGCCACGATCAAACGCCGGTGATTGTTCTTTGCAACAGCCCCGACTCTGAGCCTCGACATGTAAGCGCGGAGATCGTCCGCGATGATGTCCTTCAAAAGACACTGGAAGGCCGTGGCGAGCTTGCCAAGTATCAGACGGATGTCTTTTCGGTAAAGAGCGCTCATTCCCTCGGCTGACTTCGCCTCGGCGAACCGCGCTACGGCATCAGAAACCATGACGTCTGGAAGCCCTGCTTCCGCGTGCCGCACGTAGTATTTGGCCGCTTCGACGATGCGACCGTGACCAAGAATCTCGACAGCGGCAGCGTATTCACGCGCGGCAACATCCAAGGCGACGCCAGTGCCGTCCAGAGCCTCGAGGCTGGCGGTCAGCAACAGCCTGTCGGATGCGGTGAACTTGCCAGCTTCAACGTCGCCCTGGAACATAGACGCCACCTTTGCTGATGCATGACGCTTCGCGTCCGCAAGGTCGGCGAAGTTCTCTCGGACACGTCCCGCAGGCGTTTGGTAAGCCAGCGTGTAAAGGTCCCCTCCCCGATTGTTTGAACGGTAAATTTTGACGGATGCGTGACCCTTCGAAACCACTATCGGGAACGCATCAGAAGCCTTCTGTTTTGTTAGTTTCATGACGTTACATCTATGGATAATTTGTCATGCAGGCGTCATGCAAATCAAATTTTACTAACAGTCTTCATAGGTAAAGAAACGAGGACTGAAAATCCTCGTGTCGGGGGTTCGATTCCCTCTCCAGCCACCATTTGCCTCCCGTATCCTAGAATAGCTCCGCCCGGACTCGGTCGCGCTCCCTATCAATTTGCTCGTCGGTAGCGCCCAACTGGCGCATGAGAAAGGCGGTCATGGAT
>DATDBU010000175.1:0-11920 GCA_036524675.1 Chthoniobacterales bacterium | reverse complement strand
CTTGACCGAGAAATCGCGGACACCATCTCGGTAGGACTGAGCGACCTCCTTCAGCCAGTCGCGCCACTCGTTCTCGCTGAAGGACCTACCGGTGGCGCGCTCCCCAAACGTGTCGCGGCCGTATTCCCAGAGAAGCCGATGGACAGTCACCTGACCGGCTGTTACGAGGCGTTCCCGAAAACTGACTACCAGTTTGAAAAGCCTCGGCGTTCGGGCCAATTCGATTAGGTCGGATTGCAGATTGTTTTGAGTCAGACCTTCGAAGGCCAACATCTGATCGAGCTCGCCACTTGGATCGGCGTCGTACAGGTCGACCCCCACGAGCACCGGTGGAACAACGAGACTTCGGAGTTTAGAAAGCCTGTCATTCAGATGGTGATAGCGCGTACTGACGATGACGCGAACCTTTCCCTCAAACGCCGGCCCTTGAAGCACCTTGAGGAGTTGGAGCCATGACACTGAGGGTTCTTGATTGAGGCCATCAAAGAAGACGGTGAGAACAGGGCCTTCGTCTGCGGGACGGTTGAGGAGATAGTCCAATCGGCGATGCCAATGCGCTTGATCCCTTTTGCCACCAAGTTCGTAGAGACGGTCGGCAAGAAAGCGCTTCACAGTCGATTCGGAAATACCCGTCAGCCCGGCAGCTGCCGACGAGGGCACAATCAGAATGATGGGTTGTTCGCCTCGATGATCGACCAACCAATCGAGAGCGGCCCAAGTCTTGCCGACGCCTTCCCATCCGACAATAGCCAACGGACTGTCCGACTTTGCCGGCCCATTCCACCAATTATCCATGGCGGTGTGTACGTGGACACGCTTTACCTTTTTCGGTTGCGCACCACCGGCAGCATCTTGGCCCAGCTCTGCCTTTGATCTCCGGGGTGACCCCCAGATATCTTCGAGTTTCGCGTGCGACTGCCTCCGGAGGCTCTCGAATCCGAGATTCCAAGACTGAAGATTTCGCCTTATCTGATCGATAGCGTCGGCTGACGCCGGTTGCAGCAAACGAGCGAACGCGCTTGCCTCCGGCGAGAAAAGCTCCTCAACGAGGTCGGGGGCGAAAGCACAAAGCGCTGCGAGTGAGCATAGGCCACTATCCTTCCAATCGAGAATGACCACCGGCACGCCAAGCTCTTCTCCCTTCTGCGTGAGATTGAGTTCAAGCTGTTCTGAGACGCTGCGTGTCGCGACGAGCAGCCACGCCTCGAGCGCCTGGTCGCGCGAAAGGGCATGATCGATTTCGCCCAGCAACTCGCGTTCACTGAGACTCGTCGTGTCACTGTACTTCTTGCACTCAATTCTAAAGCGCCGCCCTTGTCTACCGGAGGGTCCGGCATCTCCGCCATGCTGGAAGCCTGAGTTGGCGACTGCAATCGGGACATCAAGCAGCCGACCGAGCAACGCCGCCGCGAGATTTTCCAGTTTGGAAGCCTTCTTCTCGTCCTGAAGGACCTGCTTCAGTTGGGCTTGGTTGTCTCTATCGACAGTGCTGAATACTGAGTTCATTTGGATCGAGTGATCTCTTCTTTTAAGATCCGGATCACCTACGCTTACGGCTCCGGGTAGTTGTGATGACGGCATTGTCGATCAGCGATTATCCTAGGGCGACCGTGGCCAGCGGGCTAGTATTTTCCAAGCTTTATCAATTCGTTGTCCCGCGCAGCTCACCAAGCAGCATTTATATACATTCGCGGAACTCGACGGCTTCGGCCTGCGGCGTGACGTTGCTCCATTATCTCTTCCTTCAACCAAGAAGTACAGCGAGCGGATCGAATTTCACCCGAACGAAATCGTAATCCAGCCTCCCGACGCAAACAAAGCAGTGCGTCGAGATCATTATTTTCTTTCTTTTTTGGAAGCAATTTGTCCAAATATCCTGCCAATGTCTCCCCCGAAATCTGGTAGTACCAAAGGAACCGCATGTTGTCCTGGCTTTGAAATCCAATTCTCGCTTGTGACATACTCATGTCAGCGAGCCGTCGTAAACAGCCACGGGAAATAGGATTGCAGGATGTCCAATCCGTTCTTCGAGCACCCCATCCTGAACTCGCCCTACGAGTATCCTCGACGGCATTGGGAGCTGGATTCGTCCGGTCAGCCGACGCAGGACATCAAGGAAACGCGCCGTCGCGCAGATTTCATTACCCCGATTCCGAAACCGAAGAAACGCAAGAAGTCGGGTGCGCAGGAGGAGATGGTCTTCGACGAGGGTCGCGGACTTTCGACGAAAGCGCAGCAATACGATCCGACCTCCATCATCAATGAGGTCCGGCAAAACGTCGATGCCTGGCGAAACCTTCCGAACCCCAGCCAATGGCAGGTCACTCCCGAGACCGCGCACTTATTGCAACACTGGCGGGGATTCAAGTTCGGTGGCGTTCGCCCCTTTTTCTGGCAGGTCGAAGCAGTGGAAACGGCCATCTGGCTGACCGAAGTCGCCCCGAACACCGCATCGGTATTCCGGGTATAGCAGACCATGCAGGAACTCGGAATCGAGGCCGCGCAAGTGATTGCATGGTTTCCGCACGAAATAGAGGCCCATCATGTCCTTGTTCGCGTCACGCCAGAGCACGCAGGCACCTGGGCAGCAGCATTGGTTCATGCAGTGCGACGTTGTTATGTGTCAGACGAAGCGGTGCAGTTGCGGGCACAACAACTCGAAGCAGAAATTCAAGGCACCGTCGAATTCCGCCAAGCGCAGGTCGTAAATTCCAAGCTTCCTGACGCGGGAGCAACGATGGCGGGCGATTTCGGAGAAATTCTCATCTATTTTTATCAGGCTGCTCGAGCCTTGCCTCGCACGGCTTTTGGACCCAAGAGATGGCGTCTAAAGCAGGACCGTACGAAACCTGCTCCGTGCTCGGACGTTGTTCACTTCATCCTGCCAACATGGCCGGCACCGAGCGACCAGGACGAAATCTTGTGCGCTGAAGTGAAGATGAAATCGACCGACGGCGGCTCTTCACCAATCGAAGATACCATAGTGGATTGCGCCAAAGATCGCACAAGCCGCCTATCGCGGACCCTGCAATGGCTTAAGGAACGGGCACTTGCTGAACCGCTGGGCGTAGTGCAACTGGCCCACCTCAATCGGTTCATCAACACGACCGACAACCCCCCCGCTACAAAGCGGTTTCGCGCCGTCGCTGTCATCTCCTCGAACCTTTTGGACGCGGAGCTTCTAAAGGTGCCGGAGCAAGCGTCGCCTGAATATACACTTGTGGTGGTAGCAGTTCCAAATCTTCACGCAGTTTACAACGCCGTGTACAACGCGGTGAAGGCTGAGTCTCTGCCACCAGCGCCGCAGCAATGAGGGAATCCCTTTTGAGTTGGATTGGGGATGCGGATGCGCTTCGGCATTTGGACAGGTTTGCGGTGCGGGAAATACCACTCGCTCTCGGCTACCAGCGGACTCGCAAGGACGATCTTTATATTGCCTTAGTGGGAGAACTCTTTGACTGCATGCGCCTCGGCGATACATCGCCCGCTGATTGGGCTCGCCTACGAAATGCTCTGGCGCAATACGGGGCGCCAGACAGAACGGAGGAGCTTCGTTCAGTCGGTGTATCGCCCAATGAGGCGACACTTTTTTCTGCGGCGGCATTCTACTTCGGAGGATTCCCAGCGTCGGCCTACCTAACCATACGGAGTCGTCCCCGCTCGCTGCTGGGTGACGGCGAAGGGGCTTGCTTCGATCTCTTGGCGAGGCCACGGGAAATTGCTTCTCCTCTACTCCGGGATCTTCGGACGGCGCTCCTCGAAGGCAACATGGACGCCATTGCTGGAATCGGGGCTGGCGTATCCGATTCAGTAAAAGCTGCTTTGCAGATTGGGCCTGACGTTTGGATTCCACTGCGGTTGCTGGAAAGGCTTCTCGAAACATTTCGCGCGACCAACTTACGGGCCATACTCCCCGAAGGCGCATCGCCGTTTTGGACGCCACTGGTCAAGTCCTTGGTAAATCATGGCACTTGGGATTTTTTCCCGTCGCAGATCGCGGCAATCGAGAGGGGACTGTTGCTTCGCCCTGAAACATTCTCTCTTCAGATGCCGACCGGAGCAGGGAAGACCGCGTTGTGTGAGACGCTCCTATTCTACCACCTCAGTGCGCAGCCAGATACTGCGGCTGTTCTCTTGGTTCCGTATCGTTCTTTGGCGTCCGAGTTGCGTGGTACACTTGTGAAGCGCCTCAACGAAATGGGCATTTCCGCGCGCTGCGCATACGGCGGAACTGTTCCGTCCGGTGATGAGGTGCGAGACTTTGACGAAATGAGGGCATTGGTTGCCACGCCGGAAACTCTTTCAGGGATTCTTAGCGCGAACGCGGCGTTCGCGCGGCGTATTTCATTGGTGATTTGTGATGAGGGGCATCTTTTGGATGCGCCTTCGCGCGGCGTAGGTTTGGAGTTGTTGCTTGCTCGAATGAAGGTTCGGGTAACTGGCGTCCAAAGGTACGTTTTTGTTTCAGCAATCGTTCCCAATATTGAGGAGATCAATCTATGGCTTGGGGGCACCGAAGACTCCGTAGTTCGGAGCGATTATCGCCCAGCTATCGCAGAGTTCTCCGTCCTCCGACAAGTGGGCCAGGCAGCGGGCTCTCCGCTGGATTTGGAGATGCATCCGCATGAAGCAGAACCCATTCGCTACAGGATCGAACGATTTCTCCGACGCGAAGATTTCCTGTGGCTGAACTCCTCCACCGGCAGAATAAACACCTTTCAATTCGCCTCGTTCAAAACACGGGCCATTGCAGCCGCAAGAAAGGCACTGCCAATGGGCGCCGTCGTTGTCTTTTCCGCAAACAAGCGAGGGGATCAGGGAGCGATCGGATTGACCGAGGAATTGCTCCTCCAAATTTCAAGAGCGTTGCCTTTGCCAATACCTCTACTGTTTGCTGCCAAGGATGCCGTCGACGCGGTTGCCGAGTATGTTGAGCAAGAGTATGGAGCAGAGTGGGTAGGAACCCGTGCAATTAAGGCAGGTGCGGTATTGCATCATGGAGACATACCGCAGGAGACGAGGGAGGTAGTCGAAAAATTGTTGCAGGAAGGAAGCATAGCATTTGGCATCTGCACGAGCACCCTTGCAGAGGGCGTGAATCTTCCAATAAGAACGCTTGTTCTCTATTCCGTGCAGCGCTTGGGGCAGGAAGGCTCCCGTGAGAATTTATTGACTCGGGATATTAAAAACCTGGTCGGTCGAGCCGGACGACCTGGTTCAACCACAAAGGGACTCGTGATCTGCACAAATGAAGATCAATGGCCATTGATTGAGGCGGTCGCCCAACAAGAAGCAGGGGAGCCCATTGTTGGCGCCCTCCGGAGGTTAATCGAGAGTGTACGCCGCGAGCTTGCTGCAAGCAACATGGTGCTTACGAATGAAATATTGGAAGCGAGCCCGGTTGTTCATAGTTTGATCGACGGGATAGACGCCACGATTGTGGAACTCGCTGCAACGGAAATCGAGGAAGTGGAATTGGTCCGACTCGCAACCGAACTCGCGAACGAGACCTTTGCGTCGCGCCAAACCGACGATGCTTCAAGACAGTTGTTGCGGGAGGTTTTTGGGCTGAGAGCACGACGCGTTTTTGCCGTCCGCACAGCAGGTCGGCTCGATTGGATCAGGGAGACGGGAACTAGGGCACGCATGGTCGATGTGGTCGAAACTGCACTTCTCCCGCTGCGTGCAGCATGGGACGATGTGACGGACCCGATGGATCCGACCTTCGTAAACCCGATTCTGGAATGGGCCTGGAGCCAACTCGAATTGCAGGAGGCGATAAGGAATGCCTATCGGACGGGGCCAGAAGCCGATCTGAGCCCGTTCCGTGATCCGTTTTTCACGACTGTTAGACTATGGCTTGCGGGGACCAACTTCGTCCAGCTTGCCAATGCGGCCGGTCTTTCAGTCGATGAAATGCTCGGAGTTCACACACAAGCGGTTGCATTTGCGCTTCAGACGATCGTCGAGCAAGCCATTGCCCTACTGGAGAAGATTCTCCAATCACGAGGCAATTCCATCGCTCCAGTTGTGCTTCAGTTTCCAGAGCATCTGCGTTTTGGCGTACCGAGTGGCGTGGGACGCGCGCTGGCAAGTGGAGGCGTTCGCCATCGTCGGGCATACGTTAATTTGGGGGGAGCCGCAGGAATGCGCGGCTTCCCAAGCGACGACAGGCGGAACATCTTTGAGGCAGCGCAGCGCTTGCTCGCGCAAGATCAATCGGGATGGCAAGGCAGCCTCGGTGTTCTGGTTTTCAATAATACACGTCGCGACATTTCCGCGGTTACGCGGCGCGACTTCTAGAGCAAGAGGTCTGAGCTCAGAATCTCAGAGTCACCTACTGCCCGGTTCTCCATAACGGCTGGCAGAAGCTTGTTCGCAATCTCACCAGGATCATCGAACATTTTGACTTGTCGTAATGAAGGTTTTCAAAAATCCAAAAAATGGGGTGAAGTCGTCTGGCCATGGAACAGGAATACTGTCTCTCGGTGGATGCGCTCGTCCGGTCGCTCGCGGTAAATCGCGGACGGCCCGTCTGCTTGTTGCTCGGTGCCGGTGCCTCGATTTCTTCGGGCATGCCGTCCGCGGAACGGTGCATCTGGGAGTGGAAGCAGGACATTTTCGTGACTAATAACCCAACTCTCCGGGAGTCAGTCGGAGAGCTGTCGCTGCCCGGAACCAGACAGCGTATCCAGCGCTGGCTGGATCAGCGCGGCAACTATCCCGCGCAGGGACATGCCGACGAGTATTCGTTCTACGCGGAGGAGTGCTATCCGACCGGCCAGGATCGACGCGCATTCTTTCAGTCCTACGTCGCCAAGGCCAAGCCTCATACCGGCTATCGCTTGCTGGCGTTGCTGGCCAAGGCGGGGCTGGTGCGCAGTGTGTGGACGACCAACTTTGACGGCTTGGTGGCGCGAGCCACCGCAGCAGCAGACGTAATTTGCATCGAGATCGGAATCGACACGCCGCACCGTGCCGAACGGCCACAAACCGATGGCGAATTGAGAGCGGTGTCGCTGCACGGCGATTACCGCTACGACAAACTGAAGAACACAGTCGCGGAACTTCAGCAGCAGGAAGCGGCTCTCCGTGCCGAGTTGCTGCACGAGATGCAAGACTATGACCTCGTGGTTCTCGGTTACAGCGGGCGTGATGCTTCGATCATGAATGTGTTGCGAGAGGCGTATGTCGGGACGACTCCAAGCCGCCTATTTTGGTGCGGAATTGGCAGCGAAGCTCCTGCGCCAGTTGAAGAGCTAATCGCCGCCGCTCGTGCGACCGGAAAGGACGCGTTCTACATCGCGACCGATGGCTTTGACGATCTGGTTTCCAGGCTCACCCTGCGCCAATTGGAGGGCGAATTCCTGACCAGTGCGAAGGCATTGCTGGACGCGGCTGCGGTGCCGGCGGGGGTTCCCGCGCCTTTCACGGTGCCCTCGAATCCCGCGACGACGCTGGTCAAAAGCAATGCGTATCTACTGACCTTCCCGTCCCACGCTCTTAAGGTGCCGCTGGAAATTCCGCCCGGCGAGAATCGTCGTCATTGGCTGGACGATAGACTTCCGCCGGAAAAGGGTGCGTTCGTGGCGATGGACGATGGCGCGCTGGCTTTTGCGGACAGCAAAGACATTCAAGACGCGTTCGGGGCGCAACTACGCTCGAGCCCGACCGCAGTGGCCATTTCAGAGGATGATCTGGCGAATGACGGGCGCATCCGCTCCCTGCTACGCCGTGGGCTCGTGCAAAGCGTGGCAAATCGCATCGGTGCGATGACCGATAACAGTCGCCGGCTTTGGGAGGCGGCGCATTACAAGGAGCACCCGCTGAATAACATCAAGTTTCGGGTGCATAGTGCGGTGTCTTTCCGTTTGGAATCGATCGCGGGCAAGCCGCACGTCGCCCTCATGCCAGAGGTCATGGTCACGATGCCGGACGGCACACTAGCCGATCGCGTCTCCAGCAAAGTGATTCGAAATGCAGTCTATGGCTATCAACACAACAACATCTTTGACGGGGATCTGAAATGCTGGATCGATAAGATCGGCAACATGGATGCGCCGGCGAAGGGTGGCGGAGTTTTTCGGATTGGCCGCGTCCCCATCTACGCGGGCCTCTTTCAAAAAGGGCGATCCGCTCTTCCCCAAGCAATGCAGCGGCACGCCCGCCAGCAAGGTTTGGTGGTGGCTGACGCCGACCTGCTTTTCAGCTCCTCGAACGGCAAAGTCGAAGTTCGCGACCAGAATCCGCTCAAGGGGCTGGTCCAAAATCGTCCGTGGGATTACCAACTCACAACGTCGGGATTGTCGGCTTCTGTCGAAGTAGCGGCGATCTGCCCGGCGCAGGATGCGGCGAAGTTGAAACGGTTTCTGAATCAGCTTCAAGAACGTGCCGAGCCAATCAAATCTGAGCGCGACTACCTCCAAAACTTTCCGGGATTCTCTCAGGCCTTCGGGCTACCTCTGACCTGTTCAGACCGCGGACAAAACGGCTGGATCGATCTCGATGACGCGGTAGTTGGAGAAGAGTTGGCAACTGCAAAACAGCTCGCTCATAGAATCTGTAAGGCGCTGGACGCTATCCGTAGCGTGCGGCCCGGAGCGATCGCCACGATCTTTGTGCCTTTTCGCTGGGCTGCATACGAGAGGATCGAAACCGACACCGAGCATTTCGACCTTCACCACTTTCTCAAAGCGTACGCGGCCAGGCACGGCCAAAGCACACAATTCATCCGGGAAAAGACGGTCGTGACGACACAGCACTGCCGAGTTCGGTGGTGGGTGTCACTTGCACTTTACGCCAAGGCTTTGCGCACACCGTGGCGGCTCGATTGTTTGGACGATGAAACCGCATTTGTAGGAATCGGGTATAGCCTCGACTCAGGCGCCGCCAGCGGGAATCATGTGCTGCTCGGTTGCAGCCATCTCTACAACGCGCGAGGCGAAGGATTGCAGTTTCGGCTCGGTCGGATCGAAGACCCAATCATCCGGGGAAGAAACCCATTTATGTCTGTCGATGACGCCCGGAGAACCGGGGAGACGATTCGGCAGTTATTCTTCGATGCCAAAATGCGACTCCCTGCTCGAGTGGTCGTTCACAAGCGAACAGCGTTCACGACCGACGAGCAACGCGGCCTGTTTCAAGGGTTGGAGGGGGTTCCGAATATCGAGTTGATCGAAGTCACCATCGAAGAGTCTTTGCGCTACTTGGCCTCTAAGATGAGCAACGGAAAGCCGGAGATTGATACGTTTCCAATCCCTCGCGGCGCGATCGTAGTTCTTGACAAGACCTCGGCGCTTTTGTGGGTTCACGGCGCTACGCCGAACGCGAGCAATCCGAGTTGGAAGTATTACCAAGGCAAGCGACGGATACCCACTCCCTTGTTGATCCGGCGTTTTCGTGGGCAATCGGATGTAACACAAGTCGCGACTGAAATTCTCGGTCTGTCGAAGATGAATTGGAATACTTTCGACTACTATTCTCGGCTCCCAGCCACCTTGGACTCCGCAAGTGCAATCGCAAAAGTAGGTCCCTACCTCAGCGGTTTCGGCTCTGCACCCTACGACTACCGCTTGCTCATCTGAGCACCGCAAAAGCTATGGAATTTCGCATCGCGGATACCTTCACCGACAGCCTTGGTCGCCTGACGGGTGATGAACAAAAGGCTGTGAAGACCACGGCGTTTGATCTTCAAATCAATCCCGCGAGTCCGGGAATGAGTTTTCATAAACTCGACCAGGCGAAAGACAAGAGCTTCTGGTCTGTGCGAGTGAATTCGGACGTTGTTCACAAGACATCGGGCAGCCTGCTGCTCTGCTACGTGGATCATCATGACAAGGCCTATGCTTGGGCCGAGCGGCGGAAGCTGGAGACGCACCCCAAGACGGGCGCTGCACAGTTCGTGGAAATTCGCGAAACGGTGAAGGAAATCGTCCGACCGGTATATGTGCCGCAAGAGCTGCCCGGTGTAGCCTCTGCCTTGGGAGGGGTGGCTGGTTATATGTTGCCACGACTACTGGCTCGACCCAAGGCGCCGAAGCCGCTGTTGTTTGCCGATCGGTCCGATGACGAACTCCTGAGTTATGGCGTGCCGCCTGAATGGCTCGGCGATGTGCGCCGGGCGGATGAAGACAGCCTGCTCATGCTCGCGGACCACCTGCCGGGCGAGGCTGCGGACGCGTTGCTCGAATTGGCCACGGGAGGAAGACCGTCTGTCCCGCCGACAATGGCACCTGGGTCGAATCCGTTCGATCATCCCGACGCGCAACGCCGCTTCCGTGTGATGGCCAACTTTGAAGAGCTCCAGCGCGCTCTCGATTTCCCGTGGGAGAAATGGACGATCTTTCTGCACCCAGAGCAACGGGAGTTTGTCGAGCGGAATTACAACGGGCCGGCCCGGGTTTCGGGTTCCGCCGGCACGGGCAAGACTATCGTGGCCCTGCATCGCGCCGTGCACATTACCCGCACGCATCCGAATGCGCGCGTGTTGCTAACCACGTTTTCGATCCCTCTCGCCCACGCACTGCAAATCAAACTGCGGCGACTGATCGGCAATGAGCCGCACCTGGCTGAGCGGATCGATGTTCATTCCCTGACAGCGTTCGGTCTCCGCCTATACAAAGCGCACTGCGGTCCGGTGAAACTCGCCACCCGGGATGAACTGCGGGAGATTCTTCGCACGGCTTCCGCAGCAGTCACCAGTCACAAGTTCAGCCTGTACTTTCTGCTCACCGAATGGGAACAAATCGTGGATGCGTGGCAGTTGGACAGTTGGGAGGCCTATCGCGACGTCGCGCGCTTGGGGCGCAAGACGCGCCTGCCCGAGGCACAGCGCGCCATTTTGTGGTCCATATTTGAGCGGACACGCGCAGCGCTTCATGAGCGAAACCTTACGACCGAGGCCGTGATCTTTACCACCCTCGCTTCCGAATCGGCGGGCACCAGAAACCCGCCCTATGATTTCGCCGTCGTGGACGAAGCGCAGGACATTAGCATTTCCTAACTGCGCTTCTTCGCCGCACTCGGCGGCGATCGGCCCAACGCTCTCTTTTTCGCTGGCGATCTCGGCCAGCGAATCTTTCAGCAGCCGTTTTCGTGGAAAACCCTCGGCGTGGATATCCGCGGTCGATCACGAACGTTGCGCATCAACTACCGCACCTCCCACCCAATCCGCCATCAGGCCGACCGCTTGCTCGGCCCGGAGCTCACGGATTTGGATGGCAACACCGAAAACCGGAGCAATACCGTCTCCGTTTTCAACGGTCCGCCGCCCGATGTGCGAGTGCTCAAAAGCGAGGACGACGAAGAGAAATTCGTCAGTGCATGGCTGAATGAACAATCAAAGACGGGAATCCAGCCTCATGAGTTTGGCGTCTTTGTGCGTTCAGCGGGACAGACGAACCGCGCTCAAGCAGCGGTCAAAGCTTCCGGATTGTCCTTCAACGTGCTCGATGAGCAGGTTGAAACGACCGGCGGCCACGTCTCGATCTGCACCATGCATTTGGCCAAAGGACTGGAGTTTCGTGCGGTAGTCGTTATGGCCTGCGATGACGAGGTTGTCCCGCTGCAGGAGCGTATCGAAGCCGTCGGTGACGATGCCGATCTCCAGGAAGTCTACGACACAGAGCGCCACCTTCTATATGTCGCCTGCACGCGTGCCCGGGATCACCTTCTCGTGACAAGCGTCGAGCCGGCCTCGGAATTCCTTGATGATTTACGGTTGTGACGCACCCGTCATGCCAACGGAGGGCAGTTTGTCGCGCTGGGCAAATCCGGGAAAGCGGACGTCGATTCTGTTCTCCCACGCCCATGTGAGCGGCATTCCGCACCGTTGCCCGGCATCCGTCATGCCAACAGCATAGCGATGAGGGCTTGACTGCGGTAAAGACCGATTAGGCGGCGGGCCTACTAGAGGGCAGTC
>DATDBU010000174.1:0-26682 GCA_036524675.1 Chthoniobacterales bacterium | reverse complement strand
CCGCGCCACGGCCTTGCGCTCTTTCCACCCGCAAAAGGACAGGCTGTAGCGGGTCAAATGCACGATACATGTCTGCACCTGCGCCTGCGGATATACCGCCACGATCGCCTCGGGAAAGCCTTTGAGCCCATCGACCACCGCCATCAGTATGTCTTCAAGGCCTCGATTTTTGAGCTCGTTTAGGACCCGTTGCCAGAACTTCGCTCCCTCTTGCTGTTCCACCCACAGCCCAAGCACGTCTTTATTGCCTTCTGCGTCCATCACCAATGCCAGATACACCGCCTTGTTTTTCACCGTCCCTTCATCGCGGATCTTTACCCGCAGCGCATCGAAAAACACCACCGGATACATCCGCTCCAGCGGCCGGTTCTGCCATTCCACCACCGCTTCCATCACCGAATCGGTCACCGTGCTGATGAAATCCGCGCTGACTTCCACACGGTATTGCTCCAGCAAAAATGCCTGGATATCCCTCACCGTCATCCCCCGGGCATACATCGCGATGATGCGCTCATCAAAACCCTCAAATCGCTTCTGCCCCTTGGCCACCAGCATTGGTTCAAAACTCCCGGCTCGGTCCCGCGGCACCGCGATCTCCATCGGCCCTTCCTCCCCGATCAACGTCTTCGCGCTGTAACCGTTGCGCCGGTTTTGCACCTCCTCGGGCGCCGCTCCTTTTTCGTACCCCAGATGATGCGTCAACTCTCCCGCCAACGCTCGCTCCACCACCACCCGGGTCAACTCTCCTATCAATCCTTTCTCCCCAAATATCGCCTCCTTCCCAAATCCATTTTCCCGGATCCACTCATCAATCATCTCTTCGCTCTTGGTCAGTTTCTTTCTGGTCATTTCTCTTTTCAGTTATGACCCAAACACAAAATTTCGGACAGGCTCAAATTTCCAGTTCTTGTCCGGGTTATCGAGCCGTTCAATAAGCGCCTTTGCTGCTCTTCCTTTCGATGCCAGTTTGTAATGCCTCCTTGACACGCGGCTTGTCGTCCACCTCGAGATCACCTGTATCACCGGGATCGACGTCGGACAGCCGAAACTTTTTCCCATCGGTCACACGATGAGGCGTGGAGAACTTTCGATTGTTTTGCTGATTTTCATAAGAGGCAAGCGCTTGGTTTGTAGTGAAACCTCCGGTGTCTATCTCGTTCCATCGCAGGAGTTCAATCCGTCCCTTCAGTTGCAGGCCGCATGACGTTTTGCGCTGCATCTTAAGACTTACAAACTCAACACATAAGACCTTATACTTACCCATGATCGATCCTGCTGAACTCCGCCGAGAATACGCCCGAGCCGGGCTGCGTCGCTCTGAAATGGACGCTAATCCCTTTCGCGAATTCGCCAAATGGTTCGACGCTGCGGTGGCATCGGGAAATGCCGAGCCCAATGCGATGACACTCTCAACCGCAGGCGCCGACGGTTTTCCTTCATCACGGACCGTGCTGCTCAAGGCCTTTGACGCACGGGGGTTCTGCTTTTTTACCAACTATGGCAGCCGCAAAGCTCGCGACCTGGCTGAGAACCCACGCGCAAGCCTGACATTTTTCTGGTATAACCTCGAGCGGCAGGTCTCCATCGCCGGATCCGTAGAACGTACGTCCCGCGACGAGGCAAGCATCTATTTCCATTCCCGTCCACGCGGCAGTCAGCTGGGGGCAATCGTATCCACACAGAGCGAGATCATCCCGGATCGCGCATTCCTTGAGCAACGTCTTGCCGAACTGGAAACCCAATATGCCGGTGTCGACGAAATTCCCCTACCCGATTTTTGGGGCGGCTTTCGGCTAAAACCAATCCGCTTCGAATTCTGGCAAGGACGCCCCAACCGCCTTCACGACCGTTTCCAATACCAATTGACGGAGGCCGGTTCCTGGCAACTCGATCGGCTCTCGCCCTGATCCATCATTGAACGGTGAATCACGCGATTTGCGCAGCCGGAGGAATCGGGTCCTTCCGTGCGGAAGCAAATAGTTGAACGTCCACCCCTTCGCACTGTCTCCTTTCATTTCCATGCCTCTCACACCCAGCCTCGCCGCCAGTCTGCTTCTCGTCACAACTCCCCTTCTCGCTCAGGATCTTCCCTCTTTTGATCCCAAGACCATCGATGCAAACGTCAATCCGTGCGTTGATTTCTTCGATTATGCCAATGGCAGCTGGATCAAGAACAACCCAATCCCCGGTGAATACTCGATCTGGGGCAGTTTTATTCAGCTCGCCGAAAGCAATAATCAACACGTAAAAAGTATCCTTGAGGAAGCCGCCTCGGACAAATCTGCTCCTGAGGGGAGTATCCGCCGGAAAATTGGCGATTTTTACGCGGCTGGGATGGATGTGGATGCTGTCAACAGAGCCGGAATCACTCCGCTCCAGCCGGAATTTGACCGAATTGCCGCTCTCAAAACTTCTGCTGATTTTCCGGCTCTACTCGCCCATTTTCACCTCAACGGCATCGCCACGGGTTTCAACTTTTTTGCCGATCAAGACGCCAAGGACAGCACACGCATAATCGCGCAGCTTTTCCAAGGTGGACTCGGGCTGCCGGACCGCGACTATTACACTCGTACAGACGCCGCTTCACAGAAGCAGCGCGATCAGTACCTGGAACATGTCGCAAAAATGTTCGGTCTCCTTGGTGACAAACCAATCGACGCAGCTGCCAACGCCAAGATCGTTTTGAAGATCGAGACATCTCTTGCCGAGGCGTCGATGACCAACGTCCAGCTGCGAGATCCGAACGCCAGTTATCACAAGTTGACCCTAACTGAAGTGCAGGCGTTAACCCCCAATTTCGACTGGAAAACTTACCTCGCCGGTTTTGGCCTCAATGATCCCGGCGACGTCAATGTGGGCCAGCCGGAATTCCTAAAAAGGGTCAACGAGTTACTGAAAACCACACCCATCGAAAACTGGAAAACTTATTTTCGCTGGCATCTCATCACCGGAACGGCCGAAGAACTCAGCGACCCTTTCGTTAACGAAAACTTCCGTTTTTACGGCCAGGTCCTTACCGGGGCCAAGGAGCTTAAGCCCCGCTGGAAACGCGTCCTCGCGGCGACCAACGGCGCGCTCGGTGAAGCAGTCGGCCAGCTTTACGTAGAAAAATATTTCCCGCCTGAAGCCAAGAGCCGCGTCCTCGACCTCGTAGCCGCGCTGCGCCGCGCATTGCGCGAACGGATCGCAGCCGCGACATGGATGGGCGACGCGACGAAAAAGGCCGCTTTCGCGAAACTCGATCAATTCACTGTAAAGATGGGTTATCCCGACAAATGGCGTGATTACTCAAGCTTGCTGATCGACCGCAACTCCTACGTAACCAATGTGTTGCGCGGCAATGAATTCGAAGTTCGCCGGACACTCGCAAAAATTGGCAAGCCCGTCGATCGCACGGAGTGGCTGATGACACCCCAAACCGTCAACGCCTACTACAATCCGTCGATGAACGAAATCGTCTTTCCTGCCGGCATCCTGCAACCACCATTCTTCGGTCCAAAAGCGGATGACGCCATTAACTTCGGTGGCATTGGCGCCGTTATTGGTCACGAAATGACGCACGGCTTTGACGATCAAGGCCGGCAATACGATGCCAGCGGCAATTTGAAGGAATGGTGGACACCTGACGATTTGAAGAACTTCAACGCGCGCGCGCAAAAGATCATCGATCAGTACGGGAACTATGTGGCTATCGGCGATCTCAAACTGAATGGCGAGCTGACCCAGGGCGAAAACATCGCCGACAATGGCGGTGTCCGGATCGCGTGGACGGCGTTGCAGGAGCAGTGGGCAAAAACTGGAAAACCCGGTCCGATTGACGGGTTTACTCCCGAACAGCGTTTCTTCCTCGGCTGGGCACAGGTATGGCGTTCAAACATCCGTGACGAAGCTCTGAGAACACGAGTGTTAACCGACCCTCACAGCCCTGCCAAATTCCGAGTTAACGGCGTCGTCAGCAACATGCCGGAGTTCTTCAAAGCATTCGGCTGTGACGGGAAAAGCCCCCTGGAACGTCCCGCGAGCGAGAGAGCCGAAATCTGGTAAAACCCCGATCGAAGCCGTCGGCTCGAATGAAGGAAGTCGTCCTCCGCAGAAGAAAGACGACCTGCTTGAGTTTATCTGAGTTTGTATACAGCCAGCTTCTCTCACCCTAAATTACTTCGAACCTTTTTTGCTCCGCTTTCACAAAAATCTTGGCGGGAACATAGTCGAAATACCGCATCAACGCAGGGCATAGCCAGCCTTCGATTCCGTAGGCTGGAACAAAATACCAATTTCCTTCGTGCTCTTCGCGGCGCCACTCGGCGAACATTTGAAAGCCCGGAAATGGCTTGCCTGAAAACGTTAGCAGAAATCCGCTGGCCGAGTTCGGAATATGCGCCGAAAGCAGGTCGAGCACGTCGTCCGCACCCGACACGAAGGGCTCCTTCTCTAACCCGGCTTTGGCATCATCAAAAACCCACACGCCTTCCCATTTGTAGGGAGCAATTACATTGATCTCATTCACGAAATCTCCCCGCAGATATTGCGCCTCCAGGCCGATGTCATTCATAAACCCGCCAAAACGACAGTCGATGTCACCGCTGACGTCGAGGACCATCAGGCCGTTCACATCGACCTCCTCCACGCGATACGTTCGTCCGAGACAAAATTGAAAGACTCGCCGACTCTCCCTCTGGAAGGGTTGCAACCCACGCCGGCATGGTTTCAAAAACAACCCATGTGCCTGCCCGCATCACGACACAAATCTCGCGGCGAGCCGGCCCTTCAGAAAGCCGTGGATCGCAAGACTCGGCCTGGCTGTGATTACACCATTGCTGTAATCGCGGACAAATTTCTCCAGCTTTGCGCGGCGATCCTCCTCGCGATTCGGATTTCGGGGACTCATGGGTATTCGTGCTCTCGCCTTTTGATATTCGCGGGCGAACTCATAATAGCCCTCCCGGGTTAACATCTGCTGCGAGGCATCGACCGATGGCCATTCGACGATGCTTCCATGATCGAGCTTTTTAATCCAGATTTGATTCCCCAGACGAAATTGGTCGATGAATTTACCTCCGGAGACAAGCTTCTGGTTTTGCAGGACATCCTTCTCGCTTTGAAAAAAAAGAATCGCTAGAAACTTCCTTTCTGGATCGCGGTTGAACAGCGTTATCACCCGGTCTGTCCCCACTTTCGGATCAAAAAGAACGACCCGCAAGGCGCGTCGCCGATACCACGCCGCCTGATGCTCAAAAAGCCAGTTCAGCGCCGTTACGCAATTGTTGCAACCCTGACTGTGCGCCAGGATAAGAATCTGCGAGTCCTCGACACTGCCGATCTGCGCCCCAAAAACAGGGGCGAACTCGTCGGCTTCGGCGTTCAAATCCCTGGAACCGTCGAGTGTGACGAGGTCCCAGGGGTTATCAGCAAGTTTCCCGAGATTAACATTGCTGGCGAAATGATCGGTTCCGGCCTTTCCCTGATAAGCCGTTGCGGGCAATCCGGCGATTACGGCCCAAGCAAGATTAACAATTTCCTCACCAACGTTGACTCCGTGGAACTGCCCTTTGATCCCGCTAAACGTAAACATCCTCATACTGCCATGGGGATGTTAGCAAACAATTTCGCGGTTGTCGAAGGGAAATCCGTTATTTCACCAGCTCCTCGTAGAGCGTTTTCGTCTGCGCCGCGATGGCCGACCAGCTGAATTTTTCCACTGCACGCTTGCGGCCTGCTTTGCCGAACGCTTCGCGCTTTGCAGGGTCCCGCATCAGGGCGTTGACCGGGGCTGCGAAATCACGGGCAAACTTGTCAGGATCGACCGGTTCATACGGGCTTTCGGTCATTTGATCGAGTGGAACGAGGTAGCCCGTTTCCCCATCAACAACGACTTCCTTGATGCCACCGACGGCACTCGCGACAACAGCGGTTTCGCAAGCCATGGCTTCGAGGTTGATGATACCGAACGGTTCATAAATGGATGGGCAACAAAACACGGCGGCGTTGGAATAGAGCTCGAACACTTCCGACTTCGGCACCATCTTCTCCAGCCAGAAAATGCCGTCCCTGTGCGACCGCGCCGATTCGATAGCGGCTTTCATTTCTTCGGCAATTTCCGGGGTGTCGGGCGCGCCCGCACACAGGACAACCTGGAAGCCGGGATCGAAATACTTGATGGCGTTGACCAGATGAACGATGCCTTTTTGCCGCGCGATGCGACCAACAAAGAGGACGTAGGGTACCGAAGGGTCAATGCCATATTTAACGAGCGCCTTGGTGGAATCAGTTTTCCGGTACTCGGCAGGCTCGATGCCGTTATAAATGATGCGAATCTTAGCGGCATCGACATTGAAAAGTTGAAGCACGTCCCTCTTCGTTTCCTCGGAAACAGCGATAATAGCATCGGCCATCTCAATGGCTGTTTTCTCGATCCAGGACGAAAAATCGTAGCCGCGACCGAGCTGTTCCCGCTTCCACGGCCGAAGCGGTTCCAGCGAGTGGATCGTGATGACTAGCGGAGTCCCATAATTCAACTTCGCTAAAATTCCTCCGAAATGGGTGTACCAGGTGTGGCAATGGACGATCTGTGCGTCGATGTCCGTGGTGTTGAAATCCGTACATCGCCGGATCGCGCCGAGAGCGGATTTAAGGTTCGACGGACACGTGAATCCGGACGAGTCCAGGCCAAAGCCTTTTACTGTAAGTGACTTTCCTGCAACATCTTGCGAGCCGAAGCAACGCACTTCGACCGGCATCAATTTTGCAAGTTCGCGGCTGAGGTAATCGACATGGACTCCTGCACCGCCGTAAATATTAGGGGGGTATTCGTTAGTGAGGAAGAGGGCTTTCACGACATCCGTATAACTCCCCTGAGAAAGAACGGAAAGCAGAAGCGACGGTTCACCCTTTTTCTTTTAGGGGCGTTCCCAAAAAAGCCACCCCGCCGCCATGCCTGCTTACGGAACTTTGAAGATTTTGTTCGTGTAAGGGTCCCGCGCTTCAGAGCCTGACGGCAACCCCGTCACGTCGATAATGCCTGCATTCGGGCTGTAGGGACTCTTGACCATGCCTGGTTTTCCAGGGACTGGAATGGCTGTTGCAACCTCTTCAGCAGACGGTTCTGGAGCGGATTCAGGAGTAGGCTTGGGAGTCGACCGGGGTGTCGATTCGGAAACCGCTTTTTTGGGAGGAGTCGGAGAGGAACGTGGCGTTGGTTTCGCAGCCGCAGTTTCCTGCTCAACTGGCGGACTTTGCTGCGTGGCCGGTTTCTTCTGTGTCGGCGAAGGAGTGGCCGCAGCACTTCTGGCCTTAACCTGCTCCTGAGCTTTTTTCATCCAAGCTGGCTGCCCAGATGAGCCCGGAGCTGTCGTGGTCTGCGGCGCCGGTTTTTCTGTCGAACGAAACGCCTGCGTGGTGGGCGGCGCCGATTCCTGCGGGCCGCTTCCCGTATAGCCACCGCTCTCTTCGTGCTGTTGTGCTGCAGGTTTATTTCGCTTGAAAATCCCTGTAGTGGAATCCCACATCTTGCTCATCGTGGTGCACGAGGTAAAAAATGCAGCGGTCGCGCCGAAGGCGACAAGGCGAAGGATGGGGACGTTCATTAGCGAACTCTATAGCCGTGGGCCGCTCGCGTTTCCAGCGGTGATTCACGCCTTTGTTGTGGTGCGCCGTCAAGAGCGGGTGATACCGCAGCTTAGGACCCAGTCTCTGAGAATTCCTTCACTTCCCGGAATTTCAGGAACACTTTCTCGCCTTGACGCAGGGCAAGCGCATCGAAACGATCCCGAGGAAGCTCAACGGCGATCGTCTGCCCACTTCCATTGAGCCCTAATTCCAGACGCGCTATTGGGCCAGCGGCATTCTGGTATTTGATGATTGACTCAATGGTCGTGCCATTGGGTGCGCGGGAAATTTCAATGTCATGAGGGCGAACAAACCCAACCCCGTCGCCGCGGAAATATTCGCTCGGAACCGCGTTTACGTTCCCCAAAAACTGGCACACAAAAGGAGTGGAGGGATGGTCATAGACCTCCTGGGGCGTGCCGATTTGCTCAATAACAGCATTGTTCATCACGACGACACGGTCTGAAATCTCGAGAGCTTCCTCCTGATCGTGCGTTACGAATACGGTTGTGATGTGCAATTCATCGTGCAATTGCCGAACCCACCGGCGCAAGTCTTTGCGGACCTTCGCGTCAAGTGCACCGAATGGTTCGTCAAGCAAAAGCACACGTGGATCAATCGCAAGCGCCCGGGCCAAGGCTACGCGCTGGCGTTGGCCGCCTGAAAGCTGACCGGGGTAACGTTTTGCCAAGTCCGGCAACTGGATCAATTTCAGCAAGCCGTGCACCTTTTCCGCGATTTCGGCCCGGCTCGGGCGTCGGCCACGATCGCGGACCGTCAGTCCGAACGCGATATTGTCAAAAACGGTCAGATGCCTGAACAGCGCATAGTGTTGGAAAACAAATCCAACCTGGCGTCTGCGCACGGGGATGTTCGTAGTGTCGGCGCCACTGAGCAGAATCGTGCCGGAATCCGCGTGTTCCAGTCCCGCGATGATGCGCAAAAGCGTGGTTTTCCCGGAGCCTGAAGGTCCGAGCAACGCAACGAGTTCGCCGGTCTTGATCGACAGGTTGATATCCTTCAGCGCGGTGTAATTGGCGAAGGTCTTGTTGATATTCTGGATCTCGATACTCATGGCGTGCTGAAGAAGTAAACGTTACTCGATTTAAATTGGGACATCAAATTGGTCGGATTTAGTCAAATTTTTCCCTCTACGCGCGGCTTGGAGTTGGTACGCCGCCCGGTGGAGCCGGCTCAGAAATTTGTTCGTGTGCGGCTGCCGAATGTGCCGCGCGAGCTTCAACCGCGGTTTTGAGGATAAGCGTCAAAAACGCAAGCAAAGTCAGAATGGATGCCGTGGCGAACGCTCCAACGTAATTGTATTCGTTATAAAGAATTTCGACCTGCAAAGGAATCGTATTGGTGAGACCGCGAATGTGCCCGGAAACAACAGATACAGCGCCAAATTCACCCATGGCGCGGGCATTGCAGAGAATGACGCCATAGAGTAACCCCCATTTAATATTCGGTAATGTCACCCGGAAGAACGTCTGCAAACCGCTCGCGCCGAGACTGACGGCAGCCTGTTCTTCCTCCGTGCCTTGCGATTGCATGAGCGGAATCAATTCGCGGGCAACAAACGGAAAAGTCACGAATACTGTCGCCAGGATGATTCCGGGAACGGCGAAAACAATGCGCGGATTGTTCAGCCAATCGACAAATCCGCCCAAAATAGGCCAGCCCGCTCCCCATTGCAGCGTAGATGCCACGGGTGCAAGCCAAGCCTGCAGCGTATCCGGCGGCAACCAGCCTTGTGCTCCGAAAAGCAGAACGTAAATCAAACCGGAAATGACCGGCGACACCGCGAACGGCAAGTCGATCAGTGTGATCAGCACGGCTCGGCCCGGAAAGTCAAATTTCGAGATCGCCCAAGCGGCAGCAATGCCGAACACCAAATTCAAGGGAACAGCGACCGCTGCGGTGAGCAGCGTTAGTCGGATTGCCGCATACGTATCCGAGTCGCTCAGTGCAGAAAAATACGCGCCCCAACCTTTCCGCAGTGCTTCGGTAAACACTGCAGCAAGCGGCAGCAACAGAAAAAACGCCAGGAACACGACTGCGGTCACAATGAGCAGCCATTTGATGAACCATGGTTCACGCGTTGTTTCGTGATCCAGCGAATTTGATCCGTGGTTCTTTGCCGAAAGATGAGAAACTGCACCTGCCATAATTAAAAAAGTTTGAGCGACAAAGGTTTTCCGAGCGCTATGCGGTCCGTTGCTGCAGCCAACGCTGCAAGAGGTTGATGATTAGCAGCAATACGAAGGAAGTAACGAGCATCACCACGGCCAGCGCCGTCGCTCCGCGATAATCGAACTGCTCCAACTTCGTAATAATAAGCAGCGGCGTGATCTCGGTCCGGAGCGGTTTATTTCCAGAAATAAAAACAACTGAGCCGTACTCGCCCACCGCCCGCGCGAACGCCAGCGCGAACCCGGTCAACAGGGCGGGCCAGATTTCCGGCAAGACAACGCGGGTGATCGTCTGCCAGCGGTTTGCCCCAAGAGTCGCCGCGGCTTGCTCGACTTCCGGCTGCAATTCCTCGAGCACCGGCTGCACGGTACGCACGACGAACGGCAGCCCGATGAACGTAAGTGCAAGCGTTACACCCACCGGTGTGAACGCCACGTCCAGGCCATTTTCGGCCAGATAGTTCGCAATCCATCCAAACAGTCCCGTATGCGGCTCTGGCGACGAGAAGAATTTCTTCACCTCCGTGCTGAGCGGCACGATGTATTGTCCAATCCAGCCGTTCTGCGAGTAAATCGCCGTCAAAGCAATGCCTGCCACCGCGGTAGGCAAAGCAAATGGCAAATCCACAATCGCGTCAATGATCCTGCGTCCTGGAAAACGGTAACGAACCAGCACCCAAGCGACCAGCAATCCAAAGACGGCGTTAATGACCGCTCCGACAAAGGATGCTCCAAAAGTGATCCGATACGACGCCACTACCCGCGGCGACGTCACCGCATGCCAGAACTGTTCCCATGTGAATCCCGCCGTTTTCAGAAATGTCGCCGAGAGCGGGATCAGGACGATGAGACTCAAATAAACCAGCGTGTATCCCAGAGAAAGGCCGAAGCCGGGAAGAACGCGGGCGGTGCGATGGGTAGCCATAAAGGAAAAAGGGAAAGTGAAGTCTCAGATATCGTTCGCGTAGGAGATCATTTGGCGGTATTGCCCCAGGATTTCGGCCAAACCATGGACAAAAGCCCGGCGCTGAAGTTCCATTTCCGCCAGCGCCGGCGTCTCAAGCACGATTTCAAAGGGGTGGGGATGCGTGTCCGGCGGCGCCGACAAAACTCCCTGATATCCCGACCGAATGACTCCTTCGATCGCGTGAAAACCATCAATGTGTTTGTCAACGTTCGTGGGAATTGCATGAGACGCCGCTGCAAGTGCCGGTTTCAGAAGGTGTTCGGTGAGAGTCGAACCGCTTACGAAGCCGTACACACCCTCGCTGGTATCGTCCGAATGCAGAGAAATGACTCCATCAAATTGCCGTCGCCGGATTTCGTCCTCAAGCAACCGCACCTCGGGCTCGGTCGAGCCGCGCCAGAATTCGCGATTCAAATCCCGCCCGCCCCGGGCATAACGCGTTCCATCCACGAACCCGCTTGGATTGCACAAAGGATAAATCCAGAGCTGATAGTCCTTTCCCAACATCGGGTCTTCATCCAGCAGTCGCACAAAATCGATCAATCCATACAAACCCGCAGGCTCATCGCCGTGGATCGTCGCAAAAATGCCGACCTTGATCCGCGTTTTTACCACGCGTGTCCGTTGAAACATGAACCTGGGCAGCCAGAACCTGTCCTCGCCCTCGTGCCAGAACCCCAATGAATCCGCCCGCAAATAATCCGACTGCCCAACCTGCACGAACAACGGCAAAAGCGCTTCCTTGATGGAATTTCTCATTTCACCTCGGGAAAAGGCACCCGCACGACCGCCTTTTTGCCGATCAAGAACGCCGGACCAGTCAAAATCAAACGACAATGTGAAGGCATCCATAGTCATCGGATCACCTCCCCGGTCTTCGTTGGTATTGGATCGATCGGGTCCATCGCTTGGCAGAAAGTTGGCTGGCTCAGGTTGAAACCTGTCGCCGATTTCCGTCTGGAATTGGAAAAGGAATTAATGCAGCCGGATTTTTTCGGTCTTTTCGATTTGCACCACACGCGACTCGTGGACCACGATTTGAATCACACCAAAGCGAATCTGATTCACCTTTTCTTCAACGATAGCCAGCCACGGCGTCTGGTCCCGGCCCGTTTTGGATGAAGGTGAAGACGAAAAAACGTCCGTCGGAAAACGGGCAGGTTCGGTAGGCGTGTGATGATTGTTGTTTGAGATAGTCGCAGTGCTCATGTGGCAGTCTCCAGTTTTTGGTCCAAAACCTCCGAACATTTAAACCATATCGGCATGGTATGGATTTCCTGTATTCCTACCGGACAAGTCGGGAGTCGCAAGCGTTTTTTCAAAAAAAGTTCGCTCCCGTGCAACTGTCCGGTTGTTCTTTATCTTCCCGGCTTCCTATTTAAATGAATCCTCATCTCGACCAGCTTCTGTCCCGCATTCCTTCACTCGCGGTCTGCATTCCAGCCATCGAGAACGCCTTTTCAACTCTGTCCAACGCATTCCGCTCCGGAAAAAAACTTTTCCTCTGTGGCAACGGAGGCAGCGCGGCGGACGCCGAACATTGGGCTGGCGAACTCCTCAAAGGCTTCCTTTCCCCTCGCCGAATTACCGGCGAACTGCGTACCAAGCTGGGTGATACTCTTGCCGACAAGCTTCAGGGAGGACTCCCTGTCGTTCCTCTTACCGGATTTTTGGCATTCCAATCCGCCTTTGCCAACGACTGCGACAGCCAGTTTGCCTACGCGCAATTGGTCCTCGCATTGGGGCAACCGGGAGATGTTTTGATTGGAATAAGCACCTCCGGCAACTCTCCCAATGTCTGCCACGCGATCGAAGCCGCCAATGCGTTGGGATTGCGAACCATCGCCCTTTCGGGCAACACAGGTGGTCGCATGGCTCAAATTGCCGACAATTCCATCATCGCGCCGTCCAAAACCGTTTATCTCATTCAGGAGCTGCATCTCCCCATCTACCACTGCCTCAGCCTTATGCTAGAGGACGAATTTTTCGGAACGGCACCCATTCAATGAAAGGTGTGCCTGCCACAGTCGATCTGCCATGCAAGGGACGGCCCCACGCCGATATTTTCTAACAGATACGACCGAATCGCGGTTTGCGAGCTCTGATGGCAAGCGGCAACCGGTTCATTCGTGGCGGGTTAGCTTCGCCAACGGGCATTATATATGGTCTGGTGAAGGACTGCCAGGACCTTACGCATCCCCAATAGAGAATCAAACAATACAGATGGCAGCGCATACGGGATTCGAACCCGTGTACCAGCCTTGAGAGGGCTGTGTCCTGGGCCTCTAGACGAATGCGCCGTTCAGGAGACGCATAAAGTATGTCTCCTTCTCAAAAAGACAAGCGCCGCATTTTTCATCGCTCCAAAATGCTTTGGAGCTCGATTCGAAATTTTTCCGCGCTCCAGCTTGCATTTTCGAGTTTGCGCCGCCAGTATACGTCCGCGCAAAATGCGACGTTCCCCCCTCACCTCCCAGTCAATCATTTCACGTTCAACGCTCCGTGCCATCGAAAAGGAACGTGTCCGTATAGCACGCGAGCTTCACGATGAGCTTGGACAGTCGCTAACTCTTCTTCGCATCAATATCGACTTGCTTGAAAGGCAAGTTGCAAAACTCCCGCTTGATCGCGAAACGACGTCGCTCGCCGGAAAACTCGGGGATATGCGAACACTCGCAACGCAGTCTCTCGACTCGCTTCGCCATATTCTCACTGGAATGCGCCCCCCTCTTCTAGACGAGCTGGGTCTCGATGCAGCAATTCAGTGGCAAACCGAAGATTTCTCGAATCGTGCCGGCATCGCCTGCGAAATTAACGCGGAACCTGTCCAGCCCCTCCCCGTCGAGGTTTCCACCAATCTCTTCCGGATTTTTCAAGAGTTGTTAACCAACGTCGCCCGCCATTCGGGCGCCTCCAATGTTCGTATTCAGCTCGCGCGTGAACGCCATTCGGTTGTCTTGGCGGTCTCGGACAACGGCCGGGGACTTCCGGCCGGGATTATACCTGCTCCGAATAGTTGTGGTTTGCGAGGCATTCGTGAACGGGCGTCTGCGCTTGGCGGCTCGGTCGAGATTACGGCTAATTTTCCCAGGGGCGTCGCTATCATTGTCTCGCTCCCGCTCGGGCGCCGCTCAAGACCCCTTTTGGGACATAATTAGCATTCGTCGTTGCTTTTTCCTCATTGACACTGATCCGGAAAACAGTTACGACGGCACAATCCAATTCGGAGGAAGATTTGGGATTCATGGCAAGAAACGTTCGAATACTGATTGTTGATGATCACTACGTAGTCAGGCAGGGGCTGAAGGCCATCCTGCTTGAGCACTTTCCCGAGGCGACCTTTGGAGAAGCCTCAAATGGACAAGAGGGAGTGGAAGTCGCCCGGACACAACCGTGGAATTTGGTATTGTTGGATATTAGCATGCCAAATCGCGGCGGACTCGATGCACTCAAAGACATCCGCCAGACGAAACCAAAACTGCCAGTCATCGTGCTAAGCATCCACCCCGAGGATCAATTCGCGGTTCGAGTGCTCAAACTGGGGGCTTTCGCCTACCTTCGCAAGGAAAGCGCCGGATCCGAACTCGCCCAGGCAGTGGAGGCGGCGCTTAGCGGCGCACGCCATATCACACCTGCCGTCGCCGAAAAACTGGCGAATCAATTGCAGGAGGATTGGAAGGGCCAGGCGCATGAAACCCTGTCCGATCGCGAATACCAGGTCATGTGCATGCTTGCCTCGGGCAAAACCGTAAAAGAGATAGCATCGGCAATTTCGCTCAGCGGAAAGACGATTTCGACCTATCGAAGTCGGGTTCTCGAAAAAATGCATCTCAAGAATAACTCCCAAATCATGCGTTACGCCGTCCGCCAAGGATTGGTGGATGCCGAGGGGACCTGATTACCGGATACATCCCGGCGCACTCGCGCCTTGCCTGCAGGCGATAGCAACGCAGCCAACGGGCTCCTTAAGCTATGTCGTTGTACGACAGCTGCTGGCATCCGCTAATAGCAAGTGAAAAGACCGGCAGACATCGACGTTCACATGCGATGCTCAAGGCTGAGCGCAAGTATCATAAGTCCGTGAGCCTTCTCGGGAAGCGACGCTGAAGGCCGCTCCCATCGGGCTCCTGCTGCCGGAATAACCGCGTAAATCACACCTCGCGACGGAGCGTGGCCGCACGATTCCAACAGTAACATCTACGTTATCAGCGGATAGCCCCCGAAGCTAGGCCGCCATCGGATGCTTTCTGGGAGGCAACAGGCGTGGCGTTTGTGTCTCTGCGTGGATTTCTCTACCCAGAAAATTCAACAGAATTTTGACACGCTCTGATCCGGGCAACACTTCCGTCACAACCGCCTCAAGACCCTGCAGGGCACCTTCCACGATTTCCACGACATCGCCTTCTTTGATCCGGGATTCCACCAAAGCAACCTGCTGCGCATCGGTCCGGCTGCGGAGACTCTCGATCGTATCGTCATCAAGCGTTGCGTAACACCCTCCGAACTGCAAGACGGCACTAACACCGCTGGAATAGCGCACTTCTTTCAGCTGAAGGAAATCAAACCGGGCAAAAAGATAACCCGGAAACATTGCCTCATGAAACCACTTTAGGCCGCGCACGGTCGGCCGCTGGAAACGCAGCCGTGGGCAAAACACCTCTACACCATCCAATTGCCGCAAATGCGCCGCCGCTATGTGTTCACGCTTAGGCTGACTCTTCAAGCAGAACCAATAAACCGCCTCATCTAGATCCGAACAATTATTAACCGTCATTTAGCCCCCCCAAGGTTTTAAAAATACAAGTGTGTTAACCGGGTGGATACCACCCTCCAAGGCCTATATGGTTACGATCGCAGGTCGGCAAATCAAGCACCAAGATGTGCGGACCTCTGGAGAAAGCGTCAAACGCGCTTTTTTCAGAGGTCATGTCGGTCTTTGACCTACGTTAAATTCCGAGTTCTGCTGATACTACAATCAGATGTACTGAAGTTGTTTATTTCCGCTCATAAAAGCAGAATGAGGGCCTGAGAAGGGATATCACTCACTGTTTTTGAGGCGCGATTGCTAATCTTTACTGAGGGTTTATGGAGGCACGGTTACAATGTTAAGCCATCGAACACGGGGACTAACAGCCATTCACAGTATTCTGCAGGCGATCACCGTCGCAATTTTATTCTGGATTTGGTACTGGGCGTATTTCTCGGTTTTTGGTTTGTCGGAACCAACGACTTACACCAGCTATATCCCTCCCTTTCTGGCATTGATCGCAGCATTCGCGGCAGATTGGCTGGTTACCCGGATCAAAAGGGTGGGTTTGGTGGAGATGGATATTATCGCAGCGTTGCGGCTCGCAATCCGTCAGACTTTAACCGCGCTCGGATCGATGCTCCTTTGTATCGTAGCCACGCGGGACCTCGGCATGTCCCGGATTTTTTGGGGTTCCTTCATTCCGGTTCTCTTCCTGGTGTTGGTTATCCTGAACTGCAATCTTCCCAAACTACTCGCAACCACCCTTTTTTCGGCGCGCCGCCGACGTTCGGCAATATTACTCGGTTCACCAGCGCAGGCGGACCAGATTTCAGATTGGTTGAGAAAGAAGTCGCACTACGGACTGGACATTGTCGGATTAGTCTCCGACGACGCCCGAGGAGAATCTCATGCACGGTACAAATTATTAGGACGGACAAGGGATCTGGAAAACATCGTCAAAAGCACTGGAGTAACACAAGTAATCGCCCTGGAAGTTCCAAACTCAATCATCCGGGCAGCGCAACTTGGAATAAAATGCGAAGAACTCGGTGTTCGACTTTTGATGGTCAACAACCTGCATCTACGGCTCCAGCGGCCGGTACATTTCTTTTCAGACGACGGCGTCAATTTTGTAAGCATGCGTGAAGAGCCTCTCGAATGCCCGCTCAATCGAAGCATCAAACGATCAATCGATATGGCAATCGCTTTGCCGATCGTGGCTTTCGCGTTACCGCTGGCATGTTTGGCCGTGTGGCTCATCCAGCGTTATCAATCACCGGGGCCACTCCTGTTCCGTCAAAGGCGTACCGGAATCCAATTTGAGCCGTTCGATATTTTGAAATTTCGGACGATGCACGTCCAGAATCCAGATCCAACGATGCAGGCAACCAAAGAAGACGCGCGCGTCTTTCCGCTTGGGAAATGGATGCGCAAATTGAGCATCGACGAATTGCCACAATTCCTCAATGTGCTGAGGGGCGAGATGAGCGTAGTTGGTCCCCGCCCCCACATGGTCGAACACGACGGGACCTTTTCAAAGGTCGCGGAAATGTACCGCATCCGAAGCTTTGTAAAACCGGGCATTACTGGGCTCGCACAAGTGAAGGGATATCGCGGAGAGGTGAAGAATATCAGGGATGTCGTGGATCGTGTGCGCTCGGATGTTTTTTATCTCGAGAACTGGTCGATACTGCTTGATTGGTTAATCATTTTCAAGACCGGCTGGCAGGTCATCTGGCCGCCGAAATCAGCGTATTGAGCGGCTCTCTATCCGGTGCATAACCAGACAACCTCCTTTCGTGCCTTCTTCCGAAACAGACCGTAGCTTTTGAGACCGGATAAATGCACCCATGAGGAGTCGAACCTCAAACCTTCTGATCCGTAGTCAGATGCTCTATCCAATTGAGCTATGGGTGCGTCAAGGGATCGGGAAAGTAATCAGGCCCGCCAGAGAGTCAAACAAAAAGATGTAAACGAATGGGATCACCTATTTGCGGCCTCGCGCACTTCTCCAGCGGAACCTAAGCGAACCATCTGCTGCGCCCAAACTTCAGAGTCCGCCAGCAACGCATCACGAACGGTTGCCTTGATTCTCGGCACCAATGATGATGTCACGCTCAATTCGTCCACGCCAAGACCAACCAACAGCCTGGCGGCGGTCGGATCGCCTGCAGCTTCTCCGCAGACACAAACGTGTTTGCCCTGACTGGAAGCTGTGATTGCGATATGGCGAATCATTCTTAGAACGGCTGGGTGCAAAGCGTCCTGGAATTGCGCCAACGCGGGATTTCCACGGTCGGCGGCTAAAATATACTGGGTGAGATCGTTGGTGCCGATACTGAAAAAATCCGCAAGCGGCAAGAATTGATCCATTAACGTGACGGTGGATGGGACCTCGACCATGATGCCGGTTGGAATCGGCCAAACATGCGGAATGTTTTGGCTGGCGAGATCTTCGTGAACGCGGGTTAGCTCTTCCTGGGCAGAGATGAGCTCGGATGGCTCGGTAACCATGGGAAACATGATGCGAAAATTGGCTCCGATCCCCGCGCGCAGGATGGCGCGCAATTGCGGGCGGAAAATTTCTAGCCGTCGAAGGCAGAGCCGGATGGCACGGACGCCGAGGAATGGATTGTCTTCGGGCGGACTGCCGAGGTATGGCAGGTCTTTGTCACCACCTGCGTCGAGAGTGCGAATGGTGACTGGGCGCTGCCCCATCGCCCGTGCAAGGACTTGCAATGCCGCGGTTTGTTCCTCTTCATCGGGTGGGGTCCTGCGATCGAGAAACAAGAACTCTGTTCGAAAAAGTCCAATGCCCTCGGCCCCTTGCTCGACGGCATAGGCAGCTTCTGAGGGATCTCCGAGGTTGGCAAGGACGGCGATCGTCTTGCCATCGCGCGTGACGGCAGTCGCATGACGGGATGCCTCCGCCACTTCAGCATCCGCTTTTTGCTGGTCGAAACGGCTGCGAAGTTTTCCTACTATCTCAGCGTTCGGATCCATCCAGAGTTCACCCGTATCCCCATCGAACGCGACGCACGTGCCATTTGGAACGCTGGCAGGAAGCAAATGTTCCGCCCCGGCGACCGATGGAATTCCAAGCGCGCGGAGCAGAATAGCGGCATGAGAAGTTTTTCCGCCACCGCGAGTGACGACACCGAGGACACGATTCTTATCAATTTGCGAGACTTCCCCGGGTTTTAGATCGTTAACGAACAGAATGCCGGATTCAGGGATGTGAACGTTGGAGCCGGTCTCAAGGCCGAGCGCTTGCAAGACGCGCAGTCCGGCATCCTCGATATCTGCGGCGCGCTGTCGCTGATATTCGTCGGTAAGACGGCGGTAATTGTCAGCGACCGTTACGAAAGCGCGATGGAAAGAGGCGGCAGCGTTAAGATTCTGAGACTGAATGAAATTTTCGGCCACGTCCACCAGCGCGGGGTCATCAAGAACCAGCTTTTGAGCATCGAAAATTTCCGCTTCAGCGGCCGGAACAGCGGCCGCGTCCCGCGTGAGTGCGGCTTGCGCCGTTTGAATTGCTAAGCGGAGGCGGCTTTGTTCAGCAACAATATCTGCGGCCTGGCTTTCTGGTACGCGAAGCTCGGTGTGGATTGGTTCAAACAGCTGGCCAATGACAATTCCTGAGGAAATGGGGATCGCGCGATCGCGGAGAGTCGGAGGTGCAGCAGCAACACCGGCGATCCTCTCGGGAACGGGAGCCTCATCACCAAAGCTCTCGACGAGCGAAACGAGGGATTGGAGGACGCTTTCGGCATCGGGGCCCGCTGCGGAGATTTCAATCTCGTCACCGCAGAGAATTTCGAGCGAGGCGAGCCCGGTAATGCTTTTACCCGATGCGGGGCCACGCCCACGGGTAAGATTGCGGACCGCGACTTCGGCATTGTGGGCAGCGACGTCGCGGACGAAACGTGCCGCAGGGCGCGCGTGCAATCCGTGAGGTTCGCGGATCGTTACCCGAACCCCATGATCCAAAGCAGACGTTGCAGGATGGACGGAAGGCTGCATTTCGCTGTTCTCGCCAAGGTGCTGCGCCTTTTGCTGCAGAGAACCGTTAGCTTCACGTGCAACATCATCGATTTTGCCCCCCGCTACGGCCACAACCCCGGCTGCGATAGCTCCTTCCACAAAGGGAGCGGCGCAACAACGGACCCTGCTCCGGTCCGCTTCGTCCAGGAACTCCAACGCAGTATCGGTGCTGAGTAGCGCGCTACCCATATCCATGAGGACAAGCACCCCTTCATTGCTCATCACACTTCCTACCGCTTCCATGATCTCGACGGCATTGGTGCCAAGATCGGAATGGTCGTCCCCAGCCCCCGCTGCGATTGCGAGCGGCAAATCGGGGCCTGTCATTGCATGGACAAGTCCCTGAACGGCGAGTGCAAGGGGATAACTGTGAGAGACTAGAACGATTCCGACCATATTCTTGAGTTTTTACAGCGCGTGAAGCCGCTGTAAGTTCTACGCGGCTACGACCCTGCGCCGCGGGGGCATCTCGCCGATGGCGCCAAGGCAGACGCCTGGGCGCAACGGAGCGGGTTCGCGTTGCGAGTTTCCAGAATCTTAAGCTGCATTCCCTGCGGAGACTGACTCCGCGAGCGCTTGAAGCAACAGCACACTTGATGCTGCGCCTGGATCTTTGTGGCCAGCGCTACGTTCACCGAGATAACTGGCCCGACCCTTGCGTGCAACCAGCGGAATGGTTGCTTCCGCACCTTCCTGAGCAGCAGCCACGGCGCGGGTGAGGGCTGTAGCTAGTGTATCACCGTTTTTCGGGTGAAGGGCAGCAAGCGCGGGCTTTAACGCATCGACCATTGTTTTGTCCCCGGAAGCAGCCTTGCCAAGATTGATGACTCCCGCAAGCCCTGCGTCGAGGCAAGTTGACAGCTCGCCGAGAGTCAATTCTTCCTTGCGGTTGGCGAGCTTGGCCGCGTGCAGGAAAAACGTCCCGTAGAGCGGTCCGCTCGCACCGCCTACCGTGGTGATGAGTGTCATGGACGCCGTTTTTAGAATGGACTCTATATCCTTCGTCTTGAGCGCCTCGATTTTTGCCGGAATAGCGTTGAAACCGCGGGCCATGTTGGCGCCGTGGTCCGCGTCTCCAATTGCCCGGTCCAGGTCTGTCAGCTCATCCTTATGGTCGTTGTAAAGGACGGCGGCGCGTTGCAGCCAGTCTACGATCGTATGTGAATGGATTACTGCCATGTCAGTGCGGGGGTTTTTACTGGAGCGTCCCACAAATCCGCAAGCTGAGAATTCAGTTTTAACAACGTGATTGAGGTTCCTGCCATTTCGAGACTTGTTATATAGGAACCGACAAGACTGCGAGTGACTTTGACACCTGCCTTCGCCAAAATTTCTGCCGCTTTACGATAAACGATGTAGAGCTCAATAAGGGGTGTTCCGCCCATTCCATTGACGAAAAGCAACACTTCATCACCGGCGGCAAATGGCAGATCGTTCAAAATCGGTTTCACGAGTTGCTCGACGACAGCGTCCGCGGGCACAAACTTGTCCCGCCTGCGGCCTGGTTCGCCATGGATCCCGATCCCGACTTCGATCTCGTCCTCGGGCAGATCGAAGGATGGCTTGCCAACATGAGGAACCGTGCAAGAGGTCAACGCCACCCCCATGCTGCGGCCATTGGCATTTACCTTTTTGCAAATTTCCGCGACCTCAGCCAATGATGCGCCGGATTCTGCCGCAGCGCCGCAGATTTTCTCCGCAAGAACGGTCGTTCCGACTCCGCGACGCCCCGCAGTCCAGGTGCTATCCTGAACAGCAACGTCATCATCGATAATCACGCTTTGCACTTCGATGCCATCGGCGCGGGCTAACTCAGCGGCCATATCGAAATTCATCACGTCACCGGTGTAATTCTTGACAATGAATAAGACGCCTTTGCCTCCGTGCACGGCTTTCGCGGCTTCGTACATCTGGTCGGGAGTCGGGCTGGTAAAGACCGCTCCCGGACATGCCGCGTCGAGCATTCCTTTGCCGACAAGACCGCCATGCATCGGCTCGTGCCCACTACCGCCCCCGGAAACGAGAGCAACTTTTCCTGCGACAGGTGCGTCAGCGCGGAAAACGAAGTTCGGGTCGTAATGGACCTTCAGCAACGAGGGATGAGCCGCTTCCATACCCTGGAGTGCCTCCAGGACGACGTTTTCGGGGGAATTGATGAGTTTTTTCATGGGGTTGTTCTAACCAAGCAACGGTTTGACAAGCAGTGCGCCGAGAATTGCGCCAACGATCGGGCCCACGACGGGAATCCAGGAATAACCCCAGTCCGAATCGCGTTTACCTGGGATCGGCAAAACAGCGTGGGCAATCCGCGGACCAAGGTCACGCGCCGGATTGATTGCATAACCGGTGGGACCGCCGAGCGAAAGACCGATTCCCCAGACAAGAACACCCACCAGATAAGGCCCAAGTGCAGCAACGGGACCGGTGGGAGAAACGCCTTTGGAAAAGATCGCCGCCACGCCTACGACGAGAGCAAATGTGCCGATGATTTCCGTGACAAGATTTGCACCGGCCGACCGAACCGCCGGGGCCGTGCAGAAGGTTGCCAATTTTAGGGCCGAATTCTCGGTTTCTTTCCAGTGCAGCAAGTAAGCGAGATACACGAGAACAGCGCCGATGAATGCGCCGATAAATTGACCCGCGATCAATGTGCCCGCGTTCGACCAATCGCCACTCAGCATTGAGAAGAAAACGGTTACAGCAGGATTCAAATGCGCACCCGGACTGCCAAAGGCGATCGCGGTGAACACTCCAACGACAACAGCAAAAGCCCATCCGGAGGTGATAACAATCCAACCGGAGTTCTGGCCTTTGGTTTTATTGAGAACGACGTTGGCGACAACGCCATCGCCGAAAAGCACCAGCATCATGGTGCCAAGTAATTCGCCAAGGAACGGAGACATATTTTAAGAGAAAACCTCCAAATTTCCCGGAGGAAGGGGGGTTGATCTTGGATGTTTACGGATTGAGAAAGTCGCTCTTTTCGGCAGACCCCGCCATCAAGCAGATACCTCTCGATTTCAGCGGTTTGCGTCTTTGAACGACAGGAAAATTATGAGCCACAAGGACGCACGGACAATTTGAAATTCCGGCAAAATCCTTGTAACCTGAGCAAAATTCTTAAATTGGCATAGTTGTCTCCCGGATAATGCCGTTTCCCCCTATGACGCACCCCCTCACCAACGCAACCGGCAGCGTATGCCGGCGCGCAGTCGGACACCTGTTGAACACAGTCGATTGTTCTCAATTCATGTTGCGCATTCCCCAGCTGCGCGATCACGTCGTCGAACACCCCGGCATGCATTTTCACTTTTCGCCGGATTTTGTCATCTCCCTGAGCGGTCGCTGCCGGCTGGAGTTCATTCATGAACACTTCATTCTCGAACCTTACGAGATGGCTGTAATTCCGAGCGGAATCCCCCATCGCGAAGTACCGTTGCCGACGAAACGCGAGCCTTTCGAGAACCTGGTTATTAGCATTTATAATCAGACGATCAGCATCCAGCACCAGAAACTGGAATCTGAAGACGGTATGTTGCAGGTGCGCAGCCAATTTTTCGACTCAACCAAGGACCAAATTCTCAATCGCTACCTCGAAGAGATGGCGGAAATCTATCACAGCCCGGAGCATCACGACCGGCTGGGGATTAAAGGTCTATTGATGGCTTATCTGAGCGCGTTGCTTGCCGCCGTTAAACACGCCGATGTCGCGCCGCCTGTGGAGAAACTGAAAATCACTCAGACCAAGCGTCACGTTCTCGACAACCTCTGCGTACCGGACCTGAGTGTAAAATTCCTCGCAGACCTGCAACATTGTTCCGCCGACTACCTTTCGCATCTTTTCCACAAGGAAACCGGCCAGCGTCTCGTATCCTATATCAACCAGGAACGGATCAACGCTGCGATGATACTCCTGAGAAGCGCTTCGCTAACGATTTCCGAAGTGGCCTACGCCGTCGGATTCGAAAGCCAGTCGTATTTTAGTCATGTTTTCCGCGAAGTGACGCTAAAAACGCCGATGGAGTACCGGCGCACCGTCGAACACGCCTTCGTTGAACTCGACGGTCGACCTAGAACCATCTTTGCCGAAACAGATAGCGAGCCGGTGACCGCCTGACCGGAAGCAAAATTTTCCGGGAATAAGTTCCGGGGACGATTCTCACAACGACTGCGGATGTTGATCACGCTTCCCATCTCAGAAGCGGCATCTGCAGTCAAAACCAGTTAAAGACAGATCCCCATGATCCAATCCCGAAAAACAATGATAGCCTGTGCCGCGTTGGCCGGGCTTTACGCGGGCGCCATCACGAGCGCCAAAGCGGCAACATCCACTGCTTCCGACGGTGGTATGAAGGTGGTCAACGCCCTCACCATGGGCGAGAAGGCGTCCTGTAGCGGCAAGGACGGATGCAAAGCCACACACGATTGCAAGGGCAAAAACGCGTGCAAAGGTCAGGGCGGATGCAAATCCGGTGACAACGGCTGCAAAGGCAAGAACAGCTGCAAAGGCAAAGGAGGCTGCGCAGCCAAGGAAACACCCACACCGACCCCCTCATAACTACATGGGTTGTTTATTTGGCGGTCCTTGACCGTCGATTCGTTTCAGTCTAGCGGCGGCTATAGCCCATCGCCGCTAGACGCGGACATGTCTTTTCTGCATTCTACCTTCGGCCTTCACCCTTCCGCCTTCTCCCGATGCCCGCCAATCCCTTTAACAATTTCACTCATCTCGGTATCGGAATCGGCCTGCGCGTTCCGCATTACCGCCATATCCTTTCCAACAAACCCACAGTCGATTGGTTTGAGATCATTTCAGAGAACTTTATGGTCGATGGCGGGCGGCCTTTAGAAGTGCTCGACAAAATTCTCGAGCAATACCAGGTCGTCCAACATGGCGTCTCCATGTATTTCGGCTCCGCGGAAAAGCTCAATCGCACGCATCTCAAGCGGTTGAAAGACCTCGTCAAACGCACGAATACACCCTGGTTGTCGGATCATCTCTGCTGGGGAAGCGTGGACGGCACCTATACGCATGACCTGCTCCCGATGCCGTATACTTTCGAAGCCGCGAAACGCACCGCCGAAAAAATCCGCCAGGTCCGCGACTTCGTTGAAGTGCCGATCTGCGTGGAAAATGTAAGCTCCTACATGGAGTTCCACGTGTCTGAAATGACGGAGTGGGAATTCCTAACCGAAGTCGTCGAACGCGCGGATTGCGGCATCCTCCTGGATGTTAACAATATTTACGTCTCCTCCAGAAACCACGGATTCAATCCGTACGACTATCTCGACAACATCCCTCATCACCGCGTTGGCCAGATGCATATCGCCGGGCACACAAAATTCGAGAAATACATTCTCGACACTCACGATCACCCCGTGCTTGACCCGGTTTGGAAGTTGTATGCGCACGCGACCAGAATCTGTGGAGTCACCGCCACGCTGCTGGAATGGGATGATAGGATTCCCAGCTTCGAAGAAGTTCACGCCGAAGCTTTGAAAGCCAACGAATTTATTACTGAGGCAAAAGTCGCTCTACACTCCTGACCTTTCATGCGTTCAAAGCTCACTGACTGGCAGCGAACGATGTATCGGGCAATCACGCGTCCGCTCGGCGCCCGTTCGCCGGTTCACGCGGATGCCTACGTCAAACCCAGCGCCACGCTGCGCCCTGGCGAACGCGTGGATATCTACAACCGGATGTATTGGTATCGTCTCCTGGATTGCGTCGCTGACGATCATCCCGGCTTGCGAGCGCTTCTGGGTGAACGCAAATTCTGGGCGCTCACTCACGCCTATCTCCACAAAAACCCGTCCCGGTCGTTCACCCTTCGCAACCTGTGCAGTCGCATGGCCCGCTTCATTGCCGAGGAACCCAATCTCACAGCTCCGCACACAAAGGCCGCACTGGACATTGCCCGGTTCGAATGGGCGCAGATCGTCGCCTTTGACGGACCTGCATTGCCAAAGCTGACCGCCGAAGACATCGCAACCGCCGACCCCATGAGTCTCCGCGTGGGTCTGCAGCCCTATCTTTCCCTCCTCTCCCTCGATCACGCCGTGGATGATTATATTGTAGCCGTCAAACGCGACGACGCACTCCGATCCGAGGCAAGCAACGCGGTAACGCATGGCGCGGACAAGCCGAAGATCAAACGCCTCCCACCGCCAAAGCGCGAACGCATCCACCTGGCTGTCCACCGGCTCGACAACGACCTTTACTACAAACGCCTGGCGCCTGATGCCATCCGCTTGCTCCGGGCTCTTGGCTCGGGCAAACCCCTTGCAGACGCCTGCGCAACAGCATTCGCGCACTCCCGCGAGACGCCCGAGGAACAAGCCGCCAAAGTTCAAGCCTGGTGTTCACTGTGGATTCAACTGGGCTGGATTGCACAGCGTCCCGCGCGGGAATAAAACCAGGGTCAAGGGCTCATATGGCATATGAAACCGCCTCTTATGTCATATGTTGGCATCGTGACTGTGCTTTCCGTTGCGATGGCGGTCGCCGTTTACCTCCGTGCGGATCCTGAAACTACGAGAAAGACTGAAAAAACCATGTCCACCGAGCAAACTTCCAAAGGCCAGGATTTGAAATCCAAGCTCACCCCGCTCCAATATCGCGTCGCCGTTGAATGCGGCACCGAACCCGCTTTCCGAAACGAGTATTGGAACAACCATCGCGAAGGCCTTTACGTATCAATCATCAGCGGCAAGCCGCTCTTCAGTTCCCACGACAAATTCGACTCCGGCACCGGCTGGCCGAGTTTCACGAAACCCATCGATCCGAAAAACGTCATCGAAAAAACGGACCGCAGTTACGGCATGAGCCGCACTGAAGTCGTTTCAAAGAGCGATAACGCCCATCTCGGCCACGTTTTCGATGATGGTCCCGGCCCGGGCGGCCTGCGCTACTGCGTCAATTCTGCTTCGCTGCGCTTCATTCCGATAGAAAAACTCGCCGAGGAAGGGTACGGCGACTTTCTGCCGTTGTTCGGTAAACCAGCGGCCGGGGCGGAAAAGAAATGAGTTGACCACAAAGCCATGAAGTTAGCCGACCTTATCCGCCGCATCCGCTCGTTAGGCAACCTGCTGCAATCGCCGCTGTTGCTAGTCATCCGGCT
>DATDBU010000173.1:0-5654 GCA_036524675.1 Chthoniobacterales bacterium | reverse complement strand
CATCATCCACGCCGTTTCGTATCGTTGCAGGCCAAGCTGGCGCTGTAACAGTAGCGCCGAAACACCGCGCTTATCGGTGGTCATCAGGTAGGCGGCCCAGAACCAAGCCGTCAGTGGGGTTTTCGTGTTATGAAGGATCGTTTTGGCTGTCAGCGAAACCTGGCGCCGACAGGCAGCACATTGCCAGTGTCTTTGTCTCCCCAATTCATAGGCACGCCGGTTCCCGCATCGCAGACACACGAAACCATCCGGCCAGCGGCAGGAGGCCAAATACTGCTGGCAGGCTTCTTCGCTACCGAACTTCGCCTGGAATTCGCGTAGAGTCTTCGGAAATGACGGGCGCGCCATCCCCTACACTACCGCTAGTGGCTTGCTGAAACAACCGGATAAGCAGAAGGTAACTAGCTTAACCCGGTGTGTGCCATGCCTAGGCCGGCAGTTCACGAGTTGAGACGATTTTTAGGGCGGCTGAAAATTGAAGATGGATTGAAGAATCCTGCTAGCCTGCTGGCGACTTTGAGGGCTCCAAACGGGGCCTGAGGATTCAGCCACCACGCGAAGAGACCTTATGGCCGACAGTCGGATCATCGAAGCGCGGCGCCTTGTTCTGAAACGCCGAGCGCTCAGTTGCCAAACCTAGATCAGTAATATCGACAGGGATGGAGTTCTTTCGCGACCCATTTCACGATACTGTTCCGTGTTCCTATGGTTTGTCAGGGCGCTCAAGAACAGAAATTGGTGCGCTGTATGCGCTATGCCGGGAGGGAGCTTCCTTCCGCGCCGTTAATCGCCTGATAACAACATATAAGACCGGCGTGAAAAAAATGCCGAAAAGAGTGACACTCAACATCCCTCCAAACACTGCGGCACCGAGCGAACGCCGCATCTCTGCGCCCGCACCCGAGGATAGCACGAGTGGAAGCACTCCGAGAATGAAGGCAAACGAGGTCATCAAAATCGGTCTCAGGCGCAATCGTGCGGCCTCCGCCGCCGCTGACAACACGTCCATTCCGTTGTCCTCTTTTTGCTTTGCAAATTCGACAATTAGGATGGCATTTTTCGCCGCGAGGCCGATCAAAACGATGAGGCCAATCTGTGTGAGGATATTGTTATCCAGGCCGCGGGCTAAGACGAACCAAACGGCGCCAGACAGGCACAGAGGAACAGTAAGGATCACGGCCAGCGGAAGAGACCAATTTTCGTATTGAGCGACCAGCACGAGAAAAACAAAGATGATGGCGAGAATGAACACCTGCCCCGCCGTTCCCCCAGCGATCTTCTCCTGGTAGGCCAACTCGGTCCATTCCAGAGTAATGCCGGGCGGCAAGACCTCCGCAGCGAGACGCTCCATCGCCGCAAGCGCTTGCCCGGTCGAATAACCGTGTGCGGCCGCGCCCTGGATTTCTGCGGCCGGGAATAAGTTGTACCGGACGAAGCGGTCCGGTCCGGTCGTTTCGCGTAAATCGACCAGCGAGCCAAGGGGAACCATGCTGCCGCTGCGGTTACGAGTCTTCAGCCGGAAAAGATCCTCTGGGTCGTCGCGGAATGGTATGTCCGCCTGCGCAGTGACCCGGAATGTGCGCCCGAACAGGTTTAGTTCGTTGACAAAGACAGAGCCGAGATAGATCTGCATCGCCGAGAAGACGTTTTCCAAAGGGACGTCCAGCATCAGTGCTTTCGCCCGATCCACGTCGGCGAATAGTCGGGGGGAATTCGCGCGAAATGGGGAGAAGGCTTGGGCGATGGCCGGATCGGTGTTCGCAACGACAACGAGGCGCATGGCTGCATCCTCGAGGGCCTTCGATCCCAGGTTGGCGCGGTCCTGGAGCATCAGTTTGAAACCTCCGCCGCTGCCGATTCCACGGACGGACGGCGGAGGGATCACGAAGATCATTGCCTCCTGGATGTCGGCGAACTTGGCCCGCAGGTCGGCGAGGATTTTCTCGCCGGTGCGGCCGGTTTTCTTTCGCTCATCAAAAGGCGCAAAGGCCGGGAACAAGGCGGCGGCGTTTGGACTGTTTGCAAAAGTCGCTCCATTGAACCCGGCAAACGCCACGACATGTTCGATACCCTCGACTTCCCGAGCGCGTTTTGTGAGTTCCCGGACGACCGCATCGGTGCGTTCCAGCGAAGCGCCATCAGGTAGTTGCGCGGCGATGATAGCATATCCTTGGTCCTGCGTGGGGATGAACCCGACTGGGACGATGTGGAAGCCGAGCCACGCTAACCCGAGCAGGAGCGCGTAAAAAACCAATGCGACCAGTGTCATGCGTATGAGGCGCCGGACAAAACCCGTGTATCCGCCGACCACTTTGTCAAAGAGCCAGTTGAATCCCTTGAAGAACCAGCCGAAGAGCAGATTCCAGATCCGGGTGAACCAGTCCGGCTTTGCGCCGTGAGATTTCAACAGGATGGCGCATAGGGCCGGACTCAGTGTCAGCGAAACAACGCCGGAGATTGCCACCGACCCGGCGATCGTCAGCGCAAACTGACGGTAGAACTGCCCGGAGATGCCGGGGATGAAAGCGGTGGGAACGAAGATCGCGGCCATGACCAGGGTGACCGCGATGATAGGACCGCTCACCTCGTTCATGGCCACACGGGCGGCCTCGTAGGGCGGCTTTCCCAACTCGATATTGCGTTCGATATTTTCCACCACCACGATCGCGTCATCCACCACGATGCCAATGGCCAGCACGAGACCGAAGAGCGAAAGGTTGTTCAGGGAAAATCCCAGCGCAGCCATGCAGGCAAACGCACCGATAAGGGATACCGGAATGGCGACGAGTGGAATGATCGAGGCGCGCCATGTCTGGAGAAAAACCATCACCACCAGCACAACCAGGAGGATGGCTTCAAAGATGGTATGCTCTACCGCCGTGATGGATTCGGAAATAAAGGTGGTGGGATCGTAAATGATGGCGTACTCAAGTCCGTCCGGAAAGGATTTCGAAAGCTCCTGCATCGTGCTGCGAATGTTGCGCGCCGTTTCCAGCGCGTTCGAACCGGGCAATTGGGTAATCGGCATCGCCACCGCCGGCGTGGTGGAAGCGTAGTTGTTGACGCCGTAGTCGAGGCCGCCGAGTTCGACACGCGCCACATCGCGCAAACGCACGATTTGGCCTTGGCCGCCGGTCTTGACGACAATGTCCTCGAACTGTTGCTCCTCGCTCAATCGCCCAAGGGCGCTGATGTTCAGCTGGAGGGGATTTCCGGTGGCCATGGGCGGCTGTCCGATCACGCCAGCCGCGACCTGAATATTTTGCTGACGCGAGGCCGCGACAACGTCGTCAGGCGTCATGTTCAGATTGGCGAGTTTGTCCGGATCAAGCCAGATCCGCATGCTGTATTCCCTCGCGCCAAAGAGCCTAACCTCACCCACGCCCTCGATGCGGCGAAGTTGTTCGCGAACCTGCAGAATGGCGTAATTGCTAATGTAAAGCGGATCGTAACGACCGTTGGGAGAAAACATCTGAACGACAAGCAGAAGGTCCGGGGTGCTCTTGTTGACGGTCACGCCGATGCGCCGAACCTCCTCGGGCAGGCGCGGCTCGGCAATCGCCACCCGGTTTTGGACGAGCACCTGCGCTTCATCCAAATCGGTCCCCAGCTCAAAGGTCACCGTAATCGCCAGAGCACCATCGGATGTCGCCTGAGAGGACAGATACAACATGTGCTCGACGCCATTGATTTCCTGTTCCAGCGGAGCCGCGACCGTTTCCGCTACGACATCGGGCGTCGCACCGGGATAGCTTGCGCGCACGACGACCGTCGGCGGAGCTACCTCAGGAAACTGCGCCACCGGCAGATTGGGAAAGGCGATAACCCCGAGCAGGACGATAACGATCGAGATGACGACTGCGAAACGCGGACGGTCGATGAAGAAGTGCGGGATGCTCATGCCGATCAGCCTCCAGCGGGAGTGACCGGCAGGGAAATCTTGTTGCCGTCGGCCGGGGCATCTTCGGGGACCGCAATGGAGCCTTCATGTGGAGTGACCTTCACATCCGGGCGCAAAATTTGAATCCCCTTGATCACGACCATATCTTCGGCTGTTAAACCGTTGCGCACGGCGCGAAGATTGCCGTGGCGGCCGCCGAGCTCCACCGGCCGACGCTCCACCGTGCCGCCGGGCTTCAACACCCAGACGAAGTGCGCCGTCAAATCGGAGACAATGGCTTCCTGTGGCACAAGGATCGCTTGTTTCGGACCACCGGCTGGTACCCGCACACGGGCAAACATGCCGGGCGTGAAAAAGCGATTGGTATTTTCAAATCGGCCACGCATCTGTATGGTGTTCGACGTGGGATCGAGCTGGTTGTCAACGAAGTCGATCTCGCCCTTGTGAGGGAAATTCTTCTCGTCCGAGAGTTGCATCTGAACGGGCCGCGAGCCCGGATCTCCACGCCCCGGCTGGCCGCCTTCGAAGTAGCGGCGAATCGCGCTGATCACCGCCGCCTCGTCCGCCTCGAAATAGACGTAGATCGGATCGTGGGGCACGATGGTGGTCAGCAGCGTGCCTTCGCCACTGCCCGCTTGCACGAGATTTCCCCGCGTCACTAGGTAGCGGCCGGCGATCCCGGTGATCGGCGAGCGCACGTCCGTAAAGCCCAATTGGAGATTCGCGGAATCCAACTGGGCGGCGGCTTGTTCCACGTCCGCATCCGCCTGCATCGCTTCGCTGACACGGATATCCGCCTCTTCTTTGGAAATCACCTGCGTGCTAGCGAGCTTTCTCGCGCGTTCAAGGTTTGCCTTGGCAAGAGATTGCGCGGCCTTTGCTTGAGAAAGACGCGCCTTGGCGCGGTTTACCTCGGCCTCAAACGGTCGTTTATCGATGACGAAGAGCAATGCCCCTTCCTCGACTTCCTGCCCCTCGACAAAGTGGACAGATTCCACATAGCCGCTTACCCGCGGACGCACCTCGACGCTCTCCACGGCGGCGAGGCGTCCCGTGTATTCGTTCCAGTCCGTGATCTCCTTCTGCAGGGGCTGAGCCACGGTAACTGCGGGAGGCGGAGGTGCGGGAGGTTTATTCTTGTGGCATCCGGCGATCAGTCCCGCCAGGACACCCGTCAGAATGATCGTTCTCACCGCGACTTTCCATCTGTGAACCCCCCAGTCCTCCGAACCATTGTTTTGCCTGCCCATGGCAATACAGAGGGTAATTAAGATTTCATTTGGGTCGAGCCCGTTTTCCGGCAGATGGGCGCGGCAAGGTTCGCGCATACCGGTTTCGTTAAACGAACGCGAGCGGCTTGCAAACGGTCTCGCGACTCGACTGTTGGAGTGCACCAGTTTGAGCGACACGGGGTGACGTTTGAGACCGCCGTTGTCGACGCGCTAGCACCAACGTGTGCCTTTGCAAGTAGGTCGATGCCATCAAAAAAACCGCACTGATCCACGGTGATTTTGCTTAGTCCGCAATTCGTCACTTTTGCGCGGAGTCGGGCGGCGGCTTTCTCACTAATCCGATGCCCAGCAGAACCAAGCCAATCGCCAGCACCACCGCGCCGACATATGCTAGGTAAATTAACGGGTTCGGCCGGGTGGCGTCCGGGCTCAGGACAGACAGGAAGAACGCTGCGGGAAGGAAGATAGCTGATGAAGGAATCGACGAGCGCACAACTTTCTTGAGGTTCTCGGAAAGATTG
>DATDBU010000172.1:0-43919 GCA_036524675.1 Chthoniobacterales bacterium | reverse complement strand
CTGCTCTTTAACTTTGACTTGCTCTGCGAAACACCGGGTAGCGGCGACGCCGCATCGAACCGGTGGTTTCACCAACCGGCTATGAATCGAAGAACCCTTCGGGTCAGCCTGACGGGTTGGCGGTGTGTAGTTTTACTTTGGCAAATCGTCGTCCGTGGCGTTTTTTACAAGGAGGGGCGCTTTCCAAGCGCCCGTTTTCAGGCGGTTGGAAACCGCCTCTCCTTTGGGTTCTCCGCTCGAAACCGTCGTGTTCAGTGCTGTTTACCAAAGTAAACTATGGGGTGGATGTCACAAACAACACGGTTTGGGCTGTCCTCAATCACAATAGCGATTTCGCCTCTGTTCCGGAGCCGGCCGCCTGTATTTTTCTCGGCACGGAGGCCTGGCGCTTGCGCGAATTGGCCGTTCCCGCCGAAACAGGAAATGAGCCGGCTGATGAAGGCGCGTTTTCGCGTGACTCAAGCGCTCGAACTCGCTCGCCGCTGGCACTCCGCGAAGAGGGCGTCATAAACAACGAACTCGCGGTCGAGAATCTCGTGGTCACTGAGGCCAAGCGCGCTGAAGCCGTGCGCGACCCAACGCAGTCCTTCGCCGGCCGGATGCGGGTTCGATGGATGTGAGTCTGCGGCGCGAACGAGTTCGCCGAGCAGCAGGAGCGCCTGGTCCGTCAGGTTATATTTCTTGACCAACGTGTTGAAGGACACGTCTTCGCCGTGGTGGCCAAGTTCGCAGTTGGGAACGTCATACACGTGGCCGTCGGTGACTGCGGACCAATCGGTATCGGCGGGCAGGAAGACGAACTCAGCCTCCGGGTCGATGAACTTTTTGATGAGCCAGGGACACGCGACGCGGTCCACCTTCACTTTTTCACGGGTGATCCATTTCATGGGTGGGCAGGTTTTGGTTTGTAAGTGAGGACGTAGAAAGCAGTGCCGGCGACGCCAAGGGCAGACGCGGCCCAGAAGTTAGTGGCGGGACCAAGCTTCCAAAGCGCCGCGCCGAGAAGAGCGCCCGTCGTGACGATGAGATCACGTATAAAGTAGTAGGCTCCGACCATGCGGCCACGCAGCGCACCCGGACAATGGCTTATGATGAGTGCTTTTCGCGCTGGCTCGCCGAACTCCTTCAACCCTCGCACCGCAAACGCCACAACCAGCCAGCCAAAACTTTGCGCCGACAGCAGCACGAGCGGGAAAGCAGTAAAGAAAACGAAGGTCGCAATGACGAACGGCTCGCGACCATAGCGATCGGCGTAGTGCGACGCAGGGATCGTGCAAGCGATGGCGGCAACCATTTCCACCCCAGTCAGGATGCCGGCCTGCGTACCCGTGGCGCCGCCTATATCCATCGCGTAGATGATAATCCATGCAGCCGGGATGCGTTCGCAAAAGCGGATGAGGATGTCGCTGACGAGCAAACGCCGTAGCGATGAGGGAAACTGACTAGCGACGTGCAGCAAGCCGCTCGGCGTGCCATCCGGTGCTGGCACGTCCTCGCTGAGGCGATGCTGGATGAAGATCGTCGCGAATCCGAGAACGATCGAGATGAGCAGAGCGATCCGCACGCCGGAGACGATGCCGAATCGGTCGATCAGCAAGCCGCCGAGGATCGGGCCGACGATGATCGGCAGTCGTTTGATGGCGGACTGCACGGCCACGCCGGTCGCATGCCGATCCGCCGCGAGCGAAGTGGCGATAAGCGAAAATGTCGCCGGCAGTGAGAAACAGCTCCACGCGAGGAAAAGAAACATCCCCACGAGCACCGCGCCCCAGTGCGGCACGAACGCCACGAGCGCATAGCCCGCGACGGAGAGCACATTGAAGAACACGAGCGCCCGCCGATGGCCCCAGCGATCTGACAGCACGCCGCCGGGCCATGCATACGCCGCGCCGAGCAGCGTCTTCAGCGCATCGAAAAGTCCGATAACGAACACCCCCGCGCCGAGCGCCTGAAGATACTTCGGCACGAACCGCATCCACATTTCCTCGCCGCTGCCGATCAACAGAATGGCTACGAGGAGCAGGACAAGGTTGCGCTGGAGTCCTAAAGCATCAGCCCAACGTTGCGATGACCCGGCGTCGTCCATGGCGTCAAAGGGGGGCCTTGACGAAAAGCATGGCGATGTCTTTGCCTGCGCAGAGCGGAATTACGAACGGTTGCATTTTGTAAGAACGACCATGGTTGCCGTAAAATTCAAGAAGCAAGTCGCGACCGTGAGCTGGCGGAACTGATTGATGAACCGCGAATTTTCCGAATGAGGCTCCACAGTTGTGGCGTGGCATTCGGGATTTTACGAATGGGGCTCCACACCCGTGGCATGGCATTCGGGATTTTACGAATGGGGCTCCACAGTTGTGGCGTGGCATTCGGGATTTTTCCAGTGGGGCTCCACACTTGTAGCGTGGTATTCGGGATTTCCCCAATAAGGCACCACAGTTATGGAATGGCATTCGGGATTTTCCGAATCGGGTTCAAGACCTTTGCCAGGGGTTTTATTTTCCTAAGAGCCCGACAGACGGCTGGAGCCGCATCATTATTTGCCAGATCTGCCAGGCACAAATGCATGAAAAACGAAGCGCCCCACTGATCGCACAACCCGGAGCCAACACTGACAATTCATCTTTAGATCGGCTTAGACTTTCGGCTGTGAAGTTGCCTCGACGTGGTTGCCTTTTGTAGGCTTCGGAGTCTCGTCGTCGAAAGACCAAAGGTCGTCGCTCCCGAACTCTGGACAACACGAACCGCGCGCATTGATACACTCGGCACACAGGTTTTCGCCTTCGACCTGATAGGCTCCGGTTTGTCCACACCGGTCACAGGCGACGTTTTCATCGAATCGAATTTCGCTATTCATAGTAGAACTCACTTTTTTGTTCGACGAAACCGTCTGCCCGACCAGAGCCAGACGCAAACGAGCAGAGTCAAACTACCAGCGCGGACGACGGTCGCAGACCGCCGCTACAGCGGATATTCCCGCAGTGCCTGGGCGTTTGTTTCTGGCAACGACGAATTGATATACATCCCCGTCCCCAATTCGAATCCCGCAGATTTGACTACCCGTGGCACGATGGAGAGATACCAATGAAAATACGGCGCATCCTTCTCCTGTGGACCGAGCGAACGGATAAGAAGGTTGTATGCCGGATTGGCCAACAGCCCGCGGACCTTGGCGAGGACGGTGTGCAGGACTTCCGCCAGCGTAGGCAGCGTGTCGGCGGGTTGCTCGGAAAAGCACGCCCTGTGCGTTTTTGGAAAAATCCACAGATGATACGGCGACAGCGCTGCGTACGGGATGAAGGCCACAAAGTCGTCATTCTCGGCGATAATCCGGCTCGCCTGCGCGCGCTCCTGGGCAACGATCGTGCAGGACAGGCACTCCCCGTTCTTCTCAAAGAAACGCCGGGCACGGTCGATCCGATCCTTGATTTGGCCGGGTACAATGGGCAGCCCAACGATCTGGGAATGGGAATGCTGCTGGGACGCGCCCGCATCCGCGCCATGATTTTTGAAAACGATCACATGCTTCACACGCGGGTCCGCATAAAACGCAATGAACCGGTGGCGGTACGCCTCTAGAATCCGTTGCACATGCCCGACGCCGCCCAAGGCCATGGTGACATTGTGTATCGGGCTTTCGACCAGCACTTCGTGGGGGCCTACACCGTTCACGCACACTTCACCCGGCGCCGCGCAGTCGGTCCGCGCCACATCGCCAGTCTGGGAAAGAACCGAGAATTTGTTGACGAGCGAGCGGAGGGTCCATTGACCGTCGTCGCCGTCGATACGAAATCGTTCGATCTCGGCTTGCGCCTCGTTCCCCCGACAGAACGGACAGCCTGGGTCGTAAGGCGGAACTTCCGTTCGCGGTGCCAGTGACACAAGATTTCCACCGCGCTTGGCCCGTTCCGGAGCGACAATGACCCATTCGCCGGTAAGCCGGTTTTCGCGAATCTCAGACATGGCCGGTGAATCCCTGCAGAAATGTTCTCATGGCGATATTCTCCCAAAATCGCCGCCTTCATCGCCATCTTTTTCAGACATCTAAAGATTCACCTTCAAGACGTCAGGACGCCAAGCCATGAAAGGTGAAAGTGAGGAGATCAATGGTGCACTAGCTGATACCCCTTAACCCCTTAACCTTGGCCGATATCGTTCTCACGCGTGTGCGTGCATTTCGGTGGTCATGTAGGTGACGGCAAAATCCACGAATGCCCGGACGCGGGCCGGTAATCTACGTTGGCCGGTATAAATGACGTGGACCGGAAGCTCCGGCGCGTTCCATTGCGGCAGGACGCGTACGAGCCGTCCTGCGACCAGATCTTCGCGCGCCAGCCAATCCGGCAGAACCGCAATACCGAGACCTGCACGCGCGGCTTCGCGCAGGCTCGTCACACCTTCCGAGATCAGCAACGGCGTTATGCGGAACGTCTGCGCCTCCCGTTTTGGCGCGGAAAGCGTGACTTTTTCCGATCCGCCAAACTGGGCGGCTGCGAGAGCCACCCACGGCCAGGAAGCGAGGTCGGCAGGCTTCCTCACGGCGTCTTGTTGCTCGATCAAAGCCGGCGCCGCGACGACGTAGCGTACCACTTTGCCCGCAGGGCGGGCGACGAGGCTTTCATCCGTGATGTTGCCCACGACGACGCCGGCATCGCAGCCTTCGTCGATCATATGCAAAGGGCGGTTGGAGTAGCTCAGCTTCGCGGTGACACCGGCATTCGCACGCAAGAATCGCGTAATCAATCGCGTAACCGTGGATTGCCCGAAGTCCACGGTCGCGAAAAGCCGGAGGTGGCCTCGCAGCACCGCGTGTTCCTCGTCCAAACGCTGCGCCGCCTCTTCGGCGAGACTTAGCATTGCCTGGGCGTCTTCCAACAATCGCTGTCCCGCCTCCGTGAGACTCATCCGATGCGTATCTCTGCGGAGCAGCGTCGTCCCAGAAAGCTCCTCCAACGTGCGCAGATGACGGCTCAGCGTCGGCTGCGGAATCTTCGACGTACGCGCAGCCGCGGAAATGCTGCCGCTTTCCACGATGCGAACGAAAGCGCGCAGCAGAGTGAGATCCTCAAACGGTGTCATTCAGTTTCTGAATAAGCGTTATGGATACGCATTGGCTACCGGAAAAAGACCTGCGGCGATGATCGAACCGTTCCCGAATCATCGGGATGACAACCAAGCAACCCATCCAATTCATCCACAATCATCGACTTCGTTGGCGACGGCTGCAAAGAAGTAAGCGCCGTTGCCGACCAAGGCCGCATCGAGTTTGCCCACCGCATGGGCATGATTTGCTAACTCCCACGCTCACCCGGCATTCGTGACCAGGTCTTCTTCAGACAAGCGCATCCCCGGATTAATCACGGGCTGCGGAAAGAATACACCACGCTTGAACGAGTCACCCTTCTGCCATAAAAGGCGGATGCGGCGGGACACTAGCGCCGTGAAAAATCATCCGGCCGCCAGCAGACACTCACGTGAAAGAAAAATCCGTCTATATCCTGCTTTTCCGCGGCGTCGGCGGCGCGACACAGTTGCCAACCGGGCCCTTGCGCAAAGCGTTAACGGCCGCTGGGTTCGAGAATGTTGCGACCTATATCAACAGCGGGAACGCCGTACTGCGCAGTCCCTTGCCGCGCGCAAAGGTGATCTCCACCGTTGCCGAAATATGCAAGGGGCCGTTCGGCTTCACGAAAGCCATCTTTGCGCCAACGCTAAAGGATTGGTCCGATCTCATCGAGAACAACCCCTTTCCCCACGCATTGGCAGTGCCGAAATACCTCCACGCGGCGTTGCTGGCAGACCTCCCGCGCGAAGCCGATGTTGACGCATTGAAGGCATTTGCAACGTCCGGCGAAGAGATTGCCATCGTCGGTAACGTGGCCTACCTGCACACGCCCAACGGCTTTGGCACGTCGAAGCTCGCAGAAAAATTCGACAAGGGAATCGGCGTGGTCAACACCGCCCGCAACTGGAACACCGTGCGTAAACTGCTCGAACTGGCGGAACAGGCGAGGTAAACAGACGGCCCGCTTCCGGGGTGCGATCAAGGACTGGCGACGCTCCCATTTGCCCGCGTTCCAGCCAAAACCGCCACCGAGCAAATACCCCATCTCACGCCTAACTATTGGCTTGCGCTTCCCCAATTTCAGCCTCGTGTTTGTCGTGTACGCTTCCGCTTTTTCTCGCCGTCTTCCTGAGCCGCAAGCGCGACCCGCACCAGCGCGCGAACCGCCCAGCTTTTGACTTTTCGCGCCATTTTCTCGTCGATGCGGAGCACGTCGCGGCAGACAATCATCGATTCGGGACCGAAAATCAGCGCAAGCGCCGCGCAAAAGGCGTGCGTATTCGTCGGCTCGAAAACGGTGACGCGATGGTGCAAGCGCCGCTTCGATCAGCGGTATCCGCCGGTTTTGCCGTTTGGGCAGGGAGCCATCCGCCGGATTGCGGCCAGATCGAGCCAGACTCGCTCCCTTTATATCTCGCCGCCCGGCTGACACACATTCGGCGGCTGCGGCGGATCATGCGCAGGGCATCGAAAACACTAATCCTAACCACTACGGGCTCAGCGCGCCAGCAGCCCACTTGGGAGCGAGCCATCGAGAACATGACGGGTTGGAAATCGGAAATGGAAAATCCGGCTACGAGAAATGGCGTAGGGCGATTCGCCTCGCGGAACGCTGGTCGACGTCGCCCTGCAAAGCCGCAACCTGTTTCCGGTCTCTCTAACTTTAAAAAACAAGCGCGGCTTCACCATTTGCAGCCTCGAAGGATTGAGGCAAGACGCCTACTCTACCGAAGACGCATTGCCTCGAATGATCGTTAAAAAACGCTGCGAACGAGGCCGCCGTCCACGCGGAGCGCGGCGCCGTTGATCGCGGAGGCGCGCCCGCTGCTAACAAAACTGACGAGGTTCGCAATTTCTTCCGGTTCGATTAGCCGCTCGATGAGCGAAGTGGGACGGTTTTCGCGCATGAAGCGGCGTTCCGCCTCTGCGAGAGGCTCATCCGGGAAGATGTCCTGCACGAATTTCTCCACGCCAGCTGTCTTGGTCGATCCAGGAAGGATCGTATTTACCGTGACTGCGGTGCCTTTCGTGAGTTCCGCCAGGCTGCGGGAGACGGAAAGCTGCATGGTTTTGGTCGCCGCATAATGCGCCATTTCCGGCGACGGACTGATGGCGGATTCGCTGGCGATAAAAATGATCCGGCCTGTTTTGCGTTCGAGCATCGTTTTCAGATAATGCCGGGCAAGCCGCACACCACTGAGGATGTTAACATCAAACAGGCGTCGCCACGCTTCGTCGGTTTCATCAAAGAAGCCCACGGCTTCGTAAATGCCAAGGTTATTCACGAGAATATCCACGGCTGGGAATTGGTGGATCGTTTCCAGGGCACCCTCAGCGGTGCCGTTGTCGGTGGCCAGGGGTTCAAGCTTCGCGTCAGGAAGCCCTTTGCGAATCGAGGTGATGGCGGCATCCACACTGGAAGCGGAGCGGCCGTTGATGATAACGCGAGCGCCTTCCGCCGCAAGAGAGCGGGCAATTTCGAGGCCGATACCTCCCGTGGAGGCCGTAACGAGTGCGAGTTGGTTGTCTAGTTTTAGGTTCATAGAGCTGGAAAGCGGTTGGAACAGAAGGCAAATAAGGGACAGGGATTGGACCTTGTTCCTTCGTTACTCTGCGAGAGATTCAGGAGCTGGAGGGGCTGCGCTGACGAGCGGACTTCCATTCGCCAGGCGTCGTGCCTTCCCATTCACGGAAAGCGCGGATAAACGAATTCGGGTTTTCGTAACCCAGGAGATAGGCGACTTCGTTGAGTTCGAGCGAGGGTTGTGGGAGGTAGTACTTTGCCAGTTCCCAGCGTTCCTGGTTTAAGATCTGTCGGAAGTTAGTTCCTTCATCGGCAATTCGCCGCTGTAAAGTCCGGCTGCTCATTCCCAATTCCTTGGCAACGTCCGAAATATCCGGCTGTCTGCCACCAAGATGGCGTCGCAGCACCCACCGGATCTGTCCCGCCGCGGTACTGTCCCGCTGTTCCTGAACAGCAAGCGCCTGATCGACGCCGGGACTGAGCATTTCCAAGAGTTCCGCGTTGTATGTTGCAAATGGCAGATCGAGGTCGATCGCGCGGAACACAATCAAATCCCGGCGGGCATTGAATTTCACATGGCAGCCGTAGTAAATTTCATGCTCTTCCGGGTGGTTAGGCTTACGCTTCAGCTCCACTCGAAATGGTCGCAATTGCGACTTGGTCCCCTGCCGCCCCATCTCGACCAACGACACAAAAGCACTGTCAATAAGAGCCAACGGTGTGTGTGCCTGCGTCAAAATCCAGTCAAACTCCAACCGGCATTCGCCTTTCGTCTCGGTGATCCGCATCTGCTCGCAACAGCATACTAGCTTGTAACGGGCGATCCGATGAAGCGCGTCGCGAAAATTACGGGCGTGCTGTGCGGCAATCCGCGCCGGATGAAAATGTTCAGGCGGAGTTTGACGGGCAATTTTCTGACCGATCATCGGATCACCACTAAGTGTGCTCACCGCGTTCCACAGATCGAACCATTGCTCGGTGGTAACCATGGACTTGCCGGAGCTCCACAGATTGAGCGGCAGTCCGCTTTTGCGGAGGACCATTGCCGGGTCGAGGCCCACAGCTTTCAAGCCGGAAAGAAATGCGGCGGGAACTTTGAACGTGTTATTCATGGCGGTTAAGCGGAGGCAAAAGTCCCTGTGTTCGGCTAAGTCCGGCGTTGGTCAGGCCCGTTGGGCGAAAGTGTAAAATGATCGTCGAGCCGGTTGTCTTACCGCCCGAGGGATGCCTCCCTTTTGGATGAGTGGTTTTGGCTTCATTACTCCACCAATGTTGCCCATCTCTTCACAAAAGTAACTAGCCGCACGCGCCAAACGACATTCACTTTCCGCCAACTTTGTGCGTGTTTTCGACCACACGGCACTCCCGAGCAACTGGGTTGAACACGTCTTTGGATATTCCTCTCCTCCGAGACAAACGACCGAGCTTCGATCCCGACGGGATCGTTTTTTGACATCGCATCCCGGGGGTATCTCCCGCTGCTGTAGCTTGAGGATAGCTTCGCCTTTCAACATTAGGCAGGCGGAGAATCAACTCCACGGGCCCGCCCGTGCCCTTCCTGGCTTCGCCATCCACATCGGCCCATTCGAGAACGTAGAAGCTTCGTAGCCGGGTTCGGTGAACCCGGCTACAACTTTGCAACGCTCACGGCCAGCCGCCGCGTTCCTATTTCTTCCGTCGAATGTTGATGGTCATCATCGTATTCCATGAACCGTCCGGTCCTTGAATCGACGAGGTAAAGACTTTGTGATCGGGGCTCTTAAACTCCGTCACGTCGCGGAATTTGGACGGCTTTTCAGGGCTGGGGACAGGACCTTCCGTTTCCCACGTCAGAATGTTACCCGTCGCGTCCACCGCGCCTTCGTACTGCCAGATATGGCTGGTCATGCTGTCAATTACCGTTCCGATATATTTTTTCTTCGCGGGATCGTAGCCGATGGTGAGGATTTGCTCGTAGGGAAAGTCGGTCGTGCTCTTGATTTGCGAGAGGAGCCAGAAGCCGCCGATCAAGCGGGCGCTTTCGACGCCCTTGATTGGCGTGGCCGGCTCGCCGGGGACCATATACATCTCGCCCTCCGACTCCCATTCGCCCACGAATTTTTGGAGCCACGCGTGCTCGGCGACGGGACCGGGCAGTTCGCCACAAGGCGACGCGTTCTGTGTTGGGGGTTCTTCAGTGATAGTGCTCATATTTTTTAGTTGGGTTAGCGGTTCATTGAGCCGACTCCTTCGGCTCAAAGATATAACGGATGAGCGCTCGCTTTCAGGACATCAAAAATGTGAATCTTTCCTCTTCAGGAAACGGCCTTCGGCGCTCCAGGGAAATATCCAAGTTTTTGGATGTCATCCAGAATCACGCGGAAGTTGCTGAAATCACGCGTTCCTTTTATAAGCTGCCTGCGATCTCCGATTATTAAATGCAAACACCGACGCCCTGGCAGAAACGCACGCTTTGGACCGCCATTACAGGTCTCTCGATGCTTGTCATCGCGGCACTCGTCGTGCTGGTGATTTATCTCACGGGGAAGACACTTTCGTTTCTGCAGCCGTTACTGCTGCCCGTCGCCGTCGCGGGTGTGCTGGCCTACCTTATGGAGCCGCTTGTTGCCTGGCTTGTTCAGCGAAAAATCCCGCGCGTGCCGTCCGTGATTATCGTTTTCGCGGTGTTCATCATGGCGATCACAGGCGTTCTTATCTGGGTGGTGCCGGCGGTTTACGATCAAAGCGTCCGATTCGGCAAAGATGTTCCCGGTATTGTTTCTAAAGTGCGGGTTTTGATCGAGGAAAACGCCCGTAAATACGCACCGCGGCTTCCAGACTGGGGGCCATTCAAGCGCGAGCACAAGGCAACGCCATCACCGGCTCCGCTCTCACTGGCGACGCCGGCGCCAACGGCTCCGCAAGAATCTGAATTGGCAAAACCGGAACCAAGCCCCGAAGCCACGGATCCAATGAACGTTCTGTTCGGTCCCGAAGCGCAGAAATGGATTCAGGATCAAATCCCGACCGTTTCGGCAAAAGCTTGGCAGATCGTCCAGGGCAGTATCGGCGGATTTTTGGGCGCTTTCGGTTTTATCGTCGGACTATTTATCGTCCCCGTTTACCTGTTCTTTTTCCTCAAAGACGCGGATAACATCGCGGAAAACTGGAGCGGCTATCTGCCGCTGCGCGCGTCCCGGTTCAAGGACGAAGTCGTCGTCGTTATCGAGGAAATCAACGGATACCTCATCGCCTTTTTCCGGGGACAACTGCTCGTGAGCATCATTGACGGCATTCTCACGGGAACAGCCCTTCTTATCATGGGACTGCCATTTGCCCTGCTTATCGGGTTGATGGTGTGTTTTCTGTGTATCATCCCCTATCTCGGTATCATCCTGTGCTGGTTGCCGGCGGTGATTATTGCCGCGATTGAATTCAAGGATTGGCAGCATCCGCTGGCCGTCACGATCATCTTCATCGCGGTCCAGCAGATCGAAGGCATTTTCATTTCGCCCAAGATCGTCGGTGAAAGCGTCGGTTTGCATCCGATGACCATCATCATTTCGGTGTTTGCGTGGAGCCTTTTGCTGGGCGGTCTGCTGGGTGCGATTCTTGCCATCCCGCTCACAGCCACTTTGAAAGTGTTGCTTACCCGTTACGTCTGGCTGAAAACCGAAAAGGACGAGCCTCTTGTCCCTGCCGTCAACGGTCCGTGAATTCGCCCGAGAAAAACCGCGTCGTCGTGCGTTCGACGCAAAGACGCGACCTTTGGATCGCCATCGCCACTGGAGCACTGGTTTTGGCCGCGATTATTTATGGAGTATTGAATCTTGGCACCGGAGCGATTTCTTCCAGCATCAACGGCATCATCGTGGAGAAAAAATTTATTCCGCAAGAAGAACGCCAAATCACGATTGGATCGGGCGGCCTGCAGGCAACGGACAAGAGCGGAGTCTGGCTGATTAAAGTCCGCGCCCTATCTGACGGGGAAATTTACAACGTCTGGATCGACAAAGAGACTTACGACTCGCTGAAAATAGGCGATCCTTACACCATTCCGAAAGCCTCGGTCGAGTAGCGAACGTGCCAGGCTTTGTCATTGCCAAGCCAAAAACGTTCCATAAACTGTGCCGACTTTTGCTGCGCATGTTCACTTTATCCCGTCGAAACCGGATTGGTTGTCTCCTGGTCTGCATCGCTTTTTCATTTGCCACCGTTTTCTCTGCGTTTAGCCGAGAATCCGAAAGAACCCACGGCGCAACCGCTTACACCATTATCGACAATGAAACCGGAACCGTCCTGGAGTCGTTCAACGGCCATAAAAAGCGTCAGATCGCGAGTTTGACCAAAATCGCCACTGCTAAGATTGCTCTCGACTGGGCGAAGAGTAGAAATGTCGACCTCTCGGGATGGGTCGTCGTCCCACCGGCGGCCATGCGCGTGGGTGGCGTCAATCCCGTCGGACTATATCCCGGAGACGCCGTATCGCTGCGGGATCTGATTTATTGCGCGCTTCTTCAGTCCGACAACATTGCGGCGTATACATTGGCTGCCCATATCGGGCAAACCATCAGAACCAGCGACCTCAACGTGGTGGACTCGTTTGTTGCACAGATGAACGCCCTCGCCCGCCGGCTTGGTATGGAGCGCACGCTTTTCCTGAACCCCACCGGCATGGAGCCCAGCGAAGGTAAACTCCCGTATTCCACTTCGGACGACCTCGCAAGACTCACGAAATACGCCATGGCCGACAAGGGTTTCCAGTTCTACGTTTCTCAAAAAGAACGGAAAATTACGATCGTCCGCAATCTTCAACAGATGCAATATCTCCTGCGTAATACCAACGAACTTTTGGGAGTCGAAGGCATCGACGGGGTGAAAACCGGCCGCACGGCGAACGCAGGCGATTGCCTGATTATTTCGGCATCGCAGGCGCCGGCATCGCGCCAAATCAATGGCAGATTTTACGTGACGCCACGCCGGGTAAGCGTCGTAATCCTTGGGGCAAACGATCGATTTTTCGCCGGACGCCATCTGATGGGACGCGCCTGGCAGCTCGAACGCAGCTGGGCAGCAGGCCGGATCAAAACGCAACGCTAGAATTACCAACAAAAATGGCGACCAAACGCATTGGAGTCCTCACAAGCGGCGGCGATTGCCCCGGCTTGAATGCCGTTCTACGCGGCGTTGTCCGCGCTGCGGAACGCTTGGACTGGGAAGTTATCGGTTTCATTGACGGCTACGAAGGCATGCTGCCTCCCGCGCGAACGATGGAATTGAATCGCAAAACAACGGCAGGGATCATGCACTTGGGTGGCACGATCATCGGCACCACAAACCGTGGACATTTCGTCACCAAAGTCGGCATGGGAAACAAGATGGCTGTGCCGGCGGAAGTCATCGCTCAAGCGCGTCAAACGGTTTCCGATTTGAATCTGGAAGCCCTGATCGCCATCGGCGGCGATGGTTCGCTCACGACGGCGCTGCAGCTGTTTGACGAAGGATTTCCGATGATCGGCGTCCCGAAGACCATCGACAACGACCTCGAAGCAACAGCCATGACCTTCGGTTTTGACTCAGCCGTCGCATGCGTTGCGGATGCGTTGGACCGTCTGCACACTACGGCTTCGAGCCACAAACGGGTCATGGTTCTCGAAGTAATGGGCCGGCACGCTGGCTGGATTGGTCTCTATGGCGGGCTCGCAGGTGGCGCAGATATCATTCTCATTCCGGAAATACCTTTCGATTACGAACACGTCGCCGAAATGGTCCGCAAACGTGAATCGGAGGGCTGTCTCAGTACGATGATCGTGATATCCGAAGGTGCTTATCCCCGGACGGGGCGGCCAGTCTTTGCTGAGACAAAGAGTGGCGAACATCGCCTCGGCGGCATCGGCGAACAGGTCGCTCACGAAGTCGCGGAGCTCACCGGCAAAGAAACACGGACCTGTGTACTGGGTCACTTGCAACGCGGCGGCGCGCCGACAACTCTGGATCGGATTTTGGGAACGCGTTTCGGAGTTCACGCCGTAGAAATGATCGTCGAATCCAAATTTGGCCGCATGGTTTCCTATCAAAACTATGAAGTCCTCGATGTCCCCATTTCCGATGCCGTAAACAAGCTCCGAACCGTGGCACCCGATCATCAAATGGTGCAAATGGCGAGGGCGGTGGATATATCGTTCGGGGACACAACACCCTAAAGTCTTAAGTCTTAAGTTTGTAAACCTTAAGACTTTCAGGTCACCAACGGTACCTTCTCCGTTCAATAATCTCCGCTTAAGACTTATAGACTTACAAACTTAAGACTCTCAAATGAACGACTCCAAGCTTCTGGACATTTTGCAGGAAAACGCTCACGTGTCGAAGGATGATATCGCGCGACAATTGAACTCCACGGTGCCTGAAGTCACCCAGCGCATCGCCGAACTGGAGCGGGATGGGATTATTCTAGGCTACCAGGCCATTCTGGATGAAGAAAGAGCGGATTCAAAGAATGTGACCGCTGTTATCGAGGTACGGATCACGCCCGAGAGAGGTGGCGGTTTTGACCGGCTGGCAGATCGGATTTCGCAATTTCAACAGGTGAGGAGCTGTTACCTCATGAGCGGCGGATACGATTTGATGGTAGTGGTCGAAGGAAGCGACTTGCGCGATATCGCGATGTTCGTAACCGAGAAACTCTCCACCATCGAAGGCGTGCTAAGCACGGCAACCAGTTTTCGGCTTAAAACCTACAAGTCCAACGGCATTCTCGCCCGCAAGGAAGCCGCCAGCGGCCGGCTGGCCGTTGCGCCGTAACGGCGGATTGACTTTTCCCTCACTCCCCCGCTACACTCCGCACATGACCGCGGTGACCGAAATTTCGCATTGGATCAGCCCGGAAGAGTATTTGGAGGGCGAACTCCTGAGCGAAGTTCGCCACGAATATCTGGGAGGAAACGTTTATGCGATGGCGGGGACGAGTACGGATCACAATCGGATCGCAGGGAATATCTTTAGCCGGCTTCACGGACATCTCGAAAGCAAGCTCCGCGAACCGTTCATGAACGACATGAAGGCCCACCTCCGACTGAACGATGAGGACTGGTTTTACTATCCAGACGTCATGGTGAACTGCGACCCTCGCGGTCAGCACAAATATTACTGCGACACGCCGTCGGTGGTTTTCGAAGTCCTTTCTCCCGCGACCGAGCGCACGGATCGCCGTGAAAAACGAATCGCCTACGAAGCAATCCCCCAGCTGCACACTTATGTCCTCGTCGCTCAGGACGTTCGCGAAGTGACCATTTACCGCCGATCCGGCGCCGACTGGAAACATTGGGCGCGCGAAATCCTGCCGGAGAACGGCCAAACATTGCGTATTCCGGAACTCGATTTTTCCATTTCCATGGACGCGATCTATCAGCGGACAGCGATATAGCAAAAAGAGATTTCGCGCGGAGCGCTTATATCTCAATAAATCTCAACCGGAGAACGCTTTCCGTCTTCTGGACTCCGCATGGCAGCGGCTTCGGGACCGAGTGTGTCCACGCGCAATTGCCAGACCTCAGTGTCGAGAGACTGATGCGCTTCAATCGAAAATGGATCGGGCGGAACAAGATTTTCCTTGAATTTCGCGACGCCATTCAGGGCGCGATCGAGGATGGCCGAATCGACGCTTTCCAGAATCCGGCTGGCTTCTTCGACGGCTTCAAGGCGGTGACAAATCATCGCCAGATCGTTCCCGGCTCCCAGGCAACGATGGATCGTTTCCTCAAGACCGAACTCGTTCAAAATCGCCCCCATGTCCAGGTCGTCGGTCATGACCAACCCGTGAAAACCGTGTTCCTTGCGAAGAATGCCTTGGATCGTCTTCAGCGAGAGCGACGCAGGCAGCTTTTCTGAGTCGATGGCCGGATAGAACGCGTGAGAGACCATCATGGAATCCACGAGCGGCGCAAAATGCTTGAAGATCGCAAGTTCCGTCGCATCCAGGTCGGCACGCGAGCGTTTGATCACCGGCAAATCATGATGCGGATCGACCTGTGCCGCGGCGTATCCAGGGAAATGTTTGCCGCAACTGGCAACACCTTCCGCGCGCAAAGCATCGTTAAAAGCACCCGCTTTGGTGATCACTTCCGCGACGGTCCTTCCGTAACAGCGGCCGCGCAGAGAGTTGTCCGCTTCGTCATCAAACGAAATATCGAGCACCGGGCACAAATCGAGGTTGAACCCGAAGAGGCGCAACAATCTGCCTGTGACGGAGCCATGCCGGCGAATGAGATCGAGGTCGTCTGTATCCCGGAGCTGGACGGCATTCGGCGGTTCGTTTCCGATAAGCTTTAAGCGTGAAACGCGGCCACCTTCCTGGTCGATGGTGATGATCGGCTCGATGTCGGACAAATCGCGGAGGTCGTCGATGAGCTTTCGCAACTGCTTCGCGGACTGAATGTTGCGTCCGAAAAGGATAAAACCACCCGGTTGAATGCGGCGAAAAAAATCGGCTGTGACGGGATCGAGAACAGTCCCGGGAACGCCGGAGAGGAGCAGTTGACCGAGCGGAGCGGGTTTCATACGGTGGGCGCATGTTTAACCGGTTCCTCGCCGCGCTGGCGATGTTTTTTGCGGTCACGATCGTCTCGAACGCCCGTGTAATGCTCGGCATCGACGTCCTTGAAGCGAACCATTTCGATCTTTTGCAGGACAAGCGGGTTGGATTGATTACCAACCAGACCGGCGTCGATTCTCAAGGCGTCAAGACCCGGAAGATTTTGCGCGACGCTCGTGGCGTGAAGCTGGTCGCACTTTTTACTCCGGAACACGGCCTCGATGGCACGGAAAAGGCCGGCAAATACGTGGCCTCCCGCATGGATCGCCTTACGGGTGTGACGGCATTTTCGCTCTATGGTCCAACGCGCAAGCCGACGCCCGCAATGCTTCGAGGCATCGATGTGCTCGTTTATGACATGCAGGATATCGGCAGCCGAAGCTACACATATATCAGCACTATGGGCCGCTGCATGCAGGCGGCAGCCGAGGCCGGCATTCCATTTGTCGTTCTTGATCGTCCGAATCCGCTCGGCGGAAATCGCGTCGAAGGTCCAGGCATGGAAAGCCAATGGATTTCGTTCGTCGGACAATTCCCCGTGCCCTATCTGCACGGATTGACAGTGGGCGAGCTAGCGCAAATGAGCAATTCTCGCGGCTGGATGGGGCCGAAATGCAAGCTCACCGTAGTGAAGATGCGCGGCTGGGATCGGTCGATGACATGGCGCGACACGGGCCTTCGCTGGGTGCAAACGTCCCCCAATGTCCCGCGTGGCGCCTCGCCATTTTATTACGCACTGACAGGACTGATCGGTGAACTCAGCCCGTGCGAGCTTGGCATCAATACCAATGAACCATTCGAAGTTCTCGGCTCAGAGTGGATTGATGCCCGTCGATTCACAAACCACTTGTCAGAACTGGACACTCCAGGGGTCGCTTTCACTCCGGTGACAAATTTCAAGGGCGCAAACGGCGTTCGCATCCGGATCGATCCCAGCACAGGCACCAATTTGTGCGCGCTCTCGATGAATATGCTCGCCTACATGAACCGCACGGCTCCAGGCCGGGATATGTTTCAGCGAACCAACAGCGACGCGATGGACATTTTCTACAAATGCTGCGGCAGCCGATCGATCCGGGAACAGATTCAGTCCGGCGTGAGTCCCGCTAAAATTGCGGCAAGCTGGGGACCAAACTTAAAACGTTTCCGCGCGGAACGGCTGCGCTATTTGCTCTATTGAGAGCTGAAAATTGTGAAAATCGGTCTTTACGGCGGCTCTTTTGATCCCATCCATCACGGGCATTTGATCCTCGGACGCGAGGCATTGGAAAAATTGGAGCTGGACCGCGTCGTTTTCATTCCAGCGGCGCTCTCGCCGCACAAGTTGGAAACGCAGCCTTCACCGCCGGAACTCCGGTTGGAAATGATCCGCCTGTCCATCGAAAACGAGCCGGGTTTTGAAATAGACGATTTGGAACTCCACCGCAAAGGACCTTCCTATACGGTCGACACCGTCGAGATTTATCGGAAGCGTTTCCCCGGAGCAGGACTTTTTTATTTCATCGGTCAGGATAATCTGACGGCGCTGCACACATGGCGCCGCGTGGACGACCTGCTAAAAAACGTGACACTGGTAGTTTTTGGGCGGGGAAGTTCTTCGGATTCCGAGCTGGCGCCCCCCAACATTACCAGGAGCTTCGACATTTCATCCACCGAAGTCCGAAACCGGGTTGCCAAAGGACTGTCGATTCGCTATTTGGTGCATCATCGAGTCGCCGACTTGATCCACGAAAAACAGCTTTACCTGGAGCCCCGTCATCGCCTCATCAACGACCCCTGAAGAACTGGCTCGCGCCAGCGCGCGCTTCGCCGCGGATAAAAAAGCCGAAGACATTGTTGTGCTCAATCTGGCCGGTATCTCGACGTTTACCGATTATTTTGTCATTTGTTCGGGGACGTCCGAGCCGCATTTGAAAGCCATCGTCGGCGGCATCCGGGAAGGCATTCGGGAAGAAACCGGGCAATCGCCAATTGCGGTCGACGGTTATCCTGCCAGCCAATGGGTTATCATCGACTATGCACAGGTCATCATCCACGTTTTCCATACCGACAAACGTGAGTTTTATGACTTGGAAACGCTATGGAACGACGCGCCCCGGCTGGAGTTGGAGCTGTGAATGGTGATTGGTGAATCGTATCTCAAAAAAGCGAGATCCCGCAGAGGCGAGACTTCGCAACTATTCACGATTCAGCATTCACGCTTCCCTTCCTCCCGCACCTGGCGCATTAGATCCTGATTCCGCCTGTCTTTCGGGTCGAGATGAATCGCTTTTTCGAGGACTTCACGCGCCTCGTCCCGCTTGCCGAGGCGAAGTAACACTTGTGCCAGGTTTCCCCAAGCCCCCGATACTTCTGGAAAAAATTCCGTGCCTTTGCGCGCCGCCAGTTCCGCATCCTGCCATTTGCCCATCTCGCTCAAGCACCACGTCAGTTCGAGCCACGCTTCGCCGTTTTCCGGATTTTCGTCGAGCACGTCCAGGAACGCCTGGGCCGCATCCTCCCAGCGTTGCAACATCCTCAATGCGAGGCCATTGACCAATCCTGCCAGCAATCGGTGCGGACCGTCCACATCGCGAAAATGGGCAGCTCTGGCAGCGATACGCTCTATTTTTTTCTCGATTTCCCCGAGTCGAAATTCGTCGCCTTCCTGGTGAGCGATATCCCCCTCTTGATCGAGTTCCCAAAGATAATTGCCCATCTCGCGGAGCTTCTCATCGTAGTCGCTGGCGGTCGGTCCTTCCATCGGTATTGAGCATCCATAACGCTCGATCGCGAGATTTCCACCGCCAATTTTTCAACCAGCCTGCGGACAAGCCAACGGAAGGCGTCTCAAAAAGGAGCTATGTCCGCCAGCAAAATCTCTTTGTCTTCCCAACCCTCTGTGCTTACTTCTAGCACTCTAACACTTGCGATGTCCCTCCCCCCCCGAATCCTATCCAGGGTCGGCTGCATCCTGATCCTGTCTTCCGCGATCGCAGTCGCCGATACTATTGTTCTCAAATCCGGTGAAAAATTTGAAGGAAAACTGATCAGCAACACGAGTAGTTCTGTCGATGCAGAAATTCAGGTCACACCCTCGATCACGGATATTCGCACCTTTCAGAGGTCTGACATTCAGGAAATCCTCAAAACCGACCCTTCAGTAGCGGCATACGCCGCAATCAAAGGCATCAAACTTGGGCCTAATTCCATGGCTGCAAGTGATTACGAAACCATCATTTACGGAAAGCTGAAGCCGTTTGTCGACGCCTATCCGGACAACGAACACGCCGCAACCGTCAAACAAAAATTGGATGCCTTGGCTGCCGAACGGGACCGGGTCAAAGCAGGTGAACTCAAACTGAACCATCAATGGTTCACCGCGGATCAGATCGCGAAAGACAAATACAACGTCATCGCAGCCGTTCTGCTCGCGCAAATGCAGGCGCTCGCCGCACAGGGCGATTTTATTGGAGCTCTAAATCAATTTGCGACTCTCGAAAAGAATTATCCCGGTTCCAAAGTTTTCCCCGAGGCCATCGAATATGCGAGAAAACTGATCCCCGGCGTAAAAAAAACGATTGAGAATCGTAAACTCGTGTACCAGCGTGACATCGCTGCGCGCGACGAAGGTATCGCCATCACGCCGGATTACAAAAAACCCGAGCTCCTCGCCGCCGTCAAAGCAGAGGAAGAGCAGGTGAATGAGGCGCTCGACGCAGCCAAACTCGCCGGCATTGTCTGGACTCCCATCTACCCACGCAGCCAACGGAGCCTCGACGATCTTTCCAAAACCGTTGAATCTGAGACAACGCGACTCGCGCAGCTGAAACCGGGCGCCATGCGCGCTTCCATTCGCGAGTCCATCGAAGGCCGTGAACTGCTCGAGAGCGGTGATATCAGCGACGCTGAAAGTCAATTCACAGCCGCATCGACGCATTGGGCTGCTAATGAGATGATCAAGGAAAACACGTCGCTGCTTGCAGCGGCGAAGGCCACGCCGGCACCCGGCAGTGCTACAGCAACGACACCACCGAAGCCGGCCGCCACTTCTGTCGCCCAGGCTTCAACCCCGACTTCCCCAACTGTTGCGCCGGCTGCCCCCGCTGCCCCCGCTGCCCCAACTTCCCCCACCGTTGCCCCGGCTTCCGCCGCTGCCACACCTATTCCCGTCGAAGCAAAGTCCGCTGCGCTTGGAACGCAGGTGGCTTCGGTAACTCCAGCGGCCAGCGCTGCACCAAAGGCGGCCCTACCGGCACTGCCGTTCCCTCCTGGATCGGAGTCATCGATTTTGGTCACGCTTCAAATCGTTGCCGCCATTTTTGCCACCCTCGCAGTGGGCGTCATCGGCGGCATTGTCTTCATGCGCATACGCAGCAAATCCAAAGTCACCAAGGAGGAATCCAAACACGATCACGCCAGCGTCTAGCAAGAATCGTGCGCCTGATTGCTAGTGTTCATTTTTCTGCCTTGATTCCGCTCTAAAGACGAAGGATCCACAGGGAGTTCAAAATCTCACCCGTCAATGCGGATCGAACGCAATATATGTTCCTAATTGGCGGATTAGACTGTGGTTTGTTGCAAGCAATTCTCCAGGTTTGATGGGAGAGCGGTCGTCAGATTTCCTGGAATACACTCGATAATCGTCGTCGGGCAGAACGGAGGACGCCTTCGACGCAGGCAACGGATAAATCTCAACCGGCGGCTCAAACACTTGCCTTTTTGACGCGAGGTCCGCAGCTGCCCATAGGCCCCGCAAATCACTCACATCATCTACCTGCACAGAACGATGCCGCCCCAAGGGGTCCAGGCGATATAGTTCGAAAATCGCGCGGTCCCGTTCCCTGGAGTCCAGCCCAGCTTCCGCAGCAATACCGACCAATTTTGACCAGGCATTAAAATAGTCGGGATCCAGTTCGACGGCTTTTCGGAAACTCGCCGCGGCTTCCACGTAGCGTTGCTGCTCCATGCGCAGGTATCCGAGGAGATAGTGCGCTTGCGGTTTATTCGGCGTTTTCTCCAGGATGCTGTTAAAGGTCCGTTCGGCAAGTGTTTCCGCGGTTTTCCCCTCAAACGCCCGTTCGCATCCAAAGCAATGGCTTTCGATTCTGCCAAAACTGTCGGGCATCAATTCGTATGCCCGCTGATAGTGAACAGCCGCCTCGTTGGTGCGTCCGAGCTTCGTCAGTTGGATCGCTATCCTGGACTGGATGCAATAGGCATCCGAAAAAAATGTGAGCGCTTCCTCGTACATTTTCACGGCACGCGATAGCAGGCCGGCTCGCATGAAATCATCAGCGTCCTCAGACAGCCGGATCGCTCGGACAGCGCCACGGAAAGTAGCGGCCTGGTTGCTATCGCCCCGTTTCTCAAGGATATCTGCAAGAACGGCATAAGCGCGCATCCGATCGCCTTTGCCCATCTCTCCGTCAGAAGGATCGATAGCAATGGCCTGACGAATGGCATTTTCCGCAGCATCGAGATCGTTTTGAGTGAGAAGCAGACCGGACTTCCAAATGAGCGGGCGCTCTTCAAAGGGGTCATCGTGGAAAAGCCTATCAAGAAACGGGATTGCGGCGGTGCCCTGAAGCTGGATCAGAAGGGCGTAACCTTTGTCGGAGGCAGATTTAGCGAGAGAATTCTCCAGAATCCTAACAGCCATGTCCTTCTCACCGAGCGAGGCGAGACTCTGGGCCGCAAGCAGCTTCAAATCCCGGTCGCGAAAATCGCTGACGCTGTTTTGAAGTTTTCCAAGGTCAACGCCGGACCACCATGGAGATTCATCAAGGAGAACCTTTACCTCCTTGAGGCGACCGGTTTCCCAGAAAAAACCGCAGAGATCCGTAAGATGCTCGTCTGCCTCTCGCTGCGCGTCATTTCGTTGGTAGAATTGATTCGTTCGCGACGCGTCGGCGGATGTTGTTTTTAGCTTCGGAACGAGCTCTCGCAGCCGGCTAACAATACGTTCTCGCGCAGCGTCGATTTTCCCGGCATCCATCTCCCCGCGAAGAACGGTTTCGTCCCGGGAATTGACTCCATTCCCCGGTTGAGAGGCGATGATGGCCAGACCTCTGGTGGCAAGTTCAGGGCGTTTCAGGACGCGGCCCAGCTCGATCAGATCACCCGCACGCGCATTTATGGTGTACTGCCCATCTTTGTCGTTTCCAGCCTCATCGATTTCGCTTCCAAGTAGGACGACACCTTCATCCACACGGTCCGCTGCAAGCGCAGCAGACCGAAGCGTTGCGAGAGCGACCTGGCGCTGTTTGGGGTCGAGATCGGCGCGATCTGCCGCCTTTCGGGCGATGTCCAGCATTTCCGTTTCGCGATGTAACTCAGAAGACAGAGAAATGAAGCTATCCCAATATGGCAGGTTGGGATTTTTAGTGACGACCTCCCGCAGAAATGCCCATGCCTTTTCGCCGTGCCCTCCGTCGACAAGCGCTTTGATAGCATTGGCGGGGAGGCTGAAATTCGTCGCTTTCGCGGCTTCGAAAGCTTCCGCAAGAGCTTTGTCGTTTTTTCCCTGAACGATGAGACTCAACAAATAGTAGCTTCGCGCCTGTACGCTATCGCCTTGTTCCCGCGACGTTACCGTGAATTTTGCCGTCATCGCATCATAGAGGCGCATCGAATCGGGATCGATATCCTCGATGAGGTTCCATTGGGCGACTTGAAGGCTTTTCGCCTGGTCGAGAGCGATCTTAACGGCAAGGCGGCGCGTTGCGTTGTCTTTGCATTCGATCGTAATCGGCTTGCGGAGCGCCTCTTTTAGAAAAGTCGCAGCCGATTTTTCACCAACGAGAGGGACGAGTGCGGGCAAGCGCAGGGAATTTTGATAGTCATCTTGCACGGCGATCCTGCTTTTAAGAGCGGCAAGGACAATCGCGGGATCCGTGGAGTGTTGAGTCAGGAACTCGTACAGCGTCGTGGACACACTGGCCGTGTCGTCCCCTTTTGGCACGGATTCGGCGATAGAAAGAAGTTCCTGCTCGCGATTCTGAAGCAGCGCCGCCAGGACGGCCGCAATTTTCCGAACGTGCACAGGCAACTTCTCATCCCCGCGAAGAAGATCCGCCAAAGCGTCCCAAGATTCCGGTGCCGGAAGACCGGCGATCAGTTGTCGAAATAGCTTGTCGGCCATGGCATAAGATGACGAACGGTCTTCCCCGGACACAGCCACGAAACGATCAAACAAAGCCACCCACTTTTTCGCCTGCTCCTCCGGCGAGCCGGTGAGCGGATTCTTTTCCAACTCGGCTATCTCTCTTGTCAACGCCTCCGCCCGGCCGGCCGGAGTGTCCGACGGCAGGTTTTCGTCTGCGGATTTCCGCAAACTTTCGAGAATCGCGCGAGCATCGTCATCGGCAACTACCGCGTGCGTTTCAGCTAGAAACAACGCAACAGACAGGAAACAGAGAAAGCACTTCATGGGAGAACGGAACTGTGCGGAGTATGACATGAGCGGTTATTTCACGGGAAGCAGTTTCTCAGATTTCAGATTTCCGGTTTCAGATTTCAGGTTTACTCTGCGCTTCCCATGAGCCGTAGCGCGACCATTACCCGAACAACCTCCGAAACCAGTATTCAGCTTGGGTTAGACCTCGACGGCACCGGCAAAGCCGAAATCGCCACAGGCATCCCATTCCTCGATCACATGCTGAACCTGTTCGCGAAGCACAGTTTGTTCGACCTGACCGTTTCCGCCAGAGGCGATATTGAAGTCGACTATCATCATACGGTCGAAGACACCGGCATCACCCTCGGCCAGGCCGTGGCGAAAGCGCTGGGAGACAAGGCCGGTATCCGCCGTTATGGCTGGGCGTATCTCCCAATGGATGAGACACTTGCCCGTGTCGTTCTCGACCTCAGCGGACGTCCTTTTCTGGAATATCGCGCTCCGCAACACGTCGACGCCATCGGCGGCAAGTTTCCGTTCCAACTGGTTGAGGAATTCTTTCGCGGATTTTCCGTGCATGCTGGAGCCAATTTGCATGCCGAAATTCTTTACGGACGCGATTCCCATCATATGGCCGAAGCGCTTTTCAAGGGTCTCGCCCGTGCGCTCGACACCGCTACTCAAATCGACCCGCGCGTCACTGGCGTGCCCAGCACGAAAGGCTCGCTATGATGGAAAACAAAACAGGAAAGACCATCGCCCTCCTCGACTACGGCAGCGGCAACTTGCGCAGTGTCAGCAAAGCTCTGGAAAAGATTGGCTGCGATGTCCGCCTCACCGCGGATCCCGCAGGGCTGGAAGCCGCATCCGCAGTCGTCCTGCCCGGCGTCGGCGCATTCGGTGACTGCGCCACGAATCTCCGCAGCCGCGGATTGTGGAAACCCGTCCAGGAGTGGCTCGCTTCCGGGCGGCCATTTCTTGGGATTTGCGTTGGGTACCAGCTCTTATTTGAAGGCAGTGAAGAGACCCCCGGCGTGGACGGTCTCGGTTTTTTCAAAGGGATGGTGAGCCGCTTTTCCACTCCGGGCCTGAAAGTCCCGCAAATCGGATGGAACACCCTGACCATCAGGTCTGGACCGCTCTGGATCGGCCTTCCCGACAAGCCGTTCGTCTTCTTTGTCCATTCGTATTTTCCCGCGCCGGACGATCGCGCAATCATCAGCGCCGAAGCTACTTACGGTGAAGATTTCGCGGCCGCCGTTTCGCAGGGAAACGTCCATGCCGTTCAGTTCCACCCGGAGAAAAGCCAGGCAAATGGTCTCCGGATTTTGAGCAATTTCGTCGACACGATTTAGGGCGATCAAGCCATTCCCGTGCGCTTTTTACATCCATTCGTCGCTGCGCTGGCGGCTCTTTTGCTCGCCATTTCAGTGCGTGCCGACGAGTGGACCACATTGAGAAATTGCCAGTTGAATACGGAGGCGTACGGAGACGGAGACAGTTTTCACATCCGGTCCGGGTCGAACGAACACATTGTCCGGCTGTATTTCGTCGATTGCCCAGAGACAAACGGAGCTTTTCCAGGTCGCATAGCCCAACAGGCGGCCCACTGGGGCCTTACGCCACCTGAGACCATCCAATTGGGTCAAAAAGCGACAACGTTTTCACGAAAAGCGCTCGCCCGTCCGTTTACCGTCGTAACGCGCTTCGAAGATGCTCGAGGCAACAGTGGCGAGCCGCGTTACTTTGGATTTGTCATTCCCGAAGCAAGTACAAAAGATCTGGCCGAACTACTCACTGTGAACGGCTTGGCTCGGGTTTACGGAGCTTCGGCAAGGCGCCCTGGGGGACGCGACGTGCCGGAACAGTGGCAGCAGTTGCATCGGCTCGAGAACGAAGCCAAAGCACATTGCGTTGGCGGCTGGAGTGCATCCGTCCGAGAACAAAAACCCCCGTGCATCAACCTCAACGTTGCAACTCAGGAAGAACTCGAAAGCCTGCCGGGCATCGGAAAGGTCCTCGCCGCACGGATCATCCAGTCGCGTCCGTACTCGCAGGTGCAAGACCTTGAACGGGTAAAAGGCATCAAGAAATCCACATTGTCCACGATTGCCGATCTCGTCTGCGTGAAAGAGTGATCGGAGAAAGACTCCGCGGATCACGCTCAATCACCGATCAACGACGGGCACGCCGTGCCCCGCTCTGCCGACATTGACATTCGTAAACTGTCCGGATGGCCGTTTGCACACAGCGAATGCTGCTGCCACCACTACACGAACGCGCGGTTCAAATCGGCGGCGATTTTCAGGAAGGCTGCAGACACCGGAGAGTCAGGTTTTTCCAGGACAATGGGACGGCCGCGGTCGCCAGATTCGCGGGTGGCGATATCGATGGGGATCTCACCCAAAAACGGGACATTCAACCGTTTGGATTCGCGTTGGCCGCCGCCGGATCCAAAAATGTCGTAACGCTTCCCATCGCTCGGCGACAGGAAGTAGCTCATGTTTTCGATGATTCCGAGAATGGGGACGTTGACCTTGCTGAACATCGAGGCGGCTTTCCTCGCATCGATCAAGGCGACCTCCTGTGGAGTCGTAACGATAACGGCACCAGCGAGGGCGACCGTTTGCACGATCGTGAGCTGAATGTCGCCCGTGCCAGGCGGAAGGTCGAGGACGAGGATGTCGAGGTCGCCCCATTCGACCTGACGCAGAAATTGCTGGGTATATCGGGTCACCATCGGCCCGCGCAGAATCGCCGGGGAAGCGTCGTCGAGAAGAAATCCCATCGACATCAGTTTGAGGCCATAGCGCTCGACGGGAATGATCTGATTTTGCTCGGTTGCCCCCGGGCGGTCGCGCGAACCAAACATCAGGGAAATGCTCGGTCCGTACATGTCGCAATCACAAAGTCCCACGCTGCCACCTTGCTCAGCGAGGGCACAGGCCAGATTTGCAGCGACTGTGGATTTACCAACGCCGCCTTTGCCGCTGGCAACCGCAAAAACGCGTTTGACCCCCGGAATGGACGTCGCACCAACCGCGGCGGCTCCCGATGCAGCCCCCTGCGGAGGAGCCTGTATATCGATAATTACTTTGACGGCGCCGACACCCTGGAGTTCTCGCAACGCTTTTTCGGATTCAGTTTTGATCGATTGCGGGATGGCAGGATCGTTTGTGGCCAGCGACATGCGGACAGTAACGTCTTTGCCGGAAAGAGCTATTTCGCGGACGATTCCGAACGACACGATGTCGCGGCTGAAACCGGGGTATTTGACCCGCTTCAATTGATCACGAACCTGATCCTGGGAGATGGATTTGAAGAACATGGTGCAGCTTTAATCTTACCTCTTACTCTTACTCCTGCTCTAGCTTTTGCTTTAAGGTCGAAAACTTCTGGGAGGCCGGATGTCTCATTTCAGCCATCGATCGATTTTCCCGAGACGGCTGTCCGCAAAGAGCAAGAGTATTTATCAGGGCAAACGTAAATCGTAGGTCACACTGGACTCACTGGAACGGCGGCAGTCAGGTCGCGGCTCATGCAGCTTGGTCTCAAACGGTCCTGAGAAACTATTTTGATCGGGTTGCAGCTGAAAAATCCGGCTTTCTCCTTTATGCGTGAGATCTACGTCCAAAGGCAGTTGCGGGGGAATTCCCGGGTGCAGCGATGGATAGAGAGCGCTTTTCCGGAAACGCAATCCGGCGCCGAATTTTTGACTAGGAAATTCGACCAGCGGCAGTTTACGGCCTTGAAAACGGGCCTCGACCGGCGCGTCAGAGGTGATCTCAATGCGCTCGATGGAGGTATCGACAAAGCGGCTCGTACTTCCCCCCTCAAGAGGCGTTTCGCAAAGCAACGGCCAGCTCTCCAGGGCTTTGCGAATGGTGACCGTCGCGCCTCCGACGGCGGTTTCAAGCATGACGGGCAGACGCCAGTCCCAAATCGAATAGAAGATTTTAGACGGAAGGTCGATGCCGTGTTTCTCGAGAAAAGCCAGGACGCTTTCAAGATCGTTCCAGAGGAAGGACGGAAGAAAATAACGGTTATGGAGGTCGGTTCCAAAAGCTTTCAGCGGCCTACGGTAAGGGTTGGCGAGTAAAACCGCTGCCAAAGCGCGCCAGAGCAGCGCCACGGAGGACATCGCTTCGGCTCCCGGCAACGTTTCGACGGCCCGAAATTCAACAATTCCAAGCGCGCCGCCCGGCCAGCTGGTGTTCCAAAACTTGTCGAAACTCACTTCGCTGCGATGTGTGTTGCCGGAGCCGTCAATGTGCAGATGTCGCAGGGTTTCATTGATGATCTGCCGATGATCGCCTGCCGGCAGCGACTCGAGATAGTGGTAGGCCATTTCGAGGTCGTACAAGTCGCGTGCGGATTCGTCAGTCCGGGGCGCCTGCGAAGACGAGCCGACGTACATGCCGGTGAAGAGATAAGACAGGCTCGGGTGATGCTGCCAGAAACGGAGGATCGACGTGAGCCAACCAGGTCGCGTGAAGAACGGATTTTCATCCGTACTTGGCCCACCAAAACAAAGATGGTTGCCGCCGCCCGTGCCGAACTCCACGCCGTTGACGATTTTGATCGATCGTAGCCCCGTTTTGGTGCCCGTTCGTTCGACCGTGTGCATCCAGCGTGCGTACTCTGCCCAATCCTGGCATGGCGGGATATTGATCTCCAGCACGCCAGGATCGGAGGCGACGCCGAGCTTCGCCCAAATGCCTCCTTCATCGCTTGGGACATAGCCCTGCAGCCGGACATTGGCGGCACCGGTCTGTGTCATGATGCCGTTCACGATTTCCAGCAATTCCAAAAATGGGCCCTGCATCAGGGGCGGGAAAAAGATCGACATCGCCCCGTTTTTCCACTCGATCGTCAATGCGCGGCGGCTGATTCCCTCCGGCACTTCGCCAAGAGGAAGACGCAATCCAGCGGCACCTTCCACCTCGATGAGGCGCATGGTCTTCCGTTTCCACGAGGCAGACTGCCAGTCCGTATCATCATGGTCCAGCGGCAGAATCCAAACGACCGATGACTGGGCTTCAGTGGAAATGCCTTTGATCCACGTCCCGGAAACACCAAGCTTTTTGCCGATGCGACGCCGGAACTGATCCACGACGGCCGCCGCAATCGGTTCGCTGGAGAAAGGCAGATCAATGAGTGGTTTTCCGTCTTTCCGACTGATTACGTTCAGAACCCACCGCGGGTTGACTTCTCCCGGATACGATTTGCCTGGCGAATAAAAAATCGCCGCGCCAGGCAGGACATCGGCAATAACCCTATCCGAAAACGCATAGGCATAGTTCAGTTTGGTGGGACCGACCGCTGTCACAGACCATTCCGGGCCGTCGGGATTGATCGGGATCAGCGTCGGTTCACCGCCAAGGGTCATCCGGACTTTCCTTTCTGCGAAGATAGCTTCGACGTTCTCCGCGGGAGCACTGAGTGAGATGGGAAGATTCATTTATAAAGGGGTTCCAGAGACAGGGTGGTGGTCATTTGCGCCGGAATACGTTCCCTGCCGTAGTACGAGCCAGCCACGGGTGAAATGTCTTCCGGATGCAAACCGACGGCGGACGCGATGAAATGGTGATCGGTCAAAACGCCGTTTGTGGGATCCATGCCCAGCCAGCCTGCGCCGGGGAGATACGCTTCAATCCACGCATGAAGAGATCCAACGGCCCGTTTGGCTTCTTCAGGTTTGCCAAATTCGCAGACGTAACCGCTGACCATTCGTACCGCTACGCCTGCGGACCGCAGCAATGAAGCCGCGAGTCGCGAAAAATCGCGGCACGATCCGCGCCGAACGCGGACGGTTTCCGCCGGAAGCCAAGCCTCGCCTTCTTCGCGGCGTTCGTATTGGATCTTGCTGTTGAGGGCTTCGTTCAGTGAAATAAGGGCTTCCACGGTGGATTGACCCGGTTTCACATTCCAAATGTCACCCGCAACGACCCATTCCTCGGCGGATTGATGCAGGTAAGGCGCGAGGATCGCGCGTTCTCGAGCCGTATACGCAAAGGGAAAATTGATGACGTGATTGTCGAGCAAAAAATCAAACGCGCTGCGCTCCGTGAGCTCGATGTCAAGTCGCACGTCGAACTTGAGGGTTTTGCCTTTTTTCGGCAGGAAACACCGTGCGACTTGGTTGTCAAAAATGTCCCGTCGATGTTGAACGACCGCCGATTCGTCGGTCGTAAACCGGGATCTTTTTAGGGACTGAGAAACATCCTGACGCGGGAAAAGCCGTATGATGTGGGGAGAGAAACTGGCAGGTTTTTCGTAATCGTACCGAGTATGGCTGTGAATTTTAAGGCGCATCCCTGATTTTTCCCGTGGAGCTGTGGAACACATCGTTTGTAACCGCAGCACGGGCACTTGGCACGAAGTTTTAGCCCTTTGGCGCCTTTCCTGGCGGAAGCTTTTTCATAAAAACACGCGCCTTCAGGCTTTGGCCACCCGAGCCTTTGAAAGTCCCGCGCAACGGGGCAGCGTCGCGGAAGTCGCGCCCGAAAGAAACCGCAACATGCCGATCGGCACACCATTGGTCGTTGGTCGGATCGAGCGCCACCCAGTTTTGTCCCGGCAGCAACACTTCGACCCACGCGTGTGTGGCCATGGTTCCTACCAACCGCGAATCATCTTCGCCAGGGAAAGCGTCGATATACCCGCACACGTAGCGCGCCGGAAGACCAGCCGTGCGCAAAATACTGAGCATTACATGCGCAAAATCCTGGCAAACTCCTTTTTTCTCCCGCCAGATCGTGGCCAACGGCGTGGAATTATCCGTGCTGCCTTTGCGGTATTCGAATCCTTCGTAAATCGCTTTGTTCAGAGCTTCCAGAGCCGTCCGGAGCGGGGCTTTGCCGGGCAGATAACGCTTCGTCCACTGCACGGCTTCTTTGTTGACCTTTACCGTTTCGGTCGGCTGCAAATAATCAAAAACATCGGCCATCGACGCACCCAGGAGTTGCCGTGCTTCCTGGACGGAAACGTCTAGAGCTTCATCGGGTAGCTGCTGTTTTTTAGTCCGAACAACAAACTGGTTGGTGATCGTGAGTTTCCGATGCCGGTACGGCAGCGAAAAAAACTCGACTGTGTTTCCGAAAAAATCCGTGTAAATCGACGTGGCAGCATTGGGAGCGATGACCAACTTGCGCTTGAGAATCTGCTGTCCAGGCCGTTCGAGGGGCTGCAAGCGCGCCTCAATGTACGCTTCCGCAGCAACAACCCCGTAAACGTAATCCGTCACATGTGAGATTTCGAAAAGCATGTTACTTGAATCCCGAGAACAATAGTTGTTCACGCTGGGCGATAATCGCCTGGTGACTCAAAAATCCGTCGGAAATAGCGACGTGAATATCCAACGTTTGCCGCAAAAGCGCATTTAGAAGATTGGACAGGCTTTGTGACGCGAATTCGCCGGCCTCAACATTCTCGGCGGCCGCAGCCGAAGTTCCCGGAGCAGCAGGTCGAGCCAGTTCGTCATCGGCGGCCGAGACAAAAAATAAATGCCAGTTGATGCGTTTCAGGCGGAAAATAAGCTCCTCCAGCTCATTGATCGCCCGTGAGGAATGACCTTCCCGCCCATTGATCGATTCCCTTAAAAGTGTGCAGCACCGCTGCAAGCATCGGACAACCGAGCGAGGTGTCTCGGGGTTACCCCAAAGCATTTCGAGAACCTGCGCCGGAGCCGTGCGCATTTGATAAACGCGCCGGTAAGCATCGCGCGTCCCGAGCAAACGCAGAAACGCCGAGAGCTCAATCTCTTCCGCATGTTGCGCACCTCGCGAAGCCTGCTTCGTCAGCGATTTACTAATGGAGACCATCGCGTTTGCCGTAACAGCAGCGCGCTCAACCATCTGGCCGACCTCGCAGAACTTCCAACCGTTGTCGGCCAGCATCGACCCTTCTGCAATCGCGAAAAATTGCGGAATCAACTGCACAACGATATCGGCGACGCGGCGCGTGGTTTTTGCATATTCGGCGTCTCCTTGATCCAAGCGAAACCGTGGCCGCTCGAGTTGTGCTTTCAATTTCACCAGTGTCCCCCATGCTTCCGGCGAAAGACTTTCCTGGAGGGACTCAGCGTTGTGCATTGCGCGGTTGAACGTGCTCACGACTGTCCCTGGCACCCGGTCGAGCAATAGACGGTACCGCTCCAATGCCGTCGTCATCCCACGCCGCCCGCCGGAGGCGCTGCTGCTTTCAAGCGGCGGCAGGAGTCGATTCCACATCGGGCGATAAAGCTTGCGTTCAGCGGTCGTAAGCTCCTCCATTTCAAGGGTCTCAATAATCTGAACCATGTAGGCAGCGCAATGTGCCCGCTCCAGATAACGGCCCATCCAATAAAAATTGTCTGCTACCCGGCTGGTAACCTGTCGCGGTGGGGGCCGCAGATCGGCAGTGGGTTTGCGCGTATAGGAGATGGTGACCGCTTCCTCGGCCCGGGCCGAAACCCATGAGTCTTTGCTCCCGCCACCCAATTCCGAAGCCATCAGTCGACTGCTTTCCGGCGAAACACGCGTGAGCGCCCCCGGAAAAACTTCATAGTTTGGCCCTCGCCTCGTTGCGAAAACAATATGGTCCTGCGTACGATCGACCTGTTTGCCCTGGTCGAAAACGGTCGTGTCGCCTCCTTCCATAATCTCCTGGGCGACAAAAAGATGCGGATGTTTTTTGACCTCGGCACGAATTTCCGCGATCTGCTCAGCAGTCGGCGGTTTTCCATCGGGATCCCCCAAAACGCGTTCGCCTGTGAGGGGACGGATACGGTATTTCTCAAGATTCGAAAACACGACCTCGCGCTGGTCGATGTCACCCATCCAATAGCTTGGGACGATAGGTAGAACAGGATTCTCCCCGAGATAGTAACGGATGATCCGGGACGAAAAACAAAGCAGAGCCCGATCGTCAGCCAGCTGAGAACCAATCGCATTGACGAGTCGCACCTTGCCCTTGCGCACGGCATGGACGAGCCCGGGCACGCCGAGCCGGGAGTCCCGTCGAAAGACAAGCGGATCGAGCCACGCATCGGCAACCCGCGTGTAAATCGTATCAACCTGTTCGAGTCCTGAGACCGTCTTCAGGTAAACGTGGTCGTCGAGTACCAGCAAATCGTCGCCCTGGACCAGAGGAATGCCCATGCGCCGCGCAAGAAAGCTGTGTTCCGAATATACCGCGCTACCTGTCCCGGGAGATAGAAGGACGACGGTGGGGTCTCCCACATCGGGTGACATCTGTCGTAGTGATTCGAGAAAGAAAAGCGGCGTTTCAGCGACACTTGCCACTGCGAAATCGCGGAAAATTTCCGGAATCACCCGCGCCAGAGCACGGCGATTTTGCATCATGTAAGCAATACCCGAGGCATGGCTGAAATAATGGTTTTTGACCATCAAATGCCCCGTTTTGTCTCGCGTGATCGCCATTCCAGCGAGGTGAATATAGGCATTGTCCGGTGGGGACAGGCTCAGGCAGACACGCTGAAAATATGGGCTCCCAAGAATCGGATGCATGGGCAATGCACCGCTCCGCAGGATTTCCTTGGGGCCGTAAACGTCATGCAAAAAGCACTCAAACGCCCTGAGCCGTTGCCGGAAAGCCTCCGTAATTTGCTTCCATTCATGGTCAGCGAAAATGTGCGGCAAAAGATCGCAAAACCACGGATGCGCCACCGATTTCCCTCGCACGAAATCGAACGTGACACCCATCTCCCGGAGAGTAACCTCCATCCGGTCCTCGAGATTGCGGATTTCATTCCGCTTCCGGTTTCCAAAAAATTGGAGAAGCGGATGCGCAAGATCCGGAGCAACAAACTCCTGCGGCCCCAGCACGGTGTCCGTTCTGGGGCTCCCTGTGCTGAATTCGGAGATTGGTTCTTCCAAGATCAAGTGCGAGAGCTTTTCTTTCGTGTAGTTTGAAAGCAAGGTCGAATTTGGCGTGGAGAGTGATTGTCTTATTCGAGCGGACATTTGGGCGCTCCCGTTAAGTTTTGACGGCTTTCTTCGGATACGGAAATGTGCGGCGGCACTTGTATCCACTGCTCCCGAACCCGCAACAGGAAAATTGCCTTATTCGTTCAGGTCCGGATCGTCCCCAGGAGAGAACTCACCTTCCTCCATTTTGCGGAGGACTTCACTCATATCGTCGACTGAATCCCAAACATGTTGGGCAATGTAAACCGGCGCCTGCTGTTGCACCGCCATCGCAATGCAATCGCTGGGTCGGGCATCAATCTCCACCAGTTTCCTTTCTTGAATTTCATTCTCGGCCGTAATGATCAAGCGGGCAAAATAAGTCCCGTTCTTAAGGTCATTCACAATCACCCGTTCAACTTTTGCGCCAAGCGCCACCAGCAAATGCCCCATCAAATCGTGCGTCAACGGCCTTTCCTTCGGCGTGCGGCGCATAAACATCGTAATGGCGCTGCCCACCGAGTGATCGACATAAATGACGAACGTCTTGTCGGCATTGCCAAGAAACACTGCGCTTCCCCCATTGGTCGGGACGATGGCGCGCAGTTGCACTTCGACAACGGGTTTTCCCATAGTATGAAATTAGTCGCGCGGAACTCCAAAGACAAGGGCGCCTGGGCGGAGAGTTTTTAAGTTTTGAGGAGGCAGATTTTCGGTAACGCGGTGCTTGATAACGAAATCAGTGATCTGGAATCCGAGCTTCGAATCGATCTTAATTAGTATTCTTTTTTTGCCGATCTCAACAACGAAACAAATGCTTGTTGCCCTGCCGACAGCGCCTTTCTTCGTTTAAACACCATTCCCAAGGGGCGCCACATGTCGGCACCTACGATTTCGACAGCGGCAAGCGTTCCGGCACGAACTTCCTCTTTCACCGCAGCATGGGGCACGATCGCGATACCGCTTTCGATTTCGATCACCCGCTTAACGGTTTCGATATTGTCGAAATCCATCGTGATATGGACCTTTACACCGTCGGAAACCAGTAATCGATCAATCGCCTTCCGCGTTGGCTGATCGTAGCAGAATGACACAAACCGTTCGCCATCAATATCTTTTAACCGAATACAATCCCGGTTTCCCAAGCGGTGATTCGGGTGGCAAATCAACACCAATTTGTCTCGCCAAAAGGATTCCACCTCGAGCCCCTTGCGTTCCGCAGGAAACGCCACCAACCCCAGATCGGCTTCACCTTCGAGCACGGTTTGGTAAACCTGCGCCGATCGCAGCAACGCTAGCGCGACATCCATTTCCGGAAACTTCTGGCGGTAAACTTTCAACAATGGCGGCAGTTCATGCAGCCCGATACTGTGCACCGACGCGATCCGTATTCGCCCCGCGACGTTCGTGCGGAGCTCTGAAATTCGTTCCCCAAGTGAATGATAGGCCGCCAGGATTTCTTTCGCCGACCGCAACATCTCCCGTCCTTCTTCCGTCACGGAGAAATGCTTCTTCCCACGCTCAATGAGGCTCACGTGGAATTTCCGTTCCAATGCGCGTATCTGCTGGCTCACGGCGCTCTGTGTGATCCCATGAATCTCCGCCGCCCGAGAAAAGCTGGCAGTCTCGACTAGATCGCAAAATATTTGGAACGTTTCGATCTGCATGCCTTTGGCTGGCTTAAAAAACGCATTCTTAGTCTGAAAGCCGTTTTAGGAGAAGCCAATATGCGCGGCCTATCGCGCAATTGATTTGGAAATACGCCAGCGTTATGGAGAGTTGGCGACCCTATGAGCTCACCCTTTTCGTCCATGTCCGAAGCGGTTGAACAAATTAAGAACCGCATCGCAGGGGCCGCCGCGAGATCGGGCCGGACAGCATCCGACGTGGAGCTGGTCGCTGTGTCCAAGACACACCCGGTTGAAGCGATTCGGGACGCACAGGAATGCGGGCTGACGATTTTTGGCGAGAGTAAATTTCAGGAAGCGCGGGCGAAAATCACTGAGTCGCCCAGCCGCGCTCGATGGCATTTTATCGGCCACTTACAGAGCAACAAAGTGCGCGCAGCACTGCCTCTTTTCGAACTGTTCCACGGCGTTGACAGCCTGGATCTGGCAGCCACTATGAACCGGATCGCCTCCGAGCTGGGGTTATTTCCGAGAGTCTTGCTCGAAGTGAATATGGCCGGTGAATCGTCCAAGTTTGGTTTCAACTCCGGCGAACTTCCGGAAAAGATCGAGTCGCTTCTCGAGTTGGACCGCCTTCAAATTGAAGGATTGATGACGATACCACCGTATGCGGACAATCCGGAGCACTCCCGGCCTTTCTTTGTTGGCTTGCGCGAATTGCGCGATCGCCTCGCGACCGAGTGCGACGTTCGGCTCGATACGCTATCAATGGGCATGAGCGGCGATTTCGAAGTCGCTATCGAGGAAGGCGCAACCATCGTCCGCATCGGCACCGCGATTTTCGGCGCAAGAAGCTACAAACAAAAGTGAATGCGCCGAGCGTGACGAACCCAGCACGTGCACGGATTATGATCACCATTCACTTTCCCATTCACGCCATTTCCTTCATCACATCCAAGACCAATCCCAAACGGTTCCCGATATCACTCATTTCCATGACTTTTCGTCGTATCGCTGGACTTCTTAGGTAAGCAGCCGCCATCAAATCGCAGAACAATTCCGGATCGGTAATCTGGCCAATATGCTCGTCCAACTGTTCGGGCAAACGGTATCCTGCGGCGCGTAGACGACGGCTGTGCTCCTGAATCTGCCAGATCAGATCGCGGGTCTGCTCCGGGTCAGCGTTCACCGTCGGAAAATCGACGATTCTTACCGTTGGGAACGGCTCTGCTTGCGAGAGCCCGGTCACGCGCGCCCTTTGGAGTCCTTGAAGGACAAGATCGGACGTGCCGTCCTCGCGTTCGACGCACGCCCGGATGAGCCCAACGCCGATGACAGGCGCCATATCGGACGGATTGAGATCGAAATCGGGTAACTCCAGCTGTTGCGCAACGGCAAACCGGCGGTCCCCTGCCAGGGCATGAGAGAGCATCAGCCGGTATCTGGGCTCGAAAATGTGCAGCGGGAGCAGCGAATGAGGCAGCAACACTACGCGAGGAAGCGTCATTACCGCAATCTCCTCAGGGAGCGGCAAATCCGGAATGTCATGCGCCATGCGCAGTCGGGCTATTCACTCTGTCGCCGATCCAAAGCTAGCTTCAGAACGATAAGCGCTACAACCCCGGCAGCGATAAGCGAGTACGAAACGGGCCGCTTGCGCACATCAGCGATCAGTTTTTCCTGAACGACAGCTGCTTTTTCCGCACCGTTTCGCAGACTGTATTGCGCACGATGCGCCAGGACACGTGAGTCCTCGGAGATAACCTCCGCTACCAATGCAACACCGCGCTGGAGCCGGGCAATATCTTCGCCGAGATTTTCCGCGGCGCGTTCGATGAAAGTGGAAGGAGGAATGCGTATTGTGCTCATGTGAAGTTAAAATTCATGGAAGACAGTCAAAGAAGCGAGTGAAGAAAGCTCAAAACTTTCTGTGTTCCGTTCCAACAGACGGCGGCCGGCGCTCGAGTTTCCTAGCAGCCCAAGAGTAATAGAAGAAAAGGCCGCCCTGATAGATCAACGACGCGAGGATCCCGGCGAGATAGATGAGCCGGACCAATTCCGGCATCATCTCGTTGAGCAGCTCCCAATCGACGTTTGGGTTTGCCTGGAGCAACGCCTGCGCATCTGGAGATAAATGCGAAAACGACCACGCCGGCGGCCAAAGCAGATTCTTTCCGCAATACGTCAGAATAACAAGCATGGCCCCCAACTGGCTTCCCGTCAGCCACGCCCCCGAGCGGGCATGATGAGTAAGCGACATCGTGCGTCCCCGGAGTTCGATCCCGCCACAAACCGCAGCCGCGAGCCCGACAAGAACGCCGGCGAGATCCAGAAAAAGCGCGCCCAATACCAGGGAAACCACACCAAAGACCACGATGCTCCCCCCGTTAAGCAGAGAGATAAGCGCGACCCGCTGCCGGAGCCGTTCCGGTACGGCACGCTCTGAACGGCGGCCAGTGTTGCTTTGGGTCTGTAGATCGGCGGGGCTCATGCGCTTCGTCGGCTTCCGTTTTCGCAATCTTAGCGAAACACGCAACCCTTGTCTCGCCTGTACATTTTGGCAGGTATGTTTCGAGAAACCTCCCTGTATTGAGGCTCGCCTGCCTTTCCGCAAGAAGAGTTCAGCCCTAAAACAAGACTGGACCAGCGCGTCGAACGGATTTTGTGTCGCGCTGCGTCTTCATCGAACCTGCGCTTTAACTTTAACTTACTCTGCGAAGTCCGCTGCAAGCGTGCTCAGAGTGCAAATCAACGGTAACGCCCCTTGCGGGACACAGCTAAAAAGTTGAACCAATTTTTTTCTGGAACTGGACCCACCAAATTCCGAAGAACATCTTGGAATGAAAAGCATAGGCCCGCTCTGGAGGCGGTTACCGACTAAAAGCAAAACCAAACTTTTGTGGGATCAGTGGGAATTAATCCACGAGGCAACATCCAATAACATGATTCATGAGCACACCAGTCATCCTCCAGTTTAACCAGGCCTCCGAGTTCGCAGCAGCGGCGGTTTCTTCGGCGGTCCGGGTCGGTAAAGATTTGTGGATCGGAACCGATGAAGGGACCGCGATCGTGCGAATGGCACCCGATGGAGAGAATCGTTTCACGGCGGCCGATGTAGTCGATTTGGTCCAGCTGCTCGATTTGCCGGCGCAGGAGACGGATAAAGACGGTTTGCTGCCGGAGATTGATATCGAAGGGATGGATTGGGAAAAAGAGCGCGGTTATCTGTGGCTGGTCGGCTCGCACAGTCTGAAGCGCAAGAACCCGAAGTTAGGGGACCCATCCAAGGATCCGTTTAAACAGCTCGGAAAAGTAAGCGCGGATGGCAATCGCTTTATTCTGGGACGGGTACCGCTGAAGACGGAAACTGATGAGACCAGTGCATTGGCCGGAAACAGTGATAAACACTTCGCCGCGCGACTCGACGGCGACCGGTTTGGCAGCGAATTGCTAACAGAGTTAGGGAAAGACAATCTTTTCCAGCGTTTCATTCCAAAAGCCGGCGAGCAATCGGAGGTCGGCAATATCCCCGGCAAGGACAACGGCCTGGACCTGGAGGGACTGGCGGTAGCGGGAGAAAATCGGCTTTTTGTCGGATTGCGCGGCCCCATCCTCCGCGGTTGGGCCTGCGTTTTGGAATTGCAAATCGAAGAAAATGCCACCGAGCCCGGTGAACCTGGGCGGCTGCATTTGAAAATCTTCGGCGATGGTAACCGGCGCTATCGTCGCATTCTTCTTAAACTCGATGGTCTCGGTGTGCGCGATCTCTGTTTCGATGGCGACGATCTGCTTATCCTCGCCGGACCATCGTTGGACCTGGACTGGCCGGCTGCGCTCTACCGTTGGAAGAGTGCCCGCGACAAAATGACAACAGATACAATCCTCGAACTGGACGGCAAGACACTGAGCCGGGTTCCTGTCGCGGTGCGTCCTCCCGGTGAACTGGGGATGGACCGCGCCGAAGGTTTGTCGCTCTGGTCTGAGGGAAGCGGATTTCCACGGGTGCTGATCGCGTTCGACAAGCCGAGCTCCCTCCGTCAGGCGGGTAAGCACGCGACAGTATGTGAAGCAGTACAGATGTTTTCCCCGCCGAACTCGGCTCCTGCGAACTTGTTGGAACCCCTCTGGCGGGTGCTGATCGAAAGCTCCGCACCGCTCGACTTTCATCCGGACTGCGCGGAGGCTCTTACTAATATTATTTCCTCAGGTGTCCACCAGATGGAGGTCGACGCGCGGACGAATCCGCAGAATTTGGAAGATGCAAAAGACAATCTGCGGCGGCTCTTGCTCGAGATGAAGCGCACGGCGTCAGAGCTGCAAGTAGCCTGCCTAACCCATGGTATTCTCGAGAAGACAATGAATCGCCTGATGCCCGAAGGACTCTGGCCATTCATTCCGTCGCTAGTAGCGAGATAAATACTCCATTCATCCCGCGATACCGCGTTCGCGGAGCCATGCGATGCAATCACTGGTCCAGCGGTGGTAGTTTTCCACCGGACCGAGGCCAAGGCCATGGCCGCCTTTTTCGTAGATGTGCACCTCAAAGGGGATGCCGGCTTTTTGCAGTGCTTCCGCGAAAACCAGTGAATTGGCCGCTTTCACAGCGATATCCTCCCACGTGTGCCAGATGAAGCATGGAGGCGTCTGCGAGGTAACCTGTTTTTCGTTGGATAACAGCTCCACTAGTTCTGCGGAAGGATTGTCTCCCAGCAGATTCTTCCGGGAACCATCATGGGTAATCGGTCCCATGCTAATAACGGGATAACATAGAACGCCGAAATCGGGACGTGAACTCTCGCGTTCGATGGGGTCGGAGGCGCCAGGCTGGCCAGCGTCGAAATGTGTGAGCAGCGTCGCAGCAAGGTGTCCGCCGGCACTGGAGCCGATGACCCCGATGCGCTGAGCATCGAGGTTCCAGTCGAGAGCCACGCTCCGGACCAATCTCAGGGCCCGCGTAACATCGCTCAACATCGCGGGATGACGATATCCGTCAGGGCCCAGCCGATAATTCACGACGAACGCGGTGATGCCATTTTTTGCCAGCCACTCTGCGTAACCCTGGCCCTCGTGATCCGCGAGCATTCCGTAGCCGCCCCCCGGGCAAACGACGATTGCAGCGCCGGTCGCCTTGGTCGGCTCCGGGAAATACGGGGTCAGTGTAGGGATGTCACGCTTGCCGGTGCCGAGGGCGCCGGGCGCACCGTTGGGCCAAAGCGGAATGGAATTTCTGGGAGATGTCTGCATCCCAAAACGATGTGCCGAGGAACCGCAGCCGATGGAAGAACAAAATTTTATAAACGCAAATCCGTCTGACCTCAGGCCGTCATCCCCCCGCTTGATCTCAAGACAAATCGGAGGGCGACTGAAACGCGGTAGCGCGCCGGTGGCGGCCGATCAACCGAAACCTGACTTGCCTTTTCGGCCGCACCCGGACACGGCAGCGCACAGGAGATTAAACGATCATTCGCTTTTCCTACGAGTCATCTCAATTCAGGCCTGCTAACAAAAAGCACCGCGCGCCGCTGCAATTCCGCGCCATTGGCCAGGTTCAGCTTGTCTTTGATTCGCTGCCGATGCGTGTGCACCGTTTTGACGCTCACCTGCAATTCTGTAGCAACCGATTGAACGCTTTGTCCGGCACCGATTCTCTGAAAAATTTCCAGTTCCCGGTTGCTCAATATGGCCGAGTCCTCACCATGCAGCTCAACGGCTCCGCACGCCAATCCTGCCAGCAACTCATTCTCGACCCGAGGCCCCACGCGGCGTTCGCCTTTTTGAGCCGCGACGATGGCCGCCAGCAATGCATCCACCGGATCGCGATGAGTGAAATAACTGCATGCTCCGGCCCGAAATGCGCGCTGCACACTTAACGCGTCCTCAGCCGCAGCGAACACTACCACTCGCGTCCCGGCTGCCCATAAAAGCACATCTTTGATGAGCGCGAAACCGCCGCCCAACGCCGGATTAAGCACAACAACCTGGGGCCGATGTCGCACACATAACTCGCGAATCGGCGGAGCCGAACCAACATCCGTGCATACGTCCAACATCGGATGCGAATTGATTAACTGCACCAGTCCAAACCTGGACACCGGTTCCGCATCCGCCACCAGCACTCTCGTTTTCTTGATAGAATCCATAAATACTCTCCCAACCTTCTTGCCTGGTCCTATGTAAGACAGCTTCTTATACCTGCGCAAGATTTTACTTGCGAATTTTTCGCACACGTTGCCCCGGCACGCCGTCCGTCATTGCCGCACAAAAAGTGCCTACGCTCGTCCGATACCGCAGCAGAGCTCCTTCTGCTTTCTTTTTGGCGAGGTACAAATCATCTCGATGCAACCATTTCAAACACACCTGGCTTCGGGTCACAGCCTATTTGAACCCACAGATCAGGGTGGTCGAATCATTCAGGACGGCAAAAGCTACGACAGATCGACGCTGCAATGCTTTACGCACCGGGACGAAGACTAGTAACGAGAAGGAATTAAGGGCTCAGCAGGACAATGGAGGAGGAGCAAGTCATCGACTCGAAATATCACATTTCGTCATCGGGCTTCGAACGAACGTCAGTCGCTTCATACAGCTAGAGCCATTGCCTTCGCAAAGGGTCCAGCCAACGCTTTTACACAAAGATTATTTGATGCGAATCACTGCATCCATCCAATGTCCGAACCTACCTCTAACGACGATCTCCTGCGCGCCATCGGCGACCTGAAGGGCCGGCTTGATCTCGTGGCGCGCCCCTATGAGGATACGCTATCCGATAGACTCTTCATCGCAGCACGGGAACGTTTGTTCAACTACATCAAACTTGGCCTCTTCATACTCGTTCCAGTCCTCACCTATGTCGGCTACAGGAGTTACACCGACATTGTGCATGCAGCCGAAAATGCAGCAGAGAAGCAAGCTGCCGACATAGCCGAGCGCGAGGCCAAGCCTAAGATATTGAAGCTAAAAGACGACATCGACGGTATGCTGAAGGATGCCAAAGACAAACTCGTTTGGCTCGACGAACTCACGGATCCCCAGACGAGTCCCAGCTTTGACCGAGTGACAGAAGCAGACATCCTCAGAAGCAAGATAGACGCCGTGGTAGCCCAGTCTGAGGTACAACTGAAGGGACTCGTCGAGCAAGCGAATGACCGGTTGGTGACTCTCGCTGGGGCCGAACCCGGCAAACCGGTGAACGTTCAAAGAATCGATCTTCTCCAACACGCCTCGCTTGATCCGACTCAGATTCCTCCTCTGCCGTCACAGGCAACGGAAGGCTATGCATACTACGGATTGCAACTGGGAGAAACACCGAATAGCGGGGAGCGGGCGCAACCTAAATTTTGACAATTCTAGGAATGAGCATGCGAATGTCCCAAAGAAGGGTGACCAAGCAAAAGCGATCGCTCGCATCAACCTCCGACGCGATCCCATCACGTACCACGAAGAATTGCGCGACTGGGTCATTCCGGACACAATCGGCAGTCTCGATCCGGACGGGCTCGTAACAATAGAGGAAGTAACAGCTTTCCCTCGCCAAAACGGGACCCACTACTGGGTGAAAGTCCGCCTTCTCGAAGCAATTAGTCACTCGCCATGAATGGTTCCTTCCCCAATGATCGAGACTCGAAGAGTGTCCCCGCTGAATTTGCCCAGGAGAACTTGCAAGTTGCTGAATCTCCCGACGGTTTGTGTCAACGTTCGAAAAGCCAACATCTTAATTTCGCAAACAGCTAATCGATATTACAGTTCTTTATCCGCATCCAGGCTCATAATCCGCGGTGGAGTGGTGAACCTGTGGCGGAGCCGGGGCGTGCATATGAGTAACCCTAATAGACCTCTTGTGAATGTTCGCGAAAATGAATCTGTGAGCACAGCAACAGTCAGCAACATTGGAGGGATCCCCATTAGGAGGCACTGCACGGCAATCCAAAGCTGCGGAGCGATGACCGCCAGGCAGTAGAGCTCAACGCGCGGCTCAGTCGTTTTCCACTCTCATACCTCAACCCTCGATTCCCAGCACATATCTATGCCAAAGCCGTTCCATCAAATCACTGTGGAGCAATTCACTGAGTTGCTCGAAAAATTTCCGTTCACTCGCCGCATCGACTCGCTGCACATGCATCACACCTGGAGGCCAAACCATGCCCAGTACCAAGGCCTCTCGACAATCGAGTCGATGTGGGAGTTTCATACACAACAGCAAGGCTGGTCGGATATCGCGCAGCACATCTCCATCGCTCCGGATGGCACGATCTGGACCGGACGCAATTGGAACCAGCCGCCGGTGAGCGCCAAGGGCTTCAACGGAAACTCAACGGCCGGGCCGTTTATGTTTGAGACGATTGGGGATTTCGATCTTGGGAAGGATCGCCTCGAAGGGGCGCAGAAGGACACCGTGCTCGGAGTGATTGCGCGCATCCAGAAACGCTTCGGGCTTGCCGCCGACACGCTCCACTTTCACAACGAGATGTCAGAGAAATCATGCCCAGGTTCTTCGCTCGATCGGGACACCATTCTGCGGGAGGTCGGCGAAGTGCGCCGGCAAATCGACAACGAACAGCAGCCATCCGAGCGCACCGCGAATTTTCCGTTCGACGATCGCTCGCGGTCAATCTGGAAGGTGATTGATGACCTAAAGGCTGCCGCGCCTGGTGGCCGAGGCGAAATAGACGGAGAAGGCTGCGAGCACGACCACAGCAAGGAATGGGAGTTCTCCCGCACCACAATCACCGCTCCGGAGCTGGTCCGCGGGGAGAAGGAAAAGCTACCGCCCGAGTTGATCGAAAGCCTCCGGCCACACGTGATCAATCTGAGCCAGGGCCGGTTTTCCACGACAGGTAAGTTCCAGACTCG
>DATDBU010000171.1:0-7760 GCA_036524675.1 Chthoniobacterales bacterium | reverse complement strand
GCTGCTTCGACTTCCTCCCACAGAACCGGCGTGGAAACCGTCGGTCGCTTTTTTGCGCGCAGCGAATAGGCGCTAACCGTTGTCTTGTGGTGATCGTTCTGACTCCAATCGATGAGGACCTTGTTTTTGCGCAGCGCTTTTTGCATCCGGGACACGATCTTGTCCGGATACCGTGACTCGAGCTGAATCGCGAGCGCGTGCGCAAATTCCTTGGTCCGCTCGTAAGTGATCGCCGTGTTTAGCGGGACGAAAACTTGCAAGCCTTTTGAGCCAGATGTTTTTGCGAAACTCTGCAAAGCCAACGCATCAAAAAGTTCGCGTAACCACAGGCCCGCTTCGCAACAGGCAATAATGTCCGCTGGCGGGCCGGGATCTAGGTCGAAGGCCAGCGCCGTGGGTCGTCCGATCGCCGGTACCCGGTGCAGAAACGTATGCAGTTCCAAGTCCGCCAAATTGGCCGCCCAAACGAGCGCGGGAAGGCTGTCTATGACACAGTAGTTGATGCTTTTTTTCTCACGACTTTTGCTCGGGACCGCTGCTGTTTTTACCCATTTCGGCCGGTGCGATGGGCATTGTTTTTCGTAGAAGAAAAAACCTTCCACACCGTCGGGATAACGTTTCAAAGTGATGGGCCTGCCTTGCAAATGAGGCAGGAGCACGGGAGAAATCCTAATGTAGTAGTCGATGACCTGCGCCTTGGTAAAACCCGTTTCAGGATAAAGAATCTTTTCAAGATTCGACACCGCAAGTTTGCTTCCTTGCACTTCGATTTCGGCGGTTTTAGCCATGCGATTCATTCGTTGAGCGGACCGACTTTTCCCGGGTCACTTCCCGGGTGTCCTTGTCGCTACGTAAACCGAAGAAAACCGGCTGGCGCAATTTCCCATCGCTCGTCCATTCGCCGAAACGGATCTGGGCAACCAAATGCGGCCGGCACCATTGGGCGTCCGTTTTCTCCGGCGGAACCGCAAAAGGACAGGTGTCAGTTCGCAACGTTTCCATGCGTTCAAACAGCACTTTCAGAAGCGCCGCGTTGAAGCCAGTGCCTACCTTGCCGGCGAAACACAGTTTGCCCTTTTCGAAGTATCCGACGAGCATCGCACCAAAATATTTCCGCGTGCCTGCGGGAGCGGTGTATCCGCCGATGACGAATTCCTGCTCCTGTACGCATTTGAGTTTGATCCAGGCTCCGGTCCGTTTTCCTGGCTGGTAGAGGGAGTCTCGCCGTTTTGCAATGATCCCTTCCATGCCGCGGCTGCGAACTTCTTCGAGCAACCGCTTGGGGTCATCGCCCAGATCCGGCGAGAATCGGACCGGGTCGATATCGTGCCGGAGCAGTTTGGCCAGACGATCGCGGCGAGCATGCAGCGGGCGTTTTTGAAAATCCTCGGCATCGAGATGCAGGAGGTCAAAAACGTAAAACAACAAGGGCGGCCGCTCGGTGCCGAGTTCGCGGGCCTGCAACGCCTGAAAAGACGGCCGCCCCTCCGAGTCGAGCGCTACGATTTCGCCATCGAGAACGGCGGTCCTGGCTGGAAATTCCACCAGGCCTTCCACGATTTCAGGAAACCGCGCATTGAAACTTTTCTTATTGGTCGAAAGCAAATCGACACGGTGGTTCTCCTTGAGAGCCAACGCACGGTAGCCATCGAATTTCAGCTCGTAGCTCCAGCCTTTTCCCGCAGGTGGCGTGGAAACAAGTCTCGCTTTCATCGGCGGAACGAATTCAAGCGTATACTCGGATTTCTCGTTGTCGGACTGCCAGGTGGCATCCGCTTCACGGCTTATGGCGGCCATCGTGCGCCCGGTTAACGCCGATTGATTGTCCCGCTTCTTCCCGATTGGACGAAGATTTTCACCGCTCTTAATGAGCAACCACTGGTTTTGTTCCGGCCTTCGGATCCGGACGAGCCTCCATTCCCCATGGAGTTTGTGACCATGCAGAGCGAAATGCAGTTTCCCGCGATCGAGATCACCGTCGATCTTATCATAAGTTCCCGTGTCCCAGATCATTACCGTTCCACCGCCGTACTGCCCGGCCGGGATGATTCCTTCAAAATGAGCGTATTCCAGAGGATGATCCTCCACCTGCACCGCAAGATGTTTTTCGCCTTTCCCAAAAGGAAAGCCTTTAGGGACGGCCCACGATTTGAGCGTTCCACCGAGTTCGAGACGGAAATCATAATGCAACCGTCGTGCGGCGTGCTTCTGAATGACGAATCGGTTTCCCGTCCGAGTCCGGGACGCACCGCCCTGGGGTTCCGGCGTCCCTTCGAAATTCCGTTTTCGAGCATACTCGCGGAGTTTTTTCATCGGCAAGTTTTGCGATCAGGCCGCGCTTTTTCGCCGGGCTGTTCCGCGTGAAGGCTTGCGCTTGCGACTGGCCTGCGTTTCCTCAAGACTCTTTTTCAGGACCGACACCAGATCGATCACGTTGGCGGGCGAACGACGACGAGTCGTTTTCGGCAGGGCCCGGTCGCCCTTTTCGACTTTTTCCTCGATCGCCTTTTCCAGCGCGACTCGGTACTCGTCGACATATTCCTCGGGCTTCCACCCGGCAGACATGGAATCGATGAGCATGGCAGCCATCTGCAGCTCCTTCTTTCCTGCCTTTCCTTCCACCGGCAGTTTGAACTCGTCCACGTCACGCAATTCGTCCGCAAAATGCATCAATTCGAGCATTAAGCCTTTGTCCTGCGGTTTGACGGCCGCAAGATGCTGCCGCGTTTTGACGACAACTTTCGCGATCGCAATCCTGTCGCTGCTCCGAAGCGCTTCCCGTAAAAGGACATATGCTTTGTCGCCGCCTTTTTGCGGCTCCATATAATACGGTTTGTGGAAAAAGATGGGGTTCACTTCATCGAGCGGTACGAAATGAATGATATCGACCGTTTGCGTCGCCTCGATATCCACCCGCCGGAAGTCCTCTTCCTTGAACACCACGAACCTGCCTTTTTCGTATTCGTAACCCTTAACGATTTGATCCCACTGCACTTCCTTGCCGTCGGCCTCGGCGACCCGTTTATAATTCACAGGGCTCAGATCGCTGGCCCGCAGTAGACGAAACTTCAATTCCTCGCTTTTCGTCGCCGGGTAAAGCGCGATGGGAATGCTCACGAGCCCAAAGCTGATTGCTCCCTTCCAGATCGCTCTCATAACAATTAGGAATCGGAAGCCGGGACCCGGTCGTGCGTCCGAAAAGCACCATGAATAACTCATTCATCCAATTCGAGGTGCAGCCAGCCATGGCTGGCGATTGCCACTGCGAAGTCGTTTTACCCTTCTCGGCACACGTGTCAGGATGAAACCCATGACTCTTGAGGAATTTCGCAACAGCGTCACCGAACCGTCCAGCCTGATCGTCCCTTTGCAAGCGCTGTGGCATGACGCCAGAGAAGAATGGGAGACCGCTCATCGCCTGGTTCAGGACGACGGGTCTGCCGAGGCGGCATGGGTTCATGCTTATCTGCATCGGAAGGAGGGAGATTCCTCGAATGCGAGATATTGGTATGGCCAGGCACGAAAGCCTGAGTTCCGCGGAACGCTATCGCAAGAATGGGAGGAAATTTCGCGTGCGCTGCTTTCTAAATAGTCGCATAGCGACCCTTCATTGATCCTACTCTTTAACTTTAACCTGCTCTGCGGCGCACGCTGTAACCCGCTCGGAAAGAGTAAGTTGAAGGTATAGGTTCAAGAGAGCACGAAGCGTTGGCTGTCGATGCGGGTCAAACAGTACGAGATGAGCAAGAGTCCGCCGGAACGTTGAGCAGCGATTCTTTTCAGAGGGCCATCATGAAAGAATCGTCCAACGGCTCCCTTAAGGATCATTTCACGCGTTTTGCCCGGCGGTCAGCCGAAGCCCTGGGGTCGGTCTGGGCTTTTGTTCTCGCCCTGTCGATTGTCCTAACCTGGATCGTTACAGGTCCCCTATTCGGATTTTCAGACACGTGGCAGCTCGTCATCAATACCGGCACGACGATCGTGACGTTCATCATGGTGTTCCTCATCCAGAGCACGCAGAATCGCGATGCAAAAGCGGTCCATCTCAAACTCGATGAACTGTTGCGCGCCATTCGTGGCGCCCGGACAAATATGGTCGATCTCGAAGATTTGCCTGACGAAGAATTGGAAGCCGTCGCGAAGGAGTTCGAAACGCTACACGAGCAGGCGTCACGGGAAGTCCGCGTTCGAGGAAAAACGTCGACCACTCGCGAAGAGCACGAAAACCGCTGACCAGCCATTCAGTCGATTGCCACCGGGGCTTACCGAAATCCAAACCCGTCGCAGCGCCTCATTGGGAAACCGGCGACTGAAGGAGAAACAGCCAAACCCAGTTCGGGGCGCGAAACCACGGTATGAACACTCAAAATCCGTCTCCAAACGACGATGAGGATTTCGAGCCGGAAGAACTGGACGAAGCCGCTGATGAAACCCCTACCGACACAACGGCGCCAGAACTGGATCCGCGCACCAAAAAGCTCACGGAATGGGACGAGGCGCCCTCCTCCCGCGGTGGCCCCGTGCCGAAAACAGAGATAGATGATGAGGACACGACTGCCCAGCGTCTCGTTTATGAAGGCACCGACGAAGCCGAGCGCGAACGCCGGATCGCAGCCGCCGATCCGGATTTTGAACCCTGATCAACTCACGCCGGAAATGCGCCTTCGAAAGCCGTCTCCGTGATCGGCCGTCGGTCACTCGGTTTCTCCCGTGCCCGCAAGTTGACAGGCAGATCCTCCGGGTCGCCGGGCTGACCGATTGCGGCCATGGCTTCGACTCGATACCCGTCAGGGATTCTCAGTGACGTTCTCGCCTTTTCGTAGTCAAACCCTTCCATTCCGTGCACGACCAAGCCGCTCAGGGATGCCTGCAACGCCAGATTTTCCCACGCAGCACCGCAATCAAACGAGTGCGTGATGGAAGGCTTTCCACTTCGATCGAATGTCGTTTTCGAAATGAACAGGAGCAGCACGGCAGCGTTTTTTGCCCAGACCTTGTTAAAATCGACCAGCAGATCGAAAAACAACGGCCATGCTGGCGTGTCGCGGCGGGCGTAAAGAATGCGCCACGGCTGGTTATTGTACGACGAAGGAGCCCATCGGGCTGCCTCGAAAAGCGTATTGAGATCCTCCAACGGCAGTGGCTCGCCGGACATCGCCCGCGGCGACCATCGGTCAAGAAAGAGACGCTCAATGGAATGCCCGGCATAGCGGACTTCACTCCCTTTGATCATCGTGTAAGTCATGACAAAGGACTATCGTCCCTCGCCCACCTCCCGGATGCGGGTTTGCTCCAGATCCGCAATGACGGGAAAATGATCTGAAGCGAGCTTCGACATGGGAGTAACGACCGCACTTACATCGCGAACGACGACGTCCGGACTGACAAAAAGGTAGTCCAGGCAGACAAACGCGAACCGCGTGGAGAATGTTGCCGGATGCGGCAGACCTTTGACCCGGAAAGCGTCCATGGCTTTGCGCGCCAGAATCTGATGCACGAATGAGCTCGGACGCGAGTTGAAGTCCCCGCAGACGACTACTGGCGGTTTTTCGCTGGCCGGGTGCATCCAGTTTTCGGCCAGCTCCGCGGCCTGGAGCCGGCGTTCGTCACGTCCCAGGCCGAAATGGGTGTTCATGAGCTGCCATGTAACGTCACCGGCCATAATCTCGACCCAAATTGCTCCGCGCGGTTCCCTGGGGACGGGCCGTGGAACTTCCGGAAACGGCCGGGCGCGTATCAATCGCATCGGCTTTTTACTCAGGATCGCGTCGCCGTATTGCTCCGGGTCCCGCCGGATCGTCGGATGAAATTGAGACTCCATACCCAGCATTTCCGCGAGGATTCGCGCCTGCTCCACTCCACCCGTACGCGGCCGTTGCAAATCGAGTTCCTGGAGACAGACCACGTCGGTCGCTGCTCCTTCGATGACGGCCGCTATCCGCTCCAGCGAATGTTTTCCATCCACGCCGATACAGCTATGCACGTTGTAGGTCATTACCCGCACATCCAGCATTCGCGCTTCGCAATCAGCGCGGACGGCTCTTACGCAACGAAACGTGCCGTGCGCTTTATCAGCATTTCTTCGGGCTTAAAACGGCGCCGTTTCAGGGTCTGGCCCGATGCGTCCGGCAGGCGTGTCCAGTCCGCCGATCTGCACAAGGTCATCGGCGTCGAGAGTGAAATCAAAGACGTCGAAATTTTCCCGGATACGCGAGGCAGTCACGGATTTCGGAATGACCAGAAGGCCACTGTCGATATGCCACCGGATGATAACTTGCGCCGGTGATTTACCGTGCTTTTGGGCGATGGCGCCGATGGTTGGATCTTTGAGAATGGTTCCTTGCCCCAGCGGGCTCCAGGACTCGGTGAGAATGCCATTTTGGGCGTGAAACTCGCGTAGTTCTTTTTGCTGAAAGCGCGGGTGAAGTTCGATCTGGTTGACTGTCGGAATCACGCCCACTTCATCAAACAACCGTTGCAAATGCTGGATGCTGAAGTTCGAAACACCGATCGACTTGGCGCGGCCGCTTTCCTTGATCTTCACTAAGGCACGCCACGTATCGGCATACTTGTCCGCGCGCGGTTTTGGCCAATGGATCAGGTAGAGATCCACGGCGTCCAGTTTCAGCCGTTTAAGACTTTCGTCGAAAGCGCGCAACGTCGTGTCGAAGCCCTGATCGTCGTTCCAAAGCTTGGTCGTGATGTAGAGCTGCTCGCGTGGGACGCCCGACTGCCGAATCCCCTCGCCTGTTCCTGTCTCGTTTTCGTAGATGGCGGCCGTGTCGATGGAACGATAACCGGCTTCGATCGCCGCGCGGACGGCGCCAGGAGCGACATCGTTGGGAGTCTGCCAGGTTCCGAATCCTAGTTGAGGGATCTTGTGACCGTCGTGAAGTTTGAGGTAGGTTTGCGTGCTCATTTTTTGGAAAGGTAGAAGGCAGAATATGGAAGGTGGAAGCTAGGAGGTTCAGCGCCAACCGAACTCGGGTTGGAAGCCGGGAAGGCGCTTGGCTTTTGGGCTGGGGAGAAGCGATTCGTTGGGACCGAATGGGCATTGGTGACTTCGTATCCGTGATGGAGCAAGTCCAGCACGTAAACGCGGCCCGCCTTTCCTCTCCCACCGGTAACAAAGATTTTCGGCATGACGCGACTTTACCGTGATCGTTCACGGAAGCACTGGCGAAATGTGCCAATCTCCTCGCAGAACGCGCCAAATCATGCGCCCATGTGTATCAGCCCTCACGCCGAGGGAATGCTTGCAACAGGGTGCGTAACGGTCCAGTTGTTTGACCGCGCTGCCAGACAACAAACAAATTCCACGTCGCTTCTTCGTCACCAATCGGTATCATTGTGGCGCACGGCGTGGTCTGGTGGCGAACGAACGACGGGAGCAGCAGGACCGCATCTTCATTCGCAACCATAGTAAGCCCTTCGGCGAGGCTTTGTGGTTGCCCGATAAACTTGGGCCGGAATTTTCCATGCCGGCGGCAGAGCTGCGTAACCCGACGATTGTATCCCGGCATATCAGCATCCGTTCCACTAACAAAAGTTTCGTGCTTCAACTCCGCCAACCGCACTTCCTGGCGGAGCGCGAGCGGGTGGTCAGGCTGCCATCGCGTTGGGCAATCTGCTGACCAGCGCCGCGTTGCTCGGGATCGACGCCTGTCCAATGGAGGGGTTCGTGCCCGCGCAGTACGACGCGATCCTCGGCCTGGAGGCACAGGGCCTGACGGCAGTGGCCGTTTGCACTTTGGGGTATC
>DATDBU010000170.1:0-52193 GCA_036524675.1 Chthoniobacterales bacterium | reverse complement strand
CCCCAATACAGATGCACCAGGTAGCCTTGCGGCAAGACTTTCATCGCATAGGTCGCGGCTTCGGTGTGGACGAAGAAGGTGCTGCTCTCGGGAAGGTATTCGATGGGCATAACGAGGAGTTGTTGAAGCTTGTTGTCGCTCACTGTGCAATCGCAAAGTGCGCTGCTGCGGCGCATTCAGGGGGCCTCGCAAATCTGCAACTCACCTGCGACATCCTTGAAGCGAAAGCTGATGTCTCCCTCTGGGAGCGGCGCGGATTCGGCGAGAAACCCCGGCAAGGAAATGAAACTCTCAGGGAAGCCGTTTTTTGGCTTTACTCTCTGCGTGAAAACGATAGGAACAGATGCTCCCCCAATCGTTCCCGGTTCCTGACGTGATTTCGTGATTTTCTGCGATCCACACAAGGCCCGACATTCCACGACGACCCCCTACGAACATGAAAATCCGCTCATTACTCGCAGCGTTTTTCCTTACAGCCGTCATGGCGCAGGCAGCTCCGGTTGTCTACCCCGTGCAGCTCGATGGCCCGAAAGAGGCTCCTCCAAATGCTTCTCTGGGAACTGCAGTGGCATTGATCACCATTGACGTTGACCTTGCAACCATGCGCGTCGATGTGAATTTCGCCGGGCTTCTCAGTCCAGTGACCGTTGCGCACATCCACGCCGCGACTGCCCTTCCTTTTACTGGCACAGCCGGCGTGGCTACTCAGGTCCCAACGTTCAGTGGTTTTCCAGCCGGCGTCACTTTTGGGTCGTATGACCAGACGTTCGACATGACACTTGCCTCGAGTTACAACCCCACGTTTATCACGGACAATGGAGGAACGCCTGCCACAGCGTTTGCCGCATTAGTGAATGCTGCCAACGAAGGAAAGGCCTATCTCAATATCCATACCGACGCTTTTCCAGCAGGTGAAATCCGTGGATTCCTCATCCCCGAACCGGCTTCGTGTGTCTTGGTTCTAGGAGGTGCGCTGCTGCTCTGTTGCACCCGACGCCATCGGCCATCGGGTTCTGCGTAAGAATTTTGCGCGTCTGCGCGCTTTGCGTTGCGATGGCGGCGTCGCTGTTCACAAAAAATGCCGGCTGACTCCGGACTGGAATAAGCCGGTCTGAGAACGAAAGTGCTGTGGCCTGCGAAAAAAGGGGGTAGGCCATCAATGAGTTCAACCTGCCGGGCCAGGCACATCTTGCAAGTTGCTCCGAAACCTTCCGGTGGCCGTTAAGCGGTTGTAAAAGACAGCCTTGCCTTGTTGATGACACGGCCTCTAGGATGGCCCCGCACATGACTTTTCCTGAACCGATCTACTTCGAACCGCTCCTGATGGAAAAGGTCTGGGGCGGCAGCCGTCTTCAGACTCTTTTTGGAAAACATCTCCTTCCCGGCACCCGAATCGGGGAATCCTGGGAAGTAGTCGATCGGGAGGAGGCCCAGAGCGTGGTCCACTCCGGAAACCTCAAAGGGACGACACTTCACGAACTGTGGACGCAGCAACGTGTCCCGGTTTTCGGCGAAGCTTACGCCGCGCATCCGTCGCCCCGTTTTCCGCTGTTGTTCAAGCTCCTCGACGCCCAGGAACGTCTCTCCATCCAGGTCCATCCTCCCGCGGAAATTGCCGGTGAACTCGGTGGTGAGCCGAAAACGGAAATGTGGTACATCGTCGATACCCAACTCGACGAGGCGCTGTGGGTGGGACTGAAGGAAGGCGTCACACGCGAAGAATTCGAGGGACGTCTCCACCGCGGCACGGTGGAGGAAGCTGTTCAGCGGATCCCGGTCAAAGCCGGCGACGCTATTTTCATCTACAGCGGAAGGGTCCATGCGATTGGCGCAGGGAACGTGATTGTCGAAGTTCAGCAGAACAGCGACACGACGTACCGCGTTTTTGACTGGAACCGGGCCGGTCTCGATGGGAAACCGCGTGAGTTGCACATCGATGAGTCGCTGAAATCCATCGATTTCGCCGATACAAATCCGAAACTGGCCGTCCCGAATGGTGAAGAGTTGACCAGCTGCGAGTATTTCACGGTCGAGAAATGGACTTTGGACTCTCCGCGTCCGGCGTTTACGGACGGCAAATTCGCGATTTTCACGGTGTTGACGGGAGCCGTATCCAATATGGGAACTGTCTTCCAGCCCGGCGATTTCTTCCTGGTGCCTGCGACCGTCTCGGACGCGACTCTGTGGCCGACGCAGTCGGATACGACGCTGTTGCGGACGACAATCCCCGCGTAGGGCGTGCGCAGGATGGCTGGCCTATTTGCGGGTCTGCCAAAAACCGGTCAAAGTGGCGGTTCGCGCCTGACTCGTCCTGGAGTAAACGGGACTGGCAGGCGCTGAATGATTCCTGCCACGAATGTCGCCCGATACTGAAACCGTTGCCTTTCCCAATGTCGTTCCCGCTGCGAGGGAGAAATCCCTCCACCGGCGCGCGACACTGATGCTTTTCCTGGCGACAGTATTTTGGAGCATTAGTTTTCCGCTGGCCAAAGCAGTGGAGGCTGGTCAGCGGCTGGTGCTCCCGGAAGCGAGCACATGGTTTCTGGCGGCGATTTGCGTCGTTTTTCGTTTTGGCATTGCGGCGCTCGTTCTGACTGTGCTGAATGCCCGAACGCTCCGCGACTTAACACGGGGAGAATTGGGACAAGGCATCGGGTTGGGCGCATTTGCGGGCACAGCAATCCTGCTGCAAAACGACGGCCTTCTACACACGAGCGCTTCGACTTCAGCGTTTCTGACGTCGTGCTACTGCGTTTTGATCCCACTTTTTATCGCGTTGCGCGTTAGGCGGCTGCCGGGCATCCCCATTTTGGTCAGTTGCGCATTGGTGATGGCAGGCATGATCGTGCTTTCGGGATTTAACTGGCACACGTTTCGGCTGGGGCGTGGCGAATTCGAGACGATGGTTTGTTCGATCTTTTTTACGGGCCAAATCCTCCTGCTGGGGCGTGAGTCGGCGCGCAACTATCACGCTGGACGCGTGACCATTGTGATGTTCGCGACGATTGCTTGCATTTCAGTGGTGGCCATTCTCCCTTCGGTTGAACACGTGAACGACCTCGCGCTTGCCCTGCAGGGACCGGTGGTGATGGGTTCGCTTTTGATCCTGACGTTCGCCTGCACGCTGCTGACTTTTGGGCTCATGAACAAATGGCAGAAGCATTTAAGTGCCACCGAGGCCGGCCTGATTTATTGCGTCGAACCCGTTTGGACGAGTCTATTTGCCCTGTTTTTACCGGGCTGGCTCGGGGCACTCGGCGGTTTTTCTTATCCGAACGAAAAGGTGACTTCTGCGATGCTAATCGGGGGCGGCCTGATCACGGTAGCAAATGTCCTTTTGCAGACTTTGCCGCAGTCCCGGCCGGCTAAAGCCGTTGCCGAGGTATAACCGCAAAACTAGAACCGCTGGCGGTCATCCTTTCCGCTTTCCGGCTGAGCGGGAATCGTTTAGAGGAACGGCGTTATGGGAAATTTTTTGCTCGGCTTTCAGGCGATGTTCCGGATCTGGAGCGACAACGATTTTGCAGCAAAGGTGGAAAAGCTTGCCGCCGGCGAAGCTCTGGAGGCCCCAAAAGAGCCAAAAGCCGAGCCGAGGCCGGTCGAAATGCCCAAAGCCGTCCCGGCAGCTCCTCCCGCCCCCCGGCGCAGCGAAGCGATCACGTTGCTTGCCGTGCTCCAGCGCGACGCGCGTCTCGTCGATTTTCTCCAGGAACCCATTGATTCGTACTCGGACGCTCAGATCGGTTCGGCGGTTCGAGGCATTCACAAGGATTCTGCGGCGGTTTTGCAACGACTTTTTGCGCTGAAACTTTTGCGCGAGGAAAACGAAGGTGCGCCCGTCCAGGTTCCGGCAGGATTCGATTCGGCCAAAATCCGCCTCAGCGGCAACGTCGCCGGAAGCGGTCCGTACCGCGGCACTCTTGCGCATCCCGGATGGGTTGCGACTAAGTGCGAACTCCCGGAATGGACCGGGCGCGATGACGCGGCGCTCGTCGTTGCTCCGGCGGAAGTTGAAGTGAAATGAATGACGAATGACGAATGACGAAATGGCGCCCCCCGACTGCGGAAAAAATTCACTAAACCGAAATGACGACTTTAAGATTTCCTCCCGTTGCTATTGTCCTTAATTGGTCCCTAGCGACAGTTCATTCGCCATTCGTCATTCGTCATTCGTCATTTCTTTTCCGCTCATGACTTCGGAGTTTTCCGCCACTTACGCCGTCGGTATCGATCTCGGTACGACCAATAGCGTCATCGCTTATTCACGACTCGACGAAGCGGGCGTTCAACTGCTTCCCATCCCGCAAATCGTTGCTCCCGGCACGGTTGAAACCCGTCATCAGCTGCCCTCTTTCCTTTATCTGGCGGCCGAAAACGAAGCGCAAAATCTCGCGCTCCCGTGGGCGCCGGAGGGTTTGGACTTTGCCGTTGGCGAGTTTGCGAGACGGCAATCGGCCGACCAGCCTGCCCGGACCATTGCGGCCGCGAAGTCGTGGCTGTGCCACAGCAAGGTGGATCGTCGCCAGCCGATTTTGCCTTGGGGTGCACCGCCTGAGGTGCCGAAAATATCCCCGGTCGAGGCATCCCGCCGCTATCTCGCGCATCTCGTCGCAGCGTGGAATCACGCCTTTCCTGACACGCCGCTGGCGCAGCAGGAGGTCGTGTTAACCGTCCCGGCTTCGTTCGATGCGGCTGCGCGTGATTTGACGCGTGAAGCTGCGTTGGGAGCTGGCCTGCCGCAGGACTTTGTGCTGATCGAAGAACCGCAGGCTGCTGTTTACGCATGGCTGGCCGATGCCAGTGATAGCTGGCGGAAACAGCTTGTCGAAGGCGATACGCTCCTGGTTTGTGACATCGGTGGCGGCACGACCGATTTTACGCTTGTCGGAGCTACATCGGAGAACGGTGAGCTCGTTTTGAAACGGATCGCGGTCGGCAACCACATTCTTGCAGGCGGCGATAACATGGACCTGGCGCTTGCCTACGGCGCACAGCAAAAATTTGCCGAACAGGGCGTCGAAGTCGATGCGTGGCAATCTGTCGGCCTCTGGCACGCTTGCCGCACGGCAAAAGAGTCACTTCTCGCGGCAGACGGTCCGGAGAAATATCCGGTCACGGTCCTTGGGCGTGGGCGACGACTCATCGGCGGAACGATTTCCGTCGATCTCGACCGAGCTGAAATGAGCGCGTTGCTGGTGGAAGGATTTTTCCCTCGATGCAGCATTGATGCGCAGCCATCGCGCCGCCGCGCTTCGGGTTTCCGCGAACTCGGCCTGCCGTTCGAGACAGATACGGCGATCACGCATCATCTAGCCCATTTTTTAAGCCAGAACGGCGATGGCGGCACGGTTAAGCCGACGCATCTGCTCTTCAATGGTGGTGTGCTCAAGTCTGCCGCTCTGCAGAGCCGGCTTCTCGAAGTGCTGGGTTCCTGGCTTGAAACGCCACCCCGCCTCCTTTTAAGCGGAACACACGCTGAGCTCGACTATGCCGTTGCCCGAGGCGCGGCTTATTACGCTGCCACAAAACGCGGAAAAGGCGTCCGAATCCGCGGCGGAACGGCGCGGAGTTATTATGTGGGAATCGAGACGTCCGGTCCGGCGATCCCAGGCGCTCCCCGTCCGTTGCGCGCGCTGTGCGTGGCGCCATTCGGCATGGAGGAAGGGACGGAAACGGAAGTCCCAAGCGGTGAAATCGGCCTCATCGTTGGCGAACCCGCGTCATTTCGTTTCTTCAACTCCACCGTCCGTAAGCAGGACAGGCCCGGCGATGTCCTGGCGCGCTGGACTGAAGACGAACTTGTCGAGTCCGACTCGTTGGAGACCATGCTCGAGTCTGCCAGGGATTCCGAGGACGGCTTTGTCCCGGTCCGTTTCGTGTCGAAGCTCACCGAGCTTGGCGTGCTGGAATTCTGGTGCGAAAGCACGATCTCGGATGAGCGCTGGAAATTGGAATTCAACGTCCGAGGGAATGGGTAGATGACGCCAGGCCGTTTTTTGTGATTTGAGTGGTGTACGACTGGTTTTACCGTGGAATCGGCAATTGCCTCTTTGGCGTTCAATCGGTAAATTTGTCTATGAGCATTCAGGAACTCGAAGCAGCCATCACACGTCTTTCAAAGGAGGAACTGGCCCGTTTTTCGCAATGGTTCGAGGAATATCTTGCTGACGAATGGGACCGCCAAATCGAGGCGGACATCCTTGCCGGGCGTTTGGATGCAGCGGGCAAACGCGCCATCGAAGATTATGAGGCCGGTCGCTGCAGATCGCTTTGAATCATTTTGCAACTCCGGAATTCTGGTTTCACTACCGGCAGCTGCCGGAAAAAGTACGCGAGCTCGCCGACAAGAATTTTCGGCTGCTCAAGGAAAACCCCCGACATTCGTCGCTCCGGCTCAAGAAAATTGGCGATGCGTGGTCTGTTCGCGTCGGCCTACACTATCGCGCGCTGGGGCAGGATCATCCGAATGGCATTCTTTGGTATTGGATAGGATCACACGGAAGCTACGACCAAATTATCTGATTAGGTAGCTATGCGGGAAATTGGTATTCCTTTGCTTTCATTTGCGGTTGAGTCCCTAGTATGACTGCCGCCGCGGCTTCCCCTTCGCGCTACGTCGTCGGGATTGATCTCGGCACTACGAACTCCGCGCTCGCTTTCGTCGACACGACCGAGCCGGAAAAGGCCCCCCAGATTTTTCCAGTTCCCCAAATTGTCGCCCCCGGCGAAATCGAAAAGCGCGACACACTTCCTTCTTTTCATTACGAACCCGCGTCCGGCGAACTTTCTGCCGGCGCGTTGCAGCTGCCGTGGACCGAGTCGAACGGTCATGCCGTCGGTCATTGGGCGCGTGACCATGGCGCAAACGCACCGGCCCGCCTCGTTGTTTCGGCCAAATCCTGGCTCTCCCATTCCGGGGTCGATCGGACGGCCGACTTTCTTCCATGGCACGGCGCCGATGACGCCAAGAAACTCAGTCCCGTCGAAGCAAGCGCTCGATATTTGGCCCACCTGCGGCACTCGTGGAACCACGCCCATCCCGCTGATCTGCTCGAGGACCAGGATGTTGTTCTCACTATTCCTGCGTCGTTCGATGAAGTCGCTCGCGAACTCACCGTTTCTGCCGCCCGCCGTGCTGGTTTGCCACGCATCGTCCTCATCGAGGAGCCGCTCGCCGCTTTTTACAATTGGATGCAGTCCCATGACGTGGCGACAACGCTTCAAGCTGGTGAAACGATCCTGGTTTGCGATGTCGGCGGCGGAACAACCGATTTTACGCTGATTGCCGTCGAATCCCAAAACAAGCTGCGCCGGTTTGCCGTCGGCGATCATCTTATCCTCGGTGGCGACAATCTCGATCTCGCTCTCGCGCATCACGCTGAACAACGTCTCGGTGTGCGGCTTACACCGCGCCAATGGAGCATCCTCGTTCGCAAATGCCAGCAGGCCAAGGAAGCGCTTCTGTCGCAAAAACCATTCACCGTTCACCAATCACCATTCACGCTTTCTATCCCTGCAGAAGGCGTGCGTTTGATTGGCGGTTCCCTTCAAGTCGAATTCGCCCGGGACGAAGTCGCCGCATTGCTCGTGGACGGATTTCTTCCGCGGGTTGCTTTTGACGAAAACCCGGCGCGCCGGGCGTCCGGTTTCCAGGAATTCGGTCTGCCGTACGCGCCGGATTTTGCGATTACACGCTACCTCGCCGCATTTCTCCGCGCCCACGGCTCGATTCAGCCGGATCTCGTCCTCTTTAATGGCGGTCTCTTTGAGTCGCCGCTCATGCGCGAGCGTTTGATCGATGTGATCGCCTCGTGGTTCGGTCGGCCACCGCGCATTCTCGGGAACGATCGGCTCGACCTGGCAGTGGCTCTCGGAGCCGCCTGGCACGGCATGGTTCGCCGGGGCGCCGGCGTGAAAATTTCCGGGGGCTTAGCCCGTTCGTATTACATCGGTATTCGCACCGGGAATGACGATGTTGCCATTTGCGTCGCGCCCGCCGGACTGGACGAGGGCCATTCCGCGACGATTGAAAACCGGCAATTTGAGTTGCTCACGCGCCAGCCCGTGGAATTCCCGCTTTTCGTGTCCAGCCTTCGAACCAACGACAAACCGGGCGACGTGATTCCCGTGGATCCTCTTCAACTGACGGCACTGCCTCCTATTCGCACGGTTTTGAAGGCAAAGACGGACACCGTGACCGTGGAACTTCATGCCCGTCTTACTGAAATCGGGACTCTGGAACTCTGGTGCGCGGAAAAGGATGGAAAGGGAAGCTGGCGATTGCAATTCGACGTCCGCGCCGCGACGCAAACCGATGTTGCCACGCACGAGGCGACGGGTGAACAAGCCGGCTTCCTGGACGAAACCATTGTCGAAACAGGACGCGCACTTCTTCGAAAGACATTCGAGTCTGCAAACCCGCCAGAACGTATCGTGAAAGAACTCGAAGCAGTGGCCGGGCTCGGTCGTCTCGATTGGCCGCCATCGCTACTACGTTCATTCTGGGAAACGTTGCTCCCACTCGAATCCGCGCGCCGGCGCAGTCCGTCGCACGAAGCGCGCTGGCTCAATTTGACGGGGTTTTGCCTTCGTCCCGGCTTCGGATTTGCAGTGGACGACTGGCGTGTGGCGCAAACCTGGCGCGTCTTCGAGCGCAAGATCGCTCATCCTAAGAACGAACATTCCCGCGCCGAATGGTGGATCCTTTGGCGCCGCATCGCCGCTGGTCTGACTGCCGGCCAGCAGCACATTCTCGCTGAGCCACTCGTTGCCACGGTTCGCCGTGATCCTGCGAAAGCAGAACGGGCGGAGCAGCTTGCGCGTCACGAATGGACCGAAATCTGGCGTCTGCTCGGTTCGCTCGAGCTGCTCCCGATCGCCTTCAAAACGCTGTTGGGCGAAATTCTCGTTCGTCGCCTGGAGCAAAAGACGATCACCCATGCCCAGCTCTGGACGCTCGGACGCCTTGGCGCTCGCGCGCCCTGGCATGGGTCGCTTAACACGATCCTCCCCGCCGAAACTGCCGAGGCTTGGGCAAGCCGTTTTCTCCAAAGGTCTCCTGAGAAAGGTGGTGAGAACGCTCATTTTGCTCTGGCGCAATTGACGCGCCGAACCGGAGATCGTCACCGCGATATTTCTGATTCCGTCCGGCAGGCTTCAGCCGCGTGGCTCCAGAAAAATGGCGCGTCCCAGCGCGATATCGCCCTCGTAGTGACAGGCATCGACTCGTCTCCTGCGGATGCTTCACAGACGTTCGGCGAAGCCCTCCCCAAAGGCTTGCGGGTCATCGCGTAGTTTTACTTTGGTAGATCGTCGTCCGTGGTGTTTTTTACAAGGAGAGGCGCTTTCCAAGCGCCCGTTTTCAGGCAGTTGGAAACCGCCTCTCCTTGGTTCTCCGCTCGAAACCGTCGTGTTCAGTGATGTTTACCAAAGTAAAAGTAGTTTCAAAAACGGGCGACGGACGTTGATCCTGCGGAACCTTACTTCTCGCCGCGGACCTCAAAGCCTTCCGCTTCCAACGCGGCTCGGATCTTGGGGATTTGATCTCCCTGGATTTCCACCCGGCGCTCTTTCACGGTTCCTCCACAGCCGCATGCTGCACGCACCTTTTTCGCGGTCTTTTCGATGATCGACAGCGGCAGATGCGAGGCAAAACCGTCGATCACAATCACCGTTTTCCCGCCGCGATGCGCGGTTTCCCTCCGCAAGATGACGCGTCCCATTTTCCAAACTGGTAAGGGTTCGGGCTTGGCCAGTTCCGCATTTCCTTCCGGCAAATCCGGCAACTGCACCTCCCCGAATGCCGCATCCAGTCCACCCAAGGGAGCCTGTGGACCGGATACTGCAATTCGTTTTCTAGGTTCTGGACGCATTTGCCGGAATGTAACGCATGGTGGTTCTGCTTAAAAGACAGTGCTTACGCCAAAAACGACCGATTGGCCTGGCAGGGGAGCAATGTCTTTCAGGAACGAGGTGGACAGTCGGGCTTCTTCGTCGGTGAGATTGCTTCCTTTTACGTAAAACTCCACGTTCACGGGCCCGATATCGACTTTGTAGCTGACGCTTGCGTTGAGCAGAAAATAACTGTCTGTCGGAAGTTCATTTTCTGCCGTCCGGCCTTGGTGCGCCGCAAATTGGCCGCCGAGCGATGCCCCAAAGTGATCGCCCTGATATACCAGATCCGCTCCGACGCGGAAGGGAGGCATCCGGGGCAGGGAATGGTCCGTGGTTTCGTCCTTCGCGTAAACGTAGTCGGACGTGAGGCGCAGGTGGAGATGATGATGGGCGTGAGGCTCCGCTTCTGCATCGGTGGTTGCGATGGCTTTCCCGCTTTTCCCATCCGCCGGTTGTTCAACGCTGGAAAGCTCCTGATCGCCTTGATCAATGAGATGAAACTCGAGCGCCAACTCGCCGCCCATGAGCGTTGCATCGGTTTGTTGATAACGAAATACAGCCAGATCGTCCTCCACTTCGCCGGTCGGATTTTGAGCGATAAATCCGTCGAAATGATTGTAGAACAAACTGACCGAGCCCGTCACGAATCCCGCCTTTCTCCGGAAGGAAAGGTCGATTCCAAACGATTTCTCCGGATCCAGATTCGGGTCGCCGATTTCGAAAGCATCCGTGGCCACGTGGGGGCCATCTGCATAAAGTTCCTGGTAGGTCGGCGCGCGTTCCGTATAAGTCGCCGAAAGCGCAATCGCATAGTTTTCGCCGATCTCTCGAACGACGCCCGCTGAGCCGCCCAACGTATCGAAATCACGCGAGCGAGCCGGACCAAAATTGTCATTCGCCGCTGCGTCGACCTTCTGCCAGTCGAATCGGAGGCCAGCCTGCAAAATCCACGGATTCAGATCGGCCTCCTCGAAAACGAACAGCGCATTGCCGGTGGTTTCTACGGGAGGGAGGAACGCTTCTTCTCCCAGAGCTGAGAAATCGCTGTATTGCGATTGGTAACCAATCGTTCCTTCAATCGGACCGAGTTTATTATGGGCTACCTCGAGCCTTCCGTCCCAACCACGGTTTTTGAACACCGTGCCGATTTCCGGCCCTTCGAATTCGGTGTGTTGATAGTCCGAATAGGCCGCTTTCAGCCGGATAGCATTGATTCCCGCGAACGGCTCCCTGACCTCTCCGCGCACATCCCAGCGGCGTTGCTCAAGTTCAATGTGAACGTCCGGCTCCGCGACGGTGCCATAGTTTCCATCATAGCCGCTATACGCCACGCCGAAGTAGCCCTTGTCCCACACGTAGGAAATTCCGCCTGCGGCATTGTCTGTGTTCGTGTAGCTGTTCGGGAGCACGTCTTTTGCTTCTTCTTCGCCGGCTGGCAGCGGGTCGCGTTCGCGGAGACGCTCGGAACGGGCGTAACCCGGAATGTCGACGTCCGCCGTTTCACGCCGGGAGCCGTCCAGGTGCACAACGATGTGCCCGATCGCGAATTCCACCAGTCCTGAGCGGGATGTCTCGTCGTCGACCGTTCCGTAGCGGAAATCGAAGCCACCGGTGAACGGGAGCGCGCTGTTCGGAAGTTCGGTCGGCACGCGATTGTCGATGACGTTTACGACGCCGCCGACGGTGTTCGGCCCATACAGAAGCGTGGCCGGACCGCGCACGATTTCGATTTTTTCAACGGTCATCGGCTCGACGGAGACTGCGTGATCAAAGCTCGTCGCCGAGGCGTCGATCGTGTTCGTGCCGTTTTGCAGGACACGGATTCGGTCGCCGTCCAGTCCGCGAATAATGGGCCGACTCGCTCCCGGGGCGAATCTCGTCGCGCTCACCCCCGGCTCATTCGCAAGCGTATCACCGAGGGAGGTTGCGAGCTTTTGTTTGAGCTCATCGCCTTGAAGTACTGTCACCGGCGCAGCTTGTTCGAAGAGCGTTCGTTGGGTCGGCCCCGCGGTGACGCTCATTTCCTCGAGGGTATGCCCGGCTTCGTGGACATCGGGAGTGGGCGCAGCGTTCTGGGCAGACGCGAGTGCGGGAGCAAAGCTGAATGCTGCGAGAACAGCGGCAATGGCAGAGGAAGAGAGCGGTTTTGATTTCATGGAAGACACGGAAGCGAGGGCCGTTTTTGTTGCAGGCGGCTTGCAACAAGTCAAGTCGCTGATGTAATCAATTTGCAACAATGACGTGACTTTTGGGTGGCACGTGGCAATTCCGCCCGGTTGTGTCTATTGTCGCCGCTCCATGTTTGAATTGATTTCCACTGATACGTCGTCGATGGCGCGCCGGGGACGGTTGACCACGGCGCACGGAGTGATCGAGACGCCCATTTTCATGCCGGTCGGCACGCAGGCGACGGTAAAGGCCGTTACGCCGGAGGAACTCGTCGATCTTCGAGCCCAGATCATCCTCGGCAATACGTACCACCTGTTCATCCGGCCGGGTGTTGAGGTGATGAAACATTTCGGTGGTCTGCATACGTTCATGGGGTGGAATGGACCGATCTTGACGGATTCAGGCGGCTTTCAGGTGTTTTCCCTGGCGAGATTGCGGAAGATTACGGAGGAAGGCGTTGCTTTTCAGAGTCACCTCGATGGTGCGCCGTGTTTTATCGGTCCGGAAACGTCCATGGAAATCCAGGCTGCGCTCGGCTCGGATATTGCGATGGTTTTTGACGAGTGCCCGCCTTACCCCTGCGAATACGATTATGCGGCGAAAAGTCTGGAGCGGACATTGCGCTGGGCAAAGCGTTGCCGTGATTGGTCGGCACAACACGCGCCGGCACATCAGAACGTCTTTGGTATCGTGCAAGGTTCTGATTACGAAAAGCTTCGCGTTCACAGTGCGCAGGCGTTGGCCGACTTGAATTTTCCGGGATACGCTGTGGGCGGTGTTAGCGTGGGCGAGCCTGAGGCGGAAATGATGGCCGCCATCGAATACAGCACACCGCATCTGCCTGCTAACAAACCCCGGTATGCCATGGGTCTTGGTACGCCACCGCAGATGGTGGAAATGGTGGCGCGCGGCATCGACATGTTCGACTGTGTGCTGCCGACGCGCATTGCGCGAAACGGGACGGCGTTTACTAACACGGGAACGATCAATCTTAAAAACGCACCGTTTATTTTCGACAAAGGCCCAATTGAGGAAGGCTGTGAATGTCCGGCGTGCCGAAAATATTCCCGGGGGTATCTCCGGCATTTGATCAAAGCCGAGGAAATACTTGGATTGCGGTTGGTAACACTGCACAATCTACATTTTTACTTAAATCTAATGCAGCGTGTTAGAAGTGCGTTGGAGCGGGGAACATTCGCTGAGTTTCGCAAAGAGTTCGTGAGTGGCTACACGCCGCACAATGGGGAGTGACTGCCGCGCAATTTGAAGAGTGTTAGTGCTGGCTTGTGAGATTGTCTTTCCAATGAGCCAGGAAGAACTTTTTCTCCTTTGGCAGAATATCCTGTGATTTTCCAATGAGGGGCCGAAGAGCGGTTGTCATCTGAAGGCTGACGAGGACGAAAATCGCAATCCACACCTTCATATGAAATCTGTCCGCGAGTCCCAATAGTTTTAGCATCATTCCAAGGAGACGCAGGCCCACGCCCAGTCCAATAAGCCAAAAGCAGAGATGTAGTGTTCCGATGAAGACGAGCGACTCGGTGGACTGCGAGAAGATCCACGCCACGGGGGCAAAGCCGATCAGTAACAGCGCCGCCAGCGCCAGTGTGGCTGCCAGTGTACCCACGATTCCACGAATCGTGACATTAGCGCCCGAAAGACTGGCAAAAATAAACAGGCTTGGCAGGCATATGATAGCACTGGCGAATCCCCCGAGGCCCACTTTCCATGTGGCCGCTAGCAATTGATCGCCTCCGGAAAACGTGCCGATGACAAGTCCGTAAACTGCCAATGCCAGAAAAGCGACTATGGCGAGAATCGTGGAAATGCGCAGACCATCTTTTTCCTGAATCGATAGGACAAGTTGGGCGGGACGTTTCAGCAATGTCTCGATGATCAAAGCCGGACTGGCACTGGATTCGAGAGGAGGCAAAGGCGGCAGTGGGTTTGTTTTCCAGGGACCGGAGGGTGTTGCGGGTTCGTTCATGGTTTATCGGTTAATGAGATGTTTGAGAGTGTGAAAAACCGCTTCGTAAAAATTCCCGCGCAGGGGGTCGTCGCGAAGAAATTGGACTTCCAATCCAGGGCTGCCGATGAAGGGTCGCAAGACCCACGATAACTGCGCGCCGAGAAAGAGATTGCCCGCCAGCCAGCCCCAGAAGACACGTCTTGCAACGGCGGCGGGGCAAATTTGCTTGAGCAGCATCAATAGCCGGACGTTGCCGACGACTCCAGTATAGGCAATGAAGGCGACGTCGCAAAGCAGGGTAATGCCGTGGCCGGTTCTGCTCTGTTCCGACCCCAGCGCTGGATTGCTGGCGAGAATGAAAGCCGCGACGGGAGTTAGCCCGGCCAGGATGATCGCCATCACGGTAAAGCTCATTAAAATTGCCGTGGAGGTCTGACGAAAACTCAAGCCCGAGCCCAAGACCTGCGCCAATATTCCGTTGAGCAGAGTATTTGCGCCGCAGGTCAGAAAAATGAGCAAGGGAAACTTGATTGCAGTGTAAAGCGCCTGCTGCGGTCCGCGCCAGAGGCCAATGACGCCGCCGTAAATCGCGCAGCCGACGGCAATGGTTGTCACACACGGAATGAACAGACGCGGTCGTGGTTTTAAAAGTAGTGACGCAGTGGAGCGAGTGTTGCCGCGAAAGAGGATGATCACTTTTTGCAAACTGTTCATGATTCGAATTTAGAAGGCTTTGTAACACAAAGTTTCAGGGCAAATGAACGATGAGCGGGATGTTCCCACAGGATTCGGAGCGTCATACCTTTGGTTTTCCAGCCGTGATGATCTGCTCGAGTACCGCGAGGTATTCCTGAAACGCCGCGCGCCCTTTCGCGGTCAGGGAATAACTGGTTTGCGGACGGTCCAGAATTTCTCGCGTAATGGCGACCATGCCAGCGTCATGAAGGGTGCGCAGATGCGTGATCAAATTTCCGTCGCTCATTTTGAGTTCGCTCTTTAAATCTTGAAATGTCCAGCTTGTCCGCACAGCAAGCAGAGTCATGATTCCGAGCCGGCCTTTCTCGTGGATGGTTTTGTCGATCTTGTCGAAATCAAACATTGGCTCGGCGGGGCCAGACGCAGATGGCGTAAACAATGTGAAACAATCCAAATGTGGTGCCCATAATTCCATGGGCAAGAGCCAGCGGATTTGCGTCGCCGGTTTGAATGGTCTCGGCGATAATCGCCCCTGCGATAAGCAAAACAGCACCTGCAGCGAAGAACGTCCAGCCGAGAACCCGGATGGAAGTTGGCGAGAAAAAGCCGGTGCTTAGGAGGCTTACGCCGTAGAGCAACACCCAGAGGCTGGCAATGGTGGACCATTCGAGTGCCGACTGCAGGATTGCACAAAAACCTCCGGCTAGTAATCCGGGGAGCATGCAACCCAGCGCAGTCCGCATTCTTTCGGACACGTGAAATCCGGTATCCGAACCGCCTTGAGTCCCATCCTGGCCGAGCAGCCATAGATTAAAGACGCCCGCCACGACAAATACGGCGAGCCACGGAACAAAAAACCACCAAATTTCGTCCTCGGCCGGAATGCTCGGACTGGCGAGAAAAACGCCTGTGATGGAAACAATTGCAGCGATCGATCCGCCTGCCAGCGCGCCGGGCGCGGAGATGGCACGGTAGATAGTCGCCTTCTCCATGAGAGAACGGATGATACGCAGGTTTTCCCCGGCGTCGGACTGTGGCTGCATGGGGCGCACTTTGTGCGACAAAGGTGTGCTTTGCAAGGCAAAGTTTTAATCCGCCTATGTCCGGTTGCGGATCTGCGTGATGGCCCATGCGGCGTGCTCGGCAATCAGCGGTTCGGGATCGGCTGCAGCTGTTTCAAGAGCGGGCAGGTCGTCCGAAGTGCCGATATTTCCCAAAACGACGCACACGTTTCGGAGAAAGCCGCGGCGTTTAATGCGTTTGATAGGTGATCCGCGGAAGGCAGTGCGGAATTGGTCGTCATTCCAGGACAGATAATCCCGCAAATCGGCCGATTCTGTCGGCGGACGGGCGGAGAACGCCATTTCCCGCGACGCCTCCGCGAAGCGATTCCACGGGCAGGCATCGAGGCAGTCGTCGCAGCCATAAATCCGGTTACCGATGAGCGCACGCATTTCCAGGGGAATCGGGCCTTTGTTTTCGATGGTCTGGTAGGAAATGCATTTTCTGGCGTCGAGTCGATGGGGTGCCGTGATGGCGTTGGTAGGGCAGGCGTCGATGCAGCGCGTGCAGCTTCCGCAACGATTCCGCTGAGGAGGATCGGGCTCGATTTCGAGCGTCGTCAAAATGACAGAAAGAAAAAACCATGTGCCCAGTTCGCGGTTGAGCAACATGGTGCTTTTGCCCGACCAGCCGATTCCGGCTTCGGAGCCGAAATCGCGTTCGAGAACGGGACCCGTGTCCGTGTAAATCTTTTGTTTTCCGCCATTTGCGGAGAGAAATGCGTCGAGAGATTCAAGCCGCGGCTGGATGACATCGTGATAGTCTACGCCCCAGGCGTACCGGGCGATGCGTCCGCGACGCGCAGGACGTTCCGGGCCTTGAAAATAATTTGTCGTCAACACGACCACACTTTTCGCGCCCGGGAGGACGAGTTCTGGGTTAAGGCGCTTTTCCTTGCCCCGTTGGAGCCATTCCATGGTGCCGTGACTGCCATTGGCGAGCCAAAGACGGAACGCTTCACCGTAGCGTGGCGGTTTGGCTGGAGCCACGCGGCACTGGGCGAATCCAAGAGCGAGCGCCCGTTCCACGAGCGCGGTTTTCATCGTAAAGGAGAGGATTTATCCGTTTCTTTCCCTGAGAAACTCCGAAAGGCTTGCAATATCGCCTGTATGGCCTGAGGGGGCTGCGTTCTACCTGTATCTATCGCTACATCAGCAACTTCTGCGTAAAGGGGACCTCGCTTTTTCAGCAGATCGTGCAGCGTTTGACGGGGATTCGGCGTTTGCAAGAGGGGCCGCTTTTTGTTTCGCGAGATGCGCTCGAAAATCGCTTCCTCGTCCGCGTGCAGCCAAACCACCATGCCCATACGTCTCAACAACGCGCGATTCTCTTCGCGCCCTACTACTCCACCACCTGTGGAGATTACCGCGTGAAATGTTTGCTCCAGCGATTTCAAGATCCCTGTCTCGAGATCCCGAAAAGCGTTTTCCCCTTCGGAGGCGAAAATTTCTGAAATCGTACGTCCCGCCTTTTTCTCGGCAAGGACGTCCGAGTCGATCAGCGGCCAGCCCAGAGTCTGGGCGAGCCGCTTTCCGAGGGAGGATTTACCCGTCCCCATGAAGCCGATCAGGACGATATTTCCCGCAAGCGACCGTGCTGTAAGTGTATTGGAAGCCAAAACGGCTTCATCCTACACTATTGGCGGATCACATTGCGAGCCTTGGCGCCCTTTTCGTCGCGGTAAAGCTCGAATTCGACGAGCTCACCCTCTTGAAGGGTTTTGAATCCCTCTGTCCGGATTTCCGAGAAATGGACGAAAATATCGTCGTCAAAGCTCGGATCGATGATGAATCCGAAACCTTTTTTCTCGTTGAACCATTTTACTGTTCCTTGTGGCATAATTTTATTCGGTCGGTTTAATGCTCGGTGACGGCAGGCCGGATTCCGCAGTTAGGATTCGTTACACTACAAAGAGTGAGCCAAATCGCTTACGTGCGGCAGGTCCGGCGGCTGGCGGGATGCTCGCCCGCGTGCGCCACCATGCTTTCGATACGTCTTTACATACGGCACGGATGCCTGATTGGTTAAAAAAATGAATCCAAATTCATTACGCGTCGCCATCGTGATGGGGTCGACATCGGATTGGGAGACGATGAAGCATGCCGCGGAGCAGTTGAAGGACCTTGGAGTCGAGGCTGAAACACGCGTGGTTTCAGCCCATCGGACCCCCGATCTGCTCGCAGAATTTTCGAAAACCGCGGAATCGCGTGGAATACGTGTAATCATTGCCGGAGCCGGCGGAGCAGCGCATTTGCCCGGGATGATCGCGGCAAACACCACGGTGCCAGTGCTCGGCGTGCCGGTGGAGAGCAAAATTTTGCGCGGGATGGATTCGTTGCTGAGCATCGTGCAAATGCCGGCGGGTGTTCCGGTTGCGACGTTCGCGATTGGCGTGGCCGGGGCAAAAAACGCGGCGCTTTTTGCAGCGTCCCTTTTGGCCGGGGAGGACACGGAGGTGCGTGACAGGCTTGCTGATTTTCGGAAACAGCAAACGGATACTGTGCTGAAACAGGTCTTGCCCCCGGTTTAGAAATAATCGTCCCATGTTGCGAAACGCCGTTCTGTAAGTCCCGCGATGACGTCGATTCTTTCCACAAACTCACAAGCGATCGAAACTGCGGTCGATCTGCTGATTCGTAATCAGGTGGTCGCATTACCCACGGAGACCGTTTATGGACTGGCCGCGAATGCGACGAATGCCGAAGCGGTTGCCCGGATTTTCGAGGCGAAAAATCGGCCCAGTTTTGATCCGTTAATTGTTCACGTGCATTCGTGGGAACAACTCGAGACAGTCGCGGTGGTCACCGAACCGCTCGTTCATGATATCGCGGCGAAGTATTGGCCGGGGCCGCTTACATTCGTTTTGCCGAAACGCGATTTAATTCCGGACCTTGTGACATCAGGCAGCTCATATGTTGCTGTTCGGATGCCTGCGCACCCGGTTTTCCGGGAAGTCTTGCAAGCGTTTGGCAAGCCTCTTGCCGCTCCCAGCGCAAACCGATTTGGGCGGATCAGCCCTACGGAAGCTGCCCATGTCATGGAGAGTCTTGGTGGGAAAATACCGCTGATTCTGGACGGCGGCCCGTGTATTACCGGAATTGAATCTACCATCGTAAAGATTTCGGAAGGGGCAATTTACGTGCTGCGTGACGGTCCAGTTTCACGTGAAGAGCTTTCGCAGTTTGGCTATGCAATTAAGGGCTCGAGCGATGCAGCCGCTCCGGGTCAGTTGGCCAGCCATTATGCTCCAGGAAAATCGCTTTCGTTGGTAAATTCGGCTGCCGACATCCCGCCTGAATGGCACGGAGAAAGCGGTTTTCTCGCATTCAAGTCCGTAGTTCAAACCGATTTCGGTGCGACCGAATTACTCAGCCCGACCGGAGATCTTGTTGAGGCCGCCGCCCGGCTTTTCGGATGCCTTCACCGTTTGGACGCCGCACCTGTGGCGCGACTTTGGGCCGAGCGTGTCCCGTCCGAGGGTTTGGGACGAGCCATCATGGATCGTTTGACCAGGGCCTCCGTGAGATAGGGGCCAGCGCGGAACTCCGTTCGGAAGCTGCTTTCTTGAACCTGCAGGGAGTTGCGTGTGCTATGGGTTCCTGCCCCTAAACATTCCCCCTATGAATATTTATCACGACGCGACGTTCGATATGGCAGCGGAGCAGTTCCGCATCATTTCAGATTTTCTTAATCTGAGCCTCGATGCTCGGGCACGGCTCCTTTATCCGAAACGCGCGATCACGGTTACTTTGCCCATTCATATGGACGATGGACGGACCGAAGTTTTCCACGGCTACCGCGTGCAGCATCACCTCTCGCTCGGCCCGACCAAAGGTGGAACGCGATTTCACCCGTCTGTCACGATGGGCGAAGTCACCGCGCTGGCCATGTGGATGAGCTGGAAATGCGCTCTTACGGGCCTACCCTACGGCGGGGCAAAAGGCGGTATTACAGTCGACCCACGGATTCTGAGCCGCAACGAACTCGAAAGGCTGAGCCGGCGTTATTTGCAGGAAATGATTCCATTTGTCGGACCTCAAACCGATATCATGGGCCCCGACGTTGGGACAAACGAGCAGGTGATGGCATGGTTCATGGACACGTATTCGGTTTTCCGAGGGCACACCGTTCCGGAAATCGTCACCGGTAAACCCGTTTCCATTGGCGGCACTGCCGGACGTCGGGAAGCGACAGGGCGCGGCATCGCCTACCTGACCGAGCGGGCGCTGAACGTTCTCAAAATGCAACCACAGGAGGGAACGGCGATTGTTCAGGGGTTTGGCAACGTCGGATCTGTGACCGCGCTGTCATTAGCGATGAAGGGCGGAATGAAAATCATCGGGATCAGCGATGCTCATGCGGCTTTTTACAAAGAAGACGGTATCGATGTGGTTGCCGCGGACGCGCATGTCGCGCGGCACGGCGATCTGCGCGGTTTTACTGAAGCCGATCCGATCGACCCGAATCTCATGCTTGAAATGCCGTGCACCGTTCTCATTCCTGCGGCGCTCGGCGGGGTAATTACTGGGGCAAACGCCGGCCGCATCAAATGTCGCGTCCTGGCCGAAGGCGCGAACGGCCCAACGACCCCAGACGCGGATATTATTCTCGATCAACGCAAAGACGAGGTTTTCGTCATTCCCGACATCCTTTGCAATGCCGGCGGTGTGATCGTGTCGTATTTTGAGTGGGTGCAATCGCTGCAATACTTTTTCTGGAACGAAACCGAAGTGGCGGACAAACTTTTCCGGATTCTGGAAAGTGCGTTTGCGCACGTCATGAAGCGCTCCAGGGAGCAAAAAATTTCACACCGTATGGCTGCGATGGCTATCGGCGTCGAGCGTGTGGCAAAAGCAAAGGTCGATCGCGGGCTATTTCCTTAAGTCCGCAGATTTCACAGATTTCGCAGATTTTTGAAGGCCTGAATCGAGGGTTTTAGAAAATCTGCGTCCATCTGCGAATTGAATCAGTGCTTCCCTAAGTCAAGAGCGACTTTAGGCCATCGAGAAACGTGGGAAACTTCGATTGCCAACCAAGAGACCGCAGTTTTGCATTGGAAACACGTTTGTTAGTTCGGCCGCGACGACGGTTGGGAGGGGCATGCAGCTTTTTTTCTTCCGGAGGAAAGGGCAGAGAGGCGATGTTCGTTTGGTTTTGCAAAAATTCGACGGCCTGCCGGTGTGTAACGTTACCGTTATCGGTCACGTGGAAAATATCCTGGCCGCGGACCGAATCGAGGATGGTGGATATCGCCGAGACCGCGTCGTCGCGATGGATCGTGTTGAGCCAACGGTCATCGGTCGATGTGATTTGGCCGGCCTGGAATTGTCGTAGGAGGGCGCAGCGCTCGGCGCTGTAGATACCCCCAAGCCTGGCGACTACCCCATTCCTTGAGAGGATCAACCGCTCGGTCTCGGCGAGAACTTCCGCCGTTTCCGTGGCGGGTGAAACGGGCATTTCCTCCGTGATATTGCTTCCGTCCGTTTGCCCAAAGACCGAGGTGCTGCTGGTAAAAAGAATCCGACCGAAACACAAGCCACGGATCAAATTTGCAGCTCCATGCAGATAAACGTTCCGATACCGTTCAGCGTCGCCCCCCCTGGTGCTGGCGCAGAAAATGATCCAGTCCAATGCCCCTTCGCGATCGCCGGTCTTTCGGACCCAATCCAGGTCCGTGACATCTACAGCCGAGACACGAAAGCCCTTTTGCCCTTCCACGGCCGCAGACGCCGCGGATTGTGTCCATGCCGTAACGTCCCAGCCCTGGACGAATAATCGGGACGCCACTTCACGTCCAAGATATCCGCAACCAACGATGAGAGCCCTGGTCATGGGAAGTCAGATGTCAGATGTCAGAATGGAGAACGAAATATTGTTTTCCTGCCTTCTGCGTTCTGCGTTCTGAAATTCCCTAGTTCGCCTGCTTTCCTGCGGCTGCCAGGAAAGGGGCCAACTCGCCGGGTAGACCTGCGAAGCCTTGCAAATCCAGTTGTTGCTGGCCGTCACTGAGCGCCTCCGCAGGGTTTGGATGAACTTCGACGAGTAGTCCGTCGGCGCCCATGGCAACGGCGCCACGGCACAGAACTTTTACCAGGTCGGCTCGTCCGCAGCCTTGGCTGGGGTCGACGATGACTGGCAAATGCGATTCTTTCTTCGCGATGGCAACAGCGGCCAGATCGAGAGTGTTGCGTGTGTAGGTTTCGAAAGTGCGGATACCGCGTTCGCAGAGCAGCACGTTGGGATTTCCCTGCGACAAAATGTATTCCGCCGCGAGCAACCATTCTTCGATGCGTTCGCTCATGCCGCGCTTGAGTAAAATCGGCTTCATCGTTTTCGCAGCGGCAACGAGGAGGGCAAAATTTTGAGTGTTCCGCGCGCCGATTTGAAGGATGTCCGCGGAGGCTGCAACGTGGTCGACGTCGTTTTCGCTGAGCAATTCAGTGATGATTTTCAGTCCGGTCTCTTTGCGGGCGAGATCCAGTAAACGAAGACCTTCCCTGCCAAGTCCCTGGAATTCATATGGAGAGGTTCTTGGTTTGTAAGCGCCTCCGCGCAAGATGGTTGCGCCGGCAGCTTTGACGGCCTTTGCGGTGCTGATGATCTGCTCTTCGCTTTCGACGCTGCATGGACCTGCCATGAGGGCGAAATGGCCACCACCAATCTTGATACCGTCTACGTCGATGATGGTGTCCGCGGCTCGCGATTCGCGGCTGACCAGTTTGTAGCGTTTCTGGACCCGGAGCACGCTTTCGACTCCGGGCATGACATTGAGCGATTCGAGCGTGTGATGGGTGCGCTCGTCGCCGATGGCGGCAATAACGGTTTGCGTAATCCCAAAAATCGGGCGCGCTTCGTAGCCGAGCTTTTCGACTTCGGCGATGATCTGGTCGATAAGAGTGCGCGGCGTATTGGGTTTGATGATGACAATCATAAAAATTGGAAGATCAGGGGGGAGTCGAAGCTAGAGACTTTGGAAAAATAGGCAAGGACTGCGTTGCGTTCGGGCAGATCATTGGGCAACGGCGGCAAAAAATCCGTGCGTTTCCGGTCAAACGAGTAATCATTCGCCCCGTGCAAGAGCTTACAGGAGTCGCTGGCCACGGACATTCGGCCGTTTTTAATTCCACTGGAAAACCGGAGTTCGACGAGCGGATCAAACAACTCGTGAAGGATTGGGGGCATGCGAAGAATCCGGAATTGATCGAAGAAATGATTGCGACTGCGTTGCGGATGTCGGACGACGAGATCGGCGATGCCGATTTGAAGTTGTTTAATCGTTCACTTAAAGAGCTGCGGTACTCGTCCAAAGTCTTTGCGCCGTATCATGGCCTGCGCAAGATCGCGATCTTCGGTTCGGCGCGGACCCCTCCGGAAGTGCCCGAATATCAATGTGCTGTGGAGTTCTCCCGGAAAATGGTGCTGCATAATTTCATGGTCATGACCGGTGGTGGTGACGGAATTATGGGTGCGGCGAACGAAGGGGCCGGCCGCGAGCACAGTTTCGGGCTTAACATCCGTTTGCCGTTCGAGCAGCGGGCGAACAAATGGATCGACGGCGATTCCAAGCTGCTAAATTTCAATTATTTCTTCACGCGAAAGCTCGTTTTCGTGAAAGAAACCCATGCAGTAGCCCTGTTTCCCGGCGGTTTTGGCACGATGGACGAGGGTTTTGAATGTCTCACCCTGATGCAAACCGGTAAAGCGCGGATCATCCCCGTCGTGCTCGTGAACAAACCGGGCGGCCGTTACTGGGAGACATGGCTCGAATTCATGGCGAAATATCTGCTGAACCTCGGTCTTGTTTCCGTGGACGATTTTCACCTTTTCAAAATCACTGACAGCGTGGACGCGGCCGTGGACGAAATTCGGAAGTTCTATCGGAATTACCATTCCTCGCGGTGGGTTGGGCACAAATTGGTCTTCCGCCTTCAGCATCGGATCACTCCGGCTGCCATTGAAAAAATCGAAAATGATTTTGTCGATTTGCTCCAGGGTGAAAAGATCGTCCAGGGAGACGCACTTCCCGTGGAGGCAAACGAGCCGGTTCTTGCCGCCATGCCGCGCTTGATCCTCGCTCCGCACCGGCGCAATTTTGGGCGTTTGCGTCTTCTCATCGATGCTGTGAATGATGCCGAGCGACCGTGAGGCCGCTCGTTTCACGTTTGACCTACAAAAAAACTCGACAAACTGGCAAGAGCCGACTTGATGAGCCCCGGTTTACCTGTTTCTGTTATCGTTTGATCCCCATCTCCCCCGAATGTTCCCACTCCATCTCCCGACCAGACACCTGTTTGCCTGCGTGTGCGCGGCTGTTTTCGCGCACGGGTTGAATTTATGCGCAGCATCCGAAACTGGAGCAACGCCTTCCGAAGAGATCGATCAGGCATGGGAGAAAGGGGCTACTTTTCGGTTCAACGAAGCCAATGTTCACTTTGGTAAACTCGCTGGAAAGCCGGGTATCGCTGAACGCGAACGCCTCCTAGGCGAAGCCATAACGCTTCTCAACCGGCAGCCGCGTGCTCAAAGCAACATCACTGAAGCAGGTGCAATTTTCGAAAAATTAGTCCGCGAAAACGATTCTGATACGATTGCTGTTTTTGCTCAATATTTCATCGGCCGCATTGAGCAGGTTTTTCTCGATCCTCCTAATTACGAGGCGGCGCGGCGTGTTTATCGCGATCTTCTTGCCCGGTTTCCCGGCGATGTAGTTGCCGAGCGTGCTGCCAGCCACCTGGTTCTCCTTGATCTTTACGAAGATGTTTCGAAAGAGGAACGCCTCAAACGGCTCGCGAGTCTGGAGACGCTAGGTAACTCTCTTAACACGTCGATGGGTAAACGAGAGTTCCACATTAACGCCGGCCAGGCATGTCTCGACCTCGACATCTCCGACGAAAAAGCTTTGGAACATTTCCTTCTGGCCGACAAGGAGGGGATTACACGCTGGCAAACCGAGATGGCTGCCTGGGTAATCATCGCCGAACTGGCCCGGACTGAGAACAAACGCGAGGTTGCAATCGAGTACTACAAAAGAATCATTGCCAAATACCCGAGTAACATTCGGACGTTTACCATGAAGAAACGGCTGGAGTCGCTAACCGGCACGACCGTGAATGGATCGCCTGCTCCGGGTCCAGCGGTGGTTTCAGGCATCTAATAGGCAACTAGTAGCGTCGCGAACTCTCTCCTTCATGCGAGAACGAATCCTAAATACCATCGGCATTGGCCTGCTGGCTGTCTGCTTCCTTATCGCCATTGCGCGCATCGTCTTTATCCGATTTCAGAGTAAATCCTCGGTGGACGGCAGCAAGGTAGTCGAACTGCGAATCGCGCATTGGCAGCTCGAGAACGGCCCTCGTGCAGCCTTTGAAGCTCTCGCCAACGAATATAGCCGGCGCCATCCAAATGTCCGCATTACCCAGATCCCCATACCGGAAAGAATTTATGGCAACTGGCTCGTAACGCAGCTCGTCGGGGGGACTCCGCCCGATCTCATCCAGTTGGGCATTGGAATGAATGACGAACGGCTGGCTCGGTTTTTTACGCCATTGTCCGAGCTTGCTGACCGGCCGAATCCGTATAACGACGGTACCCCTTTCGAGGGCAAACCCCTTCGCGACACATTCGCTGATGGCATGCAGGGAGGTTATTACCCGAACCTTGTCGAATTTTACGGCGTGCCCATATCCGGGAAGTCGTTTCGAATGTTTTACAATCTCGATCTGCTTCGTGAGATCACCGGGAGCGAGAGGGTGCCGCAAACCTACGACGAGTTGATCGCTCTTTGCAAACGCACACAGGAATACGCGGCGGAAAAGCATGTGCGGATGGTTCCTATTGCCGGCTCCAAATACAATGGCGGAATTCTGATGCAGGCTCTTTTTACGAGCCAGACGCAAAAGCTAAGGGAGCGCCTAACGCCGACGGGGATGCTGGTCACTCCGGCGTCCATGTTGGCCGATAGATTGCTTCATAAACAATGGAGTCTCGATACGCCGGATGCGAAGTCCGGGTTGACCCTTATGCGTGAAGTCGCTCAGTACATGCAACCGGGGTTCATGCAGTTGCTGCGGGACGACGCCATGCTTCTGTTCGTTCAACGCGGCGCGGTCATGATCACGACGGGAAGTTGGGACGCGACCAGTATTCGCCAGGAATCTCCGTTTCGGATCGGCGTTGGATCCATTCCGTATCCGGCGCCGGACCATCCTGTTTACGGGCGGTTTACTTATGGGAGTATCGCAGACGCCGAGGGAAGCAATGCTGGAACGGTTCTCGGAATTCCGCGCGATACGAAGCATCCGGAAGAGACGAGGGATTTTCTTCAGTTTCTTGGCAGTGTTCCTGGCGGGCAAATTTGGACGGACCGTAGCGGTTGGATTCCATCCGTGATGGGAACGAAAACCTCGCCGGATGCCGCGCCATTCCTTCCCAACCCGAATGGCTATGTTGCCGGCTTTTCCTACCTCGAAGGCGGAGCCGATGTGGGAGGCATTGTGGACTCCAATATGCATAACCTGGTAAGCAGCTACGGCAGCGTCGACCGTTTCATCGCGGCAACGAGCAAGAGCTATGAGAGGGCCTGGGTTTCCGATCTCCAGCGCAACCGCCGAGCCCAGGCTGACATTGTTCAGCGGTCCGATACCCAGGTAGCGTCGTTTCTTTGGCTTGCCCGCAAGCATCCGGAGAATGCTGAAGCACAACACAAAGCGGATATAGCCCTTCAGGGCGCCGATGCCAGCGAACGCACTCTCATTTATACGAATATGGTCTTGAATTCCAAGGCCAACAATACCGCTCCCTGACCTTTCATCATGCCAGCCGCCATTAGCAAACGCAAAGCTCTCTATGAGTGGAAAATTTATCTGTTTCTCGTTCCGTCGTTGCTTTTGATCGGGATTTTCTCTTACGCACCGGCGTTCAGCACGGTTTATCACAGCTTTTTTCGCTGGTCTGGCGGCGATGCCAAAGAATTCATCGGGTTAGCCAACTTCAAGAACATCCTGGCTGACAAGGTATTCTGGAACAGCTTTGTAACCATTGGCATCCTTGTGCTGGCTAACATGGTCAAGATGGTTCCATCCATCTTCATGGCAGTGTGCATTCATCGTCTGAAAAGCGAGCGGTGGCAGTACAACTATCGTGTCCTGGTGGTGCTGCCGATGATCGTTCCGTCGCTGGTTGTGCTGTTCATTTGGAAGTTCTTTTTTGATCCAACACAGGGTGTGCTCAATCATTTTCTCGACGCAACCGGTATCAAAGGCTTCCTGGTGGATCTGGATAAGCTTTTCCATTGGGGCGTTTTCTTTGCGGACGTTCCTATCGCGTGGTTGGGGACACCGGGGCTGATTATTCCTTCGCTGATTATCTGGGGCTTCCCGTGGATCGGCGCCGTGGGAGTACTTATCTATCTAGCGGGTCTGCAATCCATCGGCACCGAAGTCTACGAGGCTGCACAGCTCGACGGTGTGAATTCGTTGCAAAAGTTTTGGTGCATCGAATTCCCGCTAATTATGACGCAGGTCCGTATCAGCCTCGTGTTGCTGGTTATCGGGACGCTCCAGAGCTACGGGTTGCAGTACCTCCTTCTCGGGGGCAACGGCGGTCCTGGGCAGAAAGGGATGGTGCCTGGCTTGTGGATGTTTTCCAAAGCGTTTGCCGCGGGTGAGTTCGGCTATGCCTGTGCGCTGGGGCTCTTCCTCTTCGTTTTCATTTTGACGCTCACCTATCTTAACAATCGCTACGTGCGTGTAGACAAATAGATGACATGAGTAACTCCACGCCTTCCTCTTCGACGGCTACGGCAGCCGCAACGTCTACGACGGCTTCAACGGCGACGGTGGCTGCGATGGCTTCAACACGCAGAAAACGTGATTGGCCCAAGCATCTCTGCATTCTTGCCCTGCTGGCCATCGAACTGCTGCCTTTTTACATGATGATGCAGATCAGCATGAAGGACAATCACATGTTCTTCGACAATCCGTGGGTTCCGGCGAATCCCCTCCGTTGGGTGTGGGAAAATTGGATTTACGCTGGGCGGTTGATCCTTCCCTATGTGGCGAATTCCATCGTCGTATCCGTTTCGGCCACGGTGGGTTGCCTCGTAGTTGCACTTCTGGCAGCGTACTTTTTTTCCCGCTATAAAATGCCCGGGAGCGGTTTCCTTTGGGGGCTCTTTCTCTTGCTGATGTTGCTGCCGTCAGTGGCCAACATTGTACCGCTTTTCGCCGTTCTCAAAGGACTCCATCTGCTCAATACGCTCTGGGCGCTTATCGTTCTCGGGGTCGCGGGCGGCCAGGTTTTCTGTATTTATCTCCTGCGCAACTTCATAGAGGACATTCCAAGGGATCTTTTCGAAGCTGCGGAAATGGATGGCGCATCGCACTTCCAGCAATTGAGAAATGTGGTCATCCCCATGAGCGGCCCCATCCTTGGCACACTGGCCATCCTGCAATTCCTTAGCAACTGGAACGACTATTTGATGCCGTTGATCGTTCTACGCGATCCGGAAATCTTTCCCATTGGGGTGGGGTTGATTTATTTAGATGGCGAATACGTCAAACAGTGGGGACGGATTATGGCCTCCTTTTTTCTCGCGAGTATTCCGCTGATCATTATTTTCCTTTTTACAATGAAGCTTTTCGTCAAAGGGCTCAGTGCCGGCGCTGTGAAAGGGTAAACGATGCCCGCAAAAGCGGGCGCGAGCTGAAACTCCGGAGTCGGTTGCCACGCGAAGTTTCAAAAAAGAGGGACATGCGTTCGGCATGTCCCTCGATTTGCGTTGTATTGGGATATTGTTAGTAATGGGTCGTTGTGGTGGTTCTTTGCTCAATGACGGGTGCAGTTGTTGGTTGAACGACGGTGGTGGTTTGTGCGGGAACGATGCGTCGCGTGGTGGTGGTCTGCGATGTCACTTCATCGGCGCACCCAGACAAGCCCGCGACCAGGACAGCGGCAGTCAGAGGCAGCTTAAACCGCGTGATTTTCATGGTTAATCTTCTTCCTTGATAGTCGTGGTTGTGGTGGTTTCCTCAATAACGGGAGAAGCGGGCTGAACGACAAATTTGTTAACGACCAACCGGTCGCCGACCCGGGTGTAGTAGATGCGAGCTGGAACGTTGGGCTGAATAGACTCATAGGTAACGGCGTTCCCCTTTGCGTCTACAAAGGTGGTCGTCTTTGTGAAACTGTATCTAACCGGCTCCGGTGAGGTGGGCGATGTAACGATGATCTCAGAGGAAGCCGGGACGACTTGTTGAACGATGCCGTCCTGAGTGATGGTCGTTGTTGTCACAGATTCCTGGCCGTAGGCGGTCACGCCAAGAAGGAGAACTGCGCAAACGCCCCCAAGCAAACGGCTGGTTGACGGTAAAGTTTTCATGGCTGTTGGTGTGTAACAGGCTGCAATGCAGCTGCGTATTATAGGAATCGATAGCCGGTCCGCGCATGGATGTGGAAGCGGAGAAAAGGCGACTGCGACAGCATGTGTAACACGTTGGTTAACAGCGCGTTGCGGACGCGAACTTTGTTGACCTTTAAAGTTCGCTACCTAGCGGTGCTGAAACGAACTGCTGTTGTTTGCTGCTCTTGTGGCCGATGTGGCCGTTCATTTCCGGTGCACTTTACAACCCGGCGAAGCTGGATAAAAAGGAACATCGCCTTTCGCCCGCCGTGTCGGCAGTGGGGTTGTAGAGGTGCATCTCGCTACGCCGAAGACCTTTATGCTGAAAAAATTCGCTTCTCTCGCTCTCTCTTCCGTTTTGGTGCTGCAAATCGTCCATGCGGCGGAAGGGCAGGAAAAAACGCTCGCGGATTTTCAGGCAAAAGCGAAGGAGTTCAAGGCAACACTCGCGCTACCAGTCTGGGACAAAACGCCAGAGGACGTTTCCAAAGCCGCCGCCGCCGCCATCGCAGACGGAAATAGACGTCTGGATGCCATTGCAGCGATCAAGCCCGGTGAGGGGACTTTTGCCTCCACTTTCCAGGCGATCGACGAATTGAATTTTGAAGTCGGGGCTGTTGCGCAGCGGATCGGCTGGGAGAAGGAGACGTCGCCGGATCCGAAAATTCGAGCCGCAGCGACTGAGGCATCTAAGAAACTCGAAGAATGGGCCGTTGGCGTCGATTACCGCGAAGACGTCTACAAATCGCTCAAAGCATTCGCTGACACCAAGCCAAAATTGGAGGGTGAAGACGCGAAATTGGTGGAGGAGACATTGCGCGACTACACCCGCGCAGGGTTGGCGCTGCCACCGAGCGAGCGGAAAAAAGTGGAGGAATTGCGCAAGGAACTTTCGGCGGTTGGGACGGATTTTGAAACCAACATCAGCAACGCGAAGTCGCCGGTGAAATTCAAGAAGGCTGACCTCGAAGGCGTGCCGCAGGCGATACTCGACAGCAAGGGCGTCAAAACGGGCGACGATGAATATACGATCGACGCCCATGTGACATTTCAACGGATCGGCGTGTTGGAGAATGCCGAAAAAGAATGGGTCCGCAAAAAAGTTTACATTGCAGGTGACACTGCGGCGAAGGCTGAAAATGTGCCGGTCATTCAGAAAATGGTCGAGCTCCGCGCGGAGATCGCCCGGCGATTGGGTTACAAATCCTGGGACGATTATCAGATCGAAGTTCGCATGGCGAAAAACGGCGATACGGCGCTGACGTTTTTGAGCGACCTAAAACTGGGGCTGCAACCGAAGTTCGACGCAGAAAAGAAGGAGTTCGTAGCGATCAAAAAAGCGGCGAAAGGCAGCGATACCTCAGAGGTAAATATCTGGGACTGGCGTTATTGCGCGGAACAGCTCAAGAAACAGAAATACCAGGTCGATACCGAATTTTTACGAAATTACTTTCCGTACCAAAAGACGCTTGAAGGTATGTTTGCCGTGTATCAGACGATTTTCGGCATCAAGATCGAGCCGGTCGCGTTGAACCAAAAATGGGTGACCGACCTGCAGCTCTACGCCGTAAGCGATTCGGCAAGCGCTGAACCCCTCGGCCTTTTTTACCTCGATATGTTCCCGCGGGACGGAAAATTTACGCATTTCGCACAGTTCGGGATGATTGACGGCAAATTACTGCCGGATGGAACCTATCAACGTCCGACAGCAGCACTTTGCTGCAATTTTCCGCCTCCGAGCGCAGACAAGCCGTCCCTGCTGTCGCATGGCGAAGTGGAGACTCTGTTCCACGAGTTCGGCCACGCCATGCACACAATTCTGACTCGGGCCAAGTATTCGCGGTTTAGTGGAACGAGTGTGCCGAGGGACTTCGTCGAAGCGCCGTCGCAGATGCTGGAAAACTGGGTCTGGGACAAGGAGGTGCTCGACACATTCGCTGCGGATTATCGCGACCCGACGAAGAAGCTTCCGGATGATATTTTGCCAAGGATGAAAGCCGCCAAACTGGCTCTCCAGGGAAGTTTCTACCGGCGCCAGTTGTCGTTTGGGATCACGGACCTCGTGCTGCATGGCCCGCAAAAACCGGGCGAGGGAATCGACGTCGTTGGGGTGTCGAATAAGATCATGAGTGAAGTGTTTTATCCGCTCCTCCCCGAAACTGCGCAGGTGGCTTCGTTCGGTCACTTGAACGGCTATGACGCCGGTTATTATGGATATGCCTGGGCCGATGCGATTGCTGCGGATATGGCGACCGTTTTCGAAAACGCGCCGAACCGTTTTCTCGACAAAGATGCCGGGATGCGCCTGCGGAACGAGATTTATGCGCAGGGCAATTCGCGTGACGTTTCGATCTCGATCGAAAAATTCCTCGGCCGTCCGCGGTCCATTCAGCCTTTCCTGAAATCCATCGGTATCGACGTCAAAAATGCCGAATAAATTTATGATCCGAACTCTGTTTCTTCTCCCATGCCTGGCGATGCTGTCGATGGCGGCAATTTCGGTGAAAGCTGAGACCAAGGCCGACATCGCGGCGAAAAACAAGATACTGCTGATTGGCAACGGGTCCGAACCGCAAAACCTTGATCCGCACACGACTCGTGGCGTGACGGAGAATCACATCATTTCTGCCCTCATTGAGGGATTGATTGCGTACCATCCTACGGATCAAGCACTTATAGAGCCGGGCGTCGCGGACAAATGGGAGCATAACGCCGATGCCAGCGAATGGACGTTTCACATTCGTGATAATGCCAAATGGTCCAACGGCGATCCTGTCAAAGCTTCCGATTTCGTTTTTGCCTATCAGCGCATCCTTTCGCCTGCTCTCGCAGCTGACTATGCCGACATGCTCTACGTGATGGTTGGCGCCGAGGATTTTCACAAAGGTAAAACGACTGATTTCAGCACCGTGGGCGTTAAGGCGATAGACGATCACACGCTGAAAATCACGCTTGTCGGACCGACGCCGTATTTCCTCTCGATGCTCCAGCATTATTCCTGGTTTCCTGTACATCCGCCGACGATTCTGAAGTTTGGGAAAATCGACGATCGTGTTTCGCTCTGGACGCGTCCTCAAAACTACGTCGGTAACGGCCCGTTCAAACTCAAGGATTGGAAGCCGAACGAAGTGATCACCGTTGAACGCAACCCGCATTATTGGGACGCCTCGAAAGTGAAACTGAACGGCATCGAGTTTTATCCCATCGAAGATCAAAACACCGAGGAACGCGCCTTTCGGGCCGGACAACTGCACCACACGAACGAAGTTCCCCTCGATAAAATCCCTGCATATCGCCGTGACAATCCGGATTTGATCCGCATCGATCCATATTTCGGTGTTTATTTTTACCGGATCAACGTTACCAAAGACGTGCTGAAGGACGTCCGTGTCCGCAAGGCTCTCAACCTCGCGCTCGACAAGGATTCCATCGTCGAAAACGTCACGCGTGGCGGCCAGATCCCGGCGACTGGCTATACGCCGAAAGGCATGAACGGCTATGAAACGCCCGAATTGATCGACTACGACCCCGACAAGGCCCGCGAATTGCTGGCCGAAGCGGGCTACCCGGACGGCAAAGGATTTCCGAAATTCGACATCCTTATTAATACATCTGAGAGCCACAAAACGATCGCCGAAGCCATCCAGGAGATGTGGAAGCAGGAACTCGGTATTGACGTGGGTATCCGCAACGAGGAATGGAAAGTCTACCTCGATTCGCAGACGAACATGCGGTATCAGATCACGCGTTCCGGCTGGATCGGCGATTACATGGATCCGATCACCTTCCTGAGCATGTGGACCACCGGCAACGGCAACAACAACACCGGCTGGAGTAACAAGGACTATGATGCGTTGATTGCCGAGGCTAACCGGACCGGCGATGACGCAAAGCGGAAGGAAGTGCTGCGAAAAGCGGAAACGATCCTGCTGAACGATCCGCCATTTGCGACGATCTACTGGTATACCCGTGTCTACTTGCTCAGCCCGCACGTCGTGAACTGGAACCCGCTGCTGCTGGACAACCACAATTATAAATACATCGATCTGAAATGAGCAATGCAGGGGCGAGCTGCAGTTCGCGTCCCGCCGCGGCCGTATGTACCTTTCAGGTCGCACCTGTTTTTCTCTGTCTCCTCGCGTGTTTCGCATTCATTTTTCCCGCAAAAGCTGAAACCCGAGCCGACATCGCGGCGAAAAACAAGATCCTCCTCATTGGGAACGGCGCTGAGCCGAAAACGCTCGACCCGCAGCTCGCGACGGGCGTGTTGGAATATCATGTCTTTACCGCTCTGATGGAGGGACTGATCGCGAATCACCCCACCGATCAATCGCTTCCCGAGCCGGGGCTGGCTGATAAGTGGGAGCGCAATGCCGATGCCAGCGAATGGACTTTTCACATTCGCAGCAACGCCAAATGGTCCAACGGCGATCCCGTAAAGGCCTCCGATTTCGTCTTCGCCTATCAGCGTCTTCTCTCGCCCGGACTAGCCGCGGAATATGCCGACATGCTGTTCATTCTCACGGGAGCGGAGAATTATCATAAGGGTAGGACGACCGATTTCGGCACCGTCGGAGCGAAGGCCCTCGACGACCACACGCTGAAGCTCAGTTTTGTGGGGCCCACACCATATTTGCTAACAGCCCTTGTTCACCAGGCATGGTATCCGCTGAATCCCGCCACGGTCCTCAAATTTGGCAAAATTGACGACCGCGTCTCGCTCTGGACCCGGCCCGAAAACTACGTCGGCACCGGCCCATTCCAACTCAAGGAATGGAAGCCGAACGAAATCATTAGCGTGGAACGCAACCCGAACTATTGGGATGCCGCCAACGTCAAGCTAAACGGCATCGAGTTTTATCCCATCGAAGATCAGAACACCGAGGAACGCGCCTTCCGAGCCGGACAGCTTCACAAGACGAACGAAGTTCCCCTGGATAAAATTCCCGCTTACAAACGCGACAACCCGGGACTCATCCGCACTGATCCATTTTTCGGCATCTATTACTACCATTTCAATCTCACCAACCCGATTTTCAAAGACGTCCGCGTACGCCAGGCCCTTTCACTCGCCATCGATCGTGAGTCCATCGTCGAAAACATTACGCGCGGCGGACAACAATCCGCCACCGGTTTCACGCCCGCCGGCATGGGTGCTTACAAAACGCCCGAACTCGTCGAATACGACCCGGACAAAGCTCGCGAACTGCTCAAGGAAGCCGGATACCTCGACGGCAAAGGATTTCCCAAACTGGACGTTCTTATCAACACCTCGGAGGCGAATCGCACGATCGCTGAAGCCATCCAGGACATGTGGAAACAAGAGCTCGGCATCAGCGTCGGCATTCGCAACGAAGAATGGAAAGTCTACCTGGAGTCACGGACGAACCTCCATTACCAGATATGTCGTGCCGCCTGGATCGGCGGTTACATCGATCCGGTTGCGTTTCTCCGAATCTGGACAACCGACGGCAGCAACAATAACAGTGGCTGGTCGAACAAGGAATACGACGCGCTCATTGCGGAATCCGACCGCACGTCTGACCCAGCGAAGCGCTTCGGGATTTTACGGAAAGCCGAGGCCATCCTGCTCGCCGACGGGCCGGTGGCACCCATTTATTGGTACACGCGTGTCTATCTACTTGGCCCGCATGTCGTGAACTGGAATCCATTGGTGCTCGACAATCACAATTACAAATACATTGATTTGAAATGATGTATCCAGGGCAAATCACAGGGAATCTTAAAAATGGCCAACCGAAGGCACGGGTGACGCGCACGGCTCGCGTTTGCGGTTTGGCGCTTCACGAAACTGAGTATCAATGCGCCGGATTTTCTAAAAAGTTGATCGCTTTGATTGACGCTAATCCACGCTTTCCGGCGGGACGCCCGAGAGGACACGCTAGGCGTGTGTGCTACCAATGATCAAATTCATCTTCCACCGTCTCCTGCAGCTCATCCCAGTATTGATCATCGTTATCACGGTCACGTTTCTTATGGCGAAAAAAGCGCCGGGCGGACCGTTTAGCGCCGAACGCCAAGCCGCGCCGCAAGTCATCGCCAAACTCAACGAATACTACGGCCTCGATAAACCGCTCGCGGCGCAGTATTTCAATTATCTGGGCAACCTGATCAAAGGTAATCTCGGTCCGTCATTCACTTATCCGACGGAAAGCGTCAACCAGGTCATCGCCCGTTCGTTTCCCATCTCGCTCCAGGTCGGCACGCTGGCCATGGTGATCGCCTTGGCACTCGGTATTCCGGCCGGTGTTTTGGCTGCCGTGCGAAAAAATACGCTGCTCGACTACCTGCCGATGTCGTTTGCAATGAGCGGCATCTGTTTGCCGACGTTTGTCATGGGGCCCGTGCTTGCCATCGTATTCGGGCTCTGGCTGCACTGGGGGAACGTGGCAGGCATCGGTCGGGTGGAAAACGCTTGGCTGCCGCCGATCTTTCTTCCGGCGCTCACGCTTGGGCTGTTCTACGGCGCGTATGTCGCCAGGCTTACGCGTGGTGGCATGCTTGAAGTGCTTACGCAGGATTTTATCCGCACGGCCCGGGCCAAAGGCGTCAATAGCCTGCGAATCATTCTAAAACACACGATGAAAGGTGGTCTCATGCCAGTCGTTTCATTTCTCGGGCCGGCATTTGCGGGGCTGGTCTCCGGATCGTTTGTCGTCGAAAAAGTCTTCAACCTTCCGGGCCTTGGCAAAGAATTTATCAAGGCTGCTTTTAACCGCGACTATTCGCTCATTCTCGGCACCGTCATTTTTTATGCAGTGCTCATCGTCCTCTTCAATCTGATCGTGGACATCATCCACGCGCTGCTCGACCCGCGGATAAGGCATTAAAAATGAACAACTTCCATGTCAACGTAATTAAAGGGTTCAGGGTAGCACAGGCCGCTGGCCTGGTACATTCGACGATCTGTCGAATGGATCAGCGAGTTCGGTTTATCGCCTTTACTACACCGGCGGGCCCCCGGAACCAGCAGACCAGCGGTCTGCCCTCCCCGAGATTTTTCCGCGCGCCATGACCGCTGACGCTCCAGAAATTGTTCCGGTAACGATCCCTCCGTCGCTCGACGAAGTGCAAAAAGGTACGTCGCTGTGGAAAGACGCGTGGCACAGGCTCAGCAGGAACAAGCTGGCCATTCTTGGTCTTGTTAATTTTCTGCTTATCACCCTCTTCTGCCTGCTTGGGCCGTTTTTTGTGCCTTATACGTTCGATGAACAGGCCAGGACACTCCAGTCCTGCCGTCCCATGGAAAAGATTTTTTCCCGTATCCAGGAACGCAAAGGCAAAGTCGTGCGCACGGATTTCATTCCGTTCTCAAAAATTCTGGATGAAAACGCGTTTATCAACATGGCCCCCGAAGAGCGTAAGAGTAACGTCGCTAATCTGGAGGCTGGTGAGGCTGTTCAAGCAGGACGTTACAAATACGAGCTTTCGGCGCGCCGCCATTTGCTGGGCACCGACGCGTTGGGACGCGACCTTCTTGTCCGGATCATGTACGGTGGCCGCATTTCCATCGGCGTCGGCTTGGCGGCCACTGCAGTGTCCATTCTTATTGGGGTCATCTACGGCGCGGTTTCGGGCTATTTGGGCGGAAAACTTGACGTCGTGATGATGCGGACCGTCGATATTCTTTACACAATCCCGTTTACGATCTTCGTCATCCTCCTGATGGTCTTTCTGCCACCGAGCATTTTTCTGCTCTTCATGGCCATTGGCGCCGTTGAATGGCTCACGATGGCACGAATCGTCCGCGGCGAAATTTCCGCATTAAGACATCGTGAGTTCGTGGAAGCGGCCGTGTCGCTTGGTCTCGGACGTCTTCACATCATTTTCCGTCATTTGATCCCGAACGTCCTCGGCTCGGTAATCGTTTATTCCACGTTAACGGTGCCCCAGGTGATGCTTCTGGAAGCCGTCCTCAGCTTTCTTGGCCTCGGCGTTCAGCCACCGATGAGCTCTTGGGGTGTCCTCATCGATGACGGTGCAAAAACGATTGAAACGACTCCCTGGCTTCTGCTTTTCCCGGCAGCCATTTTCTCGCTGACACTGTTCTCGCTCAACTTCCTCGGCGACGGATTGCGAGACGCGCTCGATCCAAAATCCTCAAAAGACTGATCTCAAAAATGACGAAGGACTAATGTCTAATGAAAAACTCCCAAATCACGGGCGCCGTCCGCCGCCCTTAGGTTAGTCATTAGTTCTTAGTCATTCCGCTTATGCCTGTGCCTTTACTGGAAGTCCAAAACTTAAAGACCTCGTTCCACACCCGCGGCGGTATTGTAAGAGCAGTGAATGACGTCAGCTTCACGCTCGAAGCCGGGGAGACGCTCGGTATCGTGGGTGAATCCGGTTCTGGGAAATCCGTTACCTGTTATTCGATCATGGGCCTGATCCCCATGCCGCCAGGGAAAATCGAAGGCGGGACTGCCCTCTTCCACGGGACAGACCTCCTCAAATGCTCCGTTCGCGAACTCAACCGCATTCGCGGCAAGCGCATTTCCATGATTTTCCAGGATCCCATGACTTCGCTCAACCCCTATTTGCGGGTCTCGGAACAAATCATGGAGCCGCTGCTGATCCACGAGAAACTCACTCGCAGTCAGGCACTTAAACGTGCCATCACCGCGCTTGAAGAAGTCGGCATCCAGGACGCTGGCAGGCGCGTCCATTTCTATCCGCACGAATTTTCTGGGGGCATGAGACAACGCGTGATGATCGCCATGGCACTCATCGGGCATCCCGAAATTTTGATCGCCGATGAACCGACGACTGCCTTGGACGTGACCGTCCAGGCGCAGATCCTCGACCTCATCCGCAAGCGTCAGCGCGAACTCGGCACGGCGGTTATTTTTATCACCCACGATCTCGGCGTTGTCGCCGCATTCTGCGACCGCGTGAACGTCATGTATGCCGGACGCATAGCGGAATCCGCGAATACGTCCGACATTTTCGCGGAACCGCTACATCCGTACAATGCGGCGCTCCAGCGTTCCATTCCAGCATTGCAAAGCAAAGACACCGAGCTATTCACGATCGCCGGTCTTCCCCCTGACCTGTCACGCCTGCCCAAGGGGTGCTCGTTTGCCCCCCGCTGTACCCGCGCCGCCGCCGAATGCTTCACGAGAGAGACGAAACTCCAGGAAATGACGCCAGGTCACGCGACGTCTTGCACGCGCATTCAACTAGGGGAGATCGGCAGTCTTAAGTCTTAAGTTTGCAAGTTTTAAGAAAAGCCATCCAACGCCTGCCAACTTCGAAACCACCATCTTAAGACCTACAAACTTACAAACTTAAGACTCTCTCGCATGACTCCGATTCTCGAACTCGAAAACGTTCGCACGCATTTCCCGATCTATAGCGGCATTTTTACCCGTCGTCAGACGGGTGCCGTCAAAGCTGTGGATGGCATTTCGTTGACATTGACCCAGGGAGAGATCCTCGGTCTTGTTGGCGAATCGGGCTGCGGTAAATCCACGCTCGCTCGCACCGTCCTGCGGTTGCTCGAGCCAACATCGGGCGTTATCCGCCTCCAGGGCCAGCCGCTCACGGGCGTTTCGCAATCTGAGCTCCGCGCGCAACGAATCCATTTCCAGATGGTTTTTCAGGATCCGTACGCCTCGCTCGATCCGCGTATGACGGTTTTTGACATGCTCGCAGAATCCATTCGGACGCGGCACAAGGAATCCGGGAAAGCGCTGATAGGGCGCGTCGCCAAATTGATGACGACCGTCGGCCTTTCCCCGGCGAACATGCGCAAATACCCGCATGAATTCTCCGGGGGCCAGCGTCAACGGATCGCCATCGCCCGAGCGCTTGCGCCTGAGCCGAAGCTCATCATTGCGGATGAACCTGTTTCCGCGCTCGACGTCTCCATCCAGTCGCAGATCATCAATTTGCTCATGAAGCTGAGTCGCGAAATGGGACTTACTCTCATCTTCATTTCGCACGATCTATCCGTGGTCAAACACATCTCCGACAGGATTGCCGTGATGTACCTCGGTAAGATCGTCGAGCTCGGTCCGGCGGTCGAAGTGGTCGAGCGTCCGATGCATCCTTACACGCGCGCACTTGTGAGTGCCATCCCAATTCCGGATCCGGAGCGCGAACGGAAGCGGCAGCGTGTGATTCTTTCTGGCGATCCGCCGTCTCCGATCGATCCGCCCAGCGGCTGTCCGTTTCACCCGCGTTGCATTTACGCGATCGAAGCGTGCAAGACGACTGTTCCTGCCTTGGTTGAGCATTTGCCCAGCCACAAGGCCGCCTGTATTCGGGTAGGGGAGATCTGAATAGAGTAAGATCTTTAGCCATGCCGACCCTCGACCCCACTCAACTCGCCGCTCAGGAACAGTTTTCCCGCCAATCGCAGCGCTACGCCACCGGACATATTCTCGAGAACGTCCAGGATGTTGTTGCGGCCCTGGAGTTTATCCCGCTCGCGGTTCCATCCAAGATGCTGGATGTGGCTTGCGGCGCGGGTCACACGGGATTGCATCTGGCGGCTCTGGGACACGACGTGACTCTTGCGGATTTGTCGCAGCCGATGCTCGATCGGGCGCTCGAAGGTGCGGTGCGTAAAGGAGTGACCGTTAGAACGGTACAGCATCCGGCAGAAGCGATGCCTTACGCAGACGACACATTCGATCTGGCGACGTGCCGGATCGCACCGCATCATTTTTCATCGCCAGCGAGTTTTGTCCGCGAAGTAGCGCGAGTATTGAAGCCGGGCGGCCGTTTTTTGCTGATTGACGGGACGATTCCGGATGAAAATCCCGAAGCGGGCGCATGGTTGAACAAATTGGAAAAACTTCGGGACCCGAGCCATGCTCGATTGCTTCCTCCCGGCGAATGGTGCCAGCTCTGCAAGGATGCCGGATTGACCGTCGAACGTTCGACGATTCACCTCAAAGAACAGCCGGACATCGAATGGTATTTCCGGACGGCGGATACGAGTCCGGATAACCGGAATGCGGTGCTCGAAATGATTGACGCTGCGACACCGGAAATCGTCGCGGTTTACAGAATCACCACGAATGAGGGCAAAATCAGCTGGTGGTGGCCCATCGCGACCGTCATCGCGTGTAAATAAATATTCGCTGCCGATTATTTATTGCCGCGGAATGTTCTCGGACGACACTCTTGGTTATGTCTCAGGATTTTTCGCAATTTCCCACCGAACAACGTGCTGCGTATCTGGGCGCGATTGCCTCCCTTACCACTGCCGATCGGGAGGCTTCCCGGCAGGAAGTGGCCTTTCTCAGCGGCCTCGCCCAACAAACGGGCCTCAGCCAGGAACAGGCCCAGGCCGTAGTTGATGCTGCGCTCGATCCGCAAACGGGCGCGCTTCAAAAAAATCTCGCGGTTCTCAAGAATAGCGATTTGAGGTTCTCCCTGCTGCACGACTTGCTGGCCTACGCACAGTCCGACGGCAATTTTTCTCCGGAGGAACAAAAAAGTGTCGAGTCGCTCGCATCGGCCCTCGGTATTTCGCAAGGTCAATTTCAGGCCGTGGACAATTTTCAACACGCGCAAGCAACGAGAGGAGATATTTCCGGAGCGGCAAATGCACTTCGAAACGCGGGCGTGCCTGCCCAAAGCACGGGTTTCCTCGGCGAACTCATTGGTACGCTCGGTCCGATTGTTCTCCAGCAAGTTCTGGCTCGCGCCGGACGTGGCGGGAGCGGTGCGGGTGCCGGAGGCTTGGCTGGTGTGCTTGGAGCCCTTGGCGGGAATGCACCTGGTGGCAGCAGCGGCGGTGGTTTGACGGATATCCTGGGCGCCGTCCTCGGTGGGGCTCAAGGAGGCGGTAGACCGACCTCTAGTGGTGGGCTGGCGGACGTTCTTGGTGCGGTATTGGGTGGCGCTGGTGGTCGACAAACCGCTCCTCCTTCCAGTGGTTTTGGAGGCCTCGGGCAGATCCTGCAAGTCCTCGGCTCTGCTGGAGACGGACAGCAAAGGCAGCCGTTTCCAGCAGGGAGATCGCAGACGTCCGGTGACGACCTCGCGGATATTGCCAGTACTCTCGGCCGCCTGTTCGGCGGGCGCTAAAAGAGGAGACTTTGTTCAAAAGGAACACCCGAGGCGTCACCTGGGTGTTCCTTTTTACTTCCGCTTCGGGCAAGCCTTAAAAGCAACCGGACAATAGCGGATTATCGATTATGCTGCGCTTTGTGCACGCATCGACTTCGACTCAGCATTCCAAGCGCCAAAGCGGCCCCAATTTCGTGGAGGTCGAGGTTGTCTCGCCCGGGGGAAAAGCGGCACCCGGGCGCGCTTCGGCTGGGTTTGGACGCAGCCGTTTGGATTCCCAGTCTGAGGACTTGGCAAAGGACCCGCTTTTCGCGCTCTTGGCCAAGGTTCTCGACGAGCTTTTCCGTATTCCCGGCACGAATATCAAAATCGGGTTGGACCCTCTCATTGGCCTGGTGCCCGGAATGGGGGACAGTTCCTCGGCCATTATTTCCACCTTCCTCATCATCCGTGGCGCGCAAGCCGGATTGCCGAGAATTGTGCTGGCGCGAATGGCTCTCAACGTTCTCATCAACGCCGCCGTTGGAGCCATTCCAGGGGTCGGTGATGTTTTTTCGGTCTTTTACAAATCGAACATCAAGAACCTCGAACTCTTCCAAAAGCACGCAGGGAATCCCAACGCTGGGAAGAAGGCCGATTGGCTCTTTGTTAGTGGTTTGATCGGTCTCATGCTGATTGTGGTTGGCCTGCTGATTACGGTCGCCTTGACCATCTTCGGTGCGCTATGGCAAGCCGCGTGGAGCGCCAGGGCATAAGGAGGCGGGAAAGAGTATGTGGGTGTACCGCCGCGATTTGCCATCGTGTTGCTTTATTCCCAACGGCCTGCCCTTTTTTTTCCTTTTTTCGGGCGATTCTGAACAGACTGCGTGACTCTGGGGAACGGGCATGCGCCGTGCTTAATAGGCTGACGGCCCTTACCGGGCACAAAATCACTCGTCGACAATGGACCTGAACACGATCACTGACATCCGTCAGCCAAAGACTCCGGAGGAACTCGGCCCGTGGCAAAAGGGTTTTGCCTGGCTGGGTGGCGGCACATGGCTGTTTTCGGAACCGCAGGTGGACGTCAACACCCTCATTGACCTGGACGCATTCAAGTGGCCGGATATCACGGTAACGGACGCAGGGCTCGAGGTCGCCGGAACATGCAGACTGGTTACCCTCAATTCCCGAGCGTTGCCTTCGGAATGGACCGCTGCTCCGCTCATCGGCATCTGCACAAAAGCGCTTCTGATGTCGTTCAAAATCTGGAACACAGCTACCGTTGGCGGAAACATCTGCATGTCTCTCCCTGCTGGAGGAATGATTTCGCTCACGGCTGCGCTCGAAGGAGTGCTTACACTCTGGCCGCGCGGAGGCGAACCGCGTCAGGTGCCCGTAGTCGACTTTGTAACGGGGAATAACAAAAACCTGCTTCAGCCCGGCGAACTGCTTCGGAGCGTTTTTCTTCCAGCATCGGCATTGAAGAAGACTTTTGCATGGCGCCGGTTTTCGCTCACGCAAATTGGACGCTCCTCCGTTTTCGTCATTGCCACGAGATGCCCGGAAAGCGGGACATTTTTGCTCACGATCACGGCTTCAACGACGCGCCCCATCCAAATTTCCTTCCCAGAGGTTCCTTCTGCAGATCGGCTGAAATCTTCCATCGCTGCTGCAGTTTTGCCTGAGCTATGGTTCGATGATGTCCACGGTTCCCCCGCACACCGGGAGCACCTCACCTATTATTTTGCCGAGGAGATCCGCGAAGAGCTTTCTTAAATGGCCAGTCTTTTAGCCCGTAACGCCGAAGTCCTCGTCACCATGGACGGAGACCGGCGCGAACTTAAAAATGCCGGTATTTACGCTGAGAACGGTATTATTCGACAGGTCGGTCCAACTGCCGAACTTCCTTCCACGGCCGATACGACCATTGATCTCACGGGGCAGATCGTTCTGCCTGGATTCGTCAACACGCACCATCATCTCAACCAGACGCTTACTCGCAACCTGCCTGCCGCCCAAAACAATAATTTGTTTCCCTGGCTCCGGGCGCAATATCGCGTGTGGGCGCGCACGACCGAGGAAGCTTCCCGGGCTAGTACGCTCATCGGGCTCGCGGAACTGGCGTTGTCGGGCTGCACGACGGTTTTCGATCATACGTACCTTTACCAGAGCGGCAACAACGTGGATTGCCAGATCGCCGCTGCGAAGGACATCGGAGTACGTTTTCACGCCAGCCGCGGGTCGATGTCCCTCGGTGAGTCCCAGGGCGGTCTGCCTCCAGACGACTGTGTGGAGGACGAACGTTTTATTCTCGAGGACAGCGAACGCGTTATCAAAGAGCATCACGACGCTTCCGTTGGTTCAATGACACAGGTCGTGCTTGCGCCATGTTCGCCGTTTTCGGTTACGACATCGTTGCTAAAAGATTCGGCTGCGCTGGCCCGGCAACATGGCGTCAAGCTCCACACGCATCTCTGCGAAACGCTCGACGAAGAGCGTTACACGTTGGAGCGTTTTGGATTGAGACCGGTCGAGTGGATGGAAACGCTCGACTGGCTGGGCGACGACGTCTGGTTCGCCCACGCGATTCATGTGGACGACGACGAGATCCAGAAATTCGCTCAGACTGGATGCGGCGCCGCGCATTGTCCTTGTTCCAACATGCGTCTCGGATCCGGGATTGCGCCTCTCAAGAAATATATGGCTGCGGGAGTTAAGGTCGGCCTAGGAGTGGACGGCTCCGCCAGCAATGACTCGTCGAATATGCTCCTCGAAGTCCGCCAGGCTATGTTGCTGGCCCGACTCCGCCTCGGGCTGCTGCCCCCGGAAGGTCCCCGGAAACTTTTCCTTCTGTCGCAATCACATCCCGCTCGCGCCGGAGAATGGATGACTGCCCGCGAAGCGCTCGAACTCGCCACCTTGGGCGGCGCCAAGGTATTGGGACGCAACGACATCGGATCGCTGGAGCCGGGCAAATGTGCTGACTTTTTCTCGTTGAACCTGCACGCGATCAACTACGCAGGAGCTTTGCACGATCCTGTTGCCGCCGTTGTTTTTTGCGCACCGGAAAAACCGAAATACACGGTTATCAACGGCAAAGTCGTTGTGAAAGACGGCGAAATCGTCACCGTCGACATGGCGCCGGTCGTCGAGACTCACAACCGCTGTGCGGCGCAACTTGCCGCAGGTGTGTAAAAGGGCGTTCTGTCGCTGTTTTTTGGAGATTCCACGGCCAATGACGCAAAATAATCGTCGCCGATTTCCAAATCCAATAACCGCCAGTTTTCAGCCGGGCCGAAAACATCCAGATCACAATCGACAATCACGGCTTCGTTGCCGGTCGAAACGGTAAATTTTTCCAAACCGCCAGCCAGACCCGTTCCGACCGCCTTCAACAACGCCTCCTTCCGGGTCCAGCAGCGGAGAAAACGTTTCCGCCGCTCCATGATATCGGGTGCGGCCAGGATCTCTTGCCGTTCCCGTGTCGACAGGAATCGCCGGGCCAACGGCTCAACGTTGACCTCGCGCCCGCGCCATTCCACGTCGATTCCAAGGCGTGCGTCCCACGCGAGGGCGAACAGCGTCACGTCTCGTGTATGCGTGAGATTGAACTGCAGACGTTCCCAAGGCGGTGCGAGGACCGGTTTTCCGGATTCCCTACGGATAATCGAAAAATCCCCAGTCCCGAGCACTTCAGCGAGAATTTCCTTCAGCAGCTCGCCGGAATTGCGTTTGCCCGTCACCAGCCGCACCAGCACACGACCTTCCGCGTTCGGCATTCTGCATTCTACCTTCCGCATCCTCGTTCCCGTTGTTTCCCCGTTTGCAAAATCCGTGCTGTCCAATATGGTCGTCCTCCCTGTCATGAGCACTCCATATCACGTCGCAATTGCCGGCGCCACCGGGGCGGTGGGCGCCGAAATGATCCGCGTTCTCGAACGCCGCAATTTTCCCGTGGGCAAGCTCACCTTGCTCGCATCGTCACGCTCGGCAGGCAAAAAATTCACCTTTCGCGGCGAAGAACTCACCGTCCAGGAACTGAAGGCTGACTCGTTCAATGGCGTGCAGATCGCTCTTTTCAGCGCTGGTGCAGGCATTTCGCGCACGTTTGCACCTCACGCGGTCGAAGCCGGCGCCGTTGTCGTCGACAATTCGTCGGCGTTTCGTATGGAAAAGGGGGTGCCGCTCATTATTCCGGAAATCAATGGCGCGGATGTGAGCTGGCACAAAGGCATCATTGCGAACCCTAATTGTACGACTGCAGTTACGTTGATGGCGCTGCATCCGTTGCATCAGGAATTTGGTGTCACGCGTGTGATCGCTTCGAGTTATCAGGCTGTTTCCGGCACGGGCGCAGCGGCGATTCTGGAACTCGAAAACCAGGTCAAAGCCATCGTCGAAGGCAGCGACGTGCCACGGAATGTTTATCCGCACCAGATCGCGTTCAACGTTTTGCCGCACGTCGATTCATTCCTCGAGAACGGTTACACGAAAGAGGAAATGAAAATGCAGAACGAAGGCCAGCGCATTCTTCATCATCCGACGTTCAAGGCATCCGTTACCTGTGTTCGCGTTCCGGTTTATCGGGCTCATTCGGTGGCGGTGACTGCGGAGTTCGAGCGGCCTGTTTCTCTCGAAAAAGCGCGCGAAGTGCTGTCAAAAGCGCCCGGATTAAAGCTCGTGGACGATCCTTCGAACAATCTCTATCCATTGCCCCTCAATGTGGCGGGTGAGGATGATTGCCAGGTCGGCCGCCTCCGCCTGGACGTTGCATTGGACAACGCACTCAGCTTTTGGGTCAGTGGCGATCAAATCCTCAAAGGCGCGGCGCTGAATGCCGTCCAAATTGCAGAGCTACTGGTGTAAGCAAAAAGCTCTAGGAGGAATTTTTCGATGATGCTGGTAGGGCGGTTTCGATGAAACCGCCGTGGCGTTAAGTTGTCGCCATCTGGTTTCACACCCAGGACGTGACCCTATTTCTTTCCTGCTCTTGAACTTATCTATTATCTACTCTCCGTGTGAAGCGCGTGCCTCGTGCTTCGCGGATCAAGTTAAGGTTAAAGTTAAAAAGCAGGTTCGATGAAGCCCGAGCCACGGTCATTTCAACTGTATCGTTAGAACTACGGCAATTTTCGGAAACCGATCGAGATGCGGTTCCATGCATTCATTAAGGCCACTGTCACGCTAAGGTCGACGATTTCCTGTTCAGAGAAATATTCCAGCAACGGCTCATAGTCTGTGTCCGGGGCGTGTGTATGCGATACGTGGGTGAGCGATTCCGCCCACGCGAGAGCGGCGCGCTCCTTGTCATCGAAGAGCGGTGATTCGCGCCAGGCTGGAAGCTGATCGAGCCGCTGCTGGGTTTCGCCGTGTTTCCGGGCTTCGGCTGTGTGCGTGACGATGCAGTACAGGCAGCCATTGATTTGGGATACGCGGATTTCCACCAGCGCCCGAAGCCGCGGGTCGAGCGATGAAGTGGAGAGATATTGAGTGACTCCCGCGAGCTTGTTGATCGGCTCGGGAGCGATTTCGTAGTAATTGAGCCGGGGCATATGAAATCTAATAAGAGTTTATTTGTGCAGCGTTTGCAAAATTCGTTGGTGATCACTTTGCCCGGCCGCGGTTCCGATATCAATTCGGTCACATTTCCGGGCGTTTCCGCCTTCCGACGGCGAACAGGAAAATGACAATCGCTGCGTACGGGATCAGCGACAGCGCATCCGACCAGGGACCGGCGAAGAATGGGTTGTGCGCTTCGGCCCATTTTCGAAGCATGGTGTCGAAATCGGATGTTACCCCGGCGAGAAAGGCTATGACGATTCCTGCGATGGCGCCGCCGGCTATGTAACCGCTCGCCAGGAGGACGCCCGGGGATTTGTCGGTCTCGGCGATGCGTTCTTCCTCTGTGAGACCAGGCCTTTGTTGGGAAAATTTATCCACGAGCCAGCGGACAACGCCACCGACAAAAATCGGCATGGACGACGAAATGGGCAGATAAACACCGACGGCAAACGCCAGTGATGGCGCGCCGGCAAGTTCGAGCGTGAGAGAAATCATGACACCGAAAAGGACGAGTTCCCACGGCAGCTTTTGGTCCAGAATACCCTTGATGATGTACGAAATCAGAGTCGCTTTAGGTGCGGCAAATTTGGAAACTTCGGAGCCGTCGGGGCGTGCAGTGACAGTTCCATTGATGCCAGGGTCGACGATCCAGACAGTTTTTCCGGAATTGTCGACGAGGTACTTCATCGGGCTGCCGCCGGCAGGGTCGGGGCGATGCCAGACGCGGTAGATCGCGGAGTCGGATTTGGCCTGTGGACCGGACAATTTTTCCGTGGATGCGCCGATGAGTGCATTTGCGGGAGCGAAGATAGGCTCCTTCACGGGTTGGTAAACCGTAGCGGAATTGTTCAAACCGAGCAGAATCGGGCCAAGCAAAAACGCCGATGCCGTTGCGCCAATGAGGATAGCGATTTGTTGAAGCCTGGGTGTCCCGCCAAGCAGAAAGCCGGTTTTCAAGTCTTGTGAAGTCGCTCCGCCGACGGCGGACGCAATGCAGACGATGGCTCCGACCGACAAGGCCGTGACGTAGTATTTATTTCCCGTCCAACCGACAAGAAGAAACACGAGGCACGTCAGCAACAGCGTGGCAATGGTCATGCCGGAGATCGGATTCGACGACGATCCGATTTCGCCTGTGAGCCGCGAGGAAACGGTCACAAAAATGAAACCGCAAACGAGGATAAGCAGCGCGCCGAGTAAATTCATGTGCAGCGGTGTCGCAAACGTGATCGCCGCCAGCAGAACAACACAGCCGATGAGCACGAGTTTCATCGGAAGATCGCGCTGTGTGCGTAGATTGCCGTGCCCCCCTCGTGGGGAAAAATCGGAGATACTCGATTTGATGCCATGCCAGATGGTCGGGATCGCCCGGATCAAACTTACGATGCCGCCTGCGGCGACCGCACCCGCACCGATGTACAAAACGTAAGCGCCTCGAATCGCTCCACCTGACATTTCGCTGATCGGAGCGTCTCCCGGAGGCAGTACAGCGGTCATGTTTTCGCCGAAAAATTTGATCATCGGGATCAGCAGCAAGTACGACATCACGCCACCGGCGGCCATCAACGCTGCAATGCGTGGGCCAATGATGTAGCCGACCCCGAGCAATTCGGGTGAGATTTCGCACGAGATCGATCCGGTTTTTAGAGGCGGACCGAAAACTTTTTCAGGGACGTCCCTCCAGGCTTTCAGGGCGATATTAGCAACTTTGTAAAGCAGGCCGATGCCGAATCCGGTAAAAATTGCCTTGGCTCCGGCGGAGGACGCAGCGGTTCCTTCGCCGGCCTTAAGCACCGCGGCACAGGCCGTGCCTTCTGGGTATTTGAGCGTCGTGTGCTGCTGCACAATAAGAGCGCGCCTGAGCGGAATCATCATCAGGATTCCCAGTAAACCGCCTAGGACAGTCACCAACGTGACTCGCATGATTTCAAGATCGAAGCCGAGAATCAAAATCGCCGGCATGCAGACGCCGACACCAAAGGCTAGCGATTCGCCCGCGGAACCGGCAGTTTGTGTAATGTTGTGCTCCAGAATTGTGGCGTCACGCCCGCCGAAGACTCGGCTCCACAACCGGAAGATCGCCATCGAAATCACGGCCACCGGGATCGACGCGCTTACAGTAAGTCCCACCTTGAGAACGAGATATAGTGAAGACGCACCAAAAATGATTCCCAAAATCGTCCCTGCAACGATGGCGCGTATCGTAAACTCTCGAGGTGATTCAGACGCTGGAATGTGCGGTTGAAAATCCACGGAAGAGCCCATGGGCGGTGGGTTGTACCGAAGCCGCGAGCCTCCGGCAAGGTGGAACCCGCGCGAGGAACACTTTTGTCCTACTCTTTACCTTTAACGTGCACCGCGGGACCGCGAGCAGGCTTAAAGGGGAAGAAATGAAGAGTGCCAGAGAGCTACGGCAAAGAGAAGCTGACTACCGTTGCTGCATTCCTGCCCTGGCGGGGTTTGCCGGTTCCCAGTCCATAGTCCCTGGCGGCAATGACACTACGTCCTCAAGCGTGGCCGGCAAATCTTTTTTCGGTCCAGCGATTCATGCGCTCCCGCTGCCCGTAAAAAATCCTCGCATAAGTGCAAAAAAACCGCTAGAACACGAATCGGCCGTTTCGTAGAATGCGCGGCTGTTTCCCCAAAGACAACTCTCTCCTTTTCATGCCCAGAATTCTCCTTTTTCTCTCCGTGGTGCTGGCGCTCGGAGCCGCCGTGCTCGGTTTTCTCAACAAGAACAAACTTACCGACCTCCGGCAGAAGTCCGTTGAAGACGCACAGAAGATCGCTGCCATAGAGGACGCTCTCAGCAAGTCCAAGAAGGAGGTCTCTGATAAAACGACCGCCCTCGCGGCGGAGACGGCGAAGGTTACGGAAAAAGACGCGGCGCTTGCTCAGCTTCACACGCAATTGGACAAAGCCAACCAGGCCGTCACGGAAACACAGGCACAACTCACGGAAAAAACGGCAGCGTTCGAAGTCACTGCCAAGGAACTTGAAGAGATGAAAGCCAAAGCGGCTGCGGCAGCCCCGCCGGAAGCTGTCGCCGCTGCGCCGGGGCCGGAGATCAAGGAACTCGAAACCAAAGTCGCTGCGATCGAAGGCGAGAAAAAAGTGCTGGCCGACAAATTGGTTTCAGCCGAGGCGCGGGTCGAGGAACTCACCCGCGACGTAGCCCGTCGCAAAGCCGCCATCATGGCCAAAGGTCTTGAGGGGAAAATCATGGCCGTCAACGCCGCATGGGGTTTCGTCGTGCTGAACATTGGCGACCGCAATGGCATCGTCAACAATGCGGATATGATCGTCGTGCGTGACGGTGAACGCGTGGGTAAAGTGCGTATTACCTCCGTCGAGCCTGGGCGCGCAGTGGCCGACATTGACTCGCGTTCGCTCGTGGCTGGCCAAAGCGTTTTGCCAGGTGATCGAGTCATTTACACCGGCAATTGACCGGTTTATGTGATTCTTCACGTATGACCGCTAAACGCCTGGCTTATTTGATCCTGTTACTCGCCACATCCGCCGGACTCACGGCGTGCAAAACGACCACCCAAGAAACGGCCCAGACGGGGCAACAGACTCCTGCGTTCGGACAGCCCGAAAGTTCCATTCCTTGGAACCGACCTCAGGGTTGGGAAGGTGGCATGGGCGGTCTGGGCGCAATGCGCGATGGGCGTTACGAGGAATACTGAGGAGTCGGAAAGTCTTAAGTCTTAAGAGAGAGTTTCCTTTCCGCCGCCGCACAATTTGAGTTGGCAAAGCAGCTCTCGAGCAGTCGTGCGACTCTTAAAAACTTAAGACTTAAAACTTAAAAACTTTCTTTGTGTCCGGGCGAATCCTCGTCATCCGCGGTGGTGCCATCGGGGATTTTATACTCACGATGCCGGCGATCCGGCTGTTGCGGGAAAGCTTTCCCGAAGCGCAGATCGAGATTCTTGGTTATCCAGCGATTACGGCACTGGCGCGTGACGTGCATCATGCGGACGCAACGCATTCCATCGAATACGGTCCCCTGGCTGGATTCTTCAGCCGGCGTCCGGCGTTGGAGCCGGAACTCGCAGCATTTTTTGCCAACTTCCATCAGATCGTCAGTTATCTGTACGACCCGGATCGGATTTTTGAGACGAATTTGCGACGGACTGGTGTGAAAAATCTGCTCAGCGGTCCGGGGAAATTGACTGACGAAATTCACGCTGTTCATCAGCTTGCGCGGCCATTGGAACGATTGGCGCTGTTCTTGGAAGATCCTTGCGCGCACTTTTTCCCGACGGTACAGGACGAGGCAGCAGCGGCTGTTTTTCTCAGGAGAACGAATAGGCCCTTTGTCGCCATCCATCCCGGGAGCGGGAGCTCGAGAAAGAACTGGCCTCTGGAGCGTTGGAGCGAGTTGATACCTCAAATCCAAAATGCAGGCGCCCAGGTGCTGTTGACTGCGGGCGAAGCGGACGAGGTGATAGCTGGTGCACTGGAGGAGCGTTTTTCGACCCTGGTCGCGAGCCATCTTCCTCTGCGCACTCTTGGAGCGATCCTGTCTCGGGCCACGCTTTATATCGGGAACGATAGTGGCATTTCCCATCTCGCTGCGGCGTCCGGATGCCGATGCATTCTGCTGTTTGGCCCGACCGACCCAGACATTTGGGCGCCGCAAAATCCAGGTGTCACTGTCATTCGCTCGCCAAACTCGGAAATGGACGCTATCGACATTGCTCACGTCTTGAAGTCTGCCGGTTTCCTGTAATTTCATCCCTTTGCCACGTTTTTTCGTTTAGAAATGCCCGCCACAATCCTGAAACTAGCCTGTCCTGACCGCGTGGGACTGCTCGCCCGTATTACGAGTTTCGTCGCTTTCCATGGCGGGAATTTGCTCGAGGTCAATCAATTCACGGACCCAATCAGCGGCTGGTTTTTTACGCGGATGGCCATCGATTCGTCCACCCTGGCATTGGAGCTCCCGGCATTGCGCAAGGCGTTTACGCCTGTCGCCCGTGAAATTGCTGCGGACTGGACGGTGCGTGACGAATCGTCCAAAATGCGGGTCGCCATTCTCGTGAGCAAACTCGGCCACTGCCTGGCGGATCTTCTCTGGCGATGGCGGAGTAGTGAGCTCGAGATGGAGATTCCGCTCGTCATCTCGAATCACAACGATTTTCGCGGCCTCATCGAGCGTGAAGGTATTCCGTTTGTGCATCTGCCGGTCGATTCTGCGAACAAGGCCACGAGTTTTTCAGAGATGCAGAAGCGGCTTGAGGGGGAGGGGGTCGACCTGATCGTCATGGCGCGGTATATGCAAATCCTGCCGCCGGAATTCTGTGAAGTATGGTCCGGAAAAGTGATGAATATCCATCATAGTTTTCTGCCGTCTTTTATTGGAGCCAACCCCTACAAACGGGCGTACGAACGCGGTGTTAAATTGATTGG
>DATDBU010000169.1:0-3437 GCA_036524675.1 Chthoniobacterales bacterium | reverse complement strand
GAAAGACATTCTCCATGAGCTTGTGACGAAAACGCCGGACGGCTTGCGGGCACTTTTTTCGTGTTGCGAGGGCTTTAGTCCCGGCACCGATCTTCTCGAGTGGATGATGCGACGGCGGAGTCCTGCGATCGCGAATTACGTGAATTGGCGAGGACGTACCGTGCGGCGGATTCGCGAAGAGGCGGCATTGCGAGACGCCATTGAAGGCTATATCACGTCCAACACCAATTCGTTTACAGCCCTGTCCCCAAGCGAAATTCACTCAAAAGTGCGGAAGTTTGTCAGTGAGGAAACTGCCGCCGGGCGTCTCAAGCTTTCACCGGAGGCCCCGACGCCTTTTAATTGGTGGCTTCGCGACAAACTCCACCTGATCGGCCTTCCGCTGCTGCTTCTGCTGGGATCGCCTGTTCTCGCGGTGATTGCGCCGTTTTATCTCATCAACCTCCGGCGCCGCGAAAAAACGGACCCGGAAATCTGCCCGACTGTGGACCAGAATCATTCCGACAGCTTGTCGCTCCTTGAGGATCACGATGTCACCAATCAATTCAGTGCGATGGGCAGCGTAAAGCCGGGCATCGTGCGACTCCTAACGCTCTTTGGCGTGCTGGGCACCGTCGACTACGCTGCGCGGCATATTGTCAGGCCGGGCTGGCTGGGGCGCATCCGGACGATCCATTTTGCCCGTTGGGTATTTCTCGATGGCCGGAGGCGGATGGTGTTTTTCAGCAACTACGACGGCAGCGTCGAAAGCTACATGGACGATTTTATTAACAAGACCGGCTTCGGGTTGAACGTGTCCTTCAGCAACGGCATCGGCTATCCTCGCACCAACTGGCTCCTTCTCGATGGATGTGCAGACGAACGGAAGTACAAGGAATACCTCCGGCGCCACACGGTGCCGACCCAGGTGTGGTACAAAGCTTACCCGGGATTGACGGCAGTTGATTTGGAGCGAAACACGCGGATCCGCAATGGGCTGGAGAACCCTTCCATGAACAACAAGCAACTGCGCGAGTGGATTGCCCTTGTATGAAACCTGGCGAATTGGATTATGGCGACATTCAGGGATTGGTGCGCTTCGGTTACAAGCGGATGACAAGAGCGCATTATAATCTCGTCCGCGTGAAAAATGCGGCGGCGGCGCGATCCTGGCTGCGGTCTGCGCCGGTAACCACCGCCGAGGCCATGACTCCGCCGCCCAAGACTGCCCTGCAAGTGGCATTCACGGCGTCGGGCCTTCGGGCCCTTGGCGTTCCCGAGTCCGTGATCGAGGGCTTCTCGCACGAGTTTCGTACGGGAATGACTGCAGAGAGTCGTTCGCGTCAGTTGGGGGACGTGGGCACCAATGCGCCCGAGTTATGGGACTGGGGCGGTCCGTCGCGGGAGCCGCATGCCATTGTGATGTTCTTTGCCGAGCCTGGGTTCTTTGCGGCCTTTGTCGAAGGCTCCACCGGTGCCGCGTGGCAGGAGGCGTTCGAACCGCTCGTGCCTCCCCTCGACACCGCAGACCTCGATGGCATCGAACCATTCGGGTTTGTCGACGGCATCAGCCAGCCGCAAATCGATTGGGAACAGCGGAAAGAGACGACCCACGCTCAACTCGATTACTCCAATGTCGTCGCCCTGGGTGAGATCCTGCTGGGATATCGTAACGAATACGGAAAATTTACCGAGCGGCCGTTGCTCGATCCCGGAGCCTCCAGCGCGGAATTGCCGGACGCGGAGGATGCGCCCCAAAAAAAGGACCTCGGCCGGAATGGGACGTATCTGGTGATGCGGCAGCTCCACCAGGATGTGCGCGGATTCTGGCAATTCGTCCACGAACAGGCTGAGGGGGACGAGCAGGCGGCGGAAAAGCTGGCTGCTACAATGGTCGGCCGGACGAAGGATGGCGATCCCCTGGTTCCCCTGCGGAAAGACCCGATCCCCGGTGTCGACCCGGAACAGGCCCGGAAAAACCAATTCACTTACGACGAAGATCCCGCAGGCGCTCGTTGCCCATTTGGCGCCCATATCCGTCGCGCAAATCCACGCAACGCCGATTATCCCAATCGACCCACGAATATTTTTACGAAAATCATCACGATGCTTGGCTTTGGCCCCAGGGGCTTTTACGACGATCTGACGTCGTCGGTCCGCTTTCATCGCATCCTCCGGCGCGGCCGCGAATACGGGGTCGAGTTGCCTGCGGAAAAGGCTGTCGATGCGCCGCCGCCTGGCGATCCGGGTCGTGGATTGCATTTCATTTGCCTGAATGCCAACATCTTGCGACAATTCGAATTCCTGCAAAACGCGTGGATGATGAATACGAAGTTCGCCGGCCTCACCGGAGAGAGCGATCCGCTAATGGGCAATCGGCAACCCATTCCTGGTTGCCCCGTTACAAGCAACTTTACCGTCCCGAGCAACAGTGGATTAGCCCGTCGCGTTACGGGACTGCGACAGTTTGTTACGGTGCGTGGCGGCGCATACTTCTTCCTTCCGGGCCTCCGCGCATTGCGATACTTTGCAACAGTAGGAGACCGTATCGAATAGCGCGCTCTCTCCGTCGCAATCTGTGGAGCGGTCACGGACCGCTAGACTCTCTATAACGGAAGCTTCGTTTGGGAAGAAAAGAGATCTGGGTGAGCCAGGGTTAAGTCGGGCTAGAAAAATTAGCAAAAATCTTCTTGTTTCTGCCTTGTATTCTTGCAAGAATAGGCGCGTGGTTAATCGTTTGTTCAGATGTTCGTTCGGTTTGATGGTATGCGGCGCAGGGCCCGGAATATCCCTTCGGTCGTCATCGCGCTGGGACGGCAGTTTTCTTCACAAAACAAGAACATGAAATTGCGTTCCTATTTCCTCGTCGCCGTTTTGTTCGCCGGCGTGCTACTCGTCTTTGTTGTCTTCAGTATTGGCCGGAAATCAAACACAGTTGAGGTCAAAGCCCGGTCATCATCCGCAACCGTCAGTACGCAGGACTCCGCTGTGAATTCATCCATTGCACCACCTGCGGCCGGCACATCCCGCATGATGGTGGATGCCGATTCGGCTGGCAGCGGAGTTTCGCAAAGTGGAGCCAATGGACTGTTGCCGGGGAGCTGGTCCACGGTGGCCGCACCCCTGAAAGGGGCGGTGGCGACGAGGGCAGAAGCGACGTTAACCATCGGAGACAAGAAAGTTAAGCTCGAGCCGAACCAGGTAGGTGGGTTTCCGCAGGTGTTGGTCCAGCCCCGGCAGAAAATTACCGTGGAGATGGTTTATCCCGAGGGTTCCCCAGGGGACATGGTTGTAGCGGCCGTGATGGACGGCGGAAGATTGGAGGATGGTCAGCGCGTGTTGTCCCTGCGCCTGGACGAATCCCGCCAGGTGAAATTCAACTATGCTGTGAGCGAAGAGGAGGGTGTCTTCCGCGTCACTTTGCGGAAAGGCGGCGATGTGAAGACGGTAGAACTATG
>DATDBU010000168.1:0-2165 GCA_036524675.1 Chthoniobacterales bacterium | reverse complement strand
GGTCACGCACCAGCGCGATTTTGTGGCGGCGCATCAATTGCTGGTGGAAGCGGTCAGGCTCGGGCGGCAACTGGGCAATCGCTGGTCGGTGCCGTACACCATCGAGGGTTTTGGCGACATTGCCCTGGCGCAGAATGACGCAGCCTCGGCGGCGCAACTTTACGGCGCGGCGTCGGTCCTGCGCGATTTGTATGGACTTTCTTTTTCTCCCAGTGAACGCACCGTTTACCAAGGCACGCTGGCTCGGATGCGGGCCCAGCTTTCCCCCGCAATCTTTGAGGAGCGGTGGAAGGAAGGAAACGCCCTGCGCGCCCAGGAAGCTCTGGAATTTGCGCTCACGCGCACCAAGGTGGAGTGATTTCGGCGTCCTTGTCACCGGCATAATGTGAGTTGCACCTCTTCGGCCAGCTCCGAAGAAGCCGACGAACGGTCTATTTCCGCGGCTGAAGCGGTTGTTGCTCGTTCCCGAAGGTTTGTGATGTGAAAACCTTGATCTCGGCCTCCATTCGCCCCCGAAGCATTGGTTTCATGGCGCCGAGCCTCGCCTCAAATGGCTTCGATCAGGGCAAGCTGAAAATGTATTCGGGCACTTCGTTCCGGTGAAAGACCAGCGGCTTCGCCGATTGTTTTGGAAAAGGTTCCCCGCGATGGCGCCGTTCCCCAACCCTCTCCAGGGAGGGGTTATCGCATGTCAAGGAGGGCGACCGACCGGTGCCGACCGGTGGGATTACGATATTTCATAAATGCGCTTACGAAGTTTCGTACAATCACGAACCGTCGTAACGGCTCCGTGACCCAGGCGGATTTGTAACATCTTCTCCGGGAGCCTGTTACGAAATGCCAAGTAGCTGGCACGCGACGTGTTAATGCCTGTTCTCGACATGAGGGCAATTTTTTCCGGAATCACCCAAGCCTGGCGGCGTCCGTATCTGCGTCGGCTGGTAAAGCGATGGAGGCGCCGGACGCCCTCCTGTTAACAACGGCGCCTTTTTCGAGGCTCCCGTCATTTCAACCACGAATTCATCACAGACAAACTCGCACCTGCCTAAACGAATTGGGTCACAGCCCTCCCTCCAGGGAGGAAATGGATCGGCCCGTAAAAACAACCGCTAACATAACAACCATGAACCACTATAACAAACTCTACACTCCGGAAGATAGCGTCGTCGTATTCATTGATCACCAGCCGCAGATGACCTTCGGCGTTGCCAGCATCGATCGGGCGACTCTCATCAACAACGTCACCCTTCTTGCCAAGGTCGCAAAGGAATTCAACGTTCCCGCTATTCTTACTGCGGTCGAGACGGAATCCTTTAGCGGTTACGTCTGGCCACAGTTGCTGGATGTGTTTCCTGGGCAGGAAGTGATCGAGCGTACGTCGATGAATTCCTGGGACTCGATGGAGTTCCGCAAAGCCATCGAAGCGACTGGACGGAAGAACATCATCATCTGCGGACTTTGGACGGAAGTCTGCGTGACCTGGCCGACCATCGAAATGCTGGGAGCCGGATATAACATCTACGTCGTCGAAGATTGTTGCGGAGCGACCTCCTCTGCAGCCCACGAAGCTTCGCTCTCCCGAATGGTCCAGGCCGGCGCAGTGCGTGTGACGACGATTCCCGCCCTGCTGGAATGGCAGCGCGACTGGGCGAAAAAAGAGCACTACACCAACCTCATGGGCCTCATCAAAGGTCAGGGCGGGGCTTACGGCGTCGGCGTCGAATACGCCTACACGATGGTGCACCACGCGCCGCAGTCAGCGGTGAAGCCCCAGGTCGTTCCAAAGACAGAAACGGCCCACTAAATCTGCCACACTCATGGCTGAGACTGTCCATATCGCTATAACCCGGCGCGTCCGAAAGGATCGCGTCGGGGATTTCGAACGCACGCTGGCGGAATTCGCGAGCCGCTCGCTGGCGGTGCCCGGTACCCGGGGCGTGCATTGCCTGTATCCGCCTCCGGGCTCGGGTTCGACGGAGTACGGGATCATGCGCAGTTTCGGCAGTGTTGCGGATCGGGATGCGTTTTATCAGTCGCCTATGTATCGCGAATGGCTCGTCCAGATCGAGCCCATGGTCGAGGGCGATGCGTCCTACCGTGAGCTGACCGGCCTCGAGGCATGGTTTCGCGATCCTCACGGCTCCCGCCCGCCGGTCTGGAAAATG
>DATDBU010000167.1:0-11970 GCA_036524675.1 Chthoniobacterales bacterium | reverse complement strand
CCGCTACGTCGTCCCGTTCATCGTCCAGTTCGGACTCTACATTTCACCCGTTGGGTTCAGCAGCTCTATCGTCCCGGAAAACCTGAAACTTCTCTACGCGCTGAACCCGATGGTCACAGTCATCGACGGCTTCCGCTGGGCCCTTTCAGGCGGCAACACCCCTTTTTATCTCCCTGGCCTCTGGCTTGGCCTGGTCAGCATGACCGTCCTCCTCTTCAGCGGTATCTGGTATTTCCGCAAAATGGAACGCACGTTTGCAGACGTCATCTAACCTCTGACCAGATGAGATTATCAGTTATCCACTATCAGGAGACGAACCATCGTTATCAGTTATCTGATAATCGGTATCAGAAGACATCAGATACACAGCCACACCAATAGCTGATAACCACTAACCGATAACCGGTAAATAAATGAGCGAAGCGATAATCACAGTCGACAACCTCGGGAAACGCTACCAACTCGGGGCGTCCAAGGGGAAGAACAACGGCGGCGCATACCGTTACAAAACCTTCGCCGAAACCCTCGTCCAAGGCGCCAAATCCCTCCTTCGCCCCCGCTCCAACCCGATAACCGATAACCGGACAACCGATAACTCCAAAACTCCGCAGGAGTTTTGGGCCTTAAAGGACGTTTCGTTCGAAGTGAAGTGCGGCGAAGTCGTCGGCATTATCGGGCGCAACGGCGCAGGGAAATCGACCCTGCTGAAAATCCTCAGCCGCATTACGGAACCGACGAAAGGCCGGGTGCATCTCAAAGGCCGCGTCGCCAGTTTGCTGGAAGTCGGTACCGGCTTCCATCCGGAACTGACCGGACGCGAAAACATCTTCCTCAATGGCGCCATCCTCGGCATGAGCCGGGCGGAGATGTTAAGCAAATTCGACGAGATTGTCGAATTCGCCGAAGTCGAGAAATTCCTGGATACGCCCGTCAAGCGTTACAGCAGCGGCATGTATGTCCGCCTGGCTTTCGCCGTCGCCGCCCATATCGAACCCGAAATCCTCGTCGTGGACGAAGTCCTCGCCGTCGGCGATGCCGAGTTCCAAAAAAAATGTCTTGGAAAGATGCATGATGTGGCCGCTAAAGAGGGGCGGACCGTTTTGTTTGTCAGCCACCAGATGAATGCCGTGGAGGAACTTTGCACACAATGCTTCTTATTGCGTGGAGGAGCCTTGCAGGCGGCCGGGACACCCGCGGATATTATCTCGACCTATTTGAGAAACGACGCGACTGCTAGCATATGGACCGCTGAACCGGACAAACCGTCGCCATACTACAACCCGTATTTTTCACCCGCGCGACTGGCCATCGTCGACGAAAACCTGACGCCAGTCACGCGGGCCGTCCGGGGCAACGAACGGGTCGGTGTCCTGATCGAAGGTGTCACAGAAATCTCCGATTCAGCCCTTACCGTAGGATTTGCTCTATTCACCTCGTCCGGGGTGCTTCTTTTCTGGAGTTATCACACTGACATCGAAGAGCAAAAGTGGCCGCAAATCACCAAAGGTCACAACCGATTGCTAACGTGGTTACCTCAGCACCTTCTCAATGAAGGTGATTACCGTTTGGAACTAATGGTTAGTCTACACTACCGCTCTTGGCTCATACAGCCGGGAGTTAACTCTCCAGCAATTCACTTACGTGTTCAAGGAGGTTTAAGCGATTCACCGATTTGGAATGAGGCCCGTCCAGGCTTGCTAGCGCCTATATTACCATTCGAACGCATTTAATAACTAATCAACAAAGTTCTTATATGATCCATATAGCTGAAGCCGTTCGTGACACATTATGGCCGCCTCGGCTTGGATTGCGCGCGAGAATTTTCACTTTCAAAAACCTTCTGAAATTCTGGAAGGACTATCACGAATATACACGGCTGACAAAAAGCGGGCCGTTGCCTGAGTATAAACACATTTATCCGTGCTTGGGGGACAATACCGGAGAAACGGCCATAGAAATTAGCTATTATTATCAAGATGCTTGGGCCTTTGAAAAAATTGTCACAAAGCATCCCCCATGTCATCTAGATGTAGGATCTCATCACAAATTCGTGTCCTTGCTATCTAAGGTTGTCCCAACGACGATGGTCGATCTCCGCCCTCTTCCTGTAAAACTGGATACATTAAAATTCAAAGAAGGGACCATTGTGAATATGCCTTACGAAAATGAAAGCATGCCTTCCGTATCAAGCCTCTGCGTTGTCGAACACATCGGTCTTGGACGATATGGAGACCCTATAGATCCCTTGGGGACAGAAAGAGCTGTTAACGAACTCAAGCGCATCGTGCAACCAGGCGGAGATCTTTATATCTCGGTTCCACTGGATGACGCAAATCGGATTTACTTCAACGCTCATCGCGCTTTTACCGAGGAATATCTAAATCAACTGTTCGCTCCTTTCGATATATGCGAACGCCGATATATTTTTGGCAATTGCTATGGTGACAAGCTGCAACCGGGATTCGGGACGGGCTGCTATCATCTACGCCGACCGCTGTAGCCGTTTGGCTTCGATTGCGAAGGTATTCACTAACAAGGCAATGGAACAAAATCAGCCGTTGTTCTCTATAATCACACCCACTTTTAACTGCGCGCAAAAGCTCGACTCGACAATCCAGTCTATTTTCTCTCAGGATGAATCTCTTTGGGACTACTGGGTTATCGACGGTGGATCGACGGACGGAACCGTGAATCATCTTCTTCAGAATGAGAGCAAACTGCAATGGTTGTCGGAGCCCGACAAAGGGATTTACGACGCAATGAACAAGGGAGTTCAACGGGCACGCGGAAAGTTTGTTTACGTCCTTGGCGCAGGAGACCGATTGCGTCCAAACATTCTATCAACTATTGCCCAAGAGCTTACAAAAAACCGGGATATTAGTCACCCAAGGCCGCTCTTGCTCTATGGTGACGTGATTTGGGGCGAAACGGGCAGACGTTACGATGGCCATTTTAGCAAACTAAAGCTAGCCGATACCAACATTTGTCAACAAGCAATATTTTATGACTCACGCATTTTTACAAAACTTGGAAATTTTGACACACAATATTCACTGTGCGCCGACTATCATTTTAACTTCCGCTGTTTTGCTGATCCGAGCATTCGCCGTCGCTACATCGACATTGTGGTTGCAAACTATGAATCTCCAGGGGCGTCAAAGGCAATAGATCAGCGTTTCTATGCAGACCGCCCGGAACTTATCCGGCGTCATTTCGGAGATCATTACTCTGTTGCGGTTACGGTGATTCGCAAGCTGCAGGCTCTAAAGCAAAATATTGGCGGTCTGAAGCGCAAATTGTTATCCGGATAAAGCTGTCATTCTTGTACAAAATTGAGCACGTAAAACCTTTATTTGAGCTAGTATGACTCGCGAAATCACCGTGGTCCATCTGGTGTGGCGTCCCTTAGAAATCGCTATGCTTGGTCAGTTCGTAGCGGCCTATCAAAGGAATCGGGGAGGGGTCGACCACAACCTGCTCATTCTCTATAATGGATTCAGCGCTCAAAACGAGATTTCGGCATTCGAAAACGTGCTCACCGGCATCACGCACAGTTCGATTGTTCTTCCAAATCCCATTCAGGATATCCCCGCATATTTTGTGGCAGGCAAGGTTGTGACAACCGACCGGCTCTGTTTTGTGAACTCGTACAGCCGTCCCCTCGATCCACTATGGCTCCAAAAGCTCTCCCGATACTTGGACGAGCCTGGCGTTGGCGTCGTGGGCGCAACGGGCTCTTGGGAGAGCCACTTGAGCGGCTTGCTTACTGGGACACTCTTCGAAAGGAAAAGCCCCTCGATCTGCAGACTGGTCCGCACGGCGCGGCGCTGGAACCTGATCCGTCAGGCCGGGGCGAAATTTGCACCGTTTCCGAACGCTCATCTCCGAACAAATAGTTTTATGATCGAGAGAACGCTGTGGAATTCTCTCACCTTTCCCAGTGGAACAGGAAAAGAACCTTGCTTGGAGTTCGAATCTGGTAAATCCGGGATGACCGCTCAACTCGCCGAACGGCAACTGCGTCCTGTCGTGGTAGGAAAAGACGGCATGGGGTACGAAGCTCACCGTTGGCTGGAAAGCAGAACCTATCGCCAGGACCAACAACAGAATTTGCTGGTCGCCGATAACCGAACCGACCAATACTTCAAGGCGGAGTCCGCGGGTGCAGAGTATTTACGCCGGCTCGCGTGGAATCAAACACGTATGGAAAGTGTACCGTGAGGTCGATGATCGATGATCTGCCGTTAAGTTAAACTCGTTCAGTTGTCCCTGTAGTTTGGCGGCGCGGCATGAGATCTATCGCTTCAAGCTGATCCCGGAGAGAACAGCACCAGCCTACCGACCGCTCTCGCCGCTGCCGGCACAGAGCCGGAATCGATAGAAGTGCCATCCCAAATCCAGCCGCGAAATCCAAATCTCCACGCCCTGTGCGGCTTGTCAGGCGGAGCAGCGAACACGCGACATGGTTCACCCACAACCCCGAGTTATCAAGAGTCAGCCAGTGGCAGAAAAAGTAGTTCCTAGCGATGATTCTTGCCACGTGGCTGCGCTTTTTTTTTCGGGTAGTGGAGTTCGGCCGGTGCCAAACGATACTCCGGGGTTCAAATGCCAAACGCCATCCCCGCTTCAAGGCCTGAATCGAAACCTCCATGTCTTCGAAATAAAACGGATTGAGCAAATCGCAGAAACCTCCTATGAAAAGAAGCTTTTCCCGGTTGAAAAGGGTCGCACCGCCGTTTGCAAAGCCCTGGACATATTGCTCACCAGACAAAGCGTCTTTGGTCCGATCAAATCGCCGATACTCCCCAGCAACAAAGCCAATTGAGCAGCTTCCAGACTCGGTTTCACCTCCGTCGGGGGGTTGATTTTGGAAGACACTCACCGCAAAGAGCTCCGGATCCGCCGCAACACGCTCGCCTAACGGGATTAGAAAATCAGCTTTTACTTCGATATCATTGTTTAACAAGAGTACCCAGGGGTGGCGCGCTCGATCAATTCCCGTATTCACAGCAGTCGAAAAGCCGCCATTTTCTGTCCGCCTGACGAAAACAGCCTCTGGAAAAGCGGTCGCCATCAGTGTCGGCGTGTCATCCTGTCCCCCGTCATCCACCACAATACATTCGTTTTCTCCGGGATACCGCTGAAGGGCTTCCATCACCGATTTCAGGAAACGGCTCAATAAGAACTTCCCGTTCCATGTTGGGATGACGATTGATATGGCTGGATATTCCATCAGTCCCTCTCCATAACGCAATCCTTCGCAAAAGCCCATTCCGCAATGATCGACGTCCGTCCAAACTCACGTGCCAAACGATGAATCCAGTTCGCGTTCTTTACGATGCCCCTGAGTTTGGGATGTTTCAGCTCACAGGCCATGTGCAGGGCGTAGGCCGGGTCGTTGAGGAGGTCGCACGAGGGCTTCAAGCCTCGCCGGATTGCGACCTACGGTTAATGGCATCCTTTTTTCAAGGTCTCGCCGGCGAATGGATTGCCGAAAAGTTTCCGGAGGCCGCTTTTGTTCATTCTCCCGCGCAGCAGTTCGTTTCCAGGGTACTGACGAAAGCGTATAACCCACAAATCATGTTCGACGCGGAACGGGCCCACCAATTTAAGATCCGGCTTCGTCGTTTGGCTACAAAGGGTGTGATTGCGCCATTTCGTTCCTGGTTACGCAGCGTTCCCGATGCTGTATGGAATGACGTGGATCTGTTTCATGGAAACACTGGACCGATTCCAGGCCAGATTGCGAAACGCCGTCTGCCGGTTTTCGCTTACGTACATGACTTGATCCGAATTCGTCATCCTGAGTTTTTTACAGACGTAAGACCGGGCGAAAAAGAACGCACGCGCGCCGCACTCTCTCACAAGCGCTGGTACCTCTGTGTCTCCGAGAGCACTCGGAATGATCTGCTCGAATTGGATTGTTGCGATCCGGCAAAAGTATTCGTGACACCTCTTGCAGCGGGCCGACAGTTTGTTCCAAACCAAAATGAGGAGCGCACTTCGGAATGCCGGCAAAAATACGGCATTGGGGACTCGCCATTTCTGCTGAGTGTCAGCACGTTGGAGCCCCGAAAAAATCTGGACTTTGTCGTTCGTAGCTTCCTGAAGCTCGTTCAAGAGCAAAACCTTCCGGATTTGAAACTCGTCCTCGTTGGCGGCATCGGATGGAAATATCGGGGAATCAGCGAACCATTGTGCGAGGCAGGTGCCCTACGAAATCGCGTCATTTTCACCGGATTCGTGCCGGATGCCGACCTGCCGATACTGTATTCGGAGGCGTTGGCCTTTGTTTATATGTCGTTGTACGAAGGATTCGGCCTTCCCCCTTTGGAAGCGATGCAATGCGGGGCTCCCGTGATCACTTCGAATAGTTCATCCCTACCAGAAGTGGTTGGTAAAGCGGGAATTACGCTTGACGCGAGGGATGCTGACGGCTTCTGTCAGGCCCTGTTAAGTGTGGCGACGGATCGGAATTTGCGAAACACCATGTCGCAGCAATCAGTTGCCCAGGCATTCATGTTCTCCTGGGAGCGCTGCACGAATAACGTGATCGCCGCATACCGCCAGTCTACAGCTTAGACTATGGTCGTGTGCCTCCCCTTTAAAACCCGTATTTCACTTACAACTCTGGCGCCAGGGTGTTTCAAACGTTCTCGCACGGATTTTGGTTGTGGATCCGGCGTCAATGATATTGTGCCATCATTCTTCGGTGCCCGAATCCAGTCAGGTTACATTCGCGAACCGAATCCCAGTCCATTTCCGACGTTTTCATGAGCTGCCCTCTCACGAGTCCATCGTGAAGGAGCCACGGTGGTCTCATCCCCGGATGACTTGGCTGCATGGTGAGACAATTGCTCGGGTTGACAAGCTCGATGTCGAGTCCATACGCTCCCGCACAAGATCATTCCGCATGACATGGGTCTTGATGAATTTGATGAAACTGAGACACACGTTCCGGATAAACGCCCGATAAACCTCAATGCATTCAAACTCGATAGCGAAATTATTTACCGCAATCGTTGGCTGTTTGCTGTCGGTCTTCCTCATCTACCAAATTCTCTATAGCCGCACAGGTGGTGTGGCAATGTTGATCACCTGCGTGGGAATTGCCGGAGCGATTGCGGCAGTGGTCAACCCAAAGACCGGCCTTTATCTGACAGCCATTTCCACTGCCTATGTGGACTTCGGCAAGCAAGTCGCTGTTTATTACGGGGAAGTGTCCCAACTCACAATCATTCAGGTCCTGCTGGTTTCCATTGCCTGCCTTGGAGGTACCTATCTAGGTATTTTCTTCCGCGCCGTTGTATTCCGGACGCTGAAACTGCAGCGTTCGGACGTGGCATTGTTTGGCCTCACAGCGGGCATTTGCGCCATTCTTTTTGGGCTAAACCGTCATTCAGGCACCGCCATGGCGGCCCAATTGGCCATCAACGCCGGCCTTTTCGTGGGTCTGATACCAACGGTGGCAATCCTTCTGAAAGAAAAAGAGGAAGTTCTGAAGTTTGTCCGGTTTCTTTTCTGGACCCTCCTGCCCTGGCCGATTTGGGGTATTCGACAACACTTTTGGGGCTTTAACCAACTTGAATGGGACTACGCCCTTACGGGGTTGTCGCCAACAACTTCCAGCTTCATGCTAAGCTTTGCGGATCCGGCTCCGACAGGCTTTGGCTCGAACCCAGGTTCTTACTCGATCATTACTTTGTTTGTGCCGCTGGGACTTTGGCATGCGTTTCACTATCCCAAACGGCGGCTACTCTATCTCCTAGCTGCCGTCGTCTACTACGCGGGATGTATCTTTTCCGAACACCGAACGGTTCTATTTTTTCCGTTCATTGCCCTCGCCTTCTACTGGTTTTGCCTGCGTCCACGCCGGACGGTTGCCGCTTACGTGCTTGGGCTCGGCTTGTTCGTCCTCGGCGTCGGCTTTGCGGGTTACCTTGACCAGAACATCGCCAGAATATCTGACTTCACGAGATCATTGGTACCCAACGAGTGGGGGCAGACGGCATTGTCATTGGAAACGTTTTCTGATCGGCTCAAAGGGTGGCAACGGCTCGCTGAGCCAGAATCGTATTCACTCGTAGGGCGCTTGGGAGGCGGCTGGACGGGACCAGAGACTACAGCTGAGGCATCACAAGAATACAATCACGACATCATTAACAAAATACTGATTAACTTCGGTGTTGTTGGGTTGATAACGATCATTATCACCGCCTGGTTTCTATTGCGTAGCCTGCACCGGCTTGCGCTTCGCACGCACGATGCCGATTCCAGATCCTTCGCTGCGATCCTGGTCGCGTGCGTTCTTCCGATGATTTTCCTCTCGTTCATCGGCGGCGGCAACCTGAACACAAATCCACATAATCTTATATATTGGAGCCTCTTGGGCGCCGCGCTGGCCATGAGCCGTTTGGATGCCGTGAGTGCCCCCGCGGACGATAGTGCATCCGCCGCACCAACATCCGGTCCCCAAAAATCGCGGTGGCAGCCTCTACCTGATTGTGCCAGTTCAAAACCATGGGGCTCGATTTCAATTCAATAAAACTGCTCATCTGGAGCACAACGGCGGGCATTGAAATTTCGAAATGCGCGATGCTGGGAAGATTATCCTTTATGGGTGTAACTGACGCCGATGTTGCAGGACTGCTCGCAAAAGCAGGGTACACGACGCTCAGGGAGCCAGATATTACCCCTACTGGATACGTTGAGCCGTTACTCAGACATCTCGGAGCGCAGTTGGTAGAGAGCTTTGACGCCAGCAGCTATGAGAATGCCACCCACCTGTGGGACATGAACACACCTGTCTCCTCTGAATTCCACGATCGATACAGCCTTGTCCTGGACGGAGGCACACTGGAGCATGTTTTCAATTTCCCTAACGCTATTTCGTCCGCCATGAGGATGGTGCGGAAGGATGGCCATCTCATTGTTTGTGTTCCGGCCGATGGAATGTTCGGGCATGGTTTCTATCAATTCAGCGCTGAACTGCTCTACTCGTTATTCTCGCCAAGCAACGGTTACAATGTCGCCAAGATGTTTATATTTCAGGATTATGCTCGTGCGCCAATTTACGAAGTAATCTCTCCGGCCGCGCTTCAACAACGAAACAAGCTATGCTCGAACATGCCAGCCCTGCTCTATGCAATCTGCAAGCGAATAGGCGATGTTCCAGACAAGCTTGAAGTGATGCAATCTGACTACGTGAATGCTTGGAAGGCCGACGGGACCAACAAAGGTCAATCCCTTCGCATTCCATTCAATACGGTTTATAAGCGACGCTATATCAAGTCCCTCGCGACAGCTATTCTCAACTTCCCGTTCTGGGCCAAACGGAGCTTTGTTCGCTGGAATCCATAAGCACGATGCTAATATCACGATCGAAGCGCCCTAAAAGAAAATCCTCTATCACATGCTGACGAAACTTCGTCGCTCGCTGCTTCCTTTGCTGGATTTTGACAATCGCGTCCAACTCATCATCAACCGGCTCATGTTTGCTCAGACAGGCCCGACCATCTATGTTTTTCGGGGTCACAACTTGCTGATTGATCATTCCGCCGGAGACCAGGAAGGAACCCGGGCATGCATCTCGCCAGGGCTCTATGATCCATTTTTCAATCAATTCTCAGTATCAGGCCCCATTCGCGTTCTCGACCTGGGAGCAAATAGTGGCGGGTTCGCCTTGGCTCTTTTCAAACACGGTTTCTCCATTGAACGAGGTCTTTGCGTCGAGTTGAATCCCCGCACATTCAATCGTTTGGAGTATAATCTTGCAAGCGTGTTTGCAGGACAGATCATCCCGTTGAACGCTGCAGTAACCGGAAAGTCAGGATCGATCAAGGTTTCGCTCGGGAAGGGAAGTGTCGCGGACAATATTTACGAGGTATCTACTTCAAGTGATTTGCGCAGCACAACCTTGCCAGCGTTGACGTTTGATGAACTCATCGCCAAATACTTGCCCAATGGCTCGATAGACATTTGTAAAATGGATATTGAAGGCGCGGAATACGAAGCGCTCGACGAAGACACGTCAAAAAATCTCGCGCGATGCCGTCACCTTGTCATCGAAATGCACGGAGAACGCCCAACGATGGATGCTCTGTGCGAAAAGATTCTCACCCGGAACTTTTCGGTGGTCAAACCTCAGCGTCCATTCTTGGAGGCAAATGTGTTTTGGTTTCGAAACAACATTCTTACGTGATTTCTTTCAGCAACCGAAAGCGGGATGCAAATAGTTATTACTGCTCGCCAATATCTCCCCACCTTGGGAGGAACCATTCAATATGCCTCCATGCTGGCGTCAGAGTTTTCCAGGTTGGGACACCAGGTAAAACTGACTACCCGCACCCAAGCAAAGGACGGAATCGATAGCGACCTCCCTTTCGAAGTGTTCAGATGCCCCTCGCGGGAAACGATGATCACACTGGCCGTTTGGGCCGACGTAGTCCTTCAAGTCGAGCCTTCTTTGCAGGATGTCTGGCCGTTTTTGCTCAAAGGAAAACCGTGGTTTCCGACCCTCCATGTCGGATACACGCTGAAAGGTTTAACGAAAAAGGATGTCGCGCTCCGACTTTTGCAACGGGCATCCCTCCAATTTGGACATCCAATCGGAGTCAGCCAGTATGTCCGGGATTCGTGGGGCGGACGTGGCAATTCCATTCTGAATCCCTATGATCCCACCATTTTCGGATCACAGGCGGAAAGAGATATCCGCGATGTCGATGTTCTGTTTGTGGGCAGGATCAACGAGGATAAGGGAGTTTTCCTGCTCATCGAGGTTTTACGACGCCTGGCAAACGAAGGCCTTGTGCAAAAAGCGACATACATCGGCGCTGGACCGGCGCTTACCGAGCTGGCCAGTCGAGTAGACCAAAGCGGTCTATCTGAAATTGTCACTTTGACGGGCAAAGCGGAGTCCAATCAAGTGGCCAAGTGGATGCAACGCGCACGGGTATTGGCTTTTCCGACGATGCCGGCATGGTTGGAGGCCTCCCCGCTCACATTACTCGAAGCGCTCGCCTGCGGTTGTGAGGTTGTGGCATCCGACATTGGAGGTGTCGAGGAGACGGGCGGCGGTTTCGTTCGGTTGATTAAAGCTGGAGACGCGGATGCGTTGCATGAGGGACTCCGCAGGGCCTTGAGAGGCGAGTCAATGCGCACTGCCGGCTTATCTGAGTATCTAAAAAAACAAACCCTTACCGAAGTTGCCAGTCGCTACCTGGAACTGATGCAATCCGTCGCGAAAAAACATTCCCGCGGCCGAACCCGCTAGACACGTTCCCTCACGGACTCGGTACCAGGACGGAGCTTGTGGCGTAGATGAGGTCCAAATGGGATGCGTATGCCGCCCGAGTTAATCCCCGCCCACTTCCGGCGTTGATAGGTGGCAACGGGTCTTCAAGAAAACCTTCAATCTGCCCCGCCATGTCAACCGGATTCGAAGACAACTTCACTCCATTCACGCCATCCTGCAGAATCATCTCAGAGCCGTGGTGAGGCGTTAGCAGCAACGGTAGGCCGCAGGCTCCCGCTTCGATTTCCGCGAGGCAAAAGGCTTCAAAATAGGACGGAAATAGGAAAGCGTCCGAAGCGGCCAGGTATTTTTCCGGTTCCGGCTGGTTGCCTGCCAGATGAATCCACGTTTGCCAGTCCGGAACGATGACTGTTAGTTTTTGACGCAGTTCGGCGAGACGTTCGGGCGAGCCGCCGACAACCAGGAAACGGATGCCCGGACGCGCTTGTCGGACGTGATTCAGCGCTTCGACGGCCAGCCAGAACCCTTTGCGTCGGTGATGCCCCTGGCTGGTAAACACGAAAACGAAATGTTCAGGCAGATATCCTAACTCAGCGCGCATCGCATCCCGCCAGCGAAGCCGCACTTCCGGGTTGAACCGGGTCTCGTCATAGCTGTTGGGGAGGACTTCAATCTTTGCCTCTCCGTGAAGTAGTGGCCGCAACTCGCCGGCAATC
>DATDBU010000166.1:0-11636 GCA_036524675.1 Chthoniobacterales bacterium | reverse complement strand
CCGCTACGTCGTCCCGTTCATCGTCCAGTTCGGACTCTACATTTCACCCGTTGGGTTCAGCAGCTCTATCGTCCCGGAAAACCTGAAACTTCTCTACGCGCTGAACCCGATGGTCACAGTCATCGACGGCTTCCGCTGGGCTCTTTCCGGCGGCAACACCCCTTTCTACCTCCCAGGCCTCTGGCTCGGCCTGGTCGGCATGACCGCTCTCCTGGCCAGCGGCATCTGGTACTTCCGCAAAATGGAAAGGACGTTTGCAGATGTTATTTGATGCCTGAGGCAGGCACTTGGTTATCAGTTCCCAGTTATCTGTTATCCGTTATGAAGAAAAAATAGCCACCCCGATAACTATTAACCATTAACCGATAACGGGGCGAATGCCCAAGCAACCGATAACCGATAACCGAACCATCATGACTCCACGCGAAGCAGCCCAAGCCATGGCCGAACGTCTTCTGCGCGACCTGCCCGCAGAAGAAGTATGGCTTTTTGGCTCCCAGGCCCGTGGAGATGCAACGCCGGATAGCGATGTCGATGTGCTAGCCATTGTTCCTGACTCCACGGAATCGCGTTATCGACGAGCCGTGACCGCCCACGGATTGCTTGCGGATGTCCACTTTCCCAAGGACATCATTGTGTTGACACGACGCGAATGGGAAAAAGAACTCAAGGTGCCTTCTTCATTGTCGAGCACTGTTATGCGGGAAGGAGTCCGCTTGTCTCATGCCTCCTGAATGGATCGAAGCAGCCAGGGTGTGGCTGGCAAAGGCCGAGTCGGATCTTGCCACGGCACGTCTTCTCATTGAGGGAAACCAGAAGCATTTGGACACAGGCTCTTATCATTGCCAGCAAGCCGGCGAAAAGGCCGTCAAAGCGTGGTTGACCGTCCAGGGAACCATTTTCCCTAAAACGCATAACATCAACACACTGCTTGATCTTTGCCTGCCATCCGATCCGTATTTTGATCACTTTCGCAAGCACGCGGATAAATTGACGCCGTTGGCAACGCAGTTTCGCTACCCTGGCGATGAATTTGAACCGTCGCTGTCGGAAGCAGTAGAAGCACTGAATCTTGCCACAGAGTTGCTTGACTACGCAACCCTCGCTCTTGACCGCATTCCTACGTCGTAACCTGACACAGACCGATAACCAATAGCGAATAACCGATAACAGCGAAGCTATGAGCGAAGCGATAATCACAGTCGAAAACCTCGGAAAACGCTACCACCTCGGGGCGTCCAAGGGGAAGAACAACGGCGGCGCATACCGTTACAAAACCTTCGCCGAAACGCTCGTCCAAGGCGCCAAATCCCTCCTTCGCCCCCGCTCCAACCCGATCACCGATAACCGGACAACCGATAACCCCAAAACTCCGGAGGAGTTTTGGGCTCTCCGCGACGTTTCCTTCGAAGTGCAGCGCGGCGAAGTCGTCGGCATCATCGGCCGCAATGGCGCCGGAAAGTCGACCCTGCTCAAAATCCTCAGCCGCATCACCGAACCGACGAAAGGCCGGGTCCACCTGAAAGGCCGGGTCGCGAGCCTGTTGGAAGTCGGGACCGGCTTCCATCCAGAGCTGACCGGACGCGAGAACATTTTCCTCAATGGCGCCGTCCTCGGCATGAGCCGGGTAGAGATGTTAGGCAAATTCGACGAAATTGTGGCCTTTGCCGAGGTGGAAAAATTCCTGGATACGCCCGTCAAGCGGTACAGTAGCGGCATGTATGTCCGTCTCGCATTCGCCGTCGCCGCCCACATCGAACCCGAAATCCTCGTCGTCGACGAAGTCCTCGCCGTCGGCGACGCCGAGTTCCAGAAGAAATGCCTAGGGAAAATGCACGATGTGGCAGCCAACGAAGGCAGGACCGTTTTGTTTGTGAGCCACCAAATGAATGCGGTGGAAGACCTATGTACTCAATGCGTCTTATTGCGCAGCGGAGCGCTGCAGGCAGTCGGATCACCTGCGGAACTTATCTCAACATATTTAAGAAATGACGCAACGGCTAGCGTCTGGACCGCGGAACCCGGAAAACCGTCACCCTATCATAACCCGTACTTTTCCCCCACCCGGCTAGCCATTGTTGACGAGAACCTCACGCCCGTTACCGGTGCCGTCCGTGCCAACGAACGAATCGGAATCCTTATTGAAGGCGTGACAGAACTCTCCGACTCGGCTCTTGCTGTAGGATTTGCACTCTCGACCGCCTCGGGCGTGCTTCTTTTCTGGAGCTATCACACTGACACCGAGGAGCACAAGTGGCCGCCGATCACTGAAGGCCACAACCGTTTGCTAACGTGGTTGCCTTTGTCCACGCTCAATGAGGGCGACTACACCGTTCAATTAATTTCGGGTTTACACTATCGTGTCTGGCTCAGTCAACCTGGTACAACCACCCCTTCGATTAGTCTCAGCATCCGTGGCGGCCTCAGCGACTCGCCGCTCTGGCACGAAGCTCGTCCAGGCCTCCTTGCGCCCGTGCTACCCTTCCACTCAGTATAGATGTCACCAACACACAAAACCCTGTTAAGAAGAAACTCTCTTCACTATACGATGATATTCGCATTCGTCCCCATCACGAGCTCCGTGCCATTCGAATTTGCACATGTTTTCACGAGGCCTTTGGAGAATTGGAACAAACGGGCCTTTTATTTCTGCACAAAACGCAACTAGCATCACTATGCATTTATTAAAAAGGGCAGTGCGCAAAGCCAAATTGACGCTTCTGCAAGCGATTCTTCCTGAAAGTCGCCATGGAACCCTGACATTCGCACAATGCGGGGAAGATATAATTGTCTCCTACGTTTTCTCGCTGCGAGGCATCTCCAAGCCCACCTATATCGATATCGGCGCGCATCATCCCTTTCGCCTAAGCAACACAGCATTGTTTTATCAGCGCGGATCCCGGGGCGTCAATATTGAACCGAATCCAGAGCAATTCAGCTCTTTCCTAAAATATCGCTCGCAAGACATAAATCTGAACGTCGGCATTGGCGGATCCGAATCCACACAGACTTTTTATTGCTTGGAGGATGCACCTCTCAGCACCTTTTCCGCTGCGGAGGCCGCTGCATTTCAAAGGCACGGCCACAAACTGAAAGCCGAGCTTCAACTACAAGTCCTCCCGATAGGCAAAATAATCACAGACCATTGTAATGGTCGATTTCCTGATTTTATGAACCTAGATGTCGAAGGTTTTGAAACCGAAATTTTATCAAGTGTGGACTTTATCAACGATTATCCAAAAGTTATCTGTATTGAAACCGCAAATTACTCACCAACCGGCAATGGCCCGAAAAGGCACGAACTCATGAGTTTTCTCGAGAAAAAAAACTACTTTTTGTATGCAGATACCAATTTAAACTCCATATACGTTCATCGAGTTTTTTGGACGTCGGCCATCGCAACTGAAAGTCCTTAATGCAGCTTCGCCGACTGCTACCTAACTCATTCAAAAACAACTATACCTATGAGCAGATTATCGACGCGTTTCCACAGTATGAACTGCGTGAATGTGCACCATTCTGCACTCATCCCTGTCATCAACATGGGCAGTTGGGTCTCCAATTCAAGTCCACAGCAGATGAATTCACAAAAATGCGGCTGCGGCTGTTTCTGGTTCATACGCCGCTCCTGATCCATGGTCATTTCTCAAGTGAGTTGCGGCTTGGGCAACCAGCTTTTTCAGTATGCAACGGCCCGCAGTCTCGCCGCCCGCCGCGGCGTTCCGCTCAAGCTCGACCTGGAGTGGTTCCGCGCCCCACCAGACTTGCCGGGACTGAACATGTTCACGCGAGACTATCGGCTCAATGAGTTCAACATCGTAGCCGAAATCGCCACACCGAAGGAAACAGCCCGCTACTCTATCTACCCACTGAACTGGTACGATCCGCGTCGAATACGCGGACCATGGTGGCGTTTCTTACGCCGCTATCTTCCTGAATTTTGCGCGGGAATGCACATAGTCGAACAGGGTACGCGATACTATCCCGAGCTACTGCGCCTGCCCGGCGACGTATATCTCGATGGTTTCTGGCAGAACGAGCGGTATTTTGAAGATTTTTCCGGAATGCTGCGCTCAGAACTAACTCTACGCGATCCAAAAATCATCGAGAGCGCCGCCGCAACCGTGGATGAGCGGCGTGCCGGAAGTCGACCAGTCGTGGCAGTGCAGGTGCGCCGAGGAGACGTGGCGCGCGCCCACGAGGTCCTCCAGGATTTAACCAACATGCCTTACGAACTGGTCTCGCGAGAATATTTGCAATCAGCGATGTCGGTCTTCGGGGACGAAGCGACTTTCCTCGTGTTTTCAGAAACAGAGGAAGACATCGCCTGGTGCAGAGCCTGCCTTTTCGCGCGCGACATTCACTTCGTCAGTGGCCAAAGCGACCTGCACGATTTTGCGGCCATCAGCCGCTGTGATCATCAGATTATTTCTAACAGCAGCTTCGGTTGGTGGGCGGCATGGTTAAACCCGAACTCGGAGAAAACAGTCATCGCCCCGAGACGCTGGTATCGTCAAGGATACGCGCTTACTCATGGCATTCACGCTTCGATTCCGAGAATGTGGTTAGTAAGGTGATCATGGCTGCCGAGAGCGATCCCTATTCACCCGCGTTGTCCGTGATCATTGCCTGCTACAACGAGGGAAAGATGATGCTGGAAGCCATTGCAAGCGCAGAGAGCAACAATCGTGGGCGGCATGAAATCATTGTAGTGAATGATGGATCCACGGATCCCGACACACTGGAAGTGCTGAAGGGAGTTGAACAACGCGGCATCCGGGTGATCCATCAGGCGAATGCTCGTCTGCCCGGCGCCCGCAATACCGGCATCCGGCACGCCCGCGGTCGCTACATTCTACCGCTTGATGCCGACAACCGACTTAGACCCGAGTACATCGACCGCGGTATCGATATCCTCGACGCCCAGCCGTCGATAGATGTAGTCTATGGCGATCCCGTGTTTTTCGGTGAATGGTCCGGCCGTAAACGGGTAAACGAATTCGATCTACGCTATCTCATAAGCGGGAATTACATTGATGCTTGCGCTGTATTTCGGAAATCGGCCTGGGAACGCGTCGGCGGTTACGACGAAAACATTCCGGGAGGCGGAGCCGAGGACTGGGATTTATGGGTTCGTTTGGGCGTTAGTGGCAGCAAATTCTATCACGTCGACGAAGTGCTTTTCGAATACTGCGTTCGCCACGACTCGCTCACGATGCGCATGCGCGAGTCCGCGCCGAACGATTCCTGGAAAAAATACCTCCTCGGAAAACAACTCACCGTGACTTGGGGGCACTTAAGCGACACAGTATCTTGGAATCAAACAGCAGCTACCTTTCGGGCGGCTCCATTGCGCACGCTCGCGAGGCTGGTAGTGTCAGCGTATGCACCTGGCTTACGAAGATTCTGGCAGCGTCGGCGCTGATTGCAGCGGACAAATGGACCAACTTATGACGATTACGGGCATGGAATGGCTTTAACGCTCGACCTGATGTCAGACTTGCTGGCCAAATACGATTTGGCCGCTTGTTTTCCGAGTTTACCATCTGCGCGGGAAACTGGCGCAAACCGCGGCTGCTTTGGTGGTGATCGGAGGACCAACGCTAAAAGGACGAACGAAATGATTGATTGCGCTGACTCCGCGCTCGTGTCATAAACGCGTCCCGAAACGTCTGCAAAACGGTGAAGAGAAATCACTTTTCACGCTTTCGTCACGGATGGATTTCAAACGCTCTTCTTGGGAGCTTTCCTGTCAAAGAGAATAACCACGACTTCGTTGCATGCCTCCTTTAGTCACAGTTATACTAACCGTCTACAAACGCACTGAGTATATCCGTCAGGCGATCGATTGCGTCTTAGCACAGACATTTCGCGACTTTGAAATTCTTGTGACCGATGATTCGGACAACGCGGTGATCCAGTCCATTTGCAGCGATTATTCTGGTTCCGGTCTGATTCAATACCGGAGCAACCAGCCGAGACTTGGCGTCGTGGGAAACCTGAAGGCCGCCATTGCCGAAACCAAGGGCAAATACATATCCATTCTCAACGATGACGATTTTTGGAGCCCCACCTTTTTGGAAACACTGGTGGCGGCGCTGGAAACCCACCCAGATTGCGTTTTGGCGTTTTCCGATATTTGGATCGTGGATTCAACGGGACAGGTGGATGCCAATGGCACGGAAAAGACCTCCGCGCTCTACTTGCGCGACAAGCTCGCCGAAGGGGTTCACCATGACGCGCCTCGGCTGGTTGTGGAAAGCAATTCCATCACCACTGCCATGGGCAGCGTTTTCTTGAGGAGCGCTCTCAAGATCGATGATATCGCGCCCGAAGCTGCGGGTTCCTACGATTTCTGGGTGGCCTGTCTCCTGGCGGCAACCGGCCGGCCATTTTATTATATTCCGGATAGGCTGACTTACTATCGCGTGCATCCCGCCATGGAGACTGCCCGGCAGGATGCTGACTGCGCCGACTCAATTGCATTTACCTCCAGTGAAATGCTGCGGAGAGATTTTTTTCCAGACATGCGCCCGGCAATCGAAAAGGGACTCGCAAGGGCTTTGTTTGTGTCAGGTCTAATGAAACTGCGTTACGGCAATGCCGCCGACGCGCGATCCGCATTCATCAACGCGCTTAAACTGCGTTTTGCACCCAAGCCGTTAGCAGGCGTTGTTATTTCCTTTTTACCCCATCCAATTTTAAGCAAACTATCAAAACTGTCTTTTGGGAAAGGATGACGAAATTTCCCCTCACCACTGGGCACTGCCACTGATGTTTCTCTGAACCATGCCCAGCGTTTTTGTCATCATTCCCGTTTTTGACCGCAAAGCGATCACGCTGCAGTGTCTCGAACAGCTGCGCTCCAATGGAGATCTCGATTGGGTCAAAGTCCTGGTCATGGATGACAATTCTCCGGATGGCACGGCGGCTGCTATTGAAGAGATCTATCCGGAAGTCAAAGTCCTTCGGGGCGACGGAAATCTTTGGTGGACCGGTGGCATTAAATGGGGAATGGAGCACGCGTGTCAAAATGGCGCTGATTTCATGGTGTGGCTCAATGACGACTGCCTGCCTGCTCCAGGAAGCCTGAGAACTTTGGTCGAGCACGCCACAAAAACAGGCTCGATCACATTGTCTGCTGCCTATCAGGGAGGCAGCTACTACGGAGGTTTTCTGAAAACACGGTCCGGCCTGAAGCTGCTTCCCTTTTTGCCGCAGGAATTGCAGTCTTGTGACACTTTCAATGGCAATTTCGTATGTATTCCACGGTCGGTCGTGGACGCGGTCGGTTTCCCCGATGCCAAATCCCTGCCCCAGTGCTACGCGGATTCCGATTATGGGCTTCGGGCGACACTGGCAGGATTTCGGGCAACCATTGTTGGGAGCGCGAAAAGCTGGAATCGGAGTGATGCAACTCCAACAAACCGTTCCATTTTGAAGGAGAAAGTGGCCCCAATGACCGTTCTAAAAAGCTGGCGATGGAAAAAGAGCGCCTGCTATCTGCCTGCGCTGTGGACATATAAAACCCGGCACTGGCGGACATTCGGTGTCTTCCTCTTTTTTTTTGAGACTCTGTCCCCCCTCATTTTATCGGTGTGGGCAGCATATGCGCCGGCCGGCTTCAGACTTTGGCCCTCTACTGTCAAGCAGTGGTATCAGAGGAGGCGCCATAAGGACAGGAACCTTAATCACATCGACGACAAAGTTTGAAGGTCCAAGGCCCGAAACATATTCTGAAACCGCAACGCAAGCGTCGCTGCCTCCTGCCGGCGTTAAGATTTCAGTTCTTGATTTCTTCCTGACAACTGATTTTCTGCCGCTCTCAGATCTGATATTGGTGTCTTCAGCGGTTACCGTTGCAAGCGAGCGAGGCTTGTTGTTCACCAACATCCAGTCGATTCGCAGGCAAACTCACGGCCGCATTCCGCCAGAGCGGCACGCCAAGTCCCCTCCCACTATGTGTGCCCTGGATGTGAGTTGCGAGAGAGGCGGTTATGCGATCGAGAATCATCTCGGCACGGTATTCCGGATACGGTCTGCGATTACGTCGAAGGCCTCGTCAATCTGTCACGCAGCCAGGTCGCCGATACGCACGTGCGCGATCCTGCGGAATTTACTGTCCGCAGCGCGGAAGCTCTTCCCTTTCCCGATGCCAGCCGCTACTTATCGAGTCGCATGGAAGTGCTCGAACACCTGCATCATCCGGACCGGGCTTTGGCCGAATTTAGGTGCGTCACGCTCGACGGAGCGCGGCCGGTGATTTCAGTGCCCATCCGCCAGAATGGTTTTCAAGCGACGGGCATGTGGTCGAAGGTTACCGGTCTGAAGAGATTTCGGCAATTGGTCGAAGTGACAGGGTGGCGTTGTCAGGGTGGAATGCTGCATGCTTCTTCCGTCCCGGCTGGCAGGTGTTCTGCTGCAAACATTTCGCTTCCTCCTGCCCCCTCAATCCCTTGTGGTCTTCGAAAATTTTATTTCACATCGGTCTCGGTTGCTTCCCTACGATATCGTCGTGATTGCGGACTCTCCGAGCGTCGCATGCCTGGCACCTGCAAACTTGATTGCCGCAGATATTTCGATTTTTCTTCTCCGACCCGAATAGACATTTCAGAAAAAAACCATTTGATGCGCCGCCGAAGCCTGAAAAACGATCTCTGCTCCAGCCCAGCTCCGCTTTATGCCCAAACAACTCGTTCTCGGTCTTAGCTTTGCTCTATGCATCGTCACAGCCATTCTGGTCGGCTCGATGGTGACCGGCTCGATGGGCAATCCGATCACGGCACTGGGTTTTTCGCTGGGCGTTGTGGGGTTCCTCTGTGGCATTGTCAAACCGGAAGTGGGTCTGGCCATGCTGGTGGTTCTTTCGGGTTACCTGGACTTCTTTAAGCGCTTCCTGGTGATGTATTCCAATGTGTCCATGCAGGACGTGGCCGGCGTCCTCAGCGCCGCGCCGTTTACTTTGGCCGGATCATTTCTCGGCTGTTATCTCGCCTGTTACGTCCTGCGACGCCGCCGCCCGCCACCCTATCTCCGGCTCGTCATCGCCCTCGTTCTGGTGCTCATTGCCTCTGGGTTGGGCCTTCAATACATCGAAACCAGGAGTGTGAACCAAGCCATCACAAAAGCCGCAAACGATGGCGCCTATCTTCTCATGGTTCCTGTGATTTATGTGCTTTATTGGGACCGCCCAATGGCTGACATTCTGCGCTTCTGGCGCAATGTCGTGCTGTTCTTCCTTCCAATCGCACTCTACGGCATGTGGCAGTTTACGTTCGGATTGAACGATTTCGAGTACAATTACCTGATTTCCGGGCTGACGATCGGAATCAATCTTCTCAGCGATGAGCAATTGCGACCGTTCTCGACATTGAACTCGCCCCATTCTTTTTCAGTGATGATGTGGTTTTGTTTCATCCTTTCTTTTGTCCTCGTATATTGCCTCTCTCAGAAGACCTCTCTGATTGGAAAGCTCCTCCCTTGGGTCTTTGCAACGGCTTTAGTTCTGTCTCTCGTGCGGACATCCATGGGGTTTGCCCTGATGACGCTTCCGATGGTTTTTTTGATGCGTTCCCGCGCCCTTGTCGCGTTCTCCTATGCGGCGGGCACCTTGCTTTTTTCAATCGTCGTGCTCAACGCCCAGCGGATCCAAGACAGCATGGATCTCTGGTATTCCAAATTACCGCAGGGATCCGCCTTTGCGGATCAAATGTTCCGGCTGGGCACATTTAGCGACCGGTTGAACGGCTACCGAGAGGTGATCACGAATCCGAAGACGTGGACGCTGTTCGGCTCGCAGGGCAGGGACATGAGCACGAGTATCAAGGGAATAGAGACATCCCACGATTTTCTCAGCCAGTTGATTATTGACCGGGGCATTGTGATTACGGGCGCATTGCTGCTGTTCTGCGGATGGCTGCTGGTCAAGGCGCATACAGCGATTTTTAGAATTCAGGACGAAACGGAAAGGAGGTTCGGAGCGGCGCTTATCGCCCTGGTCCTGCTCTTTGCGGGAAGCAACCTTTCGGGGTATGCCTTCGGCATCTTTCCGCTGAACTTGTACGTGTGGATGATGGTGGGATTTATTTGTGTCCTGACAATTCGGGCTGTCCGGCCACTGCAAGCGCCCAAAGAAATTGTCGAGGAGTTTGATGATCCGTTGCCTTCTCAACCAACGCTACGTCCTAGCGGGGCGAGAATTTAGGTCAAGAACTGTCGCCATCCACATGTCTCAGCTCCCATGAAGATATTCTGTGTTGTCACAGAGTCACACGAAGTGCTGCTCGATCAATTTTTCAAGCCGTCCATTCCACGCGATTTTCAGCTCGAAATCTATTCAGCACCGCAAAAGGGAAACGGTAACGCCATGGACGCTGACTGGCTCGAGTGTCTCTTGTTTAAGATAAGATGCATCCAAGACAGTATCGACCGGAATCCTGGTGAAATTCTGATTTGGTCCGACATCGACATCCAACTGTTCAACCTGACGCCTGAACGTGTTCGGAATGAGTTCATACGTAACGACTCGACCATTTTGTTCCAACGGTTAACGCGAAAGCGACCAGAAATCTGTGGTGGTTTTTATTTCCTGCGAGCTACCGACGAAGCCGCTGCATTTTTCCTCGAAGTCTACAAAGTCGCCCAGAACGAGACATCAGGACACGATCAGGATGCGATGAACCTGCTTTTGCTCCAGCGGAACTACCCTCTTAAGTGGGGGCTGCTACCGCACCAGTATTATGCCCGGACGCATGGATTTCCACCTCCCGCGGACATAGCTATTTATCATGCAACGTCGATTAGCTTAACAAATCATGTCGGAGATAAGATCGATCAGCTCAAAGAAATTCAATGGATGATGGCTAATCCGGCCCCAAGGAGAACAATCTTATTTCTGAGGAATTTACCAGGAGCCATCTTTCGCCGTCTCCGAGGGTATCTTGCCCGGTCATAAATGCACCTGTCCCGCCAAGACCGCCGAATATTCACCTGCCAATCTTGAAGCATAGTCAATGCGACTTGCTCCGCGGCCAGCGGAGAGTTCGCATACCGTACCGACCTTGGCGATGAAGCTTGAGATTTGTCCGCTCATAATCTCCGGGTCGAATGACAGCTTCACGCCATTGACTCCGTCCTGCAGAATCATTTCGGAGCCATGATGTGGAGTGAGTAACAGCGGAAGACCGCAGGCTCCGGCTTCGATTTCTGCGAGGCAGAAGGCTTCGAAGTAGGACGGGAACAGGAAGGCGTCCGAGGCGGCCAGGTATTTTTCCGGTTCCGGCTGGCTACCTGCCAGATGAATCCAATTTTGCCAGTCAGGAGCAACAACGGTCAGTTTCTGACGCAGTTCAGCGAGACGTTCGGGCGAGCCGCCGACGACTAGGAAACGGATATGCCGATGCGTTTGTCGGACGTGATTCAGCGCTTCGACGGCCAGCCAGAACCCTTTGCGTCGGTGATGCCCCTGGCTGGTAAACACGAAAACGAAATGTTCGGGCAGATATCCTAACTCAGCGCGCATCGCATCCCGCCAGCGAAGCCGCACTTCCGGGTTGAACCGGGTCTCGTCATAGCTGTTGGGGAGGACTTCAATCTTTGCCTCTCCGTGAAGTAGTGGCCGCAACTCGCCGGCAATC
>DATDBU010000165.1:0-4881 GCA_036524675.1 Chthoniobacterales bacterium | reverse complement strand
ACCCAACTGTAGCGGCGGTCTGTGACCGCCGGGATGCGGACGACGCTCGCAGAGCGCCGCTACAGAAAGCCCCAACGGGGCGAAAGAAATCAGCCCAGGGCAAAGATGCCGCGCCTGCGGCAGACGCCGCCCTGGGTCACGCATCCCAAAACACGTCGAGCCCTGACGGGGCGAAAGAAGGCTGGGAATCGGCGCCGCTCGGCGCACTCTGCGAGCGCATCACAAAGGGTTCTTCGCCCAACTGGCAGGGCTTCGAGTATTGCAAAACAGGGATCATTTTCGTCCGCAGTCAGAACGTCGGATGGGGTGACCTGAAGCTCGATGAGGTTGCGCACCTTCCGCCCGCGTTCAACGAGAAGGAAAAGAAATCGGTTCTGAAAGCAAACGATGTTCTCTTGAACTTGGTTGGCGCTTCAATAGGCCGGGCGTGCATGGCGACTGCTGAAGTCGATGGCGGCAACGTGAATCAAGCTGTTGCCGTGATTCGTGTTCGCCCCGAGATCCTAACTCCGAAGTTCCTCGTCCATTTCTTAATTTCTCCGACTACCCAAGCCCGGATTCATGCAGAGAAGGTTGATGTCGCGCGGGCGAACTTCAGTTTGGAAGACACGCGATCGCTTTCGATTCCACTCCCACCGATCCCCGAACAGCGGCGGATTGTGGCGGAGATTGAGAAGCAATTCACCCGACTGGAGGCGGGGGTGGCGGCGTTACGGCGGGTGCAGGCCAACCTCAAACGCTACCGCGCCGCTGTCCTCAAAGCCGCCTGCGAAGGCCGCCTCGTCCCCACCGAAGCCGAGCTTTCCAAGGCAGAAGGAAAAAGGCAGAAGGATGAACCCAAACGGGCGAAGCCCGCTGACTCCACTTCTTCCTTCATAATTCCTCCTTCTTCCTTCGAGTCTGGTGAAGCCCTGCTCGCCCGTATCCTCGCCGAGCGCCGCCAAAACTGGCAGGGCCGTGGCCAATACAAAGAACCTGCCGCCCCAGACATCGCTGGTCTTCCGCCGATTCCTGAAGGCTGGACGTGGGCGAGTCTCGACCAACTTCTCAGCCTTTTGCGGAACGGCATTTCAACAAAGCCCGACGCTGAATCCGGCCTTCCCATCCTTCGAATCAGCGCCGTTCGGGCGTTGTCTGTTAATCTTGAGGAAACCCGGTTTCTTAATGCGGCGGCAAGCGATTATCCGGACTACGCTTTGACCGAGGGGGATCTTCTCTTTACTCGCTACAATGGGAATCCTGACTTGGTTGGAGTCTGTGGTGTCGTCCCGCCTCTCACGTCGCCTCTTGTCCATCCCGACAAACTCATCCGCTGCAAGCTCGCGTCCTCGGGCGCGCTCCCGGACTTTGTCGCTATCATGGCCAACGTCGGTGCGTCTCGTGATTACTTGGCCAAACGAGTGCGAACGACGGCTGGGCAGGCCGGCATTTCGGGCGGTGATTTGAAAGGGCTTCCGATTCCTCTGGCACCCCTCGCCGAACAAACACGGATCGTGGCGGAAGTGGAGCGGCGACTGAGCGTGGTGGAGGAATTGGAAGCGGTGGTGTCCGCCAACCTCCAGCGCGCCACCCGCCTCCGCCAGTCCATCCTGCAACGGGCGTTTTCGGGGCTGCTTGTCTCTGCTCAATCGGAATCGACGAGATCCAAAATAGAAGAAACTCATATGAGCAACGTCTCTCGAAAAACCGAAATTGCACCTCTGGATGGAATGCCTGAGAAGCGGATGTTTTGGTCAATTATCGCAGACTACAATCTTAAGACCGGTCTCACTGAACTCGTCGATAACGCATTAGACTTTTGGATTGGGACTAAGAATCGCGGCTCCCTACAAATAGACTTGGTGCTGGATGCAGACCGCCAAATTGTGACCTTGGTCGACAATGCCGGCGGCGTTCGCCATGACGATCTTCGCTTGCTCATTGCTCCCGGAGCCAGCAAGAACTCTCCCGACGCTGAGTCGATTGGCCTATTCGGTGTCGGCAGTAAACGAGCGGTGGTCGCGATTGCCGAACACGTTGCGATCAAGACCCACCACGCTGACGATCGGAGCTACCAGATTGACATTACCAAAGATTGGCTTGAATCGCCGGACTGGGATCTTCCTGCATACGCGATTCCAGAAATCGAAGTCGGCACGACGAAGATTGAGTTATCGCACCTGCGCAAGCCTTTGACCGAAGAAGATGAAGCGTCATTGCGAGTTCACTTCGGCGAGACTTACGAATGGTTTCTGCAGATCGACGATTGTCGGATACTCGTGAATGGAGTTGAAGTTAAACCACACGCCTTTGACTCATGGGCTTACCCGCCTGAGTTTCCGCCGAGATCCGCTTCATTCCAAATCTCGCCGGACGGCACTGGAATAGTTAGCGTGGAGATCATCGCCGGTCTGATTCTAGATCGAGATCCGGCGCTTGAAAACTACGGCGTCTATATCTTTTGCAACAATCGCCTGATAGCCAAAGAACTGAAAGCGCGGGAGGTAGGTTACTACGTCGGCTCGGAAGCGGGTGTCCCTCACCCCGATGCGTCACTATGCCGCTCGATTGTAAGATTGAACGGTCCCGCCAAGCTTATGCCGTGGAACAGTAGTAAGACCGGCATCGACTTTAGCCACGCCGCATTTGTTCGAGTGCGCCCAACTCTGATTCAGCTAGTTAGCCATTTTAGCTCCCTCTCCCGGCGGCTAAAGGATGATTGGAATTCGAAGGTATTTCAGCACACACGTGGCGAGGTAGAGAAAATACCTCCAACCGACGCGGCGTCAGGAAAGAAGCTGATATTGCCGCCACTGCCGCGAGTTCAAAAACCTCATTACGAGCAGTTAAAGAGCAAAAACAAGCGACAGATAGAGGAAAAGCCGTGGACGCTAGGGCTGGTAGAAGCAATCTCGGCTGTCGACATCATCGCAAAACAGCGGCTTGAAACAAAGAATCGAATCGCGCTGATCCTGCTCGATAGCAATTTCGAGATCGCCCTGAAGGAGTTCATCGTCCACAGACCGGATTTATTCGATTTTAGGATCTACGACGATGCAAAGATCGCCGAGATTTTTCAGTCGAGGCACAAAGTCATTTCAACCGTGATTTCAAAGATGCCGGTGGATGCGTCGTTGCTCGAAAAGGCACGGCATTACTATGGTCTTCGCAATAAGCTGATTCACGAGCGGGCCACGGTCGGAATCATTGACCGCGACATCGAGAATTACCGAAAGGTCATCGAGCAAATCCTGCACAACCTCTTCGGTCTCGATTTCTAACGCAATGTCCAACAACCCTTCCCAACTCGTCCAAAAACTCTGGAACTACTGCATCCCGCAGGCGCGGCACGGGATGATGGCCTGTCCTGCGGCGTGGCAGAAGTGGAGCGGCGGTTTGAGCGTGCTGGAGGAGTTGGAAGCGGTGGTGTCCGCCAACCTCCAGCGCGCCACCACCTCCGCCAGTCCATCCTCCAAAAAGCATTTTCCGCAAAACTTCAATTCTATCAATAATGTTGCACGAGATCACCATCAACAGGTTCAAAAGCATTCAAGAAGTGACTCTCCCGCTTGAGAGGATAAATATTCTAATCGGCTCGAATAATTCAGGAAAAAGCAGCATTCTTCAGGCAATCCAATTCGCCGTCTCTGCCGCGCAGACGATCAAAATCCTGAATTCTCCATGGAAGAAAGAAAACGCGAAGTTGTCGTTTGCTCCTACTCAATTGGTTTATGCCCCATTACGCAAGATTTCTGCGTTGGCGCATAATCAAGTGTTCTCTGAATACCAAAACACGGCAATCCAGGTTGCATTTTGCGAAAAAACACTTAAGCCGACAGCAGACGGGCAACTGCCCGTCGAAGTAGATAGCAAGACTGATGTAAAAGTCATTCGAGGACGTGGTCAGAACATACAATGCACGATTACTGGCTCGGAATTAGGGCGGAAGCTGCAGCCAATTGCGCAACCATATAGTGTATTTGTTCCAGGATTGGCTGGCATTCCGCTTTATGAAGAAGTGAAGTCCGCTGTACTTGTCAGGCGAGCGGCCGCACGTGGAGATGCAAACAGTGTCTTTCGAAATGTCCTTTGGCTACTCAAGCAGAACAAGGTTCAGTGGACGCAGTTTCTTGCTGATTTCAAGAGAGTGTTCCCCGATCGAACGGTGGATGTTACCTTCAACACTGAAAACGACGAGCATATTAACGCAACAATCACTTCAAATGCCGCTACATTGCCTATCGATGCCGCGGGAACAGGTATTCTACAAGCGATTCAAATACTTGCCTACATTAGCTTGTCACAACCTCACTTGTTGATTCTCGATGAGCCTGACGCTCATTTGCATCCCAACAACCAACGCCGATTGGCTGCCGTTCTCATAGAGATCGCAGAAGAACGTTCGTTTCAGATTCTACTTTCAACTCATTCACGCCATCTTCTTGATGAGCTTCGGAACGACGCAAAAATTCATTGGATTCGTAACGGAAAACGAGTGGCGGATGCAGAATATTCTGACGTTGAGGTCCTTCTCGAAGTTGGCGCCCTAGATAAGGGAGATCTCTTAAAGAGTGGGAAGACGAAATGCGTGGTGTTAACTGAGGATGACGACGTGTCTGTCGTCGAGGCCTTGATAGCATCAGGAGGATTTAAAATGGAAGAAACAGAGATATGGCCATACAAGGGATGCTCAAAGTTGGATACCGCTTTGGCTCTATGCCGCTTCATCGAAAGTCATGCGCCAGCCGCGAACATTGTAATTCGTATCCGTAATGCCAAAGCCATCTGGCGATGATGGTGGTTGGGGCGCGATAGTGGGCGCGCTATGGAAACAACCAAACGAACACTGGGCAGGCGGCGATTGGGGCGAGAGGAAATCGAGCGGCTGCTTGGGCAATATCG
>DATDBU010000164.1:0-5591 GCA_036524675.1 Chthoniobacterales bacterium | reverse complement strand
AAATCCGGCGGAAAATCCGGCGCCGATCTGCCGCGAGACTACCCGCCCTAGACTGTTGGTCTCTGCCAGGACTTGCTTGAAATGTGAATTGTCAGCACCAATGCTGAAAGTGATTGCGTCTGCCATCGAGATAGCGTGTTGAAAACTTTGGGCGAGTGTGACTTCAGTTATTTGCGCGCATCCTCCGGACCGACAACTCCGCGCTCCGCCGCCTTTGCCCTCCCGCGGGCGTGCGGATTCGGCATCACGTCGACAGCGAATTCCCCCGCCTTAAGACGGCGGTTGAATTCCGCCACGTCCTCAGCAAGCAGGAAACGGCGATTGGAAATAATGTGCGTCTTAAGCCAGCCCTGCTTTTCGTACCGGTAGGCGGTCGAGCGAGCCAAACCGGTCTTTTCGAGGAACACATCAAGACTGATGGGCGGCACAGTATTGACGGGCTGAATAGGCTCAATAATAGCGAAGGTTTTGAATGCTTTTGCCATATACACTCTGCGCGGTGTCAAATGGGCCAAAAGCTCAAACGGGCTTTTGCACCTTTGGATCAATAGACCCTTTCCGACTGAGCTCGCCCGAAAGTCGAGAATCTGAGGATCCCATTATGATCCACAAAGCCGCGCTTTCACCTTTCTTTCACTGGCGGCTCATAGTTGGTCGTGGTTTTTCGTTGCAAACCATCGCAATAAGGATACTTCCTTCAGGAGCCTTGACCTTGTTTATCCGCGGCCAAACGAATGGAACTGAGCGAACTGAGCAAAATAATCCCGCCACCCATGGCAGGGGCTGAGAAAGTTTTGGAGAAGGCCCGCGCGGATTACTCTGCGGCGCTATCGGTGGGCGGAGGGGTGATGAAAAACACGAAAATTCAGTCCTCCGTAGAGGCGTTACTTGAGTCTCCCGTATTTTTGAAAACTTTTCGACCCAAGTACCGAGCTATGCGAAATGCGCGGCACGATGGAGTAATGGATCTCTGGGCGAAATGTCGCCTCCAATACCTCTTTGGCGCAGCGCTGGAGAATCAGAAAGCCGAAACATTAGTATTTCTTCTAAATGTTCTTGCGGAACAAGGGCTCGCTAATTTGATCGAAGAGATATTAGAAGAACATGAAGTGAAACTCGCGCCGGACCCGGCGTTAAACAAGGCGCTGAGCAAACTGGAGTCGCACAAGATGTTGTCGAAGCTGTTGGAGGCACTGCCCGATGATCCGGAAGAGCTATTGGGAAATGATCCGGCGTTGCTGGAGCCAGCTAGGACGTTGATTGAGAGAAGACAAGATCAAGTGAGCGGTCTAAGAAAGCTGGAGGGAGACTTGTGCTTTTTGCTTTCAGAAGGCCTTGAGGGACGAACCGTCATGCAACTTTACTTCGCAAAGCAGTGGCTCCTGGATCCCGATAGCATAGGCAACGTAACGCAGACCGAGATAGCTGAGTATTTTCACGAAACGAGGGCGGCAGTGAGCCATAGGGTAAAACAGATTAACAAGTTCCTCGCGAAATCCGGTTGCTTGGGTTACCAGGCCCGCGGCCAAAAATCGCTCTCGGCGTGCGCTAAGTACGCAGCAGCCGCCATTGGGAATAAAAACCGCCGAAAAAAAGCAATTCCACAACGCCAGCCAAGGACAATTGCGGAGGTATTCTCCAAGCAGGCTCCCAAAAACGTCCAGCGCTCATCATCATCGGAGGGCTGCCAAGGGCGCGTTCCCCGTGAACAGGAAATAGAAAGCCGATGACTATGCGCCGGCCATGAAAAATGGCCACTATTGCCGGAAAAAGAAGTTTTTCAGGACTTAAATGGTAGTCCAAACGTCTGGACTGGGCCTGTCGGCGAAGCGCAATGGTTCACAAGGCCGTGCAGTCTCAAATTATAGGAACCGCATAAGCCTCCCAGCCACGGTTGGCGACGAAACCCGGACTTGTTCAATAAGGGTTGCATTCCGGGCTATCGCGGAAATGCAATCTTCAAGGTTAGGCGCTTCGGTTGTCACGGGTTCGGCGTAGAAAAAGAACAAGTGCAGACAATGCCCCGAAGACTGCTGTTGATGGCTCTGGGACGACCTGCACATAATCGAGACGCGTGACGCTGCCATCACTGATGGAGCTACCGCCGCCCGATCCTTCGCGGTTGTAGATGCCGAGGCGATTACCAAACACGGTTGAATCAGTGGCAGTGAGAAATGGCGTGACCAAATCGTTGATGTAGAGAGCTAAGTTGGTTCCGTCGTCTGTAATGCGGAAGTCGTATGGAGTGTTGAGCGCAAGACCAAACGTGCCGAGAGCAAGGGTAGGCAATCCTCCGGGATAACCGTTATGAACGATCTTGACGTTGTTCGCGGTGCTGCCGGTGTCGTTCTGGATCTGGAAGCGAAAGCTGATACCGAGATCGAATTCGGCAGAGGGGTGGATGGAGGTTCCGTCGGTTCGGGTGAGAATTGTAAACTCGTCGCGGACGTTGCCCGTGATGGTGAAGCGGCCGGTAAGGTCTATTGAGGTAGGGAAGCTGGCGAGCGATAGCAGGCGTCCTCGATCAAGAAAGACCGCGTTGCCGCCGGACTCCGCGATGGAGGAATCGCCAAAGGGAGTCGATGCCTGCCACAAGCCAGAGTCAATGGTGCCGTCGTTGAAGTCGTCCGAGAACAGAGCTGCGGTTGCGTGGTGTGTAAGCGTCAGTGCGGTGAGTGCTGACGTAAGTAGTGTGAGTGCTTTAGACTTCATTTTTGGGTTCGTTGGGCGGAAAAGCGGGCGGGGCAGAATGGGCGAAGGCGGCACGGTTCGATCTTCATGTCATTGGGAATCGCGGGCCTCCAGGTAGGCAAAAAGCCATGAGGAGGGGGTGCCCTTTCAGGAGCTTCCTTCTTCGATCCTGATCGCGGATGTGTAACAACGCGAACCAAAAAATCCCGTTTTGAAAGAATCATGATCCGTTGGCAGCCCCTCCTCTAGTTCATCGCCTTCGGTGTTGGCAAGGTTATGTTTGCACCATCGACGCCCTTTTACTTCATGACAGGCACGTCGAACGGCCCGTCACTAGGTAACCGATTGATTTGCACCACCTTACGGAACGCAATGACAGAGTGACGGACTTTTCGGTTAATTTCTTCCAAGAAAAAAATCAGACGAGTTCGAACCAATGCGTTCGTCGAGGCCGTTTGAATTTACGGCTGCAATGGCGCAGTGAGATCGGGAAGCGCGCCGAGAGCCGTGCGTTTCGTGGCGTCGTCAATGGTCGTGTAATGTTCCGAGATGGCCGCTGAATCATGCCCGACGATGTCCTGAACGATGGCATTGCCAATCCCCACACTTTTCGCCCAGCTGGTGAACGTGTGCCGGAGCGAATGAAAGCCAAGCTCTCCCATTTTTCGGCGAGCACTGCGACCTTCACCGGTGCGCTTGTGCGAATGAGGTGATGCAAGCCCGGCCTCTACCAGCAACTCATGAAATTCGTTGCTCAGCGCTCCAACACGTCCTCCTTTCGAAGCGTGAACCAAAGCCATCGCCTTGGGGAATACGGGTGCCTTTGGATCGTCCGTACTGGAGAGGGCCGACAAACAGGTGAGCAGGGCCGGGTAAATCGGAATCACTTGAACCCGACGCGTTTTCTGCGTCACAAACCGAATTTCCCCATTCACCAAGTCCACATTCTGCCATGTCAGCCGCGCCACATCCCCCAGGCGCTGACCGCCGGCGTAGAAACCCGTGAGAATCATGGCCCTCCACTCCGGCGATGCGATTGCCAGCAAACGACGTAGTTCCGTTTCTTTAAATGGCCGCCGGCCGGACCGTTCGCTACTCGCTTTCAACACAGAGACGGCTGCCGCCTCGTTCTCGCTGACCAGTTTTGCTTTCACCGCGTCTGCAAAGACGATGCGAACGATCTTTAAGGCGTTGTTTACGGTCCCAATAGAAAGACGCTTCGCCAGGTCATCGCGGAAGGCCGCAATCTCCCGACCCGTAATGGCAGCGACATCGCGTCGCGCGCCGGCGCCCAGGAAAGCGAGGAAATGTCTGGAAACCTCTCCATACTTGCGTGCGGTTCCCGGAGCGACTTCTGCGGTTTTCCGCGCAAGCCATTGCGAGAAATATTCTTCCACCGTAGACGAAGCAAGACTCCGTCCGCCAAGCCGTTCGTAGAGTGCCGCGACCATTTTCCGCGCATGAGGCTCACTCAAGCCGCAGCGTTCGTGCAACCGCGCCGCGAGGGTGCGGGCGTCGCGCTCGCTCAAACCAGCGCGCGCTTCCGTTTCCAACGCGTTCGCCACACGGTCTGCCATCGAACGACTCGTGAGCTTCGCTGACTCTTTGACGCGACGTCCATCCGCGAGGCTATAACAAACGCTCCAATACTTGCTTTTCGGATGCTTCCAAACACTAGCCATTCATCGGAGAGTAAGAACAAAAATAAGAACAGACAAGGAAGTTTTTAAAGTTTTAGACGTTTTAGATGGATTGAAAATGAACGACTTGCGATTCTTCCCTGGAGCACGGTTGGTAACACGGGTTCGAATCCCGTTAGGGTCGCCACCCATTCAAGTGGCGATTTTCCCACTAAGATCCTCACAGCAAGCGATTTACGGAGCATTTCAGATTATCTCGTAAGAGTGCGACTGAGTGCAGTTCTGGCGAAGAATTTGTTACTTTTTGTTACCCAAACACACCGTCGCGCCGATTGCGAGTTGGGAAAACACTTCTCCAGCCACGCTGATTCGGTCTCCTGGCTGGCGGCGATGTTTTCGATCCGCTCTCCATCCACTCCTGCCACGCCTCCGTTGGCCGCTACTCGCCTCCATGCTTCCCGCAGCACGTCCTCTCTCTGCACTTCTCCATACAGACTCCAAAACCGATACCCGGGTTTGGATTTAGCCTTCCGATACAGGGTGATTTGCAGTTTCCGAACTTTATCCGGTGCTGGTAGCCCTTGCGGGCCGTCACCGGGTCCTTTCCTGCTCTTCTCCACTGCGGAACAAGTGGCATCCCTTCGCTCGCCGATGCTTTCTCCGAACCCGTAAACGTCCGGCATCAGGTCCTCGCTACTATGGATGCCTCCGACTCCTGCGTCAGCCCAGACGACCTTGCCTTTTGAGGGGCTTGTGCCGCCGGTTGAGGCTCCCGCCTCACTGCCACAGGCATCCCCGCTTATCTTGACGTCACTTCCAGTCATGTCGCCCACGCAGACCCCGCCGGTCCATTGGGAAACCCCCGACTGTTGTTCAGGGCTCCCCTCGCTGGCGTTCACTGTTTGTTGAGCAGTTCCGCTGCCGGTCCTAGCTTTTACGAGGCTCATCATTGTGGTTCATCTTCATTGCGACCTGACTGTTCGACTCCACGTCTGCTCTCCACCCCGCCTCACGGCGACGCAGTTGACGCGGTCTTCGGTGCCAAACAGTCTAACTGCGCCGGCGGGACTCTCACCCGCATTGACGCCACCTCCACGGGCGCACCAACAAATGCTGCACGACCCGAATGGCGCTAAGATAAGGCAGGTTTGGGACGGTTTCTGTGATTGGGGACGACCATTTCGTGTCGTGGTTTCATGAGGAGAAGATAGTTTTTTGGGCGTCGTTTTTTGGCGCGGGGTTCGACCCGCCCCGGACGCA
>DATDBU010000163.1:0-40504 GCA_036524675.1 Chthoniobacterales bacterium | reverse complement strand
AAAACGCGCTCGACGAGGCGATCGCGGGAGACGTCATCCGGCCAGGCCGCGGCGAGGGCGCCGACCAGCGCGAACAGGATCGGGCGTCCGGCGAGCGAGACCGAGCGAGCCGGACCGCGAACCGAGCGCCTGCAGGCATCGACGATGAGGTCGCCGGAGGTGAACAGGGCCTCGACTTCATCGATGCAGACCAAGCGAACCACGCCGGCTCTGATGAGGCGCGCCGACGGCGCAGACAGGGCGCGTCGGGCCCGGCCGACCTCGGCGACCAGGGCTGGGATGCCGGCGGCGACGGCGGCGGCGTGAGCGCGGTCGAGCGCGACCGCGGCATCCGCGACTCGGACGCGGCGGAGCGCGAGCTCGGCGCGGGTGAGCTCGGCCCGGGCTGCGAGCGGCGGCGGCACGGTGGCGGCAGTCACATCGACCGCGGCCAGTGTCTGCTCGGCGGCCTCGAGCTCCCCGACGAGGAGCTGGCGGCGCGCCTGGACCAAGCGGGCGTGGAGCGCGTTGGCGCGGTCGCCGAGCGCGTCGAGCGCCTGTGCGGCGGCTTCAAGCATGTGCACTGGCCGTGTCAGATCGCGCGCGGCTAGGGCGATCTCGGCCTCGGCGACCTGGCAGCGGGTTTGGGCGAGGCGTTCCCGAACGCCGAAGCCGCGCGCGGCGCGTCGCAGGAGCTTGCGCGCCCGCTCGTAGTCGCCGAGCTGGGCCATCGCAATGCCGCGCAGGGCGAGCGCTGGCGGGTCGTCGCGCAGCGCGACGCGCTTGAGCGCACCGAGCGGATCACCGGCCGCCAGCAAGCGCGCGGCCGAGGCGATGAGGGAGTCCATGGCGGTAGAATAATATGGGCGCGTTCGGCGCAAGGCGGCGCGGAGAAATTCCCTGCGCGGCGGTCGAAATCAGTCCGTTGATTTCTAGTCCTTTGATTTCTTTCAGCGCGAATCCGCTATCACGGGCGCTCAGGATAAACGCCAGCCTCTGTTCTTCCTCCGTGTCATATTCCCGCCTGCCTGAAACCCGCCCAGCGGGGAAGGGCATCCCGATGCGCTCGTAAAAACGCAAGGTCGAGGGTCGCACGGCTAACGCTCTGGCAAGTTCCCTGATGATCATTCCCAAAAGTCCGTTGGCTTAAACTGCACTTCAACCGGCATCACGATCCAGATATGAAAATGAATGCCTTTTTTCCAGTCGCGGCAGCGGCTCCCGCCAAATCGCCAACCAACTCTTCGTATGGCGGTGGATTTTGAAAAGGGTTCTTCGCGATAATGTCGAGAAGATGAAGTAGTAGGACCAAGGTCCGATAGTGGCCGGCGAAAAAGCAGACTTTATTGCTAATCAGGTTCTGCGCGTCGCGGCACGCATCCGCAGTTACAACCCCCACCTGAAGCTCGGAGTATGATCTGGAAGCAGCGCTACCGCCTCACGAGCTACCTTCGCTCCTCGCTGTGGATCATTCCGATCGGCGCCGCTATCATCGAGCAGGTGTCCGCAGGAATCATTCACACACTCGACGCGCGGCTGGGATGGGCGGGCATCGGGCTGGGTTTGGATGGTGCCAAGGCGCTTGCTAACGCAGTCCTTACGTTCTCGCTCTCTTTCATCGTCTTCACTTTTGGCTCTCTACTCGTGGCGATCCAGGTCGCGAGCGGCCAATACACGCCGCGCATTATTGCGACCACGCTGCTGCGTGACAACGTTATCCGCTTCACGGTGGGCCTCTTCGTTTTCACGCTCCTCTTTGCCATCAAGACCCTCAACCGTATCGAAACCACCGTGCCGCAGTTGGTCGTGTTCGTCACCGGCCTGCTCGGGATCCTGTGTCTGGTGGCGTTCCTTTTTCTTATCGATTACGCCGCGCGGATGCTGCGCCCGGTCAGCCTCGTGAAGCGCGTCGGGGACGCCGGTCTGCGGGTGATCGAAAGCGTCTATCCCGAAATGCTCACAGACACACCCGACACCGCATTGCCGACGCCGCAGGACGCCAGCCCGGTGGGGCGGACGATTCTGCAACGCGGCACTTCCGGAATCATCCTCGCCGTGAACATCCCACCGCTCATCGTCGAGGCGAAGAAGGCGAATGGGGTGATCGAGCTCGCGCCGCAGGTGGGCGATTTCGTCGGCGCGGGTGAGCCGCTCTTCCTGCTCCACGACGGCGCCGCGGCGATCGAAGACCATGCATTGCGGGGATGTGTCATCTTTGGCTCCGAACGCACGATGGAGCAGGATCCGCTGTTCGCGCTCCGCATCCTCGTCGATATCGCGATCAAGGCGCTCTCCGCGGCGATCAACGACCCCACCACCGCCGTGCTCGCCATCGACCAACTTCACCGTGTAGTACGTAGTGCGGGGCGGCGCAACCTCCGCGCCGACTCCGTCTTCGATTCCGCGGGCAAGCTGCGTGTCATTTTCCGGACGCCGGATTGGGAGGACTTCGTTCACCTCGCCTTCACCGAGATCCGCTCTTATGGCGCATCGAACATCCAAATCGCGCGGCGGCTTCGCGCGATGCTCTTCAATCTCGCCAACACGCTTCCCGCTGAGCGCCAGGCCGCGTTGCGGCTGGAGTACGATCTGCTCGATCGGATGCTGGAAAAACTTTACGTCCTCCCCGAAGACCGTGCTCTTGCGCGCATCCCGGACTCTCAGGGCCTCGGCAACGGTGGAATTACCACCGGCTACCCCTTCTAATCCCGGTTGATAAATTTAGCGTTACTTTGGTAAACAGCGCCAAGCACGGCGGTTTCGGCGGTGAAACATGGAGAAGCGGTTTCCAACCGCCTTCAAAACGGGCGCTTGAAAAGCGCCCCTCCTTGCAAAAAAGCCACGGACACGATTTACCAAAGTAAAATTAGTAGGAAAACTACTCCGGCATCCGCTCAGCGCGTCTATCGCCTCCACTAGCTAATTCCGTTGCTCAGGAGTGCGGTGCTTCTCGCTCCATGAGCACTTCGCCACTCTCGACTTCAAGTTCTGCGGCCAGCTCGGGCGAGGCAGGACTGAACCCCAGGCGCTGGAGCAGGTGCATCGAACGATGATTCTCTTGTTTGAGCACAGCGGAAAGTGTGCGCACATGGTAGTGGGCGACGAGTTCGGCGAGCATGGCTTGCACAGCCTGGCGCGCAAGCCCTCGGCCCCAGTATCGGCTGGAGAGTACGTAGGCGATCTCCGCTCGATCATCAGGATGCACCGTGGCTTGAACGTACCCGATAGCCTCGGATGAGGGAAGCCGGATGACCCAGTTAAGCCACCGTTGGCTGCCGTCGCCAGACTGCCGCGACTCGAGTTTCGAGAAACGCGCCCGCAGCCACTCGACCGACGGTGGCGGTTCATTCTCGTACTCGTAGATTGCGGGATCGGTGAGGATGACGAACATCTCTTCCGCATGCGCGGCGGCCTGCGGTTCCAGCGTGAGATTGCCTGTGGTGATGACGCGCATGAGCGCTCAAGTTGAAGTAGACGAACCCTATTCGCAAAATAATGCGAATGCCGTTCACCTATTCCGATCCTGCTCAGGCCGTGGATACGGTTCATACCGAGCGCCGCGCTGCGAAGGATGCCAATTTCCGGTTCAAATGGCAAACGGAGTCTGGATTCGATGACGCTCCATTGGGATTAACCGCCAAGACGCCATGCCGCCAAGATTTCGAAAGCCATTTACCATTCACCCTCTTTCCTGGCGTCTTGGTGTCTTGTAGGTCCACCGGGCGGGGGCGATGTTAAAAGGAGGTGTTCAATGGGGTTTTCGGAGCGTCCGCAAAGACTGGTGAAGGCTTCGTCGGTTTCTCCGTGGAGTCCGCAAAGACCGGTGAAGGCTTCATCGGTTTCTCCGGAGAGTTCCCAACCGGCGATGAACATTTCATCGGAACTTTTTTGCGCCATTCTGGCTCAGCCAGTGACGATGATGACCGGTTTTGACATGAGTTGCCGTTGGATTGGGTTTTGATGAAACTGGGAGCTGAGCCCGGCTTCCCTATTCCGCTGCGACGTGCGCGCCCTTCGCCGCGACGGAGCGTTTCATCAGCAGGACGAGGAAGGCGAGCGCGACCCCGAGGGCGGCAAACGCGAGGAACGTGTCGAAATAGGCGAGCGCGGAGGATTGCTGCTGACGCAGCTGTTCCAGAGCCTGCAGCGCCATCTGGTGGGCGGCAACGGGATCGCCGGTGAATTGGAGAAAGCCGGACTGGGCTTGGTCGAGAAAGGAGTTCATAGCCGGATTCAGCGGGTCGAGATTTTCGCCAAGGTGCAGGCTGTGCAATTGATCGCGGCGCTCGTGAATAGTTTTCGCCACCGAAGTGCCCACGCTGCCGCCTTCGTTGCGCAGCAGTGCGAGCAGGCCGACGGCGGCCCCGCGTAGTTGGGGCGGGATGTAGAGAAAGGCGGCGACGTTGAGCGGGGCGAAAATCATCGACAAACCCGCGATGACTAGGCAACGCGGCCAGACAACCTGCCACGGGCTGATCTCGAGGTTCATCCGCGACATCCAGAAGTTGCCCAGACTCATCATGATCATCCCCGCGGCCATCAGCCAACGCGCATCAACGCCGCGTGCGAGCGACAGTCCAACCAAGAACAACATCATCACGGCCGCCACTCCCGAGGGCGAGAGCACCAGACCGGACGTGGTGGCATCGTAACCGAAGAGCGATTGCAGTAAGGCGGGCAGGCTGGTCGTGTTCGCGTAGAGGATGCCGAACGCGCAGAAGATAATGACGCATGCCCAGCGAAAATTCCGGTCGGCCAGCGTGCGGAAATTGATGAGCGGGTTCTGGATGTGCAGTTCGCGCCAGACGAGGGCTCCAAGGCTGAGCGCAAAAACGATCAGCAGCGTATGCACGCGGAAAAACGGGTCGCCCAGCCAATCCCACTCCTGGCCTTTGCTCAGCACAATTTCCCAGGTGATCATCGTGAGGCTCAGCAGGCAAAGGCCGAGAGTATCGAAGGGTCCGCCTTTCCTGCGCATGTCGAGTCGTGCGGTGTTCAGGTACTCAGGATCGTGCACAAATTTGTTGCACATCCACAGCGCGAACAGGCCGACGGGGATGTTGATGTAAAAGACCCAGCGCCAACCGTAGTTGTCGGTAATGTAACCGCCGAGAGTTGGCCCGACGACGGGCGCGAGCAGCGCGGCGATGCCGAAGACTGTCTGGGCGGCGCCTTGTTTTTCCTTTGGAAATGCGTCGAGCAGCACGCCCTGGCTGGAGGGCTGCAGACCGCCGCCGGCAAGACCTTGCAGTACGCGTGCGCCGATGAGCATTTCCAGGTTCGTGGCCATGCCGCAGAGCGCGGATGCCAGCGTGAAGATGGCGATCGAGAGCAGGAAATAATTACGCCGCCCCAGCTTCAACGCGAGCCAGCCCGACATGGGCAGAATGATCGCATTGGCCGCGAGGTAGCTGGTGATAACCCACTCGCTGTCGGCAGCTGGCGCGGAAAGTCCGCCCGCCATGTAGCGCAGTGCGACGTTGGCGATGGTCGTGTCGAGCACTTCCATGAAGGTCGGTACGACGACTGCGAGGGCGACGAGCCAGGGGTTGAACGTTCGTTGGGCGTTCATAGCCGCTTTATTTTGCCGTTTGGAGGAATTTGCCGGCGTTGACTCCCGTCGGAGCGGTGTGGATGTCGACTTCCGGCTCCACGGAGAGTCCGACAAAGAGCGGAACGCGGTCGGGGTCGTACCCAACGAGATCGATCCTCACGGGCAGGCGCTGGACGACTTTCACGAAGTTACCCGTGGCGTTTTGCGGCGGCAGCAGAGCCAGCGTGGACCCGGTGCCCACGGTGAAGCCGGAGATGCGGCCTCCGAATTTTTCATGACGGCCGTACATGTCGGTCTTGAGTTCAACATGCTGGCCGATGCGCAGGTTGCGAAGCTGGGTTTCCTTGAAATTCGCGTCCACCCAAATGTCCTTGAGCGACCGGACGGCCATCAGACTCTGTCCGATTTGCACGTTGTTGCCAGGATTCACATTGCGGCGGGTGACGACCCCGTCGATTTCGGAGACGATGGTGGTATAGCGCAGGTCGAGTTTTGCCTGATCGAGACTGCGCTGGGCTTGCCCGCCGGTGGTCTGCGCCTGTTTTAAACTGGGCGCTTTTTGAATGATCGCAGCGTAAATACGGTCGATATCACCGCCCGGATCGCGCCGGTAAAATTCCTCGAGCAACTGGCGTGGAGTCAGGTTGAAGGAAGACGGAACGACACCGAGCTGGGAAGCGCTGTGAATCAACTCCGCCACCGCCTGCCGCACCGACGAGAAATTTTGGTCCAAATCCGCCGGCACATCGGTAAGGCTCGATCCCGCACGCGGCTGCGCGGGAAGTCCGAGCGCGGCGCGGGCTTGATAAACGTTCTGGAGCGCTTGGGCGACCTGGGCTTTGGCGACTTCCAGCGCCTCCTGTTTCTGATCGAACTCCTCGCTGCTGACGACGTGTTTTCCAAGCAGGTTTTTCGTGCGGTCGAACTCCGCCTGGGCCAGGGCAAGCGTTGCCTTGCTTTGCTCCCACGTGGCGGCACGTTGGCGAATGACAGCGACTTGGTTGTCCACATCTTCGATGGAGTGGATGAGTTTGAAACGATCGCTGCGCGCTTGGGCGACGAGGCTCCGGACGTTGGCTTCAGCGACAGCTAGATTGGCATTGGCGGTGTCGAGCACAGCCTGATTGATCTCAACCTTGACCCGGTAAGGTTCCGGATCGAGTCGCACGAGGACGTCGCCCTTTTTCACGCGATTGTTGTCCTCGACGAGCACCTGTTCGACTTGGCCGGCAACGCGTGAAGCAACGAATGTGACGTAGCTGTTTACATACGCGTCGTCGGTGGAAACCGTGCGGAGCGAGTGCAAAAATCTGGGAATGCCGAATATCAGCGCGAAGATAGTGGCGGCGGCGCCGATGATGAAAAGCCGGCGACGCCCTGGCTTCGCTCGAGTGAGGCTCGCACCCGACGGCGGCTCTGCATCCGGAGGTGCGGGCGCCGCGGGTTTTTGAGGAGGTAGTTCCTGAGCGGAGTCGCTGGGTTTTGTTTCTGGATTCATGGGGTCGAAGGCTTTGGGGTTCGTCCGTAATTCGGTGTCTGTGCAATGACGTTTGCCTGGATGCGGCAATCACACCAGCGGTGAGTGGAAAAAACCGTGTTTCGTCCGCGTTACCTCAACCCACGACTTTCCATTTACGCCTTGTTTCTCCAATAATTGTTAGCGGCGGCTACCGTTTGAAAGTTGATGGCTACCACTTGGGAAGCAGCCGTCAGACTGTCGGCGTTGTTGGCATAGACTTCTCTTAACTTCTGGTGGACTTCGTCGGACGGTTGGGTGTATTTAACGCCCATTCGGGAAAGTTTGATGGCGAGTTCAAAGCCTTCCTGGGGAGTGATGGTTTCCAATGTGGCGAGCCAGGTGTCGGGCATAATATTAGTTACGAAGTATGTTAGTGTGGATGTTGTTTGGTTTGAATTGGGTTCCGCTAATTCGTGAGGGACAGGACTGTTTTTCCACGGCCCTTCCGCCCCTCGATTTTTCCGCGGTAGGCGTCGGATGCCTGGGCAAATGGGACCACGGCGTCGACGAAGTATCGGAGTTCGCCTGTTTCCAGCAGCGCGGCGATTTCGGTGAGCTGTTTTTGATTGGGCTCGACGATGAAGAACGCCTTTTCGATCCGCTCGTCCTTTGTGCCTTCACTATCGGCGGCGATGGTGGCCATGCGCCCGCCCGGTTTGAGGAGGTTCCAGGAGCGTTTCAATGTTTCCCCGCCAACGGTGTCGAAGACGATGTCCAGATCCCGGACTGTCTCCTCGAAACGGCCCGTACGGTAGTCGATGCATTCGTTAGCACCGAGTTTCGTTAGAAAGGCAAAGTTTCGCTCGGACGCCGTGGTGATGATATGCGCGCCGGTCCGCCGGGCGAACTGGATGGCAAAAACACCGACGGCTCCCGATCCTCCGTGGATGAGGATGCGTTCTCCGGCTTGAAGCTTTGCCCGATCAAATAATCCCTGCCATGCAGTCAGGGCCCCAATGGGAACACTGGCTGCCTCGGCATGAGTCAGCCGCGAAGGTTTTTCCGCAACGGAAGCGGGGACGGTGAGGCAGTATTCCGCGCTCGCGCCGTCAGCAAACCAGTCATTCATTCCGAAGACTTCGCGTCCTATCCAGAACGGATCGACGTCAGCGCCTGCGCCTTCGACGACGCCGGAAAATTCGTGCCCGGGAATGGCGCCCGTCCTGGCGCTGCCGTCCAGAGCATGGGTGGTCGGATACCACAACAGCTCCGTCGGCGTGACACCCGCCGCATGGACACGGACGAGCAATTCGCCGGAGCGAGGCGTCGGCACCGGCGCCGTCCCCTGTAGCAACGCCGGAGTGTCGGCGGAATCGTTAAAACGCATGATACGTATCATTTTCATGGTGGAAAATTGGTAGAGGCCCGGATGCCGCGACGCTGTAACGCCGGATCGGAAGAAGACGGATCCATGCGTCCGCTACGCGGTGAACCCGCCGTCGATGGTGAGGCTTGCTCCCGTGACGTAACCCGCTTCGGGTCCCGCCAGATAGGCGACCATCGCAGCGATTTCGTCGGCGGTGCCGTAGCGGGGTAACGCCATGAAGCCTTTAAGCATCGTGGACGCCGGGCCGTCGGCGGGATTCATCTCGGTGTCGACCGGGCCGGGCTGCACGTTATTAATCGTGATTCCGCGTTCGCCGAGGTCGCGCGCCAGTCCCTGGACAAGTCCTTGCAGGGCGGACTTGCTCATTGCATACACGCCGCCGCCGGGAAAAGGCATCCGCTCGGCGTTGCAGCTTCCGATATTGATAATACGGCCGCCGTCTTGCATGTGTTTGACGGCTGCTTGCGTCGCCACGAACACAGCCCGTACGTTGACGGCTATCGTCCTGTCGAAGTCTTCCAGTGTGAAACTATCGATGGGGCCGACAGCCAGCACACCAGCGTTGTTAACCAGGATGTCAATACGGCCCAGTTCACGGACGGTGCGCTCAACAGCCGCGATTACCGCGGCGGCATCGGCCCTGTCGGCTTGGATCGCTGCGGCTTGAACCCCGGCAGCCTGCGCCGCCTGGACGACCTTTTCAGCTCTGTCCGGCGAACTGCTGTACGTGAGCGCCACATGGGCGCCCTCGTTAGCCAGGCGCTTGACGATCGCTGCGCCAATGCCACGGCTGCCTCCGGTGACCAATGCTACTTTTCCTTCGAGTTTTTTCATCATTTGCAGTTATAAAAATGCTGGAAATCATCCCATTCTCCGTCGGGAGCGGGCGGTTGCTTTGTCATTCAGACAGTGTTTTCTACGCTAAATCCGTGCCACGCGCGTATTGAAGCCCCAATGCCGGCGATCCCAGTGCAAAACGATGTTTGTCCTCGTGGTGGAGGCACGCCAAATCGCGAATTTTCGCTAATTCGTGATAAATTCGCGAAATGCAGAGGCCGTTTTTCTTGGTGCGTCGTCCTGCTTGACCCTGATCTGATGTTGGCACGCGTCTAGCGAACACTTCTATGCATGTTGAAGATTCAGAGATTCGCAGATGGAGAATGCGTATCCTTCGCCCTGAGCGGTCGAAACTGTCCGGCCTACATCCAGGAGTGGATTGTCCGGGAACGCGCTCGAATTCGCGCTCCTGAAGCACCCGCAGAAGAGCGATTTGAGTTTCCGCGGGAAGCTCGCCAACCTCATCGAGAAAAAGCGTGCCTCCCTGGGCCAATTCGAACCGCCCCAGCCGCCGTTGGAGCGCTCCCGTGAAGGCGCCTCTTTCATGTCCGAATAATTCCGAAGCAATCAGGGACGGGGGAATCGCTGCGCAGTTGACCTTCACAAATGTGCGTGTGGATCGACCGGATCGTTTATGAATGGCGCGGGCAATCAGCTCTTTGCCTGTCCCGCTTTCTCCGGTGATCAATACGGTCGAATCCGTTGGAGCGACTTTCGACACGCGCGAAAGGACGGTCCGCAAGACCGGTGCGGCGCCCACGATTTCCTCGAACATCGACGTCTCGTCCAGTTGTTCGCGGAGCACCACGTTTTCCCTTTGTAATTGGTCCTTCAATTCCTGCAGCTCCCTGGTTCGCTCCGCGACCTTTTGAGCGAGGTTCTTCGCAATTCCCTTTTGTTCGGACAAGAGCCGTGCCTCCTGCAGACCGATCGTTGCCTGGTTGATCGCCACATTCAGCAGGAACCTTTCCGTTGCAGTGGGAAAATCGTCGCGCTGGGATCCTGCGACCACCCAGCCGATTTCATTTTGAAGTCCGAGTCGCCACGGGGCGAGCGAGACGTTTCCCGTGGGATGTTGCAGTGCTGGAAACGGTGTGCGCGGGCTATCTTCCAACCAGCTGCTGAGCGTTTGAGCGATTTCCCGCGGACCCGCAATGGGATTTTCAGGTCTTGCATGACGAATCAACTTCATGGATGCACTACCAGCCGGGTCTTTCAATTCGGCATACGCGAACTCCAGCCGTAACATGCCCACCAGTCCATCGCGCAGAGCGCGAATGATCCGGCGCGGCTCTCCGCCAGACCAGATCGCAGGCAGTGCCAGGACGCTGATCAGATCGTTCACACATGCCTTGAGATGTCTGACTTCATCGACTTGCTCTGCCGTCTGCACTTGCATGAAGGGTTTTGGCTGGCTTGTTAGCTATTTTTTCCGGACAAGGCGTCGTTCGCGCAGATCTCGCAAAAACTCGTCGGGCGGAACGGAGAAGGGGTTCTCCTGAAGAATTCCTCCAATGATGATCATCGGGTGCGTCCGCATGATGTCGATGACGACATCCCCGCTGAATTTTGTGAGATCGTAGGTGCAAATGACGGGGTTGACCGGACCTTCCTGGTGAAGCCAGATGTCGTTGGCTTGCGCTTCGTATTCCAGCAGATCATGGATACCGGGTTTGTCTTCCAGCGCCCATTCCATTTGGGTGACAAACCGGATCCGAGGATAACCCTGGTGTTTCGCGTTGCTTACAACCTGCTGGAATAGGGTAAGGGTCTTATGCGGGTCGAATTGTCCGTCCCGGAGATGCGTATTTGACCAGGTGCGCAGTTCGAATTGCCCGCTTCGGATGGCAGCAACCACGTCGATTCCAGCCGATGCCAGCCGCTCAAGGTGCTCATCACGCTGCTGTGGATCGATGGTGTGAACGACCTTCTCGCCGGATTCGAAGCCGTCCTTGATGAACGGAGCAGGACGCGATACTCTTCATCGCGGGTGCTGAAAAATGCGCACACATGACACCGGGCGCCGAGGATCGAACCGGCGAGACAAATCGGACGGCTCGGCCGATTCAACGGTTTGTTCGAAAGCAGGTCTTTTTCCATCGTCGTTCGGCAAAAATAGCACAGCGGAGGATGAACGCCCTGCATGGCCGAAGCACGGGTCTGGAAGCGTCAATGCGGGAAATCGGAGTGGCGCGCGTCAGCACCCGACAATGAGCCGATCGGTGCCGAATGGTTCCTTGAGGTCGCATTGTCAGGTTGCGGATTTTTGTCCGCCAACGGGAGGAGTTTTCTGAGTGCCTGTCGCGTCCATGCCGCCGCGATTTTTTGAAGGACGACGAGGCGGTTTGCTTCGGTCGTTTTCTGCCAAATGGGTTGGCGTCGCAGGACCAGGGAGTCACCGATCTGTTCCAGATGTCCCCAGAATGGCGGGAGCTCGAAATCGTGCACAAGCCTCTCGGTTGTGACGAGATAACATAAGTTCACACAACCATACCGGGAGAGATCGTCAAATTTCGTCTTGGAGAATAGCGCGCTTTGGAGCGTCGAAATTTCTTTGAGGACTTTTCGGTAACCGTCGTGCGCGAGGGCGTCTGGATTGAGCGCGCCGAACTCGCTGAACAACGTATCACTCGCGATCGCGGAGGGGTGATGCACTCGGAGAAGCCGTTCGAGTGTCGTGCGGCGGGCGTTCAGGGTTAATAGCCGCTGGCGCGTGCTATCCGCAACGAACGAGTCGCGCAGCCAATCGGCGCGGCTTTGTTTGCACTCGAAAACGGCCGAAATGCCGGGAACGGGCTGTCCGCGAGAGCGCCCGGTTTTGCACGCAACGACGTCCGCGCGAAACCCGGATTGTGGCAACGAAATCTCGAAGCCCGCCGCCTGAAACCCATTCTCCAGCGCCCAACCGAAGGCGAGGCGTTTCAGTGTCTTGTGAAGTTCCGTTTCAGACGTGGGCATCGTATTGCAGTGCGAACAAAGCTTTCCTCAAGTAAACGTGTGACAAATTCGGGGAAAGAAACGAGCGCAAATAGCTGCGGCTGTCCGCAGGCAGACGATACGGCCCATCTCAATGTTTCAGCGATCTCGTGCTGGTTTCCGCAGCATCGGTCTAATGGGGGGGTGACGTGCCAACTCGAATCGTGCCGAGGACTTTAAACCCGTGCCGTTGATAGAGCGAGACGTTCCGGTCGCTCGTTGCTTCGAGGTATGCGGGCGTTTGTTGTTCGTCGCAGATGGCTAGCGCGTAGCGCAAAAGAACGGAGCCCAGGCCTGTGCCCTGTCGGGTCGGGTCTGTCCCGATAAGAGGTAAATGCCAGTGAGGTTCGCTGGGATGAAAGGCGCCCATTTTCTCAAAGACTCCGAAGACCGTCTCCCTATCTTTTGCAGGCACGGAGTCTTCGACCAGCGCGACGAGTGCCTCTTCATCGGGGTGGGCACCAGGCGGCAGCCAAAGTGCAGCAGCCCCAAACTCGTCGATGTAGTGGCCCGAGCCATGTTCGAATGCCTGACCGCCGAAAGCTCTGACGAATAGCGGGAAGTTCTTCAAATATTGATGAGCATCGGGGTACATCCAACGCGCTGCGGGATCGTTGGCAAAAGCCAGCACGATGACAGCTACGCACTGGTCCATTTCTTCACGGGTCGCTGTTTGAACTTCGTGCTTTGACATAAACACTCCAGTTTTCGATGTTAATTCTTCCGCTCGGTGGGAGTCGCCGGCCCCACTTCCGGACCCGGACTGGCGTTTGCATTTAGGGGAATCGAGTCGCGATTCCTGCAAGGATGCCGAAAACCAAGCCGAAGGCAACCTCCAACGGCTTGTGCCTGCCGAGCGCAAGCCGGGACCACATAAGAATCGGAACAACAACGGCCCCACCCCACCCAACAGGCGATCCGAGTAAAATGAGTGTGGTCGCCGCCAACGCAGCAGTGGCGACGTGAATCGATACCTTCACCCAAATGGTCGTGATCGCACACACGGCAAGCATGAGGAGAGCGACCGACGTTCCGCGAACCAGGAAGGAATCAGGCTGGCGCGCGGTAAGGTACAACATCAATGCCAGAAGGCCCGCAATACCCACGGCATACAGGACGGGACGGTCCCGTGGATTGGAAGCGTCCGCATTTGCCCAGGCCCCCCGGCGCACTTGCCGAACCGTGAGCACAACCACGGGCAGAATTGCAAACAATAGGACGATGCCAATGTTTGAGACGATGTCTCCCGATCGGTCGAGGCGTGCGGTCGCCGTGCCGACCATTATTGCAACCATGACGAACGGGTGTGCGACCACTGACACCCAATGCGCAAACCGGGTAGTCACGCCCATTTCACCGGCCGCCGGATTTTCGATGGCAGCCATGGGCAATCCTTACCCATGGGCCGTGCCTGGCAACGTCCCGGCCTTAGCAGGCGAGCCGGGAACGATTCGTCACGCCTTGGGGTTGTTGGAAAGAAGTTCCGCATAGAGTTGGTAGTCACGCGGAGAGAAGCAGCAGAAAATGACTTCTCGCAGGGACGACGGGCTCTGAATGAACGCCCTGACGGTTGAAATGGCAATCCCGGCTGCCGGTTCAACGGGAAAACCATAGACGCCCGTGCTGATGGCTGGAAACGCGATTGAAGCAAGCGCGTGTTCCGCCGCCAATTCAAGGCACCGCCTGTAGCAGGACGCCAGTAAATCCGCTTCACCGTGCGAACCACCATGCCAGACCGGGCCAACCGTGTGGATAACGAATCGGGCCGGCAGATCGTACCCACGGGTAAGCTTCGCGTCGCCGGTATCACAGCCGCCAAGTTCCCTGCACTCGCGAAGCAAACCGGGGCCTGCGGCTCGATGGATGGCACCATCAACGCCGCCGCCGCCCAGCAGCGAGGAGTTGGCCGCGTTAACGATGGCGTCCACCGCCAACGCGGTGATGTCTGCCTGGAGTACTTTTACATGTGCCATGACAGGATGCTCCAACGACGCGACACTATCAAACAACGGCCTTCGCACACAACTGACAAATTCGCGTTCGACGATGAAACCGTTGACCTTCGGAGGCAATTTCGCCGGGGCGTCTCGCAAGGCTTGGATTCGTCTCGGGAATGGCGGTCGCTAAACGGGTGCGCAGGGGCCGATCTCAATGGTTATCAGTGTGCCGGTGGCTTGTTGGCGAGCGGGTCGTGTCGATCTGCCGGATCCTGTCGAGCATCGAATATTTATCGGATTCGCCAAGAAAAAGATAGGCCGAAAGGGAATTATAACGAACGAGCCATATAAGCAAAAGACAGAGGAAAAAAATCAGGCTGCCAAGAGTCGTCTTGGCCAAAAGTGTGTATGGCGCAAGAGCATAGCCGAACCTGCTTGATAGAAATTCAATAGCCTCGACAAATCCAACGTGAGCCAAGTAAATGCCGTACGAACAGGTCAACATGGTCCGAAGGGCGATCATCTCTGTATAGAGAGGCAAATTGAGCGCCAAGGCAGATACCCCGTAACCGGAAATACCTCCTTGTAACGTGCCAAGATAGTTCAAGGGATAACCAAAGAATGCCGTCGTGAAAATCAAGACGGTAACTAGAACGCCCACTATTCCATTGATCCGGCGGCCAATCTGGCTGCCTTGGGCATAGACCATCAAAAACGCCAAGAGAACATAAACGACGCCGTTTTGAAACGATTGGCCGAATCCGAAATGTCCGCGTGCGGAGCCTATTTCACTAAAAGCGAAAACTCCAACCATCGTGCAGATGCCAATTATCCGCTGTCGAGAGACGCGACACGACAAAATCAGTGACAGAGCCACGGCTTGAAAGAGTAAGAGCAATGGAATGAAGTAGAGTTGTACGGCGCCGCCGCCGAAAATTATAATTCCAATCAGGTCGATAGAAAGGGGCTGATGAAGAGAGCGATATTTTAACATTCGCATCAAAGTATAAATTAGCGTCCATATTAGGTAAGGCACGAGTATCCGATCCAAGTGAAGGTCGGCGGCGCTCAGTGAAGGAGTGGAGTTTACTTTTTTGATAAAGTAATAAAGGGAGATCAGCAGAAAGAACGGAACCGCAAACAAGGAAAACAGGTTAGAGAGTGCAGCGGCAGCATTCGTCGATGGTTGCATATGGATTATGATCACACCAAAAGCGGCCACTAACTTGAAAATATCGACCGCAATATTCCGTGAAGATCTCATCAGTGGGTTGCCATTTTTGATTGCGTTGCACATATATTTCAGACTGGCTTGGAACAAAGCTTTTGCCGCTAAATGCTATACCTTCAAACTGCATCGGCGGTCGCTTACTACCACTGGTGTGGCAATGTCACGGCAAAAGCAACTTCAGTGAATTTGTATTGGCAAATCGCATCCGAAGGAATTTGATCGCAGCGGTTTCTGAGCCTGATTGTTACGTCAACCTCGATTCTTTTCTCAAATGTCCCGTATCGCTACTGCCGCAATTTTTCATCAACACGGAACTCCTGCCGACGTCATTCAGCTTGAACAACAGCCGGTGCGCGAGCCGGAGCCGGGCGAGATTCTGGTCCGGATGCTGTGGTCGCCAGTGAACCCAGCCGATCTGAACGTCCTCGAAGGCACGTATGGGCGGCTGCCGAAGTTGCCGGCGACGCCGGGTATGGAAGGGGTCGGTGAGGTTTCGACCGTGGGAGCGGAGGTGACTCGATTTTCGCCGGGTGATCTCGTTTTCATACCATCTGGTGCTGGATATTGGCGTGAGTTTTGGACGGGTAACCCGGACGATTGTGTGCGGGTCTCGGCGGAGATGCCTGCCGACGTGGCGGCTACGCTGCGAATTAACCCGGCAACCGCGTGGCGTATGCTCCACGATTTCGTGTCGCTTCAGCCCGGTGAATGGATTCTTCAAAACGCCGCCAACTCCGCTGTCGGCCGTTGCGTGATCGAGATTGCCCATTATTTCGGCTGGAAAACCGTCAATCTTGTCCGGCGCGAGGAACTCATTCCTGAATTGGAGGCGCTTGGCGCTGATGCCGTCATTCTGGATGACGCGGACGCCAAGGACAAAGTCCGTGATGCGATGGGAGGAGCAAAGGCGCGTCTCGCCCTCAATGCCGTCGGAGGTGACAGCGCTTACAGGCAAATTTCGGCGCTGGGGAATGGTGGCCAGCTGGTGACGTACGGGGCGATGAGCCGGAAACCTGTCCGTGTTTCCAACGGCGCCCTCATCTTCAAAAACGTCGCCATTCGGGGTTTTTGGATTACGACCTGGTATGTCTCCGCTACACGCGATGAAAAAGAGGAGTTTTTTCGACAGCTCGGCGTTCTTGCCTCTCAAGGTCTGTTGCGTACGCCGGTGGACAGCCGGTTTCCTCTTTCTCAAATCAAAGAAGCAATCGCGCGGGCAGAGCAATCTGGCAGAAACGGCAAAGTTTTGCTCGACTTAAGCCCGGTCCCGAATCCCGCCTCCTGACTTCCGGGTTCTTCGTTCTACCTTTCTTACGGCACTGGTTTCGCGACAGTCAGCAACCCAGAGTTTGTTGCGTTGCGATCGGTAAAAATATTCAGCGGGCTCGTTGATTTCAGTGTGTAGCCGGTCAGCACAAATTCTGGATAGAACCCGTTGCTTGCCGGTTCATAGACGATATCACCCGAGAAATAACCTTTGAGCCCATACTCGTAATCGTTATCTGTCCCCATTTTCCCGGCGTCGCGATCGGGCAGGACCTTTTTGTTTTCGTTCACCATCACCAATTTCGCGGTGCTCCAAGGTTGGCCCGGTTTGCGGACATAACCCCAGAAACGGTAAGCCTGCTTGTAATACCGGCGGCCAATCCAGTAATCGCCGGGCGCTTCGTGTTGGATAGATGCCAAAACCGCAGCTCGATCGACTTCGACGTTGTTTGTTCCGATACGTCCAGTGGTTTCGCAGCCGGTAAGTATTGACAGAATGGTGGCGATCGCTGCGCCCTGCAGAAGATAAAGCCCTCTTTTCAGCATGGGTTCCGGGGATTTAATCAGGTCAAACTTCGTCGATGCAACCACAGTAAGAGCGTGACCTGCACGGATAAATCCCGCTGTAGCGGGAAAGGCGTTCTCGATCCCAGCCAAGTTCTGCCTTTCTCTACGGCACCGGTTTCGCGATGATTCGGCGAGCGGGATTTGTCGCGCCAAGATCGCTGAAAATGTTGGGAGGATTAGCCGATCTCAGCTTGTAACCGGTCAAGACAAACTCCGGGTAGAATCCGTTGCTGGCGGGCTCGTAGACCGTCTCGCCGGAGAAATATCCTTCGAGGATGTATTCGTAGTTGTTATCCGTGCCCATTTTCCCTCCGGCACGATCGGGAAGGAGTTTCTTATTTTCGTTGACCATCACCATCTTCGCCGCGCTCCAGAGCTGGCCCGGTTTCCGGACGTAGCCCCAGAAATGGTAATCCTGTTTGTAGTAACGGCGGCCGATGAAATAATTGCCCTGTGCTTCCTGCCGGATGCTTGCCGTAATCGCAGCGCGATCAACTTTGTTGGTGCCGACGTGGCTGGTGGTTTCGCAACCGGTGAATATGGCAAGGATTGCAGCAACGGCAGTGCTCAGGACAAAGTACAACGCTTTCTTTCGCATGGATTGCGCCATTCAATCAGGGCAAACCTCCCTGACGCAACAATGACGCGAGCCATTCCGCGAATTCCGGCGTATCCGTGACTGCGGGCGGATTCAGATCGCTGAAGAGTCGCCATTCTTCCGTGTGCGAGACGGACTCGCCGGGCGCCAGTTCCGTCAAGGGGCCGAGTGTTTCGACCTCCAGCATTTCATGATTGGTAAAGCTCTCGTAGTTGCAGCCGTAGTCGGTGTATTTCACCCCGGAACAATAAGGCACCGTTTTCACAAACAGTTGGTTCCCAAGGAGGTAGGCTGCATAGCCGGTCTGATGCGCGAGACCGATTTTGAATGGCACACCTCCAGCCCGCTGTTCGAGGGTGAGGATATGCCGGCCAATGCTGAGTCGTGGGTCCGACAGATCGGAATAGGGCCAGGCAACCAGGAGGCGATTTGGCAGAAGATCGCGTGGGTGCTCGCCCAGCGGAGGTTGCGGCAGGATACAGATGCCACCCGGTTCCATGACTGTTAAGGCCCATGGCGATACCTCCCAGGTGTCGTCGCTTTCGTTGGTGATCGTGTGTTCGATGGTGACTCCACTGCCAGCAGGAGCGAGCTCAATGGTCGTTTCCTTTTTGAGAAACCAAGGTTCAATTCCGGGGTTGGTCGCGCGAATGCCATAATCTCCGAGGAATTCGTAGGGAAACGGAACATTGTCCCAGGCGTATGAAAGGATCTCGTGCTCGGGCGCGATCCAGGTCCGATGGCCGCCGCGAATTTTCCACTCCGGCTCACTGACGCCTCCGAGTTGTTCGGGATAATTCTTGAGAACATTCACTCCATCGCCCGCGGTAGTGACGGGTCGGTAACTGAGGATTCGCGGACCGACTTCGAGCGTAACGACTAACTCGACTGCTTCATTGAAGAGCCGCAGGTTGTTATTCCAACCGCCGTAACTGATTTCTTGGGAGGGCATATGATGTAGGGAGGGCGGAACGACGCCCGAGGGAAGTCATCGATAGCACCGCTCTTGCGCGCTCAGCAAGTGCTTTGCTTAAAAATGCAACTCTATTTTACAATCGAAACGCAGGACAAACCGATCGGAAGCCATGCCGCCTTTTGAGCGGATTGAAAAAAAATAGCCATCAGAGCGTGGCGGAGCAAAGACGCGTTCGATGGCCTGGAGAGGATGTATGAAATTGGCTCATACTAATTTTCTTTCAGGAGTGGCGGAGAAGTCAAAAATTGGATTTAAAATAGGGTGCATACGGCTTTTCAGAAGGTTCTGTATTGAGTTATGGCACGCGGTGTGCTGAATGCGCGAGGAACGTATGACAGCACTTTTGTCTCTTTGTCGGTGGATTCCGGCTCTCTCCCGCGATCATTCGCGTGCTGGCGCTGGATTTTTCGCAAGGAATGTGGTGGTCTCATCCGTGCCGGCACGCTCAGGCGCCCGGTCAAAGCGTCTGTCGAAGCGGTCCCAAGTGGGAAACTGCTTTTCCCGCTACCGCTCTGGTGCAGGCCGTTGGCCTGAGACGCCGTGTGTAACACAACCTTAACTGAACCTTACAATGCCCAAAATCTTGCAAAGAATCCGACTGCTGGCGATGGCTGCCGTCGCTTCCGTGGCGGTTTCTGCCACTTCCATGGCGACAGCTCAGGAAGCCACACCTGCTCCTTCGCCTGCCGCCGAGCCTGCTGGTCCCACGCTCGAACAACGTGTTTTCGACCTCGAAAAATACATTCAAAACGTGCAGCCGGGCAAAGACGGCGATGTCACGTGGACCTCCAACATTGCGGGCCCTGGTCCTGGCCATAACGCATGGCAAATGGTCAGCACGGCACTGGTTATTTTCATGACGCTGCCTGGACTTGCTTTGTTCTACGGCGGTTTGGTTCGCAGAAAGAACGTGCTTTCCGTGCTGGCGCAATGTCTCGGTATTGCTGGTTTGGTTACGATTCTGTGGTGGGCCGTCGGCTACAGTCTGGCTTTTTCTGCCGGCAATGCATTTATTGGCGACACGGCAAACGCCATGTTTAAGGGAGTTGAACCTGGCAAGTCCGGCGCGGGCTACTGGTGGATCTCCGATACCATGTGGGCGATGTTCCAGCTAAGTTTTGCCATCATCACCCCGGCACTCATCGTGGGTGCCATCGCAGAACGCATGAAGTTTATCTCCGTGCTGGTTTTCGTGACGCTGTGGATGTTTGCGGTTTATTTCCCGTTCGCCCACATGGTGTGGTCGGCCACTGGTTTCATGTGCGGGCCGCTTAACCCGAATGCGGGCATCAAGGCCATTGATTTTGCAGGTGGCACTGTCGTTCACATGACTTCCGGCTGGAGCGCGCTCGTGCTCTGCCTCATTCTTGGACCTCGCATGGGCTTTGGCAGGGAACCCATGCCGCCGCACTCCATGGTACTCTGCATGGTCGGCACCGGCATGCTCTGGGTCGGCTGGTATGGCTTTAACGCGGGTTCCGCGCTTGGAGCCGACGCCATTGCCTCGAACGCGTTTGCGACCACGACGCTTGCTGCTGCCACGGGCGGTTTTGTCTGGGCAGTTGCGGAATGGCTCTTCAAGGGCCATCCGAGTATCCTTGGTTTTTGCTCCGGCGTTGTCGCCGGCTTGGTGGTGATCACTCCGGCAGCCGGTTTTGTTAACACCGGTGGCGCAATGGTCATCGGCGTTGCGGCAGGTCTTGTTCCGTTCCTGGCGGTGGCGTACCTTAAGAAGTTGTTCGGTTATGACGACGCTCTGGACACCTTCGGCGTCCACGGTGTTGGAGGAACTCTCGGTGCCATCCTTACAGGTGTTCTTGCTGATCCAAAAGCCAACGCAGTTGTTGAACCACTCAAGGCTGGGCTCGTGGTCGAGCAACTCAAGGCGGTCGGTCTGACGATCGTCTGGAGTGTGGTCGCCACGGCGACTATCGCATTCATCGTTAAAGCCGTCGTCGGACTGCGTCCTTCTGTCGAAGTCGAAAGCGCTGGTCTCGACATCAGCGAACACGGCGAAGAAGGCTACATCGCTTAATTCCGATCAAAACCCGGCGCGGTTCCGGCAACGGGCCGCGTCGGTCGAAGATCCACTTTTTCCCAGGGACCCAGGGAGGGAAAAGGAAACGAGCCCCGCACGGAGCAATCCGGGCGGGGCTTTTCGTTAGACTTTGATCCTACTCTTTAACTTGAGCTTACCCTACTCACCGGCCCAACAGTGTAAGTTCAAGTTAAAGAGCAGGATCAAGGAACAGTTTAAGGTGCGGTCAGAAAACCATCGGATGCCCTTCCTGCATCACGCAGATACGATCCTGAATACCCTGTCTTTTTGCCTCTTCCAGGAGCCGCTCCGGTGGCTCGTGCACGGGCTCGTAACTCAACCGGAAGGTTCCGTAATGCATCGGAATCAGTGTCTGAGCCTTCAACTCGAGAAAGGCCTTAACGGCTTCTTCCGGATTCATGTGTACCTCGCGCCCACTGGGAGGGTCATAGGCGCCGATGGGCATTAGCGCGATTTCCACCGGGGTGCGCTGTCCAATCTCTGTAAACCCCTCAAAATAGGCGCTGTCGCCGCAGTGAAAAACGGACCGGTTGCCCGCACGGATATGGAATCCGCCAAAACCGCGATGCGAATCGTGTAAAATGCGTGCACCCCAGTGATGACAAGGGGTGAGACTGATCTCGAGCGGCCCAAAGTCGAATTTCTCCCAATAGTGCAGCTCATGCACCTTCTCAAAGCCGAGGTCGTGCACCAGGTTTCCCACTTCGAATGGCACGACAATCGGTTGATCGGAAGCGACTGCCCGCAATGTTCTCCGGTCGAGGTGATCGAAATGCGCGTGTGTCACCAGGACGAGATCGATCTGGGGCAGTTCGTGCAAATGCAGTCCGGGATGTTTGATACGTTTGACGACTTTCAGCCAGCGCGCCCAGTTCGGGTCGATGAGAATGTTCTTCCCTTTGATCTGGAGCAGAAACGACGCATGGCCGATCCATGTGATGCCGATCTCCTCTTTTCGCAGAGGTGGAAAAATGGGTGTCTTTGACGAGCCCGTTCGTTTCGAAAGCAACGTGGGCAAAAAGACCTCAAACAAAAAATTGCGTTTATGCCAGTCTTTGGCCGGACGTAAGCCAACTTTACGATGCCGATGCGGCTCCGCCTTCTTCACTTCCCCAACGTGCCCTACATGACTGGAATGACTGCGTTTTCTGTCGACCACTTCCGCGAATGATAATGGCAAACCGGGGCCGCGCAAATGAGTTTAAAGATCGTGAGGTGGCTGAATCTTGAATCCCCGTAGCGGCTACGGATGCGCGTTTTGGACGTTCCGTATGAGGGTTGAACGACTCACATACGTGCAAATGATTCGGGGTGCCTGCTGGGCTACAAATCCTCGCCGTCGAGTTCCTCGCTCGCTGCCAACATCTGCTCATGCTCGGCTTCCTCCATTCCTTCCTGGACCAATTCCACGCCAACATTGTTTTCGTTGCTGTCGCCGCGATGGTTTGTCACATGCCGGCCGAGCGAACCAGCTACCAAATCCGGTCCGATTCCCAGTTCCGCAGATTCGCTTTCCGAGTCGTCGTCGCTGGGGAGATGCCCCCCGTGCAATTCATACGCAGCCCTTTCCCAATCCGCGTCGGTAAAATCCTTGGCGGGCCGACCGTCGATTATTGCAAGTTCCATCGCTCGGGCTCGGACGTCGTCGTAGGAAATTGATCCCTGCCCATTCGCGTGGTTGATGATTTTGCCTGAGGAATAAGGGGAACCCATAGCTGTCTAAAGTTTAGGTCTAAAAAAGCCGGGCGCAAGGTTTTTGACCCCGTCCCGGATTATCGCTTTCCGGGGGCAAAAATGTTCGTTGTCTCCTAGGGAAAATACCCAGTTTGCGTATGAACAAACGTTTCTATGGGAAAAAATGCTTTCGGCCGAAAATTTCGATTGCTAACGCGCAGGGGCGACACTATTGCCCATCACTATGGCGACATCCAAATCCAAGACCGGTGCTAAAACTCCGGCAAAATCTCCCTCGAAAAGTGCCAAAAAAGCTAATTCGGCTTTCATGAAACCTGTCCAACCGGACGAAGCGCTGGCAGTCATCGTGGGCGCGAAACCCGTGCCGCGCACCGAAATCACCAAAAAAGTTTGGGAATACATCAAGAAGAACAAGCTCCAGGACGAGAAGAAAAAGACGGTCATCAATGCAGATGCCGCTTTGAAGCCGATTTTCGGCACGAAAAAATCCGTTACGATGTTCGAGTTGACCAAGCTCATTTCGAGTCACGTTTCCTGATATTTTCCAGGATAGGTTGTCTCTCATCATGTTGGCTCATCTGATCGCGTGATGATTTGGGTGTCTCGGCGGAGAGTTGGAGGCAGAGCGCAAAAGATTGTTCGGAATTTTCGGCTTCTGCCTTTCGCATTCAGGCTTCATAGTGCCAGGCGATGAACGGTTACCGGCTCAAGTTTATCCTATTCGTTTTGCTGCTTGCCGGCGTTCTGGCGGCAGCAAAAATGATCGGGCTGCAAAACTTGCAGCTTTGGCTGGAACAATTCCGGCAATACGTCGTGGAATTGGGGCCGTTAGGGACTCTGATTTTCGCCCTGGTCTTTGCCGCTGGGGTTCTAGCCGCGATGCCGGCCGCGCCGTTTATGATCGGTGCAGGGATGGTTTTTGGATTCGGTTGGGGCCTTACGACCGGCTTGGTCGGGGCCATGATTGGCGGCGCATTCGGCTTTCTGATTGGACGCTATTTAGCCCGTGACGCCGTGGCTAAGACGCTGGGCCACCATCCGAAATTCCAGGCCATCGACACCGCTATCGGCAATGAAGGCTGGAAAATCGTGGGCCTGCTTCGGATGTGCCCTTTTCCGTTCGGATTGAGTAATTATTTATATGGGCTGACCTCTGTGAAGTTTGGACAGTATCTGGTTGCGACCCTGTTTGGGATACTGCCGTCAGCATCATTTCTCGTGTATTTCGGCAGTGCTCTACGCGCTGCTGGCGAGGCGACTCTGAATCCCTCGATTAAAGGGTCGACGGGAATGTATGTCCTGCTCGGAGTAGGAGTAGTAGCCGGAGTTGCATGCTTGGTTTACATCGGGAAAATCGCCCGTGCCGCGGTCGCCAAGGCCGCTGCAACGCAGCCAGTTAGAAATGTTTCCGAATTGAGCAGAATCCGGTAAGCCGCGTGTGGGGCACGCCTTCCGTTGCCGTATTCTCTCAACGGCTAACTGCCATTGTGCCCGCCTTATTTCTTACTCCGGTGGCAAGGGCTTGGGCGTCGGGATGGCCATCTCCGAAGACGGGAGCGGCGGCGCGTTTGTCGCCGTGGGTGACGGCAAAGACGCCGGCGAGGGAGTAGGTGCTGGCTTCAAAATATCCTCAAAATGAGCGACTTCCACGCCAGGCCCCGTCCCGTTACCAAGTTCCGTCAACAGCTCGATACATCGCGTTCGCCACTTTCCGTAGTCCGGCGGCCCAAACGGCTCATCAGCCGAACCAGGAAAAACGAGATACGTTACATCCAGATTATTGCTGGGGCGACGGTAGGCCGTGGCCGAGGTATTGACCAAGGTTGCCAGCCGTAACGAAGCCTCACCAACTTTTACAGAGGGGCCAACGTCGCCAAAAATTGCAGGGTAAATTTTGTCGTGGAAAAAGACGACGGCATAGTCGCCGACAGCAGGCCTGTAGGGAAGAGCCCTGTCACGCAACAAGAATCCTGGCAGGACGATAAATGGGTCAGCTTTGGAAATGAGGAAGCTGTAGGTAGTCAAATCCGAGATCTGCAATTTCATTGCTGAGATGCTGTCGCGAAGCGCCTGTTGCCTGGCAGGAATGAGTCCGGGCGTGGACAGTTCGTTTTGAGCCTCTTGCAAACGGGCCTGCTTCTCGGGCAGAAACTGGCTGGGGATGTCGGTGCGCTTTTTCCAACGATAGCTCGTGAACGGCTGGTAAAACATCGATGTCCCATCCACCTCCAAAAGCCGGTCGGAATCGGACCCGTCTGCGACCACATCCATGTCGGCCTGCAAAAGAAGCGCCTTGCGTTTCGTGGCTCCGCCGGCGAGCTCGAGGATCGTGCCGCAGTCGAAAAAGTTATGACGCGACAAGATTTGGTCGAGTGTCCGCAGGTCTTGCTGAAGCGATTTGACCTTTAGCGCATAGAGGCCGTGATAGTAGTTGGAAACTTTCGCTGTCTTTAACAACTCGCCAAGCGCGGGGAAGCTCGCTGGCAGGGACGGATTGACGCCTGAAAACTGGTCCAGAGTCGTCATCGCCGCCGGGACTTTGACTTTCATCGAAATATCGACTGAAAAACTCTCGTCAACAGTTCGTTCCTCAGGCGCGATCCCGCCGGGAAATGTCTCCAGGTGACTGTAAATTTTCAGTCCGTTGAAGAGCTTCGACGTGTCGTAGCTGCGTCGCGGAACGAAGGTCTCCGGGATGGGGGTTGGGCGAGGCTCCAGAGCAGACGCGGGCGTTGGTGTTGGGGGTGGAGGGGGAGCTGGCGTCGGCGTTGCCGGAGTAGGAGAGGGGGCTGGCGCCTGGAACTTCGGAGCGGGGCAACCTGTCAGCAAGACGGTTGCGGTCGCAAGCGAACACGCCAAAACTTGAGTTCCAACGGCGAAGGGAAGCTTGCGCCGGTCTTTCACAACCATTGGGTATTGAAAGTTCTAGCGTTTCACGACCGCCAGCACCGAAAGAATGAGGCTGACGATGCCGAGGACGGTGATCATGCCGGCGGGCATGAATTTGTGCGTATTCAAAAATTGAGGAAGAAACCGGCTAAGCAGCGCCAATGTGATGACGATTCCTACACCGAGACCCACGTGAGGTTTATCTCGGAGGGTAATCAGCAATACGCCAGCCGCGGCTAGAAGACCTCCGGCGATTGAACCGGAAATAAGCGAAGCCTTGCTGCCTGCTTTCACGAAGCCCATGATGCCGCCCAGGAATGTGATGACGCCGAAAACGAAATAGTAAATCTTGGTAATATCGATCATACGTCCTGGTTCTCGCGTATTTCGCGGGCCCGTGCATTAAGAAAAAAGCGAATGATAGTGAAGGGAATCAGACCGATCAGGACTGTGGCAAGGAACATGTTCAAACCGGGAACGACGCGTGCACGGTCTTTGGCGACGGCATTAAGACCCTGAAATACAACGGTTTGTGGATCGATCTGAAAAATTTCCGGCGCCTTGACATCGAATGGCGTGTCGTCCGGTTCGCGCGCGGCTTGTTTTCCGAACTCGGTTGGGACGGGGCCCGGACAGACTGCGGTGACTGACACGTCAGTTCCGCGGAGTTCGGCACGCAATCCCTCGGAAAAACTGGTCACATAGGCCTTTGATGCCGCGTAAACCGCCATGTAAGGCACGGGCAAGAAACCGGCCACGGAGCTTACGTTGAGAATCGCTCCGCCTTCATTGCGTTTCATTCCCGGCAGGAGCCGATGTGTGAGCTTGGTTAGAGCCATAATGTTCACATCGAGCATTTGACGGACCCGTAGCCAGTCGCTTTCTTCGAAGGGGCCGTGATCGCCAAGGCCCGCATTGTTGATGAGGAAATCGACAACCAAGCCGGTTTCATTGAGCCAGCCGACGAACGTGTCGAGAGCTGTTTCGTCGGCGAGATCGATACCGTAGGGGAAGATGTTCACCTCCGGATACAGCGCTTGGATTTCGGTTTTCAGGGTGTCGAGTCGATCGAGCCGCCGTGCAGCAAGGATGATGTTTGCCGCATAGGGCGCGAGTTGCAGAGCAAATTCGCGTCCGATGCCGGAGGAAGCGCCAGTGATAAGGACTGTGCAATCAGTGAAATAATCCAGGCCCATACGAAGCTCGAAGATGCACGGCACTGGCGGGTTTTGGAATGAAATTCTGGCGAGAAAATCTACAATTGGGGAGATGATGGGCTATCGCGGACGTTTGGCTCCGTCGCCGACGGGTTATTTACACGCTGGGCATATGGCCACTTTCCGTTTGGCCTACGAGCGAGCCCGGGAAAATGCCGGCACACTCGTCCTGCGCGTGGAAGACCTGGACCGGGAACGCTGCAAGCCAGCCTTCGTCGAGGCGATGCTCCTGGATCTGAAAGCCGCAAAATTGGACTGGGACGAAGGTCCATTTTTTCAAAGCCAACGGGACTTTTTGCCGGAATGGAGAATGTTGCGCGATGGCGGATGGATTTATCCGTGTACATGCTCGCGTAAGGATGTGCACCGGGCTGTTGCCGCACCGCACGCAGGTGAGGAAGAGCCGCTTTATCCAGGAACATGCAGGACGCCAGCTGGAACGGTGCCTAAGAATGAGCTGCCTGGCGGTGTGAACTGGCGCTTTCGCGTCCCACCAGGGGAAACGCTGGAGTTTGTCGATGGGCGTCTCGGCCGGCAGACGGCGATCGCCGGCGTCGATTTTGGCGATTTTCTCGTGTGGCGCAAGGATGGGGTTCCGTCATATCAGCTTGCCGTGGTGGCGGACGACATCGCGATGGGAATCACGGAAGTCGTTCGTGGCGAAGATCTCCTGGAATCAACATTCCGGCAGTTGCTTCTTTATCGGGCACTGGGGCGACCGGTGCCGGATTTTTTTCATTGCCCCCTCGTTTTAGATGAAAATGGGCGGCGATTGGCGAAACGGGACGGAGCTGCACGCTGGACATCAAGCCCATCCCCGCAAGGCTTGGCCTAGTTCAGCAGCTGATACCAGTTGTTGCGGGCTCGGGCTTCGTAGCCAGCTTCGGAAACCAAATGGCGAATTTCATCCACGGCCAGGCGGTAGCTCGTGCCGGCTTTGCTGACGACGTTTTCCTCCATCATTACAGAGCCGAAATCATTGGCGCCGTATTTCAATGCGATCTGGCCGATTTTCGGACCTTGTGTTACCCAACTGCTTTGGACGTTGTCAAAATTATCGAGGAAGATGCGGCTCAGGGCCTGCGTCCGCAAATATTCTGCACTTCCGACCGGTTCGGCGCGCAATTTTGTGTTGTCGGGCTGAAAGGTCCAGCAGATGAACGCCGTAAAACCTCCTGTTGCATCTTGTTGATCGCGAAGCCGTTGTAGATGTTGGATCCGTTCGTCCAGGGTCTCCACGTGACCGAACATCATCGTCGCACTGGTGTTCAGACCGAGTTCGTGAGCGATAGCCATCACTTCGAGCCATTGATCTGAATTGCATTTGAGTGGTGCGATACGATTTCGGACGCGATCCACGAGGATCTCGCCGCCGCCGCCTGGGATGCTGCCCAAGCCGGCGTCTTTGAATCTGGAAATGATCTCGCGCAACGGCATCCCGAACACCTGTGAAAAGTGATTAAATTCGGGCGGACTGAAGGCGTGGATGTTGATGTGGGGAAATTTTTCCCGAATGTGATTGAGCATCGAGAGGTAATGATCGATTGCGAGCCCGGGATGATGCCCTCCCTGCATCAAAATCTGGACGCCGCCGATCGCGCTGAGCTCTTCGATTTTTTGGTCGAGCTCTTCATGGCTGAGGACGTAGTGATCTGCATCCTTCTCCGTGCGATAGAACGCGCAGAATTTGCAGTAAACGTTGCAGACGTTCGTGTAGTTGATGTTGCGGTCGATGATGTAAGTGACGATTTCGTTGCCGCGTCCGCCGTAGGCATGAGCCTTTCGTTGCTTGCGGCGTTCGTCCGCGAGCCAGCCCAATTCTGCCAGGGGGAGGTGATAAAGTTCGTGAGCGTCGTTGGCGGAAATCCGTTCGCCGTCCAGGACACGGTCAATAACCGAAGAATCGAGCAAATTGGCAGCCATGTTTCAAATCTGCCGGGCAGAATAGGTCCCTGCCGTTTTTTTGCAAGAGACCGCTGAACTACCGCTGAATTGACACCCGTCAGGCAAGACGGTAGGTGGGATGGGACGCCATCGGCAAATGGATCAAACATCTCCGACACACCATTTTGTTCCTGTCCTGGAACAGACGCAACCTGCAACAGGTGCAATGGTTTTTTCTGAGGGGGCGACGGTTTTTGGTCGTTTGCAGCTGCTACGAAAGCTTGGCGAAGGCCGTTGCAGTACGGTCTGGCTGGCGAATGACCCGCGATATCGCAGACAAATCGCTCTGAAAGTCTTCCGGACCGACGCGCACGAGGCAACCGAAGAAGAACGACGCCTTTGGCGCGAATTGCTCCGGCGCCAACGCATTGTCAATCATCCGAACACGGTGATGCCTCTGGAGTTTTACAGCGAAATGGGATACGTCGCCATCGCCGGGGCGTTCGTCGATGGACCAACCTTCGCGCAGTTGCTTCGGCAACGACCTGAGGGACGATTCAACTTTGAGGAAGCGCGTAAATGGCTCGTTCAGGTCGGGTTGGCTATGGTCGCCGCGCATACCGGCGCAAAGATTGTCCACGGGAACCTGAATGCCTTCAACGTGCTCGTGAACCCCGTGGGAGACGCAAAGGTCTGCGACTTTGGGTTTCACCCACCCATTGCGGGGGCCCCTGCTGCTGCGAACGAGGCCGAAATTCAAATGAAGCTTGCTTGTGTGAGTCCGGAACGGCTCAACGGGAGCCAGCCCTCGTTTGCCGACGATGTCTATGCATTTGGGGTGTTCACGTTTCAATTGTTGACTGGCAGGAATCCCGCCCGGCAGCCGCGCGAGTCTGCTGGTGAAAATGCCGCTGCGTTGGACGCTGCAGGCGCGAACGCGTGGCGTAACGCTATTTTGGCTGCGTTGTCACCGCTGCCGGCCGAGCGCCCTGTTTCCATTGTCGCGCTGATGCAGGACGTCGCTCCGCAGGAGCTCTACCAACAAATTGGCGAGGAGAAAATGGTTCGCCCAAGGGGCGGAGCTAACCGCCGGCAGCGGTTGATCATGGCTAAAGGCTCGCGACGTCGCAAAGCACGAAATGCGCTTATCACGAAGATCTTGTTGGCTGCATGTCTGGTAGCATTGCCTTTGATTATTTATCGGATCGTGAATCAGCAACACGATGCGGACGGGGAGTTGGCTCCGCAAAATGTGCTTGCCGAACAGATTGAATATGCACGGCTCGATGCCAAAAAAAATGAGAAGGATCAACGCGAAGCCCGCCTGGATCCTGGCAATGAGATCCAGGCCGGGAACGGCGCAATGGCAAAGACGACTTCATTGCCTCTCAAACCGCTCGTGATTAGCAATGGCGCCAGGAACTTCTTTGAACATGGAAAGGCAGCTTTCGCTCGAGGCGATCTCCAATCGGCAATTGCGAGTTACGATCTAGCTATTGCGCTGCAGCCTGATTGGCACGAACTGCTCGAGGCACGGGGTTATGCCCTTCTCGACGCCAAACGGCCCGAAGCGGCAATCACGGATTTTAGCAAAGCCCTAATGCTAGATGCCAACCGGGTGACTGCTCTTCTCGGACGAGCGCAGGCCTCACTGGCACTTGGAAATACCAGTGGCGCCAGGCAGGATTTTGAAACCGTGCTTAAACTCAAACCCGATTCGGAACAAGCCAAGGAGGCGCTTGGCGGGTTGAAAAAGTAAATTACGCGGATTTCTCCTCACGAATTAGTATCGATTAATCGTCAATCCACGGAACCCGTATCAGCTACGCCGGAAATGTAAACGGTCGATCCTTCCCGGATGTAGGAAACGGCTATTCGTCCATCTTTCGCATTGTCATGGCAGAATGCGATCCAGCTGGCCGCGGTCGTCGAAGGAGGAATGGAAATTGAAAGAACCTGTTTTTTGCCGTCTTTCATAGTCACCCTGACAGTGTGTGCGAATCCGATGTGCGGAGTGAATGTCGCTTGCCTGGCTTTGCCAACGGCTATGACTTCTAACTCACCATTCTTTACAGGCCAGAGTAAGGACGTGTCTGGTATCATGTTATAAATCGTGATCCGGGAGTCACGCTGGCTACTCGTGATTGGCGCTTCGGGGATAAAAATCGTCGAAGGCGTCTTTTCCGGAGGTCCAAATGTGACCAGGCAATACTGAACATTGTCCCTAACATCAATAGCCATTTTTCCCAAGGCCTGTTGGCTCGTCGGGGCTACCAAACAGCAGGCGAAGTTGCCAGGAGGAAATTTCGTTGGAGGATAGTAGCCGCCAGGCGGAAGTCCCCGCAGGGCAGGAAATTCGTCGACCACGAATGTCAGAAGAGATCTTCCCTGATAGAAATTCAACCAGCGAACGCTTGATTTCACGGCTGCCCATTCTATCTCGGAAGGGTTGAGTTTCCCGGTAAGATTGTCCGCGAATAACACGACCAGGACGACCAGCAAGATTAGCCGCTTCATGGATGAATCTGGTAAAGTTTCCTGGTGATAATGCCTTGCAGGGTTCCGGAAGTCGGGTCGAACGCGGGCGTTGCAGAAATTGATACCTCCAGAGGCACGGTGGCGCGCACGCTAATCTTACTAGAATCGCCAGTCGGCGCTTCACAATACTGCCCGAGCACATAAACGCGGTAAGATGCACTATTGGTCGTCAACAAGTTCACGCTCCGATTAAATATTTCCTTTCTCCCTCTATCAGAACGATTTGCGCGCAAGATGCCGTCACTTGCCGGGGCATCCATGGGCGTTGCGGAAACGGTTTCTTCCGGAATGTACAAAGCGCCATCGTTCCAAATCGGTGCCTCGCTTATTTCACCCGTGGAAAAGAAGGGACGTGCGTGCGTCCAGTTGGTCACCTGGCCCCCTATGCCTCCACTTCCGTTCTTTGTTAAACGCTGCGCTTGGATATGGTCGATGAGTTTGCCAGGGTCAAAGTCCTTCCCTTTACCGCTCGGAGGCGCATAGGCTAAACCGGGCAACTTGAACAGGAGTTCGATGTTCGAAAAGGTTACGCCGTTCGCAATCACGGTTTTGGGAACATTGATGTTCATCTTTCCGGACCATTGAAACGGCAGATAAAGATCTATGTCTTTGGAAACATCTGCCGATGCGCCAAACAGGTCTGTTAGGATCCACGAGTTGGCGGCCCAAGGTGCTTTTGAATCTGGACTGCCGATGCGAAGATTGGCCCCGCCGCGGAAAAGAGAAAGGAGACCGCTCCCGTAAGCGTAACCCTTATCAGCGGTGGCAGTTTCCCTCCCACGGGGATGCGACCAGCTCGGGTCGAAGATATTGCCAAGTTCACCGATGCTGCGGAAACGGGCATTGGCAACCGTCGTGATTGCTTCGGGCAATAATCGTGGTGTTGCAGGATTATACTCCGTGCGCGCGTCCCAATAGTCGAGATTCTGAAAGTTAAAGTTGCTCGCCCCGGACTGATTATTGATCGTTCCACTGCCGCTCCCTTGTCCGGCTGTCCCTGGTAGATTGCTCGCCCAGTCCCGTTCGTTCTGATATCCACTTGCACTGATGGCGATGCCGTCCGTGAAAGAGCGTAGCGGTGACATTCTTGGATCGTTGATGGAGTTTCCAAGGCTGCTGCCTGCGTTCCCGGGGCCGGCGGATGTCCTGCCTGGGTAGGTGGCGTGGCTGCCCGCATCTGCCCGCATATAGTTGGTTGAGGAAATCCAATAATCCGTTCCATTGCGGGTCGTAAACAGGACGCATGCTCTGTTGTACTGATCGCGCGGTTCGTCGTCATTGTTTGTGCCAGGATCCGGCGGATAGGTTTCGTGGTCGGGCCCCTTCCAGAATTCATCCCAGGTTGTCCCCAACGAGTTGGGGCCCGTGGAAGAAAATGTCGTCACTACGGTAAGGACTTTGATCTCGTTGGGACCAAATGAAAGATTTCCCAGATCAAGAACTTCGTCCGTATCTGTCGGAATGGATTGTCCTCCAAATCCAAAAGCACCGGCGGAAATAACTTGCTGGTTATACATGCGAATTTGGTAGTGGGCTTCTGGAATGGATTCTGCGTTCATATTCCAAATTTCGAAGCGCCTTGTTACAGGGATGGTATAGGTATATAGCCCTGAGTTGTAGGATCTGCCGACGACGGCATTTGCCAGGTATGTGTCATTGTCGCAGTTAAAGACCACTTGGACCTCATTGATCCTGGGACAACGTTCAGCGCCGAAAAAAGCAGGCCTAGGTACATCACGGATTAGATGTACCGGGGGCATGGGATTTAGCAGATCCGAAGGCGACGGCAGCGCGGGTTGTGTCGGTATGTAATCTTTGTCGATATAGTCGATGACAGAGGCAGCAATTGTCTTAAGCATGTCCCGTCGAATGCCAGAAGCAAGATCTCCTGACTTGTTAGCAAAATTGGACGCGCCTTTCGCGAAATAGGTGGGCGCGCCATTTTCAATCCAGTTTGATATGCGAGCCACGCGCTCTTCTGCGGGCATAGAAGAGTCCGTATGGCCCGTATAGTTCAGGTTCATTTTTCTCTTCCCCCGATAAGGGTAGTCGGGTACAGTGCTGCCGACGGTAGGCGCCGGCGCATTCTGTATAACATTAAGTCCGCTGCTGAAAGAGGTCGTCAGAAAATGAAGATCTCCCGCCGGACCCGTTGCTTGCGCCAATTCCCGAAATGAAGATGGAGACAAAAGGAGGCGACGGGAATTGACGATGTCCGCCAACTCTTGTCCCGTTACGTTGAAAAGCGGAACTTCCTTTTCGCTGGCGCCGAACATGCGCAAGTGCTGTTCACCTGGCGCGTCGATATTTCCAGCGACGGCTGTGTTTATGCGCGAGCTCTCATCATCAATCCAGTATGCGAATCTAACGATGCCAACTGTCGATTGTGTTTCTGTCCGAATCACTTCCTGCCAGGGTGCCGATAAAGAGGACGGTAGCCCGCGGAATCGATTACCGGCATTCAAATTTACCGAGGTTGCAGGGATATTATCGGGATCAAACTGAACCACCGTTGGTATTTGCTGATTGGCAGGATCCGAATATTGAACAGAATCGGAAGACAACCACGTCGTATTGCTTGGAGACAACCAGGGCGCAGAGGGATGTAAATCAGGAGGGTGGCCGGCGGTCATCGCCAAATAATAGGCGTCCGAGGTGGCATTGGGGTAATAGCCCCATATTGTGTACGCGGCGCCCCCTATGTCGGGGCGATGTAAATGAGACACGATTTTTCCCATTGCTTGCTCAAGCGCCGCCTTCGCGGCTTCATCTGCGCGCAGGATGTCGAGATAGGCGCGGCTGGTTCGGCGCTCGAGAGACATGCTTTGCATGAAGGCCGTGGCGCACACCGTAAGAATAACGATAACTAGCAGCGTAATAATCAATGCCATGCCGTGATGGAGGAAGTTTTTCTGGGGGGACACTTTCATCGTTGGGGAAGACGGATTCGGGTCGTAAATGTTTGTTTCGACTCCCGGTTGCGCGGGTTGGCAACGTTCAACCAATCGGAGCGGTTGAGAAAACCGTTGGCAACGCTGTGCCCGTAAGCCGTAATGGAGAGATCGATGGCAATGGGAGACCGGTCTTTGGGCCATGGAGAAATGGCTGTCATCGATTCATCGTAAGCGATGACTTTAAAATGGATGACGTTTCGGGCGAGAGATTCATCTGTCGCACTGCTCGCTTCCATGAGAACGTTCGAATCGCCGCTAACATAAGTTTTGAGTCGAACGAAAGTTTCGTCGCTGCCAATAAAGTAGCGGAAAAGTTTGAAAGAATTCTGAGGGCCAGATACGTAGTCGAGATAATAGCCGACACCACAGACATCACTTTTAGCGGTGTTTCCTTGAGATGCGTGTGGCAGGGCAGTTAGGAAGAAGAGGCGGTCGCCTTCTGTATCTTCAGCGATTCCGGAGAAGGTAATGTCTGCTTTTCCAGCGCGATCGGGATTGGCGAAGAAGAAATTGAAGTCCGGGGCGCCGTCGGAATCGGAGTCGGGAGAGGCAACCATGCTTTCGAGATCTCGTGCGATCGTGAACAGGGCGGCTCGCGCTTCACGAAAGGCGTCCACGCGTTGCTCGGAAGTTCTCCATATCCGCGTGGTTTGATCGACTACGGAAAACAGCAATGATATCAGGCCGCCAAGGATGGCGATAGCGACGAGCAACTCGCTCAACGTGAAGCCGTCTGATCGAGGGCTCAATGCCGAAACTCTGTGTCTCACCTTGTGTCTCCCATGAGTGTGGTTAAGGGGTATTTCCTTCTTGCTGTCGCTGGGGCAGCTCCGGGTGATTCAACGGTGACGGTGACCCTGCTCAACAGTGGGACGGTCGTCGTTACGAGTTCGCTCTCCAGTTTGACCACATACACAACAGCAGGATTTGGTTCTGCATAGGACGCAGCGGCCAATTCTCCGATGACTTTGCCTCCTTCGTCGTAGCCGAGATAGACCGGCGTGGATGCGGCCTGTGCAAGATTATATTCCAGGAAGTCGGGCACGGCACTTGTTGCAATGCGGGCCTTCTCAAACGCTCCGCTCCGCAGGTCGGTGAGGACAGTGCGGGCGATTTGGGTGACGATGGATTCGGTGCGACTTTGTTCTGCGCTACGTAGGGCGACGGGAAATAATGCTAATATAGCAACGATTGTTACGGCGAATATGCCTACGGCAATGGATATCTCGATGAGTGTAAAGGCAACGAGTGGGTTTCTTGTGGGGGACATAGAGTTTTACATGCCCGTAATGTCCAGTTGGGCACGTCCCGTTGAACGGGAGAAGCTGATACGTTCGAATAGATTGTTATTGTTCGGACGGGTAAAAGTGTCCTGGCCGTCTGCGTAAAAACCTTCGTAAATGAAAAGCCACAGTTTGGTGGAAGGCGTCTGGATCATCCCGGTGTTAGTGAACTTCAACACAGGCATGTTGTAGTCGGCGGAGTTGATTGCCGGGAATCGGGCGTCTTTTGCCACGAAGAGGGTTGCTCCGGTGAGGATGGGGCTTTTGCTGCTGAAAGAAATGCCGTCGGGTAGCTTCAACCACTTCGTGAGGGGAATATAGGACTGCGGGCCGGGAGTGCTCGCATTGGTTTCGGAGGAGGGCTCGCCGAAAATAATAAAACGCGTGTAGGGAAATCCGGCATTTTGCATTCCTTGCCCCGAATCGGGAATGTTTGCGTCGGCAAAGCCCACGTAGACGACGGCCGAGTTTTCCAGGGCCAGAACACGTGCCTGCTCGAAGGCATTCAACAGAACGTTGGCGGCCGATTTGCGGGCCCTTTGCTGAAGCACATTGTTCGCTATTGGAGCGAGTGCGACTATGAGGCTGAGCATGATGCCGATGACGACGGCCAATTCGAGCAACGTCAGACCTTGCCGTGAACTGCGCCGACCAAACCGCAACTGCTTTACAAAATCACCCATGACCACTCTCCTCCGGGTAGCCATCCAGTAGCGGAAAATAGCCCCCGAGGTCAAGAAGAAAAATTCCGCTGGCCAGCCAACGCCCGTCCGATTTTAGTCGTCGCGTGGCCGAAACCGTCTTTAACACGCCTCCTGATCCCGAATTCGACCGGTCGCTGCGGCCGCCGGCATTCAGCGAATTTGGCGGTCAGGAAAAGGTGCGCGAGCGACTTGAGCTGATGGTCGCCGCGGCTAAACAGCGCGGCGATGTTCTGGACCACGTCTTGCTCAGCGGCCCGCCGGGTCTCGGAAAGACCACTCTCGCCTACATCGTGGCGAACGCGATGGGTGTGAATATCAAAAGCACCAGCGGCCCGATGATTGAGAAGGCGGGAGATCTTGCGGGTTTGCTGACGACGCTGGAACGCGGCGATGTGCTGTTCATTGACGAGATCCACCGGCTGCAGCCTGCCATCGAGGAATATCTTTATCCGGCGATGGAGGATTTTAAGCTCGATATCCTTATCGACCAAGGGCCAAGCGCTCGGAGTGTCCGGCTGAATTTGCCAAGGTTTACGCTTGTCGGCGCTACGACGAGAGCGGGAATGATCAGCGCACCGCTGCGGTCGCGATTCGGAATGACGACGAGGCTGGACTATTACACCGCTGAAGAACTGCAGAAAATCGTTCTCCGCAGCGCCAGTCTGCTCGAATTGCATATCGACGATGCGGGCGCCCTCGAGGTTGCTGCGCGGTCGCGTGGGACGCCTCGAATTTCGAACAATCTCCTCCGCTGGGTGCGCGATTATGCGCAGGTGAAAGCCGACGCCCGAATCACGCGGGACGTTGCGGATCGTGCACTTGCCATGCTGGAAATCGACGCGGATGGCTTCGACGAAATGGACAAACGCATCCTCGAGGCGCTCATCGCCAAGTTTGGGGGTGGTCCGGTCGGAATCAATTCGCTTGCGGTCGCAGTTGGCGAGGATCCAGGAACGATCGAGGACGTCAACGAGCCCTATTTGATCATGCAAGGCTATTTAAAACGAACGGCACAGGGCCGTGTCGCGATGCCTTCAGCGTACAGAAAACTGGGAATTCAGCCGCCGGCGCGTGAAGGAGAGTTTCCGTTTTAGACGCCCTTTAGACGATCCGGATTTTCGGTTTAAGTTGGTGGCATGAGCCGCGTGCCGAAAGACAACAGCGTGCCCTTGGCGGATGTAGAGCGCTTTGTGCGGATACTCTGCCATGACTGGCGTAACATCCTGAATGGCATCGATCTGCACCTCGTTGCGGTAGGTCAGGCCGGGACGCCCGAGGAACTCGAGACCGAGATACGGCTTGCCCGGACGTCGTTGCGCGATTCGGTCCAGCGAATTCATCGTGTAGGTGCCGCACTTTCCGAGGCGAAAGTCGCTCCTATCGCCTATCCGGCGGCGTATTTCGTAGAGGACCTACAAACGCGTTTGCAGAAATTGGAACGCTATCGTGATGAGCGTTTCGTATGGAAGATCGGAGCGCTGAAAGGGGAATTGAGGGTGGATTTTGACGCGATGGCTGACGCGGCGGCCGAAATCTTCGAAAATGCCCTGCTTTTTTCCGGACCCGACACATGTTTTGAAGTCGAGGCGGAGGCGGCGAAAAGCGAATTCCTTTTGCGTGTCACTCACTTTCAGCCTGCACCAGCCATTGATCCTAAACAATGGGGGGCGCCTTTCGTTTCCACCAAACCGAGTCGCTATGGCCTCGGCTTATATCGCGCCCGGCGGCTCGTTGCGGCCCATGGCGGTGAGCTGAATGTCGCATTTGACTCAGGGCGGTCCATTTGCTCGATTCGCCTACCAATTTTGACAACGCAGTGAACGTCTTGGAATCCAAACATCGCGTCCTCATCATCGATGACGAGCGTCCGGTCGTCATGACTCTCGAAGCCTTGTTGACTGCCAATGGCTACGAGGTTTTTGCCGCGAGCACGGGCCGTGCTGGCAAACAGCTTCTCGCCTCGGAAAAACCGGGTCTTGTCCTGCTCGATCTCGGCTTACCCGATGCGGATGGCATGGATCTCCTTCGGGAGATGAAATCCACACAGTCGGACCTCGAAATCATCATCCTCACGGGCCAGGACTCGTTGCACAACGCTATCGAATCGATCAAACTCGGCGCGTTTCATTTCATTAGCAAACCATACGCCCCTGAAGAGTTACTCAGCCTCCTTGCCCATGCGTCCAAAGCGCGTTCAATGGCTCGCGAGACAGCCACCCTGCGCGAAGAAACGCAGTTGCTCAAAAAGCGCCTCTCCCTCGCGGAGAGCTATTTTACGGTCAAAGTCCGCAACCGGCGCATGAAGGAGATCCACGACCTGGTTGCACGCCTTGCCAGCAGCGACGCCAGCGTTCTTATCCTTGGCGAAAGCGGCGTGGGGAAAGAGGTTCTCGCCAATCAGATCCACAGCGCGAGCCGACGCAGCGATGGGCCCCTTGTGAAGCTAAATTGCGCCGCGTTCCCTCCGAATATGATCGAAGCAGAGCTGTTCGGGTACGTCAAAGGTGCCTTCACGGGAGCTATTGCGGATTTTCCCGGAATGATCCACGAGTCCGCCGGAGGAACGCTGTTCCTCGATGAACTCGCGGATATGCCGCCCGAGTTGCAGACGCGCCTTCTGCGCGTGCTCCAGGAGCGCTCTTTTCGTCCTCTCGGCAGCACAAAAACCATCCCAGTCGATTTTCGCCTGGTCGCAGCAACCAATCGCCCCATCGATGAAGCCATCGAATCGGGCCTCCTCCGCGAAGACCTTTATTACCGGCTAAACACTTTCCAGATCGAAATTCCTCCTTTGCGGGAACGCCGGGAAGATATTCCTGCGCTCGTGGACACGTTTGTTCACACGTTCTGTCAGTCGTCCGCAAAAAAACTGCTCACTGTTTCGCCGCAAGCCATGGAAAAGTTCATATCCAGCCCATGGCCTGGCAATATCCGGCAGCTTCGTAACGCTATCGAATATGCCGTCGTTCTAGCTGACGGGCCGGTGATCGAGGAAGCCCATCTCCCGCCTGACATCCGTCTCCCCGCTGAAATGCAAACCCGCCGCAGGGCTCTCGCGGCTCACGCACAAACTCTTGAGCAGCAGGAAAAGGACGCGATTTTGAAAGCTCTCGCCCAGACGAACGGGAATAAGAAACGTGCCGCCGAACTCCTTGGAATTTACCGGCCGACTTTGTATCAGAAGATCAAACGCCTAGGCATTGCTTGTTGATCGCAACTTCCGCGAATGCGCTGTGTTACACTTTACTGATGGACCGAAACGACGACAAAGAACTTTGGGATCTGCTGGGACAGGCGCGCCAGCCGCGTGTCCGCGGGTCGTTCGCGGACAATGTCCTGCGGGAGATCCGGCGCTCGGAGGCCGATCTGAAGGAGAAAAACGAAGATCGGTCCGGTTTTTCACGGTTTTGGAAACGGCTGACCGCGCCACTGGCTGTTGGAGCGGCGGCAGTAATCATTGTGGGGTTCTACTCATCCCTTCAACAACCCGGACCCATCGGCGGCGGTTCTATTTCCAATGGAACTCCAGCCGCTTTTAACGACGCTGCGGGTCAAATCGCTGCGGCGGACTTCGATGGCCTCGAAAATATCGACGATTACCTTCACGAGGACGACAACTCTGTATGGCTTGGCAACGGTTCCTTTTAACATCTGCAGCCCTCCTTTTCGCAGGAGTGGCACCCGCTTTAAGTCAGCAGCAATCGCCGGGAGGTAAAACAGCCCCGGAAGCGACTCCTACGCCTGCGGTCATTTCTCCCGAAAAAACGCCGGTTATTTCCGGCGGCATCTCAAGTCCGTCCGTGACGCCCTCTCCGAATAAGGAGCCAAGGAACCTTAAGGAGCTCGAACAGCAAATCGAAAAACTGCCGCCCGACAGGCGAAAAAGAATCCTCAAAAACGCAGAACGCTGGAAGGATCTCCCTCCGGAGCAGCGCGACCATATCAAATTCCTCAGTCGCCAATACAAGAGACGCGTCAAAGAAGGCGTTGATGATGCTCTGGCCAGCAGCGGCCTCACGCTGGACGCCGGCGAACGGGAAAAGTTCGAAGGCGTTTACAAAAAATACCGTCGCGATCTCGAGCGACAATTGCGCCAGGAAATGGATGCCCGCCGTCAGGAACTTCTCCCGGGAATGATCAAAAAAGTCGTTGACGAATACAAAGCCCTGCCTACTGAAACCCCAGCACCAACTCCCGCGCCATCCGCTTCACCGAAGGTACCATAAGTTATGACCGAGCGCGACCAAGGAGCACGTTTGACGCCTACCCACCTCCGGCGGACACGAGGAAGCGCGGAATCACGGAAGTGCTATTAGATATCGGCGTCTTTTTTAGGCGCGATTTTTACATCACGGTTTGCGTCAGTAATCGTCGTGCCTTGAGGGCTTGATCGTCGAAAACTTTGTCTTTGGTATCGACCAACTCCACCGGGAGGAGGAGAATCGCGTGAGGTTTTTGGTCTTGTTCGGAGAGGGGAGTTTCGTCGTCGTTCGTGATTTTGGGGGCTGTTCCTA
>DATDBU010000162.1:0-5729 GCA_036524675.1 Chthoniobacterales bacterium | reverse complement strand
GGCCCCCGCGCCGAGTACCCTCCAGACTTCGGCTGTTCGTTCGGGTCTCATGCGACTGCAATTGCTGATCCCCGATCGATTTCGGTCGGTTTCGTCAAGCTGAGCTCAAGCTTTTTCTCCGCAAGAACGATATGAAAGAGGCGTGCGGCATTTTCAGCGAGAATCTTCCGTTTCATCCCAGGCGTCAGCCGATGGCCGATTTCGCCGACAGTTTCGATGACCTGCAGATCCCTGCGACAAGCGCCAGGAACGCCTGTTCGGACGGCAACACAGGCACCCCGTTTGGGTTCGGGCTGGGCAACTCCCTCCCAAAAAATACTGGGACTGGAACGGGCGTATTGGCGGACGGTTGATTTCATGGGGTTTGGTTAAGGGCAAGCAACAATTTCGACATTAGCATTCTCCATGCCAGGCCTCTCTACGTAGGAATTGCGCCGTGAAACCGGCGCCTGATGCTCCATTTTGGAACATCTCAAGTGTGCCAAATCGGAACATGCCTTCGCTTCTTCTTCCAATTCCTGAAATGCGGGAGTAAAGTTCCAACGTTCGATTCTTCCCCGCTTAATAGTACCCGTACCGGAGCTGAACCATGCTGATCCTCCCAGGGCAGAAGTCGCCAGATACCCGAGCTTACTTGAAAGAACGCCGATTCCTCGAGATGCCGTCCGGCGTCGTTCGTGACGAGATCCAATCATCATGGCAACGATGTCTCAATACGGGCCTCGACCCTGCGGATGCGCCGCATCCAGAGGTGATCAGCCAGCGGGAGTTGCGCGAACACCAGGAGCAAAATGCACGGCTCCATGAGATCGTGCAGGCAGAAGTGCGGAATCTCTATTCGCAAATTGCCGGATCGAACTTCATGGTGGCGTTCGCAAATCATGACACGCTGATATTGGACGCAATCATGGACGATTCGTTCCGGAGCCTTGCGCGTGCCGGCGGAATCTTGCCGGGCGTCAGCTGGGACGAAAATGTCCGGGGAACAAACGGCCTCGGCTCCTGTGTGGCGACGCGGCTGCCATTTGTGGTGCACGGCACGGAACACTTTTTCCAGGCGAGCTGCCGTTTTACATGTATCGCGCATCCGGTTTTCGATCATGAAGACCGGCTGCTCGGCGTGATTGACGCGTCATCGGATTGCCGCGCAAGACAGGTTCATACGATGGCGCTCATGCGGATGGCAGCGCTGCAGATCGAGGCGGAGTATTTTCGAGAGACTTTCCGACAGAATATCATCCTTCAATTCCACAATCGCACGGAGTTCGTTCACACGCTCGAAGCCGGACTGTTAGCGCTCGATCGGGATGGGCGGATCGTCGCCTCAAACCGGCAGGCGCGTTTTTTTTTGAATGGCCTGCCCGTAAAGCCGGGACGGAGCTTCGAAACAATTTTCGACGTTTCATTTGACCGTTTTTTTCATCAAACGGCGGCTTCCGGGTCCACCGAATTGACGGATGACCGTGGGAGCACGTTCAAGGTCCTGGCACTAAATCTTCGCCGACGGACAAGCATTCCAGCTGGCATCGCACGTACCCCGGCGCCGCCGAAACAAGCGACGTTTGTCTGCAAAGATCTCTCCATTCAAAACGCCATTCGTCTCATCGAGAATGCGGTAGCATGGAAAGTGCCAATTTTGATCCGGGGCGAAACGGGCAGCGGCAAAGAATTAATGGCCCGTCACGCACACCAGACTAGCAAATGCCCAGGCAAGTTTGTTGCCGTCAATTGCACCGCCTTGCCTGAGACGCTCGTTGAATCGGAGTTTTTTGGATACCGCGAGGGCGCTTTCACGGGTAGCCGGCGGGGCGGCGCGCAGGGACTGATCCGTGACGCCGATAAAGGCACGCTTTTCCTCGACGAAATCGGCGACATGCCGGTCCCTCTGCAGGGACGATTGCTCCGTTTTTTGGATCAATGGACGGTGCGCGCCGTTGGATCCTCCGAGGAAACGGAAGTGGACGTTCAAGTGATCGCCGCAACGAACAGCCCCTTGGAAAAAGCCGTCACGGAAGGAAAATTCCGGGCCGATTTGCTCTACCGGTTGCAGGGAATCGAAGTCACCATTCCACCGCTGCGCGAACGGACGGACTTTGACGAAATTGTCCAATCAATCCTAACCAGCATTGCACCCGGCGGCTCCATTTCCGCGGACGCGCTGGATCTCTTGCGTCGGCACACGTGGCCCGGCAATTTCCGGGAACTCAAAAATGCGCTCCTACGAATGGTGATTTCTTCGGATTCGGCATTTTTGGAACGAAGCAACGTCGCTTCCTTCTTAGGACCCTGTCCCGCGTCCCCAGTATCAGCGACTTTGGCGCCACCGATTGCGGCCCCAACGCTGCTTCGCGACAATCGCAGCAGGATCATCGTCGATGCCTACCACCGTTGCGACGGCAATATCGTTAAAACCGCCCTTGAACTCGCGGTCTCCCGTAACACCATTTATCGCGAATTGAAGAAGCAAGGCCTTCTCTGACCCGTCACAAGAACAGAACTGCTTCGTGGCAATTCTTTGATTAGCAACTTCCACCAAAAACAAAAAAGCCACAGCCCTTGGGCCGTGGCTTTTTTGTTTAAGTGAGTTCTGCAGAAGTTTACTGCGCGGCGGCAGGCGCCGTTTCGCTGGCCCTCACGGTCTTTGCCTTGGCAGGTTTCGTTTCAGCAACCGTTGAGATGTCGGAAGCAACAGGTGCATCCACCCATTCCAAGTAAGCCATTGGAGCAGCGTCACTCTTGCGTTCGCCGAGCTTGATGATTCGGGTGTAGCCACCAACCCGTCCCGCAGCGCGAGGCGCGATTTCATCAAACAATTTCTTCACCGCGTCTTCCTGGCGGATCACCGCAATGGCAGTGCGGCGAGCGTGCAGAGTGGCTTTCTTGCCAAGCGTCACCATTTTCTCGGCAAGCGGGCGAACCGCCTTAGCCTTGGCGAGCGTGGTCTTGATGCGGCTGTGAGCAATGAGGCTCACAACCTGGTTGGCGAGCAGGGCGTCGCGGTGCTCGGCTTTCCGGCCGAGTTTGATGGTTTTTTTCTGGTGGCGCATGGTGCTATCCTCCTCGTTGGGAGTCTTTGAAGTAGGTTGTTAAAATTGCGGGTTACTCCGCACTGGAATCAGCCGGGGTCTCGATAAGACCGCTCTCGAACTTCACGCCGAGGCCGAGGCCGAGCTGGGTAAGCTTGTCCTTGATTTCGTTGAGCGATTTCTTACCGAAGTTGCGGTATTTGAGCATCTCGGCTTCCGTCTTTTGGGCGAGTTGGCCAACCGTGGTGATATTGGCGTTGTTGAGGCAGTTCGCCGCGCGAACGGACAACTCGATCTCGTTGACGCTCATGTTGAGGAGCTTCTTGAGACGGCTGTTTTCCTGGCTGACCGCTTCCGGCGTTTCGTCAAATTCGACGGCGTTTTCGTCGTAATTGACGAATACGTCGAGGTGCTTGCGCAGGATCGCGGAAGCCTGGAGCAGTGCGTCGTCGGGCGCGATGCGGCCGTCGGTCCAAATCTCAATGATGAGCTTGTCGTAGTCCGTGCGCTGGCCGACACGGGTGTTTTCAACGGAATATTTGACGCGAGTGACCGGCGAAAAGATCGAATCGATCGCGATGACGCCAATTGGCTGGTCCGGGTGCTTGTTTTCGTCGCCGGTGGCAAAGCCGCGGCCCACTTTGATTTCGAGTTCCGCTTCGAATTTCTGTTTCCGGTCGAGCGTCGCGATAACCTGATCAGGATTCAGGACCTCGCACTGGTTGCTCTGCTGGATATCGCCAGCGGTAACGGCGCCTTCCTTGGTAACGGAAAGACTCAAGTTGCGGACTTCGTGGTCGTTGGCCTTGAATTTAATCTTTTTAAGGTTGAGAACGATGTCGGTGACATCTTCAACCACGCCCGGCAGAGTGCCGAATTCGTGTTCTGCGCCCGCGATGCGGACGGACGTTATAGCCGCGCCTTCAAGCGAGGAAAGGAGTACGCGGCGGATGGAGTTGCCGATCGTGTGACCGTAGCCGGCTTCGAACGGTTCGGCGACAAAACGGGCATACGTGGCAGTTGCAGTCGCTTCATCTTTAACGAGCGACTTGGGCATTTCAAAACGACCTAAACGGACGGGCATATTTCAATAATGGTTCACCGGGTTCCCCCTGGCGCGGTTCGGCTGATCGGCACAAAATGCCGGAGCCCAGGGACCGACGGTGCAAAAGTTTCGCGCTGGGGTCGGGAAGAAAGACGATCTCCGGCTGTTTGGCAACCGGAAATTTTCGAAACTTTCATCTTGACCGCCCCACACAATAGCGGCACTTTCCCGGCCCTTCAAACCTTTGACCGAAAGAACGTTTTATGCCGAAAACTTGCAGCATTACCGGAGCCAAAGCTTCACGTGGAAGTATCATCCATCGCCGTGGTATGGCCAAGAAAAAAGGCGGCGTGGGTCGTCACGTCACCAAAAATGTGCCGCGCACGTTTTCGCCGAATCTTCAGAACAAGCGCGTCTGGGTGCCGGAATTGAATAAATTCGTCACTGTTCGCGTGACGGCCCGTGCACTCAAAACCATTTCCAAGAACGGGGCCTTCGCGACACTGAAGGAAGCCGGCCTGGTTTAAACCCGCGAAATCCATCTCTTTTCACAAGCGGCAATTGCGCGACAGCGCATTTTGCCGCTTTTTGTTGTCTCGATTCAATCCTCGGGAATGTCGCCGGCGTGGGACCGGCAATTCCTCAAGGCAAATGCAAGTTGCGCGCAATAGCATTTGCCGCCATTTTTGGTTCCCGCAAATCCAGCCATGAGCCAAACAGTCATCCCAGCCACGATTCTCACCGGATTCCTTGGAGCCGGCAAAACGACTCTGCTCAATTATATCCTGAAGGAACAGAGCGATTACAAATTCGGGATCATCGTCAACGAGATCGGCAAGATCGGCATCGACAGTCAGCTCGTCGAAAATCAAAAGGAAGAAATCCTCGAGATGAACAACGGCTGCGTCTGCTGCACGGTCCGCAAAGACTTGGTGCGTGGCATCCAGAAGCTTATCCAACGTGGCGGCTTCGATTATCTGCTGATCGAAACCACCGGCATCGCCGACCCCGGCCCGGTTGCGCAGACGTTCGTAAATATTCCGGCACTGCAACGGTTCGTCCGGTTGGATTCGATCATCACCGTCGTGGACGCCGAACAGATTTTTAAACAGTTGAAAGCCGAACCTACCGTTCGCGATCAGATCGTGATGGCCGATTTTGTGCTCATCAATAAGACAGATCTGGTGGATGCGGAACACCTGGCCGAAGTTGAATCCACCATCGCCGAGCTGAATCCCGACGCACGCATTTTCCGGACCGATCACTCAAAAGCGAACCTAAAGGATCTGTTGGATATGCACGCCTTTGATGTGGATCGAAAACTTGCCGTCGATCCGGATTTTCTCAACGAGCTGAACAATCGCCACAACCACGATATCACCTCATTTTCTTTCGTGTTCGATCAGCCGTTCAGCGTGGAGCGGATCGAGGCGTTCGTTAAGAATCTGTCTGAAAAAGAACGCGTGTATCGTTCGAAAGGCTTCCTGAGCCTGGAAGGCAACCCGCGCCGTGCGGTCTTTCATGGTGTTAACAACCGATTCAGTATCTTCTGGGATCGGCTCTGGGACAAAGGTGAGGTGCGTTCGAGCCAGCTTGTCTTCATCGGCCGCGACCTCAACGAAGAAAAGCTGCGCAAACAGCTCGTCGAGTGCCTGGCG
>DATDBU010000161.1:0-6082 GCA_036524675.1 Chthoniobacterales bacterium | reverse complement strand
AGTAGCAGGACAGCAGACTGGGCTGACAAACAGACCGGCGGGCATGACAGCCAGTTCGCTTAGCGCGCTCGGTGAGCTCGATGACGTTCAGATGCGAGTTACGAGCCTGCTATTATCCGCGTTCGGCAAGTCTATTGAGGCTTAAACCGCGCGTGGCGCTCGCGCAGCATGTGCAACCAGGTGGTTAACATCTCCGCAAGCGAGGCGGAGTATATCCAGACGATCTGCCGCGCCATGGTCGATCTCGGAAAATTTCCGCTCGTCTGGATTGGTGACGCGGATCCGAAAAGGGATGGCGCGATGCGGGTGCTGGCGTTTGCCGGGCAGACGTCCGGGTTTACGGAAACGATCGACGCGCTCAACGGCAATCTGGAATGTGGAATCGACCTGGCCGGGACAGTGATCAAAAATCGAGCGCTGGTGGTCTGCGACGATTTGCTCGCAGAATCCCAATCTGCTTCCGGAATGTCGTTGGCCGGAGAAACTCGGCCTCCGCGCCCTTGCGGCCGTCCCTCTTCACGGAGAGCGTGCCCACGAGGGCGCCATGATGCTTTACGCAGGTGAGGTTGGCTTTTTCGTTCAGGAATCTCTCGATCTGTTGCAACAGGGCTCGGAAGATCTCGTCCAGGGTGTGGCCATTTTGCGCGGACGCGCCATTCGCAAAGCCGTCGAGGAGGCGTTGACGGCACCGCTGACGAAGGCGCGGGTCTGGTCGCCTATCTGGCCGGTCCCCAGGCAGGTTTCGTCACGGGCGCAAGCCTCACCATCGACGGCGGATTCAACGCGTAGAGCGAAAGCCTTCTGATTTTTGATGAAAACAATGAACATAATGCGCTTCAACGATTCCGCCGACGCTCCCGCATTGCTGCTGGAAACAGCGCCGACGCCAGTGCCTCGCCCCGGCGAATTGCTCATCCGCGTCCACGCCGCCGGCGTAACGCCAACCGAACTCCTGTGGTATCCGACCACGCACACGCTGGACGGCGGCAGGCGAACCGGCGCCATTCCGGGCCACGAATTCTCAGGCGTTGTTGAAGGCGCGGGCGCGGATGTCGATCCAGCCTGGATTGGTCGCGCAGTCTTCGGAATGAACGACTGGTTTGCGGATGGAGCCACTGCGGATTACGGCATTACGGTTCCGGCTGCCGTATCGGAAAAACCTTCGCGCCTGACTCACGCCGAGGCAGCCAGTGTTCCCATCGGAGCCTTGACGGCCTGGCAGGGATTGATCGAACGCGCAAAGCTTCAGGCCGGAGAACGCATCCTGATTCATGGCGGATCTGGAGCCGTGGGTGTTTTCGCCGTCCAGCTCGCGCGGCGAACCGGAGCGCACGTCATCACGACCGCCTCCGTGCGAAACTTCGACTTTCTCACGCAGCTCGGGGGCGAACGAATGCATCGATTACCGCACCGGCCGTTTTGAAGAAAGTGTTGGTCTTGCGGACGTTGTGTTCGACACGGTTGGAGGGGAAACGCTCCTGGGACCTGCTCAAACCCGGCGGACGCATGGTCACCATCGCCGCGGATAGCGAAGGGACGAAGGACGAGCGTATTGAAAAAGCGTTCTTTATCGTCGAGCCCAATCAGAAACAGCTCACCGAAATCGCTGCGCTGCTGGAAACGGGCGCACTTCAATGCTTCGTCGATGCAGTGGCCCCATTTGCCCAGGCATCCGACGCCTACCGCGGACAAATCGAAGGCCGGAAGGGCCGTGGAAAAACGGTCCTATCCCTCGCGAATTAGCCGAAGCCGAATTCAAATCCAACAACACCATTTAACCCCACCCAACCAATAAAATTATGCCCGACACACTGGAAACCACCCCCAGGAAGGTTTTGAACTCGCCATCAAACTTTCTCGAATGGGTGTTAAATACACCAATCCGTCCGACGAAATTCGCCAGAAGTTAAGAGACGTTTACGCCAACAACGCCGACAGTCTGACGGCTGCTTCCCAAGGGTGGCCATCAACTTTCAAACAGTCGGCGCGGCTAACAATTACTGGAGAAATAAGGCGGCCACGCCCGATTCCGACTACATCACTGGCCAGTTTTAGCCGTCGATGGCGGCTACCTGGCGCAGGGACTTTAACCTGTAACGATGCAGTTGCGATCACCGCCAGGACGCCAATGCGCCAAACAGGACAAGAATCACGCAGAGGCAGAATATTTGCCCTCATTCGGCGGGCGACTTTTCCAAAAAACGTTCAACTGTCTCTCCCTTGGCGTCCTGGCGCCTTGGGGTGAAACTGCAGGGAGACGACTATATAAATTCGAAAACTTTTTTGGCAGCGATCAGCCGAGGTAGCGCAAGCATCCTGCTTGTCCAAGGAAAACAAGCTGGAAGCTTCTTCTACCTTCCTTTCCGTCCGGTTTTCCAACAATCCAACCCTGAACAACGTCACACGGCTTGTGGATCCGAGTCCATTTCCGTTGAATTCGCCCGACGCCCATGATACCCCTCGCCTCCGTGCGACAACCTTCGCGCATTTGTCTGAGATTGGCACCTTTCTGGAGGGGCGACCAAGGGCGGCAGCTTGTCTCTCCCGTCGTCGCCGACGACCTTGTGGTATTCCCGCTCGCCGGCCCACCGCAGTTCTCAAGCTCGCAATCCTTATTCCGCCTATCCCCATGAACACCAACTTTTTTCCTGACGACATCCGATATAATTTAGTCCGTCTACACAACGTTAGGAAACACAATGAGTTACGCGGACATCATCATAAGTGATTGGTTCCACATCGATCCCAAACAGGTCCGGATCGAAGCGCGAGATATTGAAACTCTGATTTCCGATCATGGAGGTGACACCTCGAATCCTTCGGTCATCGAGAGGGCCGTATATCGATCACTTGGTCAACGTTATCGATGGAAGAATACTGCGAAGAAGCAGGAGATTGAAGGAGACAAGAAACTGAGTGAGGCGGCCTACAATCGTTTTATCGAAAATAGAAAATAGAAAATCCGAACCATGCCGTCACCGAACACCTCCTCACTGGCATGCCGGATGCGGGAGCGGAGCGACCAAGCATCCAAAGTCCCAGCGGTCCGGTGCCGGTGACGGCGGACGTTGATAGACAAGAGATGACGATCCAAGAACTAGAGGCAAAACTCCCAAGTGGATTTCACGATGCTTATCTGCACTCGTACCGCGCGATCTCGACAGGAGACCGGATTCGTTTCTTGGCTCACTTCGCTCGCCACCTCGCCGGTGTGCCAGGCGGGGGAGCATTGACGTTCGATTCGTCGATTGAGACGCCCAACCACGCGATGCAGCGGACGTTCGGCATAAATTATGCATTCCCTTCGTATATTCTCGATAGTTTCTATCATTCTTACTGCAGCAGGCTGCGCACCAAAACCCCATAGCAGCAATTCAGATACATCCGGAAAGCCTTCATGGTTTCCTTTGGGTGAGGAGGTTTATCACGAAAATGATCTCTTAACATCTCAGAAAGAAACTCTTAAATTTATCCCCGAGTCACGCTGGTTTAAGGGCTTTCCCAAAAGAGCTTCAAAAGTGGAATATCAGGAATGGCAAAAAAGGAAGGGTATTTACGAACAATCCCATACAGAAAATAATGACATCCATCAGATACCGTCTAATCCCACTTATCCAGAAAAAGTAACAGATTTGCCTCTGGAAGATCAAGGTGTTACACTTAAACTCAGCATTACCAATACAGCCACCTCCAACGAACTTACTTTTGCACTTAGCCTAACAACAGGAGCACGCAGTTTAAAGCGAGAGGTGGAGCATCGTTGGACCAATATGACTCCATTTCTTTTTGCATTTTTTGCTAATGGAAAGGCCATTTCACAAGAACCCTACCTTTCGAGTAAAAGCGGCGGTGCAAATTATTTCTGGGAATTAGTCCCTCTGCAATCAAAACGAGAATGGAAGTTTAAAGTCGATACGAGTTCTATTGATACGATTGTTGGTTCAGAAACACAGAATTTGATAATCGTTGCCGCGTTTTCCGAGAGGCAGCATGAAGCTGGCGCCTCTAGCGATTTCTTAATTGAACCTTTGATGAATACGGACGATTACATTGATCAGCAAATTACCATCAGAAGTAACACCGTCCGAATTAGGAGGACAGTTCATGGATGGGAATCCCCAGAGAACATATTACGAGCCGAGCAATAAAGGGTGGTATTGCCGCGAAACCGGCGCATGCACCCGTGGTTTAACAAGCCCTGGTTAGCCGAGAGTCTCGGATGGTGGACTGCCCATGGCGTTTGTGTTAGCGGCAGGGAGCGGCGGAAATCGCTTTTACGATCGCTCTACGATATGGATACCGTCACACTTTCGCCGAAGTTTCAGGTTGTCATTCCGCAGACCATCCGCGAAGCAGCTCCATCTCGCGCCCAGCGAGAAATTCCGGGTTTTGCGCTACTCCGACAGAATCGAATTCATTCCTGTTCGCCCGATTCAGCAGATGCAGGGTTTTCTTCGTGGAATGGACACGACCATCGAACGTGAGGACGGCCGCCTGTGAGCATTGCCAATGTCGTCGATTCGCCGGGGTGGGACTGACTTTTTCCCTCACCGAGCCCTCTTACTTGCCGGTCACATGGAGGGATAGGTGAGGAAAAGAGTCAGTCTGCGCCGGGTGGCCTGTCTCGGTTTGAGGTAGGTTGTTGGTTAATCTCTGGACAGCGTCCGCTGTGACGGAGATGATTCGTCATAACATCTCCAAACTCCTATCCGGACATGCCCTCTTTTGTGCGCTTTTAGCGGGACAGTTCAACAATCAAGCAAATGAACACGCCTGAGGATCCGACGCCCGACCACGCAGGTCTTCGCGAGCAATCCAATATTCGCCGATGAAAATCGCAGAATCACACTCGGGAAATGCCGCATCCAGCCGATTGGCGCATCGTGTTGGCCGGTGGTTCCTTGCGGCGATCGGCGTTCTCATCCTGATCGTGCTCGTCGCCTGGGCTACTCTGGCAATCTATTATTCGAGCCTGCCATGGCCATGGCTGCGAGTGGTGCTGGCGGCGACGTTCCTCGCCTTCAGTGTCTGGGCCTTGTGGCTGACCAAGCGGCCGCACATGTCCTGGGCCTTCGCGGGACTGTTTGTCGTCGTGGCCGTGGCCTGGCTTTTCATCCAGCCTTCGCACGATCGCCCGTGGCGATCCGAGGTGGCGGTGATGCCGCGGGCGATCATCGACGGAGATCGCGTGCGCTTCACGGGGTTCCGCAATTTCGACTACCGCAGCAGGGATGACTTCACGGCGCGATACGAGGAACGCGAGGTGCAAATCTCGCATCTGACCGGGGTGGATTTCTTCGTCTCCTATTGGAAGATCGGCCCGGTGTCGCACACCTTCGTGAGTTTCATCTTCGACAATGCACCGCCGGTCAGCATTTCGATCGAGACAAGGCCGGAGGTAGGCGAGGGTTTCGACCCGCTCGCCTCGCTCTTCAAGCAATTCGAGCTGATCTATGTCGTGGGGGATGAGCGAGACATCGTGCGCGTTCGCACGAACTATCGGGACGAAGACGTGTTCCTGTATCGCATCAATACGTCGCCTGCAGATGCGCGCCGGCTTTTCCTGGTCTACCTGCAGCGGATCAATCAGCTCGCCGATCGTCCCGAGTTCTACCATTTGCTAAGCAACAGCTGCACGATCAACATCGTTCGGTATGCGAATGCCGCGGGCAGGGTTGGCGGTTTCGATTTCCGCCACCTTCTCAACGGGTTCATCGACGGGTATCTCTACGCCTCGGGCAGGATGAACTCGACATTGCCTTTCGACGAGCTGCGCCGGCGTTCCTGGATCAACGACGCCGCGCAAGTTGCCGGCAACGCCGAAGATTTCTCGCAAAGAATTCGCGCGTCCCTACCTACTGTCCGGCCCTGAACTTTCTGCGCTTGGAACCGGAACAGGTGCTCGTGCTCTCGGAAGTGTCCGGGAAATCAGGGGGGCGCATGGAGGTGTTCCATCGCGTGATAAAAATCCACGATCTGCACGGCATCGCTAAAGTAATCGCGCCCCAGTTTTTCCAGTCCCGAGGCGCCATCGATGAGCAGGACGCTTTCCTGGACCGAACAGAGCCCGCGCCGGATCGCT
>DATDBU010000160.1:0-46919 GCA_036524675.1 Chthoniobacterales bacterium | reverse complement strand
CTGCGGCACTTTCCGGCAACTGCCCGGATGGCCGCTGCCACGCCCAGGCTTTTTCGGATCGCTCTTGCGCTCATCCTCCCTGCGCCGAAACGGCGCGCTCGGCGGCCGGTTCTCGCCTTCCAGCTGCGCGATCCGCTCCTGCAGCCGCCCAATGTCCGCTCGCATCCGCATCATCTCCTCCTGCATCGTCAGCACCAGATTGACCAACGCTCCAGGGGCTTCCCTCTGGAGCGCTTCAAGAGTTTCCCGGCTCAGCGGCGTCATCGCCAGGCTTTATAAACCACAATAAATGCTAGTACCAGCCTTTTTTGCCCCTTTCGCAAAACTTCGCGTCGAGGCTAAACAGATACTTGAAACGTCCCTACCGAGAACTTTGGTAGGGCGGTTTCGAGCCGCCGGGACGCTTTTACACCGTCTCGCCGTGCTTACGCTGGTAATGCCTGTCCACCAGTGACTGCTGAATCGGCGACGCGCCGGAGTTCACCTCCAACGTCTTGAGGGCTATTTCGGCGATAACTTCCAGCGCGAATGCATTCTCCACCGCCTCTGTACCGCTTGATCCCCAGACGAAAGGCGCGTGACCATGCACGAGCACGGCTTTCACTTTATGCGGATCCAGATCTTTGAAGCGTTCGACGATGACATTGCCGATTTCATGGTCGTAGGAATTTTGAACTTCCTCGGGTGAGATGGGCCGTGTCACCGGAATTTCGCCGCAAAAATAGTCGGCGTGGGTCGTCCCAAAACAAGGTATGGGTCTCCCGGCTTGCGCGAATGCCACGGCATTCCGCGAATGCGTATGCACAATCGAACGGATATCCGGGAACGCCTGAAACAATCGCTGGTGCGTGGCCGTATCCGCCGACGGGCGCAGCGAACCGTGGATAACCTGTCCGTCGAAATCGACAACCAGCATCTGGTCCGGACGCAGTGCTTTGTGGTCAACGTTGCCAGGCCTAATGGCAAAAACGCCATGCCGTGGATCACTCACACTGACGTTTCCGAACGCAAGTTCGATGAGTTTGTACTCCGGCAGCAACAAATTTGCTGCATAGCATTCCTCTTTCAGTTCCGAATAGGCAGACATAGGGGATCTTTTGGGCAATCGTATCCGGCTTGAACCGGGTGGGAGGTCATATTGAGGCGCATTGTTGCGTAAATATTTTTTGAATTCACGAAGAATCGTCTCTACAGCGATGATAACTCGTTCGGCTCCGACGATTTCGGGAATGTTATCGATCGCTTCCGTTGGTGCAGCCCAGCTGGATCAACCTTTCATAATCTTCGAGAGGTCGATAGCCCGGTTTACACCGCCGAATGCGTCATGGACCTGGAGGTAGAGCGCATAAAGCTCGTCGTAAACCTTCTGATTTTCCGGGATCGGATCCCAGACCTGCTCCTTGATAGACGTCATCGCCTGTTCGGCACTGGAAAAATCGGATAGCCACCTTCTTCGGATCCCGCCAGCACGGCAGCCGCTATTGCCGCGCCGAGCGCACAATCTACCACGCAAGCGCCGAGTTCCTGGCCGTTGGAACAGTCCACAACCAGCGCGCGGACCGAATTGGTTCCGAAATCAAGTCCGAGGGAAAAGACATAAGCTATCCTCCCATGAGGTGAACGCCCTTGAAAATGCAAGAAACAAGGCAGCGATCGGCTTTTTTGTAAGGCGCCGCTGGTTTGAGGCCGGCAGTTATGACCAATGACGCATTGGTGCATTAGACGGGAGAGGATATGAGACGAGAGGCGCTCCGGAAATCAAAAAAAGGGGTTTCCCTAAGCGGAACGTGCAGATTCCTGCGACCGAGCGCCAGCGGAGTCGCACCAGCAGGACCAGGGTCCGCCTATTGACCAAACCAGAGGACTCGCTAGCCTGCGCGAAACTCTATGACCGTTTCCCCTCTCCACTACGTCCTCATTGCTCTCGTCGCGCTGGCTTCCATCACGCCGTTTGGCGCGCAAGCAACCGAGCCCACCGCCGAGCAGCTCAAAGCCGGGATCGGCATTCGCCAGCAGCGCGTCGATTTGCTGCGCGATGAAATCAAGCAGATCGATGCGCGCATTGAGTCGCGGCTCGACGTGATCGTGCATACCCTCACATCGATCGGCGACTCGAAGGATTCGCGGACGAAGGTTGCCCGGATAAAGGAGGACACAATGAAGCGCTTGCTGAAGACGATCGATTATTACGCGCAAAAGCGCGCCGTCCTTCGCGAGGAACTGCGCAATCCGCAGACGCAGCTCACCGAGGACGAAAAGCGCAAGATCATCAATGTCTTCGACGCTCGAATCGAAAAGCGTACCCAGCAGGTCCTCGCGCTGAACAAATCGATGCCGGCGCACAAAGACTACGAACGCTACAAGGCCACCGGCGGCGGCTGGTACGGCACGGACTACCAGCGCAACGAGGACTTCGAACAGAATCGCCGCATGACCTCGCACAGCAACGCCCAACGCGACGCCCTCGTAAAACAACTCGACGACAGCCTCGCCCGGCTCGACCGCATGGGTCGCACGCTACGCTCGCAACTCGCTGGCACCACCGACCCCGTGCAGCAAAAGGAGCGTGCGGCAGAGATCGCGAAGAACGATGCGCTGATCGCCGAGCGCCGCCAGCAGAGGCTGGAGGTGTTGACGCCCTCGAACAAGGCGCAACGCAGTGTCTCGCTCAAAGAAGCGACGGATCTCGACCAAGCCTTGAAGAAGGCGATCGACGAATTGCGCCGCGACTTCACGACCCTCTTCCACCGCTATAATACGTTCGTGACCGAACTCACCGCACTCGCGGCTCAGACCGCGCCCAAAGCACAACAGGCGCCTTTTTGATACCCAAAAGGCCTTCCACAGGGCAAATGCAACCTGTCGGCGCCATCGGCCTCCTATGGCAGGTGCTCGGCGATCTTGGTCTTGGTCGTCACCAAGGCGTCCTCCGCAGCAGCTCCCTACCACCGGCCGCTGCGCTATCCAACTGCAAGCTCGCGAGCCGTCTTTTCCGGATCCATCGCAGCATTGGAAGCGGTTTTTAACAGGAATTCGCGGATCGAAGCGTCAGCACCGAGCACGGATTCAAAGGCGCTGGCGCCAATTGCGACAACCGTACTATCTTCCGCCGCGATCGCCGTCACGTGCCAGATCTGGTCATTTAACAGGGCACGCTCGCCAAAATGGTCACCGGGAAGCACGGAACGCAATGGCTTGTTGTCGGCGTTAAACAACTCGATGCGCCCGCTTTTCACGATGTAGAAGAAAAATGCGGGCTCACCCGCGTGACAGAGCATGTCGCCAGCGGTGCAGAAGCTTTCCTTGATGACCTGCGTCGGCCTGGACTCCAGCAAACTGATGTCGCGTGGGAAGAAGAGGTCGAGCGTCCATTCGATCATGACACGAACCTTCCGCTCCAGTCCTGGCAATTTCGACAAGTAAATGGTGCGCCACATCACCCACGCAATGAATCCGGAAAATTTCATGCCCATGATTTCCGCCACTGCGGCACGGTGACCAATGGCGGCGAGTTCACCGAGGCCACTGAACTTGAATGAACGGCCACGCCCCCGGTTTTCCAGCGCGGCGGCGATGTTTTCGCCCATCACTTTGCCCTGCCGCATCGCAAACTGCGCCGTGGGCGGACAAAATGCGCGCTGGGCTGTGGGTGACAAAGGCTTCTTTTGGGGCATCGGCACCGCAGCGCAATCGCCTGCTGCCCAGACCCGGTCCCGGCCCTCAACACGGAAAGTTGAATCCGTCACGACGCGGCCCCTTTCCGAAGGCAACGAATAGTCTTTGATGAGTTTAAGAAGAACCGGGTTAGGCGCATTGCCAACGGTGGTTACGACCGTGTGTGCAAGAATGATGCGATCGCCAAAAAAAATCTTCCCAGAGGTCATCGCCGAAGCCCTCACACCCAGCATGATCTCCACTCCCCGGCTGCGCAGATTTTCCTCGCAATAACGGCCCAGCGATCCGCTGATTTCTGGCAGCAATTGTTTCCCGCTGTGCGCGAGTACCACCCGGAACGAATCGCGCGGCACGGTCGGATAATACCGGACGATCTCCCGACAGACATCGATGATCTGTCCCGCCACTTCCACGCCAGAATAGCCGCCTCCGACGATGACAAAGGTTAGCAACCGCTTTCGCTCTTCCGGGTCAGGCGTCACCGCGGCCTCTTCGAAACGGTCAATGATGGCCATACGCAACCGCAGGGCGTCACCCACATTCTTGAGGAGAAACGCGTGCTCCGCCATCCCAGGGACGCGGCTTAAATCGACAATGCCACCTATTGCCAGGGACAGGTGCCCAAAATCGACCGCCACGGTTCCGGAAAAATCGCCCGTCTTTACTTCGAGTCGCCGTGTATCGAGATCCACTGAAGAGATCGAACCCCGAATGACCGTTACATTTTTACAAAGCGCCCGGATCGGATTGATCACATGCATCGGAGACAAAGACGAGCCAGCCACCTCGGCGAGCATCGGCTGAAAAAGCATGAAATTCTGTTCGGCAACGATCGCCACGCGCTTGCACGCGCTGGGACCGAGTTTTGCAGAAAGCGCTTTTGCCGCGTAAACACCCGCAAAGCCACCACCCGCGATCACCACATCAAACTTGTACTTTGTTTGTTCTGGGCGGGTAAATTCGAGGTTTGCTGGATTCATGAATTCAAAAGGAACGCTATTTATGCCAAAAGTCACAAGCTCAGATCAATGGTGGCAAATATCCGCCTCGTGCCAAACCGCATCTTTGAGCAAAGGGTGTGTCGAACACACGAATCGGCAGCAATAGATGAGTGACCCAGGTTTTTCCGGTTTCCGCTTTATGCTTTCCGGCTAATGTCTCCAGCTTTCGCCTATGAAATTCCGTCATCTCCCAGCCGTTATCGCTCTTTTTGCGACGGCATTTACAGCCGCTCAAACGCACGCAGACGATAAAACGCCTGTTGCCGTCCCAGGGTTTACTTTCGTCAAAGCCGCAGGCGGTATTTCCGAATACGTTTTCGACAAGAACGGTCTCCAGGTCCTTCTCCTGCCGGATCATTCCAGCCCGACACTTACCTACATGGTCACTTATCGTGTCGGGTCCAGGAACGAAGTCACCGGCACAACCGGCGCAACGCACTTGCTCGAGCACCTCATGTTCAAGGGATCGCCCAATTTTAACCGCGAAAAAGGCAACAGCATCGATCAGCTGCTCGAGCGCGTCGGCGCGAATTACAACGCCACAACCTGGCTCGACCGCACCAACTATTTCGCCAACCTTGGCAGCGAGCACTTTGAGCAATACCTCGCCATCGAAGCCGACCGCATGCGCAATCTTTGGCTGCGCGATTCCGACCGGAAACCCGAGATGACCGTTGTTCGCAACGAATTCGAGATCGGCGAAAACAACCCCGTCTCTGCGCTCGAGAAAGAGCTCTTCGCCGGCGCCTACGTCGCTCATCCCTATCATCATTCCACCATCGGCTGGCGGTCCGACATCGAAAATGTGCCGATCGAGAAGCTGAAGGCCTTTTACGACACCTTTTATTGGCCGGACAACGCCACCGCCACGGTCATTGGCGACTTTGATCCCACCACAGCGCTCGACCTCATCGCAAAATACTACGGCAATTACCCACGCGCGCCCCATCCGATTCCGCAAGTTTATACGGAAGAACCCGATCAATCCGGACCGCGCCGTGTCACGATCCAACGCGCCGGACAGCTCGGCGTTGTCGGTATCGGTTACAAAACACCCTCAGCACGGGACCCGGATCAGCCGGCACTACAAGTCCTCGGCTCCATCCTTACTTCGGGCAAAAATAGCCGCCTCTATAAGGCTCTTACCGACAAAAACTTAACCACCAGTGTCAGCGCTGACACCGGTTTTTTCCACGACGCATCGTTGCAGATTTTCTACGCCAGTCTGGCTCCGGGTGCCACACATGAACAAGTCGAGAAAATCCTGCTAGCCGAGTTGGAAAAACTTGGAAAAGACGGCGTCTCCGATGACGAAGTAAAAGCCGCGATTGGTCAGATCCTCGCTGCTTCGGCCTATGCCCGCGACGGCTCTTACGCCATCGCCAGTACTCTCAATGAATTCATCGCGGCGGGAGATTGGACGCTGTACACGACCATCGAGGATGCCTTAAAAAAAGTCACCGCTTCGGACGTAAAACGGGTCGCAAACAAATATCTGGTCCAGGATCACAGCACGACAGGCTGGTTTATTCCGAAAGTCCCCGACGCCAACGGAGAGCAAGCGGAATCGCATTGATTTAGCCCTAGGTAGGACTTCTCCGTCGGGACCGGCAGTTGGAAAACCGCCGTCCTGTGTTTCAAACCTAAATTTCTATGAAAAAACTTTTTGCTTACGTTTTCCTGCTCCTAACCATCCTTGGAGCCAACGCTCAGATCGCTCCCCATATCGCTCGCACCAAAACCGCGGGCATCGACCTCGTTGCTTACAAAACCGGCGTCAAGGAGGTCGTCACCTTCCGCGGGTCCCTTCCTGCCGGGGACAGTTTTGCGCCGAAAGACAACATCGCCATTCCCACTCTCGTCGGCGAAATGCTCGATCAAGGTACCGAAAAACATGACAAATTCGCCATCGCCGCTCAACTCGACAGCATCGGCGCCAAAATCACGTTTTCAGTCGATGGCGTAAATGTCAATTTTACGGGAAAATGCCTTTCCAAAGACCTTCCGGTCGTCATTTCCCTGCTCGCCGAGCAACTTCGTCAGCCGGCCTTTTCGGCCGTCGAGTTCGACAAAGTGAAAAAGCAACTGGAAGGCGATTACACGCGCGCCCTCGAGAGCACCGACTTTCAGGCGAAACAAGCGTTCTCCGGGACCATCTATCCGGTCGGACATCCGAACTATGCGCCCCCCGTCCAGGAATTCCTCGCTGCCGTAAAGACCGCGACCATCGATCAGCTCAAGAAATTCCACACCGATTACTACGGTCCTGCTTACGCCAATTTCGTTGTTGTCGGTGATATCGATCCCAAGGCGCTTCAGGCAAACGTTGAGAAGTCGTTTGCTGGATGGACCGGCGGCAAAGCGCGCCCCAATTTCACCAAAGCTCCGCTCGCAGACTCTCCGCAAGCGAAAAACATCTTTCTCGCCGACAAACCCAACGTCACAGTCATCCTCGGTCAGGCCACGGGCCTTAAATACACGGACTCCGGAGCCCTGGCTCTACGGGTGGGCACAGCGATTCTCGGTAGCGGATTTACCGGACGCCTCATGGCAAATGTGCGCGACAAGGAAGGTCTTACTTATGGCATCGGCGCCGCCGTAGCCAATGACACTTTCGCAGATGGCGACTGGTTCATCCGCGCGAATTTCGCCCCTGCGCTCCTCGATAAGGGCATGACCTCCACCAAACGCGAACTCGACAGCTGGTACAAGGACGGCGTTACCGCCGCAGAACTCGATCGGACCAAGAGCGATCTGGTGGGCACGTTCAAAGTCGGTATGGCCACAACGGACGGAATGGCAGGCGCCATCTCGAACGCGATCAACCGCGGTTATGACCTCGATTGGCTCGACAAGTATCCGGATTTAATCAATTCGCTCACGCTCGATCAGGTAAACGCGGCTATCAAAAAACACATCCAGCCCGCCAACTTGACCGTGATCAAAGCAGGCACCGTGAAGACTCCGACAGGCGAGCAATAAGCCATCTGGAAACGCTACCGCACCGCGAGATCAATCGCGATCGACACCACAAAAACGGCGCCGACGAACGCGTTGGCGTTGAAAAAAGCTGCGTTGATGCGGCTCAAGTTGCGTGTGGCAGCAATGCGATGCTCGTAAATGAGGGCGCCGGCGGTCAAAATCAAGCCCGCCCAGAACGGCCAGTGCATACCGGTCGCCCAGCCGAAAACGCCCAGTAGGAGCCACATGACCACGTGGAACACAATTGCCAGGCGCAGACTCTTTTCCACGCCGAGCCAGACAACCATGGAACGCAGCCCTTCCTTTTTGTCGAACTCGTAGTCTTGCGTCGCGTAAATGAGGTCAAATCCGGCAACCCACGGCAGGACAGCCAGTGCCAGCACGATCGGTGCCCAGGCAAGTTTTCCCGTGACAGCCAGCCACGCCCCGACGGGTGCAACCGCGAGCGCCAGCCCCAGAAAAAGCTGTGTGAAAGACGTAAACCGTTTCGTTAGCGAGTAAAAAAATACAATTGCCAACGCCACGGGCGACAACCAGAAAACCAGCGGATTAATAAACCAGGTCGTTGCCACGAGCGCTGCAGAGCTCGCTATCAAAACAACACCCGCAAGCGGTCGCGAAACCAGTTTGTGGCGCCCCGCCGTTCGCGGATTTCGCTGGTCAATTTTCCAATCAGCCAGCCGGTTGAACACCATCGCAGCCGTCCGGGCAAACACCATACACAGCAAGATCAGCCCAGCCAGCCTTGCCGAAGGCCAGCCATTTGCCGCCACCAGCATGGATCCCACCGCAAACGGCAACGCGAAAATCGTGTGCGAAAACCGGATAAACGTCAGGACTCGCCGGACACGGTCAAATATCGAAATGGATGAAACGGTTCCCGTCACGGAAGCATAAGAACAAATCTACGGAACAGAAGGACGCAGAGGGGGCAGAGAGAATACAGGTGGCTGTTCACCAAGAACATCCACAGATTTGGCTGATTTTCGCAGACTGCTTTGGGAACATCTGCGTGAATCTGCGGTTGAACCGCTTGGGGTTCGCCGTCTTTTTCTGTTACTCCGAAGCAGACGCCAGGCCGCGGTCTGGGTCGATCATTTTGGCCAGCAACGCCTGTGCGGGCGCCGCCGGAGCCTTATCTTTCACTTCGGTCTCGGATAACGCGGCTTCCGTTTTCGGCCAGGCAACTTTCCAGGCGAGCCCAAATTTCTCGAGCAGCCAGATCAGGTATTTCGTGGGATCGAATTCCCACCAGCTCAGGCCGTGTGCGGCGCATTTTGGATGAGCGTGATGGTTGTTGTGAAATCCTTCACCCAGCGCACCGAGGCTCACCCAAAAGTTGTTCCGGCTATGGTCGGTGGTCTCGAATGTGCGATAGCCGACGCTGGGCAAATGGCAGATCGAATTGACCGCCCACGTGAAATTGTAAAGCACCATCATCGGGAAATACAGACACCACAGCATCCCGGCTGGACCGAGGGTGAACCAAAGCGCCGCTGCCACAGCAATGTGCGGCAAAACGTACATGAGGCGGTTCTCGAATAGTTTGCAGTACCAAATTTTGCGGACATCCGAGGCATACCGCAGCGAACGCTCCCTAAATCCCTCCGGCTTTTTCACCAACCACAGCATGTGGGCGTACGGGAAACCATGCAGTGGGCTGTGGATATCCTCGTCCGTATCAGATTTCAGATGGTGATATCGATGATCCCCCACCCACGTAACAGGGTCGCCGGAAAGCCCGACGGAGGTGCTCATGGCGAAGAAAAATTTGAGCCAGCCTGGCATCTCCATGCCTCGATGCGTCAGGTAACGGTGCATGTAGAGCGTGGTGCCGAATCCCATCCAGAGATATATCGGGATCATGATCGCGAGATATTTCCACTCGAAATGGTGCAGCAACGCGTAAAACCCGGCGAGCTGAATGGCGATGAGAATGAAAAAGAGGATGACGTCGAGTTTTTCGTTTTTGAACATGAATTCTTGGGTATCTGCGAAAATTGGGAATGGACGCGAGAGGGCGGCACCATTCCGCGAAAGATGGACGACGGCAACCAAGAATCGCTGGAATTGCCGAAAATTGAGCGGTTTACTCCGACAAACGCCTCCAGTAATGTCCCGCTATGCCGTCAGAAACACATTTCACGACTTACCTCTGGGTGTTCGGAGCAGGGCTCCTGCTGGGATTAATTTTTGCCGCCATGGCGTGGTTTCGCCTGCTGTCGGCAAAAAGTGAGGCGAAGAAATTGCGACTGATGCTCGGCGAACGCATGGAAATCGAGTCCACCGCTACGTCGAAGCTGCGCAACGAACTCGAGTCGCTGCGTAAACAGAACGAAAATTTGCGGATCAAAGTCGCGGAATTGAATCAGACGCCCGAACGGCGGTTGCAGCGAGAATTGGAGATCCTGGCCCGGGCCGAAAAAATCATGACTTCCAGTTCGCCCGGTTTCCCGGCTGTATGGGAGAGCGCAAAAAACACCGCTTACGATGAGCTGGCCGTCGAGGAAACCGGTAATACGCTGCCAAAACGGATTTTTCAGAAGTTCACCGCACTGACGCCTGGCGCGAAGGTGATTGAACGATCGGGCCCCGCGTAACTGCCGGCGACGGGACGTGACCGATCAAATCGTCCTCGTCCTCCTTCTCGTCCCTCGTCGAGAAAACGGAATGCGCAGGTTCATCAACTCGCGCGCCGCATCCAGCGAACGACCACGTCATTCTGAACACTTCTGGCAGGATCGGGTCGCAGACTGCCGTTGCAACACTACAAGCCTTTGTTTCTGTCGAAACCGTCGCTGGGGGTCACCTTTACGCACTGGCAAAATCTTCGTGGGGAAACGGGATTCCCCCCCGTTGGGCGAGGAGAACGATGTCCACAAGAGACTTGGCGCGCGCTTTTTCCATCACTCGGCGGCGATGAATCTTGATGGTGCTTTCGGCGATGCCCAGTCGCGCTCCGATGTCTTTGTTAGGCATCCCTTCCAGCAGGAGTTTCAGCACGGAAAGCTCCCGGCGGGTCAACGATGAAAGCCGGAAACGGGCCGAAGCTCGGTCCGCATATTCGTTTCGGATTGAGGCCGAACGTTGGAGTGCGAACTCGACGGATTCAAGCAGCGTATGGTCGGCGACAGGCACAGTGAGATAGTCAACGGCACCGGCCCGCATGGCATTCACGCAACTTCGCATACAGACACGGATCGATATGAAAACCACCTGATCGCTTCGGTCGGACTCTTGCAGTATCTGCGGAATGGCCAGGGCACTGGCGTCTGGCAAATCGAAGTCCAGCACGACGCACGAAGGACCCGGATATTGCATCTGGGCAAGAAACTCCCGGACACTGGAGAATGTGCGCACTCGGTAACCTGCACTTACCAGGACCACACGGACGCGATCTCGAGCACTTTCTTCGGACCGAACAATGGAAACAAGGGATCCGGACTTCAGCAAGGCCGCACCTCCTTGCCACACAAGGCACAATCCTGCGACGGAAACTGCTCTTCCTCCAACAAGATCGCCCTGAACGCACCTAAGCAGCGAGTCAGATCGTGATGTGATAGCCATGCCAATGTTGTCATGGGTCACAATTTCCGGCATTTCTTTCATTTGAGAAATTGATTGTTCAGATCCCTATCATTTGTATAACGAATGAAATGGACCTGCGATCTCTGGGCGTTTTTGTCGAAGTCGTGCAAGCTGGAGGCTTTACCGCCGCGAGCAAACGCGTGTTTTTAACTCAGCCGTCCATCACCCGCGTGATCAAACAGTTGGAAGACGAAATCGGTCAGCCGCTCATCATGCGACATCGGCGAAAAATCACGCTCACAGACGCCGGGAAAGTCGTCTATCAACGGGCGCTTGCCCTGCGAGCGGAGGCAGATCGCCTGAAGACCGAGGTGTCCAATCTGTCCGGTTTGACGCGCGGCCAAGTTTCGCTGGGAATGCCGTCGGTAGGAGGCACGCTTTTCGTTCCGCTCGTTAAAATGTTTCGCGAGCGTTATCCCGGCATCGAGCTCCGGCTCTTCGAGATGAGTGCCAAAGCCACGGAAGCTGCGCTTCTCACCAACGACCTCGATCTGGGCACCCTCTCCTTACCAGTAGACCCGGAACGTTTCGATTTCGTCACCCTTGCGCGAGACTTCTTAGCCGTTGCCGTCCCGCTGGATTCCTCATGGGCAACGCGCGACAGTATAGCGCTTTCCGAGTTGGCAAAAGAACACCTGGTTTTGCTGCCGGAAGGCTTCGCCTTGAGCGATAAAATCGATGCCACCTGCCGGGCATGCGGGTTCGCCCCCATCGTGGCGGGACGTAGCGCGCAATCGCAATTTATCGCAGGGCTTGTGGAAAGCGGCGTGGGAATTGCTTTGCTGCCCAGATCGGTGTTGAGTGGATTTCCTTCCGTAGCGGCGATCGAACTCCGTGAACCCGCCATCGAATGGCACATTGCCCTCGCGTGGTCTCGGGCGGGGCACATCTCCCACGCCGCACGCGCGGTCGTTGAGCTGGTCAAAGAAGCGCCACTCAAACCAATTTGAACGGGCTAGAAACCGTCGATTGTACTACTTTCGTTTATCTAGCGGGCTGCACGATTTTGCGTGTTCTGCCCCCGGTTTTCCTGCATTCACCTCAACACTGTATTTCTACCTCTTGGCCGGTTGGTTCGGCGTCCGTCGGAATGCTCGGAGCAGTCTGCCCGTGGCAAACTTAGGTTAGCGCCATCCGCTCCGGAGACGTTCATAACGTGTTCTTCGACAGCCACTTTGCGAACAAATCTGCAGGTCGCCAAGCTAAAATCCACCGGGGAGCGGCCCATTGTTCCCAACCTTTTTTTTTCTGTTTCGCATAACTATTCAAAACGCGCGGCGTCGCTATGCCGGAAGTAACAACCTGATAACAACAATGGCCTTTCGCCGCTGTGCTTGGGAATTTGGCCCGAAGCAGGTTCCCGAGCAGAATCTATCTTCTGGTCGGCACAAACCGGGGAATGGCATCTGTTATGCCATCTCCCCGGTTTTTGCGTTGGAAGTCGTCAGCGAAAGAAAACTCCCGCCCGGAAACGCCCATACTACTTTCGTTTACCCGGTCGGTTGGTCGGTTTTGCCCATTTTGCACTGCCGATCAAATCAAGACGTTTTTAAAAATTCGCGGACGCTGTAACCCTAATCATTGAATACCAAAAGCCGTCGATCATAAGCGGTTGCGACAGAAAGAGTTGCTCGAAGCGACACGCGCTTCCTGTGTAGCAATGCATTCCAGGCACGCCCCAAGTTCGCAGCCGACAATCCGCATTGAAACACGTGGCACGCATTCTGCTTCCCCGGCGAACACACGTAAAGCGAAGCGCACTGTGCCCCGCACTCCCGGCGGTCAGGTTCAACGGCCTCTCGCGGACAGCAACAAACCTAGCGACAACCTAGCGACATCTAGCCACTTACCAGCACAACACCATGTTAAAGTTCTTCAACTCACTATTCGGACGCGTCATTCTGGCGCTGATATTAGGAGCTCTTGTCGGGATGTTCTTCCCGGACTTTGCAAAGGCCATGAAGCCGTTTGGCGACGGGTTCGTGAAGTTCATCAAGATGATGATCGCTCCCCTGGTGTTTTGCGTGGTCGTCAGCGGAATGTGCAGCGCCGGCGATCTGAAGAAGGTTGGTCGCGTCGGGGTGAAAACGGTTATTTATTTCGAGATATTGACAACACTCGCGCTCACGATTGGCGCGGTGCTGGGCATCATGTTGCAGCCAGGGGCCGGTATGAATATCGATGTTAAAGCCCTCGACCCGTCTTCGCTCTCCGCGTATCAGGACAAAGCGAAACACATCTCGGGATTCGCCGACTTCTTTCTGCACCTCATCCCGAAAACGGCGTTCGACGCTTTCACTTCGGGGGATATTTTGCAGGTGCTCGTGCTGGCGCTTTTGACTGGGTCCGCCATTTCCATGATCGGGGCCCCGGCCAAACCCGTTGTCGCCGCCATCGATCAGGTTGGACATGTTATCTTCAAAATCATCGGAATGATCATTCAACTGGCGCCCATCGGCGTGTTTGGAGCGATCGCGTTCACGACCGGGCAGTATGGCATTGCGTCGCTGGGCAAGCTGGGACTGTTTGTGGGGGTATTTTTTGTTAGCTGCGCTCTCTTCATCGTCATAGTGCTGGGGCTGGTTACACGGCTGGCGGGGTTCAATATTTTTCAACTCATCCGCTATTTCCGGGAGGAGATTTTCATCGTGTTTGGCACGACCTCCAGCGACGCCGTCCTGCCACGGGTTATGGCCAAGCTCGAAGCGCTGGGCATCAAGAAATCAACCGTCGGCGTGGTTGTCCCCACCGGGTATTCGTTCAACCTCGACGGTTTTTCGATTTACCTCACGCTGGCGGTCATTTTTATCGCCCAGGCGACCAATACGCCGCTGTCATTACAAAGCCTGGCTCTGATCGTCGGCGTGGCCATGATCACTTCCAAGGGCGCTCACGGGATTCCGGGTTCCGCGATCGTCATTCTCGCCGCGACCCTCTCGTCGATCCCGGCAATTCCTGCAATCGGGTTGGTCCTGCTTTTGCCGATGGATTGGTTTGTCGGCATCGCGCGAGCGGTGACAAACTTCCTCGGCAACTGTGTCGCAACGATCGTCATTGCGGCATGGGAGAAGGATATTGACGTGGAACGCGCCAAAGCTGTTCTGAGCGGAAGTATCTCTCCGGAAATGGCAATCCAACAGGTCGAAGCGGCGTAAGAATCCCGATTACCTCGAAACGCAAGATCCAAACACTTATGAACTTTTTCCCTAATTCTCGTGTTTTCCTACCATCGGCCATTTTGGGCGCGGTGTTGGCGCTATGCCCTGCCAAAAATCTGCAGGCGCAATCCACCTGGTGGAACGGCAAAACGGCCACTGGCAATTGGGGCGGCACCCGCGAGACTCTGGCGGACCACGGCGTTGCCATCAGCGGTTACTGGCTTGGAAACTATTACGGCGTCGCCTCCGGCGGCCTCAGCAACATGGGCGCTTTCGACGAAGAGATGGTGCTCAAGCTCGCACTGGATTTCAAAAAACTCACCGGCAATGACTTCTTCGACGGCCTTACCTTCGAGGTCAGGGGACGCTACAGAAACGGAACGGATATTAACAAATACACGGGAGCTTCCAACGCATTCGATCCGTCGAATATCCAGGGCGGCCAATACTGGCGCTTCAGAGACGCCTTTTTCACCTACACAACGCCGGAGCTTTTCGGGGTCAAAAACTTCCTGAAGCTCTCGGCTGGCTGGCAAAATCCATATCACTATTTTGCCGCGCAGCCGGAATCCAAGCTGTTCGACAACACGGCAATCGTCGCCTCCAAAGGGTTAAGCATGAGCGGCATTACCTGGTCAGGCACGTATGCGGCCTGGGGCGGCTACCTAAGAACCCAGACGGACTCGTTCTACGCGCAGGCAGGCCTTTACGAAGCAATCGTTGGCGCGAACGCCACAAACAACAGCGGCCTGAATTTTACCAAATCATCGCGCGGTCCGGAAATCATCGGTGAAATAGGCTATACGCCGAAAATCGGCGCTGAAAAACTGGCTGGAAAATATGCCCTTGGCAGCGTCTATTGGGGCGTTGATAACACGTCCTACCTTTCGGGAGAGCATCACGAAGGTCGCTACAACGTCTATTTTCAGGCCGATCAACAGCTTTACCGGGAGCCTTCCCCTGAGGCGACTGTTTCCGTTTCGGACGGGAAAAGCACGAAAGAACCTGTCGCGCCCAGCAAGCCCAAGCTGAGCGATCAGGGTCTTTACTGGTTCAACATTTTCGTTTTTGCCGACGAAGAGAACAATCTCACGCCCTTCTATTTTCACACGGGATTTACTTATAAGGGTCTCATTCCGCATCGCGACAACGACCGGGTTGGCGTGGCCTTCGGATACGCCAGTTATAGTGATGACAAGACCCAAGCGGAAGAAACTGCGGGCAAAACGATCCACCAGCAATACGAAGGCGTCATCGAAGGAGTCTACCGGTATCAACTTAACAAGTGGCTCTTCATCCAGCCGTTCGTGCAGTATGTCATCCGCCCCGGCGGTACTGGAGAGACTAACGATGCGCTCATTCTTGGCGCCCAAAGCATGATCGATTTTTAGACGGAAGGCTGGCGAACAGCGCCGCGGGCTTCGATTTGTAACGCAGGCCTCTTTCTTGGTGCTCTAGGAGCTTAATTCCAGTCACCATTTCAGGTCAATATCGCCTGATAGGCGGGATCATTACGATCCCGCCTATCAGCGTTTTGGCAGGACACCGCCACGGCAACATTTAAACCATTTCCCCCAATACAGGGTGCAATCTGCCGGTCAGACTCACCAGGAAACGTCAGATGACCGGAATTTACCCAGTGGCAGGACGCTGAATATTGCTTCGGTTTGTACCCAAAGATGGCTCACTTTGCTCACGCTGTAGCCGATTTTTGGCCAAATTCTTCGCGAACCTGTGGGCAAATTTCTTAACGGCCTCCCGGGCAAAGTGCCGCCCTGACCACAAAGACCGCTGCGCCACGTTACGCCTGGCATTGAATATGCTACGCGTAAACCTTCGGCGATACGCGACCGAGGGCCCCATGGGAACCACGCACCGTCAATGAACGGAATGACGCCGCACTATTTAAACTTACACACGCTGAATAGCTTATGGACGCAAATTCAACAGGGACTGGACCTTTGGACCGGTTTTTCAAGCTTCGAAAAAACGGCACCACAGTCGGGCGCGAGATCATCGCAGGAATTACCACTTTCGCCGCGATGGCCTACATCCTGGTGGTCAATCCCGGCATCCTCTCAAACGCTGGCATGCCGAAACCGGCTCTTGTCACCGCGACCGCAGTTGGCGCGGCCATCGGCACCATCATCATGGCGTTGCTTGCGAATCTTCCGCTCGCCCTTGCACCGGGCATGGGCATCAATGCCTTCTTCGCCTTTACGATCTGTCTCGGCATGGGAGTGCCCTGGCAGAGTGCATTGGCCTTGGTGTTCGTCAACGGATGTATTTTTCTTGCTCTGTCGGTGAGCGGTATCCGTGAAAAAATCGTCAATGCCCTGCCAAACACGCTCAAGGCAGCCGTTTGCGGCGGCGTCGGTCTTTTTATTGCATTCATCGGATTAAAAAATGGCGGCCTTGTCGTGGCAAACCCGGCGACATTTGTTAGCATGGGCGATATTTCCACCCCATCGATAGCCCTTTTCGGCATCGGCATTCTGGTTACCTGCACGTTTGTCGCGCGCGGCACGCCGGCCGCCATCATTTTGTCGATGGCAATCATCACGGTCATTGGATTTTTCGTGCCGGACGGACAAGGCGGCATGATCACCAAACTGCCGGCTTCGCTCGTTTCTCTTCCGGCATCCATCGAGCCAACACTCTTCAAACTGAACTTCGACTTCCTGCTGAACGAACCACTCAAGGCGCTGCCGATCATTCTCACGTTGCTGCTGGTCGATATGTTTGACAATATCGGCACGTTGATCGGCGTCACCAAGCGCGCAGGTCTGATGGACAAGGACGGCAACGTGCCCGGGCTCCCAAAAGCGCTCGCGGCAGATTCGTTGGCGGCGATTCTCAGTTCACTGCTGGGCACCTCCACGATGGTTAGCTATATCGAAAGCGCCACCGGCGTTCAGGCCGGCGGACGCACGGGACTCACTTCTCTTGCCACGGCCGCGTGCTTCTTGCTCGCACTATTCTTCACTCCAATCATCCTCATGATCCCGGGTGTCGCCGTCGCGCCCGCGCTCGTGGTTGTAGGCATCCTGATGTTTGAAAGTGTCGCCGAAATCGATGTGCGCGATTTCCGAACCGCGGCACCGGCGATTCTGACGCTAATGGCCATGCCCATGACCTTCAGCATCAGCGCAGGCATGGGTATCGGACTCATCACCTTTGCCGTCCTTTCGTTGACTGCCCGGAAGAAAAAAGAGAAGGCCTCGGACCTCACCGAAGTACATCGCCAGTTCGGAGGGGACGAAGCCAGGACACATGTCCGGGTCACACCATTCACCTATGCGCTGGCTGTGATTTTCCTAATCCAATTCTTGGAGCACTACATCTTCCGCCTCATCAAGTAACAGCGACTGAAAAGGACCAAAACAGCATGAGCGAACCGCTACCTGACAAGCCCTTGAATCTTGTTTACGGATTGGAGGAAAAAGTCCCTCCCATCCCCGCCGTGTTGGTTAGCATCCAGCAGGTCGGTGCCATGGTCATCGGCACCATTACGCCGGCGCTGATACTGGCCAGCGTGCTGAAATTCAAACCCGAGCAAACCGCCTACCTGGTAAGTATGGCGCTCATTGCGTCCGCTCTCGGGACGTTTTTGCAAACGATGCGCTTCGGCGGCTTCGTCGGGTCGGGATTGTTGAGCATTACCGGCACGAGTTTTGCCTTCCTCGGACCGTTAATTCAGGCCGGATTGGCGGGCGGGCTGGCGCTCGTGGCGGGAATGGGTCTGGTAGCGACTCCCGTGCAGCTTTTGCTTGCGCCATTTTTGCCGAAATTGAAGCGTGTTTTTACGCCGCTCGTTTCGGGAATCGTGGTGCTACTCATCGGGTTGTCGCTCATTCCCACCGGGTTGATGGGGATCGCGAAGGCTCCTGCCGAAGGCGCGCCATCCTGGGGCGGCGCGCTCGTAGCCCTGGCGGTGATTGCTGTGATGGTCGTCTGTCAGGTTGCCGGAAAAGCACGGCTACGCATGGCGGCCGTGCTTGTCGGTGTAGTTACTGGCTATAGCATCTGCGCTTTCCTCGGCTGGCTGAAACCGCCTGCCGCTGGAACAGGAGCGTGGATCACCCTCCCGCAATTGCTTCCATATGGATTCGATTTCAAATGGGAGTTTTTCTTACCGTTCGCGTTTATTTACCTGCTCTCCGTACTGGAAGCGATGGGCGACATCACGGCGACCTCCCAGCTTTCGGGTCTGAAAACGGACGGCAAGGATTTCTGGGCCCGCATGCGCGGCGGCGTTTTCGCTGACGGTCTTACATGCGTCGCTTCCTCCCTCGCGGGCGCCTTTCCAAGCGCCACCTATGCTCAAAACAACGGCGTTATTCAAATGACGGGCGTCGCCGCCCGGCGAATCGGCTGGGTCATGGCGCTTATTCTCCTCGCGCTCGGATTGTTTCCACCTGTCGGCCGCTGGATAACGGTGATGCCGGCGTGCGTCCTGGGAGCCCTCGCCGTTGTGCTCTTCGGTTTGGTTGCAGTATCCGGGTTGCGGATCATTCTCTCAACGGGCCTTAGTCATCGCGACGCATTGATCCTCGCTGTCTCGCTCGGAGTGGGCATTGGCGTTCCCAGCCAACCGGAATGGCTGAAAACACTGCCTCACTGGGTGCAGATCTTCATGGAATCAGGCGTCTCCGCGGGTGGTTTCGTCGCACTAGCGCTCAATTTGATCATCCCGGAAGAGAAAAAGGCAGAAGCGGAGGAACCTTCTAGCGCCACCGTCGCCGAAGCTCCGGCCGCGTGATTTTTCCACCCAAATTATGGCAATACTCGAATACAACCACTATGGAAAAGGAATGGTGCGCGTCTTGCGCGTGCAAAGGGACGGCGACGTCCACAGCGTTTCGGAATGGGAAACCTATGCGCTAGTCGAGGGCGGTCAGGAAGGCAACTACCTCAGTGACGACAACTCGGCCATCGTGCCGACCGACACCGTAAAAAACACCGTTACGGCCCTGGCACACGACCTGGAGGACGTAAGCCGCGATGGGTTTGCGCTGGCTGTGGCAAAACATTTCGTGACCAAATACGCCCATCTTACGGCCTGCGACACCGATGTTTCGGAAAAAGCGTGGATTCGTTATGCCCCGGGCGGGAAGCCGCACCCGCACACCTTTATTCGGGACTCGAATGGAAAATTCTATAGCAAAGCCCGTTACGAAAAGGAAGGCGGTGCCGTGAAACGTTCTGCGGGCGTGAAGGGTTTCGTCATCATGAAAACGACGGGGTCCGGTTTTGTCGGGTATCCGGTGTGCGAATACACGACTCTTAAGGAAACGACAGACCGCATTTTCTCCACAAGTCTCGACGCCGAATGGGAGTATATCGGTGACGCCGCGGATCTCGACACGCCTGTGCTCGACACGATTATGGAGGTCTTCGCCGGCACTTACAGCCCGTCGGTGCAGCGGACGATGTATCAGATGGGCGAAGCCGTCCTGGCAGCGTGCCCGGGAATCGCGCGCATCAAATTCACGATGCCCAATAAGCATTATCTGAATATTGACCTAACCAAACTAGGCCGTCCAGAAGGGCAAAAGAAAGTCTTTCTCCCCACGGACGATCCGTTTGGTTATATAGAAGCCGTAATTGGCAGGTAGGCGGTCAAGCAGCTCGCATGACCATTCCGTAAGAAAAGCCACTCGCATGACGGTGGACCCACCTTACCCTTAAGAACCATGGCTAACAAACCCAACGAAGAGCATGACGTTCTGGAGCTGCCCAATGCCGCTCCCAACCTCATCAATCACGAACTCGCTCCCCTAAAAAAGCAGACTTGGGGCACCTACAACATCTTTTGTTACTGGATGTCCGACGTGCACAGCGTGGGTGGTTATGTTTTCGCCGGCAGCCTTTTCGCGCTTGGCCTCACCAGCTGGCAGGTGCTCATCTGCCTGCTCGCAGGCATTTACCTCGTCCAGTTTGTCGCCAACAAAATCGCCAAACCCAGCCAGACCCACGGCGTCCCCTATCCGGTCATCTGCCGTTCCCCATTCGGGGTGCTCGGCGCTAACATTCCTGCCATTATCCGTGGTGTCATTGCCGTCGGCTGGTATGGCATTCAGACTTATCTGGCCTCCCACGCGCTGGTCGTGCTGATGCTGAAGCTTATGCCCACCCTGGCACCCTACGCGGACAAGGCCACCCATGGATTTCTAGGCCTGTCGGCGTTGGGCTGGGCAGGATTCATGGTCATGTGGCTGCTCCAGGCCGTCGTTTTCTGGAACGGCATGGAGATGGTCAAAAAGTTCGTCGATTTCGCAGGCCCGGCTGTTTACGTGGTCATGTTCCTGCTCACCGGCTGGATGATTTACAAGGCCGGCTGGCAGGGGCTCAGCCTCAAAATCGCCGAGGTGAAGTACCACGGCTGGGAGGCCGTACCGGTCATGATCACCGCCATCGCGCTCGTCGCCGGATACTACGCAGGGCCCGTCTTGAACTTCGGGGATTTCACCCGCTATTGTAAAAGCTTCGAAGACGTAAAAAGAGGCAACTTCTGGGGTCTGCCGATCAATTACCTGGCATTCTCGATCATCACGGTCCTCACCATTTCGCTCACCGTTCCCGTGTTTGGCGAATTGATTACGGACCCGGTCGATGTTGTCGGAAAAATCGACTCCGTGACAGCCGTTCTCCTGGGTGCGTTGACGTTTGTGGTCGCGACCATCGGCATCAATATCGTCGCGAACTTTGTTCCTTCCGCTTTCGATATTTCCAATATATCGCCCAGCAAGATCAGCTGGCGGACCGGCGGTATGATCGCCGCAACCCTGTCCATTTTCACGACGCCGTGGAATCTATTCAACAACCCGGCGGTCATCCACTACACGATTGATCTCCTCGCGTGCGCCATTGGACCGCTATACGGCATTTTGTTAGTGGACTACTATTTGATCAAAAAGGAGCGAATCGTCGTCGAGGACCTCTACAGCATGTCTCCAAGCGGACGCTACTGGTATCAGGGCGGAGTAAACCTTAAAGCGGTCTTTGCGCTTATTCCCGCATCCGCCATCGGCTTCACCTTCGCCATGGTCCCACCGTTCAATGTCGCGCAGAATTTCTCGCTCTTTATCGGAGCAGGCCTCGGCGCGATCTTCTATTTCGCACTGGCAAACAGAACGGTGCCTGTCACCGCTCCGGAGCCAACAGCTTTCCAAGGAAACGCTGATTAAATCTAATCAAAGCAGATTTTGAAGGCCTGAATCGAGAATTTTTAAGAAATCTGCGTCCATCCTGAAATCTGCGGATTAAATCAGACCGCCCCTCACCCGAGGCCTGGCCCCTGAATGAAAAAGCTCCTACGTTTAGTTTGATTTCACCGGAAATCACAGCGTAAGACAGAGGGACATGCTCATCGAAATGACTGACCGCCTTGTCGAATGGTGCGAAGTCAACTCCGGGTCGAATCATTTGGAAGGCCTGGAACGAATGCTCAAAATTCTCGAAGAGGCGTTTGCTGATTTGCCTGGCGTCGGAGAGAGCATTTCGTTGCCGCCCATGCGTGAATTTCAGCCTTCCGGGGAAACGATCCTTCGTCCCGTTGGAAAGGCTTATCGCCGGCGCTGCCGCCCGGAGGCTCCTCTCCAGATTTTGCTCTGCGGGCACATGGATACGGTCTTTGGGCGTGAGCATCCATTTCAACATGCAAAGCTGGAAAATGGAATACTGAACGGCCCGGGCGCCGCCGATATGAAAGGAGGCTTGCTCGTGATGTTGTATGCCTTGCTGGCTTTCGAAAAATCACAAAGATCCAATCTCGGTTGGGAAGTTTTGATCGTGCCCGACGAAGAGATCGGCAGCCAGTCCAGTGGCGGGCTCCTCATCGAAGCGGCCGTGAACAACCAGGCCGGGCTCGTTTTTGAACCCAGCCTGCCAGATGGCTCGATGGTCCGCTCCCGAAAAGGGCTTGGGACGTTTAATGTCGTTGTCCGCGGGCGTGCCGCCCACGTGGGGCGCAATTTTCAAAAGGGACGAAACGCCATTGTCGTGCTTTCGGAATTGATCCAGCGTATCGATGTGCTCAACACCGAAATTCCGGAAGCTGTTTTCAACGCCGGACGGATCCTGGGCGGCGGTGCCTTGAATGTCGTCCCCGACCGGGCTGCGGCGCAATTCAACGTCCGGGTGGCCCATGCCGGAATGATCACGGAAGTCACGGCACGCCTCGAGGAAATTGTCGCCGCCATGAATGTTCGTGAAGGCATATCCATTACCCTGGAAGGCGGTTTTACGCGCCCACCGAAGATCGTCGGCCCGGCCGATGAGGCAATCTTTCATCAAATTCGAGCCCTTGCTGCCGAAGACGGCGAGTTTTTACAGTGGAAGGACAGCGGTGGCGGCTCCGACGGCAACAATCTTTCCGCTGCCGGCCTGCCAAACATCGATACGCTTGGCCCCCGCGGCGGCAATCTGCACAGCGACATGGAGTTTGTCGATACGTCCAGCCTGCCGCGCCGTGTCCGGCTCGTGGAACGGCTTTTGCTAGAGTGGGCTGCGAACGGGCTGCCTCCCGAAGTTCGTAGGGCGGCCGAATCCAAAACAATCAATCATGAGCGACGTTCATTTCAGTGATTTTGTAATCCGCCCGGTGCGGATGGGAGATCTCGACGGGCTGGGCGACCTCGTTTTCTCGCTTCAAGGCAGCATGACCAACCTGCCGAAGGATCGCGATTTTCTCCGCAAGAAGATAATGGCCTCGATGCGCGCCTTCGATCCTCTGGTGCATACACCCGGAAGCGACAGTTACCTGTTTGTGCTCGAAAATGTGCCCCGGCAGGTTATCGGCGGCACCTCCGGAATCGTGGCACGCGTGGGCGGGTTTGATCCATTTTATTCATACGAGATTCGCCACGAACCTGTCCGGCATCTGCCGCTTGGTGTGGATGACGAAATTCCAACGCTGCATTTGGTAAAATCTCACAAAGGACCTGCGGAGGTTTGCAGCTTGCTGTTGCGGCCCGATTACCGGCTTTTTGGACTGGGGCGCATGCTTTCCCTGGTGCGCTTTCTGTTTATGGCAGTATTTTCCGAGCGCTTCGACAAGACGGTCATTGCCGAGTTGCGAGGCGCGGTGGATGAGCACGGCCATTCGCCGTTTTGGGAATCTGTTGTGCGGCCGTTTTTCAAACAGGACTTTTATGTCGCGGATCTCCAGAGCGGATTAAGTGACAAACAGTTTATAGAAGACCTGATGCCGAAGTATCCGATCTATATCCCACTGCTTCCTCGTGAGGCGCAGGCGGTCATCGGCGAAGCCCATGAACACGCGAAGCCCGCGTTGCATATCTTGGAGCAGGAAGGCTTCATCAAAACACAGCAAGTGGATATTTTCGACGCGGGTCCGCTAGTAAGCGCACCGCTTCAATCCATCCGGACAGTTAAAGAATCACGAAAAGGAATCGTAAAAGCCTTCGCAGAAAGTTCCTCCGGATGGCCGGAAAAACCGACGCATATTCTCGCCAAACCCGCCCTCAATTTCCGCGCGTGCCTGGGCGACGTTCAGGAAAAAGAAAACAGCGAAGTCGTGCTCCCAACATACGTACGCAACTTGTTGGAGATCGAAATCGGCGACCCCATTCATTACGTTTCCATTTCGAAGCCAGCGCTTTCTTAGGCGAAGGCTTCAAACTTTTGCCGGCAGCGGAAAGCGTTTTGCAGGTCAGAAGAAAGCGTTTTGCAGGTCAGAAGAAAGCGTTTTGCACGTCAGGAGAAGGCGTCTTTCCATCAGCAGTAAAGCTTGTTTGGCGGCATTCCAAAGCATTCTGCCGTGAGCGAAAAAACGTTTAGCTAGACGGCTGAGCGCTCCTCACCGATGGGTCGAGTTCTTCGCGGGGACGTTAGTTTTAATTTGGCACATCGTCATCCGTGGCGTTTTCCAAGCGCCCGTTTTCAGGCGGTTGGAAACCGCCTCTCCTCCGTCGTACTCGGCAGGCTGTGAAAAATAAGACGCAGATCTTCCCTGTTCAAACAGAGGGGGATGGGGCTCCCAGTTTCAGCCCGTCGGGCGGGTTGGTTTTAAACGAAAGTGCCGGTTTCTCTACGAGATGCCAGCTAAGGAAAGCAATGGGAATGATAATGGCAAGGGAGGCAAACAAAGTGCCATAGAAGCCTATGCTTTTGCCGAGGTAGAGCATGGCCAATCCCTGAATGGGGCACCCAAACAAATAGATGCCATAAGAGAGATCGCCATACTTGCCGAAATGGTGGAGTTTTATTGTTTTGCTGAACGCGAGGTAAAAGAGCGCGTATGCGCCAAATATGCTGAAGGACAATTCGAATGCGGTTGCCCACCTGGCTGATACCAGCAACACGACGCCGGAAAGCAGTAAGAGATATTTTGAGCGCGGGACATAATCCCTGTACGCATAAAAGCACATGCCCGAGGTGAAATAGAGCAGGAAATGCTCAAACCAGAGGTATTTTTCGCGGTGGGGAGCCAGAAACGGGGGAAGATAAAAATCGGGCATTTGACCTGTGTAAATCCAGTGAATGAACCCGTTATGATGAATAATGTTAACGCACAGGACGGCGAGAAATAAAAACAAGGGGACAAGTTTGTGGATTCTGAACACGCGCATCATTCCCAGTAAGGCGAGAAAAAAATAGAGAATGCACTCATAACGAATCGTCCAGAGCGAGGCGTTAGTCACGTAAAAGGCTGGCAGATCAACCAATGCTTCGGTGATGTAAACATCATGAAGAAAAAGTATGGCATGCGCGACCACCTTGAAATCTGTGGCGGACCAAATGTGCACAAAATCCGGCAGGGGTTTCCCTGGTCCACCGTAGGACAGTGGAACCGACACCAGGATAAAAAACAGTGTTACAACGATAAAGGCGGGATAGATTCTTCGAATTCGTTTAATGACGAAACTGATGATCGATTTACTAGCCAGCAGGCTTTTGAACACCAGAAAACCGCTGATAAGGAAGAAAGAATTGACAGCAGCTGTTCCAAAGGTCAGCTGCCCGTGAGTAAAAATGATCAAGGGCTCCCGCGCTTTGCCATCGAGATTTCCGTAGTAGATGAGATATGAATGCGTAAAAATCACCATGACGGCGAGAGTAAAGCGGATGAGATCAAAGTTATTCCCGTGGCCGGACGCGTTTGAACAAAGTTTTTCCATCAGCAGTTGAAGTAGTTAAGGTAAATTATTATAAGAATAAATTAGTTTGTCCGCGGTCACAGGCTGCTGGCACGGCGTCGTTGTTAGACCGCTCTTTAATGCTTTTCTCCGAAGCCCTTATACCCAAGCTCGCAGCCGCCCGCTTAATAGCGGAGCGTTTGAGATTGTCCAGCACTATTTGCAAGCAACGCGCCCTGACAGGAACTAGCAAAAGCTAATGCTCGTGTGGGATGAGCTCGGCATCGTGTGATGGCGTGCCGGGAGCGTTGCCATGGGCTGGGATGAAACGCCCTTTGGAGCAAAGAGTGGTCCTGTTTCGGCGGGAACAAATGACGATTGGGAAAAATTGCGGGCGGCGCCTGGTGGTGAGGAACAGGAAATCCGTGAGCGATTCCCACCTGGATGATTCCAACAACATGGAAGATGGCGTGTTGATTTCCCGCCGGCTGCTTTGCGATATCGCGGATCCGGGTGTTCCCAGCGCGACCGAGTTTCTCGACCCTGAGCCGGAACACATAGATCTATGAGCGACGTGCCAGAATCGGGTAGATTGATTTTATGAACCCGACTCCGCATTTCATTGGTGGCTGCTGGATCGCCGGAAACGGCCCGGCTTTCACCTCCACGAATCCTTCCAACGGCGAATCCATCTGGCAGGGCGCCGCTGCGGATCCCGGCAACGTCGACGACGCCGTGCACGCTGCGCGCGTGGCATTTCCCGGTTGGGCCGCTTTGCCCGTGGACGCGCGCGCCGAACATCTACGCGCCTTCGCCAGCGCGCTCGAAGCCGATGCTGCCAACCTCGGACGCCTCATCTCCCTTGAAGTGGGCAAACCGCTCTGGGAATCCGCCACCGAGGTAAAAAGCATGATTGGCAAATGCGAACTCACTATTTCTGCCTATGCCCGGCGCTGTGCGGAATTCTCTGGCGGCGGAGCGGTGACTCGATTCCGTCCGCATGGGGTCGTCGCCGTGCTCGGACCCTTCAATTTTCCTGGGCATCTCGCCAATGGTCACATCATGCCGGCGTTGCTCGCCGGGAATACCGTCATTTTTAAACCCAGCGACAAAGCCCCGCTCGTCGCGGAACGCACTGTCCAGCTCTGGGAGAAATCCGGTCTTCCAGTCGGCGTGCTCAACTTGCTCCAGGGGACCGCTGAACCCGCGCGTGCCCTGGCCGCTCACGATGGCGTGGATGGCATCTTTTTCACTGGCAGCAGCCGGGCTGGGATTGCGCTCAACGAAGCCGCCGCACGTAAACCTGGCAAGATTCTTGCCCTGGAAATGGGCGGCAACAATCCGCTGGTTGTCCACGATCCCGGCGATCTCACCACTGCTGCGTTCCTCACGGCGCAATCCGCCTTCATCACCTCCGGCCAGCGTTGCACCTGCGCGCGACGCCTTTACGTGACAGCCGCGACGCCGCTCTCTTTCCTGGAAAAGCTAACGGCAATAGCGGGTGCGCTGCATGTAGGTCCGCCGGAAGATGACCCCGAGCCATTCGCCGGACCGCTGATTTCCGCGGAAGCGGCGTCCGTGTTTCTTCGGAAACAAGAAGAACTCCGTGCCACCGGCGCCGGGAAACTGCTCGAAGGCCGTTCCCTGCGCGCGGGAACCGGACTCGTTAGTCCAGCGATCTGGAACGTCACCGAGCTCAGTGGCCTCTCTGACGAGGAGACCTTCGGTCCATTGCTTCAAGTCGTTTGCGTGGAAACCCTGGAAGATGCCATCCAGGCCGCCAACGACACGGCTTATGGCCTTGCAGCCGGCATCATCACTCAGGACCGCGTGGCCTACGAAACGTTCCGCGACTCCGCCCGCGCTGGGATCATTAATTGGAATCAGCAACTCACCGGTGCTAGCGGAGCCGCGCCTTTCGGCGGCATCGGCCTCAGCGGAAACCACCGGCCCAGCGCCTATTTTGCCGCCGATTATTGCTCTTATCCCGTCGCCTCCATGGAAGTTGAAACCCCGCAAATCCCATCCACGCTCCCGCCAGGCGTCACTCTCTATTGAATATGGAAATCAACTTCGACGGCCTTGTCGGACCTACTCACAATTTCGCAGGCCTCTCTCCGGGCAACGTCGCGTCCACGTCGAATAAAGGACTGGTTTCCAATCCCCGCGACGCTGCCTTGCAGGGAATCCAGAAAATGAAAATGCTCGCCAGTCTCGGCGTGCCTCAGGCCTTTTTGCCGCCGCTCGAGCGTCCATCACTGCGAATCCTGCGAGAATGCGGTTTCCACGGCCCGGATCCCCTGGGCGCAGCGTTCCGGGAAGCGCCCCGGCTGCTGGCAGCGGCCGGCTCGGCGTCTTCCATGTGGACAGCCAACGCGGCTACAGTTGCACCCTCCTTCGACACTGCCGACGGGAAAACACATTTTACGCCTGCTAATCTTTTCGCGAATTTCCATCGCTCCTGGGAAGCCGCTGAAACCTCCGCCAATCTGCAGCGTATTTTTTCCGATCCCGCCTTTTTTACGCATCACCCACCCCTGGCCGGTGGCACGGCTTTCAGCGACGAAGGCGCCGCGAACCATACCCGGCTTGCCCCATCGCATGACCAGCCTGGGCTGCACGTCTTTGTCTACGGCTTCTCCGTCTGGGATGCCTCGCGTCCGAAGCCTGTGAAGTTCGCCGCCCGCCAGAGCCTGGAATCCTGTCAAACCATCGCGCGGTTGCATGGACTGCGGGAGGAGGACTGCGTCTTTCTACAACAGAATCCGGCCGCCATCGACGCCGGAGTTTTTCATAACGACGTCATCGCCACCGGCAACGAAAACGTGATGCTGTATCACGACACGGCCTGGGTCGAATCTATCGATGTGCTCAAGCGCCGTTACGAAAAGAAGTTCAACGCCGAACTGGGCGCTATCGAAGTACCCTCCAGCCGCGTTAGCATCGCCGACGCCATTACTTCCTATCTTTTCAATAGCCAGATCGTGACCTTGTCTCCCGGCAGAATGCTGCTCGTCGCGCCGTCCGAATGCGAGGAAAACGACAACGTTCGCGCATTCATAGATGACATCGTGTCCGATGCCGCCAACCCCATCAACGAGGTCCGTTATCTCAATTTGCGCGGCTCCATGCGCAACGGAGGCGGCCCGGCGTGCCTGCGGCTTCGCGTTGTTCTCGACGACGACGCCTGGCGGCGGATTCCCGAAGGCGTAAAAATCACGCCCGATACGGCGGCAGTTCTGGAAGATTGGGTAAGAAGAAACTACCGCTCTGAGTTTCGGCCTGAAGATCTCGCCGACAGGACGTTGATCGATGAGACTCGGCAAATGCTCAGTGAGCTCACTTCGATGATCGGAGTTGTGCCCCTTTACGCGTTTCAGTAGCGATGCGAATGCCCAGCTTGTGCAAATATAAACAGGCCGGAACGGTGCATTTGAATGCCTACTACGTTCGAAATACTTTTTTCCGCACTTGATCGTAGGAAATGAGCGACTGGCATCCATTCTGCTTTTTCGCGACGAATGACGCGCGAAATCTTGAAAACCTCTCTCGTTCTCCCTGCCCTTTTCTTGTTAGCAACCTCAGCCCATGCCGGTGAAACCGAAACGCCTCCCGCAAACGTAGCGCCTCCCATTACTGAAGAGAAGCCCAAAGTCGTCTCTGGGACGCTAACTTTGTACGGGTCCACTCACTTTTTCTCTTATGGCGCTGATGTCTGGGGCGCCGGCAACAATTGGGACGATTATCTTTTCGAGCCGACGCTGGAACTCAGTCTGGATCTCGGCAAAGGGTTCAGTTTTATTGTTGGTACTTGGTGGGACGTTAACGACAATGATGAATCCACCATCGGCAATCGCATTCAGGAAATCGACGTCTGGGCCGGCATAGGCTACACGACTGGCAAATGGAGTTTCTCGCTTCTCTATCAAGCCTGGATGTATCTCGACGAGACCGAGGAAATCATCGACTTCAAAGTCGCCTACGATACGTTCCTGCATCCCAGCATTTTGATTCACGGTCGCACTAACTCGGGCGCCGCTTCTGGAGACGAAGGCGTCGTCGTCGTTCTTGGCCTTTCCGAGGATTTCGCAGTTGGCCCTGTCACGTTCAATTTTCCGCTGAAAGTCGGCTTCATGACTGAGGACTTCCAGGCCGGCGACGCTGGTTTTGGATATGTCACTCTCGCAGCGGAAGCCAGTGTGCCGGTGCCTTTTCTGCCTGGCGACTGGACCTTTACTGCGGGTGTGACCGGCTTTTATACGAATCCGGATGTGGTGCCGAACAACCCCGACGACACATTCGTGAGTGGCAGCACAGGCCTTACGCTGGCATTCTGATCTGGGCTCATCTGACAAAGGCCGCGCAACTATCTCTTGCGCAGCCTTGCTGGCAAGGATTGCTTGGGCTAAATCGAGTGGCATACATCGTTCGTTCGCCCTGAGAAACAGACAACATTGTTTATGATAAAGAAACTTCAGATGAGAGTTCCCCGCCTGCTACTACTTGCCGCCTCATTTGCGTGCATGGCCCTTGTCGCCGGTTGCGGTGGCGGCAAGGACAGGCCGCTCGTTGTTGGCACCGAAGCGCAATTTCCGCCGTTTGAATTCAAGGATACAGGCGGTAACCTGACTGGTTTCGACATTGACCTTATTAAGGCCATTGCAGAGAAAATTGGTCGTAAAGTTGAGCTTCGCGACATGCAATTCGCGGGAATCATTCCTGCCTTGCAATCCGGGCAGATTGACATGGCCATCGCGGGCATGTCGGTTACGGAGGAGCGTAAGAAATCCATCTTATTCAGCGATCCCTATATCGACGCCGGGCTCGTTATCCTGGTCGGCGCGAATAACAGTACGATCAAAGGATCGGGCGATCTGGTCGGTAAAAAAGCCGCTGTCCACCTCGGTTCCACGGGCGCGAAACAAGCCGACGAGCTCAAAGCAGCAGGTAAGTTAGGAACGGTTAATTACTACAACTCCTCGACTCTGGCAATCATGGAACTGGCCAAAGGCGGCGCGGATTGCGTAATCATCGACAAGCCGTATGCCGAGACATTTGTAAGCAAGGAGCCCGGCAAAGTGAATATCCTGCCGGAAGTTCTGGCCAGCGACTCCTACGCGGTCGCGTTCAACCTGAAATCCACCGAACTCCAGACCGAGGTCAACAAAGCGCTAGCAGCATTGACCGCGGATGGCACGATCGACAAGATCAAGGCCAAATACTTCGCCGCCCCGTAGCAAAGGTCGCGACACCCGCAGATGAGCATCGTCCTAGAATACTTGCGGCACATGCTTGCCGCGTGGCCGAATCTGCTGGTCGGCGCGCTGATTACTGTCGTTGTCGCCGTCATCTCCGAGGCGCTGGCGCTGATTCTTGGACTTGGCCTTGCCGTTCTAAGGCTCTTCGGCCGCAAGGTAACAGCGCTGACGGTCATCGGTTATGTCGATATTATCCGGGGCACGCCCCTATTCGTCCAGGTGCTGTTTATCTATTTCGGCATTCCGGGGCTTATTAGCGGCGTCACTGGCAATCCATTCAACATTAACCCATTTGTAGCCGGTATTGCCGCGCTTGCTTTGAACGGAGCGGCCTATCTGAGCGAGATTTTTCGCGCCGGCATCAATTCCGTAGACAAGGGGCAATGGGAGGCGTCGCGAGCGCTCGGCCTTTCCAAGGCGAAGACATTTATCCACGTGGTTTTACCCCAGGCGTTGCGGCAAAGTCTGCCGCCGATGGGAAATGACTTCATTACACTCGTGAAGGACACCAGCTTGCTATCAACCATTGCGGTGTCGGAGATAGTCATGCGCGGTCAGAATTACATCGCCACTACATACGCGGCATTTCCGACCTATCTCGCGATAGCAATCACCTACCTGGCGATTACGATCCCCCTGTCGCGCTTCGTCGGGAACCTTGAAAAACGAACCCGCACGCCATGAGCTGGCCCATTTATACTTTAAATCTGCATAAGAAGTATGGCGATATCCACGTTCTGCGCGGCATTAGCGTGGAGATTCCCGAAAACCAGACCGTTTGCGTGCTGGGACCTTCCGGCTCTGGAAAAAGTACATTTATCCGCTGTCTGAATTTACTGGAAAAACCCACCGAAGGCGTGATCCGGCTTGGAAGCGAAGAAATTACCGACCCGCATGTGGACATTGACGCCGTCCGCATGGATGCCGGAATGGTGTTTCAGCATTTCAACCTCTTTCCACATCTCACGGTATTGCGGAACATCACGCTGGCACCGATTAAGGTCCGGAAAACACCGAAGCATGAAGCTGAGGAAACGGCTTTGTCCCTTTTGGAAAGGGTCGGCCTCAAGGAAAAGGCGAACGTCTATCCTACGCAGCTTTCGGGCGGGCAGAAACAACGTGTGGCCATTGCCCGCGCGCTGGCAATGAAGCCGAAGATTTTGCTTTTCGACGAGCCGACCTCGGCGCTCGACCCGGAAATGGTCGGCGGAGTGCTAAACGTCATCAAATCCTTGGCCGGCACCATCACCAGCGTCATCGTCACTCACGAAATGAATTTTGCCCGGGACGTCGCGGATCGAATTCTTTTCATGGATGGCGGCCATGTGATCGAAGATTTGCCGCCGGCGGTATTCTTTTCAAATCCCACTACGGCCCGTGCCCGTCAGTTTCTCGGGGAATTCTGCAAATAGTGGGTTTTGCCCGGCAGACCAAATTTCCGTCTTCCGGTTGAAGTTGAGGCGCCGGAAACCTCGGCGCCTCAACTTGAGAAGGGCTACGGGCGCTTCAGCCAAACCGCCGTGTTGCCCGGCAGCTTCCCCGCGTCCGGCAGCGGCTCGCTGGACAGCAGCACTTGGCCGCCTTCCGGCAGCACCGTGGCCTGCGTACCGAAGTTGATCAGGATGCGCAGGTCGCCGTTGTCGAAGGCCAGCACGTCTTTGATGCCGGTGTCAACCCACTGCAGCTTGCCGTCTCCCAGCGCGTGCTCGTGACGCAACTCCAGGATCTTGCGATACAGGTTCAGGGTGGAGTCCGAGGCGCCATCCTGGCGATCCACTGCATAGCGGGCGTACGACGCCGGCTGCGGCAGCCAGGCCTTGTCACTCGGCCCGAAGCCAAAAGAGGGGGCATCTGCCTTCCAGGGCAGGGGCACGCGGCAGCCGTCGCGGCCGACTTCCTCGCCTTTTGTGCGGAGGAACATGGGGTCCTGACGGAGAGGATCAGAAGGATGGGGATCGGCACTCCCATCAACCAGAGCAAAATCCAACCGATCTTGCCGCTCTGCTTCGCTCGTTCGTCGTTCACATGCATGGCCCCAAGGTTCGTATCCCGAGCACCTCGTGCGCTTATGCCTTTGGTTCTATTTCTTGATCACGCTGATTTCGCCGCTTCGCTCGAGCCGGCAAGCCTGGCCTCGTTAGGGTTCTCTACGCTGTCCAGGCTCCAATACCGGCCCTCCTGTTACTGCAGCAACGGTTCCCGGACGTAGTGTTGGCGTTAGAGCATCCATGTAAGCGGGTCGTCGCGCGGAGCCTTATCGGCCGGGTCAAAACGTGACAATATGCTTAGCGCTGGATCTGCCCTGCCTCAAGTCCGATCTCCAATGGCTGTTAACACTCGCCCTGAGGCGAAAATCCACCGCCTACGCAACTGGTGAGGCCGTCGCGGTGGAGAGTTCTGCGTCGGACATAACCAGTTCAGTAAATGCCTAGCAATTTTAGGACGATGATAATGACTACAATAACGCCGATTACGTAGAAAATGTTGTTCATATCTGCGATGTCCCCCGGATTATAGTTTTTTTTGATTACCTGATTGAGTTTAGGAATGAATAAACGTCGTTATGGAGTGATGACTTCCTGCTTGCTAGCGCCTGCCCCGCGTTCCACATCGCCCCGCTCACGTTTCCGAGCTTCCGGGGGAAGTTCTTCGTAAAATTTCTCGCTGAGCTTCGCCTGTGCGGCTTCTGAAAGAAGCCGGCGCGCGGCAACCAAAGCTTTGTTCATCCCACCGGGCACAACGAAGAGTTCGCCATCCATTAAGCCTTTGTAAGCAGCTTTAGCGACATCCTGCGGAGCCATGAGGTTTTTACCTTGAAAAGCCCGCGTCGCTATCATGCCAGCCTTTTGGAAAAAATCCGTATCCGTCGGCCCGGGACACAGCGCAGTGACAGTTACACCCGCGCCTTCCAATTCGATGGCAAGCGCCTCGCTCCAGGAGAGCACGAAAGCCTTGCTGGCATGGTAAACCGCGAGCAACGGGCCGGGCTCGAAGGCGGCGATCGAAGCCGTGTTGAGAATGCGTCCGTGGCCACGTTGAACCATCGGTCGCAGAAACAATTTCGTGAGCCGCAACACGGCTTCGATATTCAGGCGGACCATGGAAAGATCGTGTTCAAGTGGCGTTTCGAAGAATTTACCTCGGAAACCGTGGCCAGCGTTGTTCACGAGAATATCAACCACAGTGCCATCGTGGTGCAGTTCATCGAAAATGGCACCCGTGGAATCGGTTTGCTCAAGGTTGCTCGCAATGGTCCGGACGGGAACGCCATGCGCATTCGAAAGCTCGATAGCAACCTGCCTCAATTCATCGGCGACCGGAGCAACGAGAATAGTCGGATGCCCGTGAGCCGCAAATTCATTGGCCAAGTGAAACCCGATGCCGCTGGACGCGCCAGTGATAAGAGTGGTTTCAGCGTTCATACTAATTCATCGCGCAGCGTGCCTGCCACGCGCGTGTTTTCATTGGTAATCTCCGGGCACAGGGAATTCATGGCTGCAGCGATTCGAGATTCTTCTCTGCCGGTCCGTTGATGACTTCGCCGGCAGCCTGAAAACGCGACCCGTGGCACGGGCAATCCCAAGTCTTCTCAGCCTCGTTCCAAGCTACAACACATCCAAGGTGCGGACAGATCGGCGACAAGACGTGCGCTTTCCCGGAGTCATCGCGGTACGCCGCTCTTTTGCGACCATCAATGCGCACGATCTTCCCCTCGCCGCGCGCAAGCCCGGCAAGCTCTTTGCACTCCCCGCCGGCAAAAAGTCCTTTTGCGAGATAAAACGGATAATCGCTGTTCTCCCGCAGATAATCCCATGTCGCAGAAAGCATTTTTCGGTCGAGGGCGAAAAGGTCGCGCCACGGGTTCTTCACGCCATTCACCACATCGCAAGCCATCATGCCCGCGAGCGTTCCAAAAGTCATACCATTCCCCGCGAAACCCGTCGCAATAAACTGTGCATCGTCGACCTCCCCGATGTAAGGCAGGCCATCAGCGCTTTCGATCACCTGCCCCGACCAGCGGCGTTCCACAGCCGGCTTTTCCCGGAGAATCGAGTGGAGAGTTTTTTCCAGCTCTTTGAAACACATGATCGTGTCCGTCTTTTGTCCTGTCTTATGATCTTCACCACCGAGAATCAGAACGTCGCCGTCACTTCGGCGATCCACCCGTAGGTACAAATAGGGATCGGCTGTGTCCCAGCACAACATTTCCGGCACTGCCCCGGATGGAATCCTCGCCTCGATGGCGTAAGTGGAATATCCGGCGAGTTTGGTTTGCAACAGGGCCGCACCGGGCGGGCCTCTAATTCCCTGCAACGGCACATGCGTCGCGAGGACGACAAAATCAAATTTAATACTGTGTCCGCCCGCAGTCGCACGGCGGGGATCTTTCTGAAACTCAGTCACTTCCGTCTCCTCAAAGATTTGTCCACCGTTGCGCACGATCTCTCTCGCCAGCGCCTGTACATATTTCATTGGGTGAAACTTAAACTGATTTGCGAACCGAATGGCCGGACGGTCCAAGAGTGGAACAGCTTCGATGAACGTGGCATCGAAACCCAATTCGGCAGCCAACGCTGCCTCTTGCCGCAGACGCTCGTTTTCTTTCTGCTCTGCATCCATCGCGGTCACGAGAAATGCAGGCACCGTGCGCAGCTCGCAGTCGAAGCCAACCTCAGCGACGATCGCCTGGATCTGCGCCATGGCACTGGCTCCTGCGTCCCACGCAGCCTCCGCGTGGTCGCGACCAAAACGCTTCATCAGCTCCGACAGCCGCACATCCGTCACGTAAGTGATGTGCGCTGTCGTATGTCCTGTCTGACCGTGGCCGATACGCCCTCGCTCAACGACCGCGACGGTATGACCGGCCTTGCGCACCAAATAAGCCGCCGTAAGGCCAGTGATACCGCCGCCAATAATAAGCACCCTCCACATAAAGATCGCCCTCGGGCTTCGGAAAGGCCGAACCGGGCGCCGTTTCGATCCAGAAAGAACGGGTGTTCATGGGATCAGGTCCGATTGTCCGTTTGATACGCCGGCAGCGTGTAGACCGCGAAAGCAAAAGCCGTATCTCCGGCATCATTCCGAACCCGGCGTTTTACCCCAACGGGACTAATAACAAGATGAGACACTTCCGAGGACTCACGAATATTGGCGATCTTCATTGGAATGGTTTTGCAATGAGAATTCCTTGACAGAATGAAACCAACGCCACTTGAAACAGCGAATCGCATCAAAGGACTGCACTTTACGGCCCTTTACCGCCAGACCTCGGGATTGCATTTAGGTGACTGCTAATACATCGCGGCACAAATGCTGAGCGGACGGCATTTTCGGCTGCACAGTCGCCTAGAATGATGCTCGCTGAATGCCTGGAGGCATTACGGCTGCTTGCGTTTAGAGCTCCGATCGACAGTGAGGTATCATCGTGTCACCCGGCACCCTATTCCATCGATTTCAGCTCTTGGGTCGAAGTGTTCCAGACCTCCGCTGATCCCCGTTTGATGCAGGCACACACACCGAAATTTGGGCCGGCCCCGCAAATTCACCCGTCACGACGCATGAATTATTTTCATCCATAACCGCCTTTTGGTGATGAATTATCTTGCTCGTCGAGCGGTCTACGACACAATTTTTGATCAGAAATCGCCGTTACCGATGAGCCACACAATTACTGAAATACCGAACGCAGGCGTTGTCATTCTCGACAATGAGGAGAAATTTGCAGCCATCGATGCCGCCGGCAGGCTGGTCTTGTTCTCAGTACGTGTGGGCGATCCTGTGTCCATCCAGCATTCAGGAGGTAAAATTTTCATGCGAGTTGCCAACAAAGAGTTCAGGGTTCTTCGGGCATATTAATGCCCCCATTTTCAGTGCAACCCTAGTTCTTGCTATCGACTGACTCACCCAACTTCCTTTGAAACTAACCGAAAGATTTCTCTTGCTAGTTTTTCGCCACTCCATCTAAAACAACGCGCAATCTCTTCCACTCTTCCCCCTATGAGCTACAGAGTTAAGCATATCCCATGTAGAGACACAGTTACTCTCGATAACGGAGACAACTACCAGGCCGTTGACCATCCAGGCTGGATCGCCTTGTCCTCGGTTAAAATTGGCGACCCAGTATTGGTTCACCGCTTTGGCGCCAACCCTGTAATGCGAGTTTATGGCAGAGAGTTCAATGTTCGCCCGGTTTAATTAAATTAAGGCACTGCTACGAGGGCGCTTAACGCACATCCACGATCTCCTTCAAGATTGCTAGGGCTCTCTTTTGCAAGGGCCCCAAACCTCTTCCGGGAACAAACCAGATCCCTTTTTCCCGGTCGCGGCAGTATAGGACGTGGATCCCATCGTGTGTTTCGGCGTGGTAAAAGCTGCTGCCGACGTTCTCTTTAACGAACGTGAAAAAGGGTTCCCGCCACGGGTGATCCAAAAAAGGAAAGAGACGTTCTCCGAGCGCTTTGACTTCGTCCCCGCTGATGGGTTGAATGCTTTTTGCCACCGCCTGACGGCGGTCTTCCATGATCGCGTTAATGTCGAGTTCTTCTGAGGACATATGATTTATCGGTTGGTGGGTTTTCGGTGAGTTGGCCGCCTGGCTAAGATCTGGCGGGCCTCACACATTCATGCTTTGACCTTCGGACGGAACAAAAGCAAACGAATAGAGCAAAGAACAGGGCCGGGCGTCGCGAAGGGAGCCAAATCCACCGGTAAAGACGAGCAGCGCCGGCAACGTTCGAACAAACCGAAGACCGAAATGCAGGCCAGCTTTTGCGGCTCAATAAGAATTTAGCGGCGATTCAGTTTCGCTTCAGGTGGCGGGGGCATGGTGGCGGGAAATCAGCGTTGGAAAACAACGCGCACCCCACCCATGAACAAATCACTCGCTCAATTGCTGATTCTTCTCACCTTTTCCGCCAGCGTTGCAGTAGCGCAGTCGGACCACGCCTTCGACCAGTGGTGGACAGGCGAACGCGGCACTGGCGAATGGTTCGGCAAGCGGCCCACCCTTGAAGGAAGTGGGATCAATTTCACGATCAAATGGACAGGCACGTACTATGGCATCGCCTCAGGCGGGCTGGAGCAAGGAAGCAGCTTCGATCAATCGCTGAACTTCGACCTGAAGCTGGACTTGGCAAAGCTCACGGGCCGGGAGTCGCTGGACGGATTCACGATCACGAGCGGCGTGCGTTATCGCGATGGCGCAAACGTGAACGACGACGTAGGCGCCTCGAGCACGTTTAACCCATCGACCTTCCAAAGTGGCAAGCAGTGGCGGCTCATGCCGTTCCTCCTTAACTACACAACGCCGGAACTGTTCGGCGTGAAGGATCTCCTCAGCATCTCAGCGGGCTGGGCGAATCCCTACGATGTCTTCGCGCAACAGGCGGACTCGAAGTTGTTCCGCAACAACGCGATTATCAGCAGCAAAGGCATCAGCGCGAATGGCGTGGGCTGGTCATCGGGTTACGTCGCGTGGGGCGGCCACCTAAAGGTCAAGCCGTCGAGCCTCTACTATGCGCAGGCCGGCCTTTACATGGCCATCCCGAACGCGAACGCCACCTCGAGCCATGGCGTGGATTTTCGTGGCGCGGAAAACAATGGCCTTTACGTCCTCGCGGAAACGGGCCTCACGCCGAAGGTTGGCTCGGATTTGCTTCCCGGAAAATACGCGATCGGAGGCTACTACTGGGACTTGGAAAATACGTCACCGACGGGCCGGACCTACGATGGCCGATACGGCTTTTACTTACAGGCGGATCAAATGCTCTGGCGTGAGTCTTCGCCGGATATTGTCGCCGATCCGAGAGCGACCGCGGCCACGAAACGCAAGGTCAACGACGAGGGGCTGCGCTGGTTTTCGTTCTTCAATTTCGCGCCGGAGGGAAACAGCGCGCTGCCATTCTATTTTCACACGGGCCTCATTTACAAAGGGCTCATCCCCGGTCGCAACAACGATCAGTTCGGCGTGGCCTACGCGAGGGGCAATTACCGGCGCTACGAAGGCACTTTGAAGACACACGAAGGCGTGATCGAGTGCGACTATCGCTTCCGTATCAATCAGTGGTCGTACGTGCAGCCCTATATCCAATACATCATCCGGCCCAATGGTACTGGCGCGGTGAACGATGCGACCGTCGTCGGTCTCAACTTTGGCTTCGAACTCTAACCGACGCACGCCGCGACCAGGCATGCACCTGAAAAATTTTTAAGGGGCCTTTCAGCTTCGCTTCACCCACACATGCGAGCCTTCATTATCTGAAGCTCACCTAACTAAACAACCAACCCCTGGAACATATGATCCAACCAGACTCCTCTGCCGCCCGCCCGGGCATCAATGATCTTGCGCTCTCGCGCAACAACCGCTCGACCGACGTTCTCGGCGACAATCCCGCCGCTAACTTCGATGCGCTCGATCTGAAACGCGCCTCAGCCGTGTCGAACCGCACAGGGCCGCTGGCCTGGGCGAAGAAAGGTCTCCGCAGCCTCTACGTGCAGGTGCTCGTCGCCATTGCAGCCGGCTGCCTGGTAGGCTGGCTGGCGCCCGAGTGGGGCGTGGCTATGAAACCGCTCGGCGACGGCTTCATCAAGCTGGTGAAAATGATGATCGGGCCGATTATCTTCGCGACTGTTGTCTGCGGCATCGGCGCGCTCGGCGATCTGCGCAAAGTCGGCCGGGTCGGCTTAAAAGCGCTGATTTATTTCGAAGTCCTCACGACGTTCGCGCTCGTTATCGGTCTCGTAGTAGTGAATTTGATCAAGCCCGGCGTCGGCATCCACGCCAATGCTGCGGCGCTCGATGCGAGCTCCATCCAAACGTACACCGCCGCGGCGCAGCACCTCACCACAGTCGATTTTATCCTGAATATCATTCCTAAGACTTTCGTTGACGCGTTTGTCTCCGGGGAAATTCTCCAGGTTTTGTGCGTCGGTATTTTGTTTGGCGCGGCGCTCTCCATGATGGGCAAGAACTCCACGCCTATCGTCTCGCTCATGCATCACATCACTGACGCGCTGATGAAGATCATTGGGCTGATCATGAAACTGGCGCCGTTCGCCGCCTTCGGCGCGATGGGTTTCACAATCGGAAAGTTCGGCGTCGGCAGCATCGTGCAGTTGCTTGGGCTCCTGGCCTGCGTGTATCTCACCTGTCTGGGCTTCATCTTCATCGTGCTCGCCGGCATCATGCGGCTGAACGGCTTTAGCCTCTGGAAATTCCTGCGCTACATCCGCGAAGAGCTGCTACTCGTGCTCGGCACCTCTTCTTCAGAATCCGCGCTGCCGCGCATGCTCATTAAGATGCAACGGATGGGCTGCGAAAAATCCGTGGTCGGCCTGGTACTGCCCACTGGCTATTCGTTTAACCTCGACGGCACCTCCATCTACCTCACAATGGCTGCGGTCTTTGTCGCGCAGGCCACTGACACACCACTCTCGCTGGCCCAACAGATCGGCCTGCTTGTGATCCTGTTGCTCACGTCGAAAGGGGCGGCAGCTGTCACGGGCGGCGGCTTCGTCACCCTTTCGGCCACGTTGGCCTCAGTCGGCACTGTGCCGGTGGCGGGCCTCACCTTGTTGCTGGGTATCGACCGCTTCATGTCCGAAGCGCGCGCCATCACGAACCTCATTGGGAACGGCGTGGCTACGCTCTTCATTGCAAGTTGGGAAAAAGCGCTGGATCGCGACAAGGCACACGCCGCCTTGAACGATCCGGCTGCGCACGAACTCGGGGACTGACCATGAGTGCCGAATCGAGATTTGGGCGAATATCGCTACACTTGCGATGCGCTCTGCGCACTCATCGAATCTTGTGGCACCTGCGGGGAATCGCCCGTGAACTGGCCGCTTGGTAACGGACTAACGAGATTCGGAAATCCATGCCCCCCATGAACTCTACCACCAGCTACAGCCAAAACCCGCCGGACATCCTGCAAAACGGACATTCCCCTTCGTCCGACGTGCCGCCAAGTTTTCCAGCGTCTTTGTGGAAAAGCCCGACACTCTGGCGATGGACCGGCGTGCTTGTCCCAGGCATGATCGCCTATTTCCTCCCATGGGGAGCTCTGACCGCGGAGCAGCGGCATCTGGTCGCGTTTTTCATCGCGACAATCACCGCCCTGGTCCTGCGGCCTGCCCCAATGGGCGTCGTCGTATTCCTCTCGATGACGCTGATCGCTCTCACGGGCACGCTGCCTCTTGATGTCGCGCTTTCAGGCTTTGCCAGCGGTACCGTATGGCTGATTTTTTCCGCGTTTCTCTTCGCGCAGGCGGTCACGCACACACAGCTCGGGCTGCGCATCGCGTATTTTTTCATTAGCCGCCTGGCGCGCACTTCGCTCACGCTCGGATACTCCATAGCGGTCTCGAATCTCGTTCTCGCGCCGTTTGTGCCGTCGGACACGGCGCGCGGGGGTATCGTCGCTCCCATCGTCCGTAGCCTGGCGCAGGTGCTCGGCTCTGAACCGGGTGGTTCGGCGGGACGCGCCGGCTCATTTCTTATGCTCGTGGGCTTTCATACCAACTACGTCGCCTCGGTGATGTTCCTTACCAGCATGGTTGGCAACCCGCTAATTGCGAAATTCGCGCACGACATAGCGGGCGTGGAACTGACCTGGTCGCGGTGGGCTCTTGCCGCGTGTGTGCCGGCAATCGGTTCCTTCGCCTTCATCCCGTGGTTGCTCTACAACATCCATCCACCGCAGCTTCGCCAGACCGTACACGCGCAAGCCTTTGCCAAAGATAAACTTGCGGCGCTCGGCCCCATGACGCGCCGGGAAGGCACGCTACTGTTCGTCCTCGCCGTGGTCATCGTGGGCTGGATCACCTCGCCTTGGCATGGAGTGGGAAATACGGCCGTGGCACTTACAGGCGTGTGCGCCATCCTGCTCGGTCGCGTGCTCACATGGGACGAAATCCTCGGCAACGCGCGTGCCTGGGAAGTGCTCGTGTGGTTTGCCCCGCTACTGATGATGGCTGACCAGCTGAGCGAGCAAGGAATCATCGACGCGATCTTTCACGGGAGCTTCAGCCATTTCCGAGGCTGGCCGTGGGCCTTCTCCCTGGCCGCGCTGTCGGTGGGTTACTTCTTTGTTCACTATGGCTTCGCAAGTCTTACGGCACAAATCTCCGCGCTTTACCCGGCGTTCCTCGGTGCGGCACTCGCTGCGGGTGTGCCTGCGCCGCTGGCGGCACTGACGCTCGCTTTTCTCTCCAATCTCAACGCCGGGCTGACCCACTACGGCACCGGCTCTGCGCCTGTCTATTTTGCGGCCGGCTACCTCTCGCAGAATACCTGGTGGGCCGTCGGTTTCGTTGTCTCGCTGGTTAATCTCGCACTTTGGCTCGGTATCGGCACCCTTTGGTGGAATAGCGTCGGATTGTGGTAGGGGTGCGCCCGGTTCGATTCTTTCTCTGACCCGGAGGGCCAGCAGAAATTAGCCGGTGGTGGTAACCGCCGGGATACGATAAAATGCGGACCGGCCCTGGAGGGGCTTGCGAGGGACCGGGAATCCGGTGGCTATATCGAACGGTCACGGCGGCTTCATCGAAACCGCCCTACGAGCGCTTCGGATAGGGACGTTTCGATGAAACGTTCCTCGCCACCGGCTAATTTCCAATAGACCCTACGAGTCAAACGCCGTCTTTACGGTTTAATCGATGTGTCCTTCAACGACGGGCTGTGCCGGCGCGACTGGGGGCGGAGCGGCGGGTGCCTTTGCGGGAAGCGGGATTTCGCAGATAACGCGCAAACCTTCTTTGCGCGTGCCAGCCTCGGCGCGAATAGAGCCATGGTGCATTTGCAGGATGCTGCGGCAGATTGCCAGACCGAGGCCGCTGCCCGGCGTCGCCGTCGCGTCGTCTGCGGCCAGCCGGACGAACCGCTCGAAAATCCGGGGACGCTGTTCGGGCGGCACGCCTGGGCCCTCGTCTTCGACCGCCACCCGCCAAGCATCTACGGTGAACTCCGATTCGAGCGTGAGCAGCCCTCCGCGCGGCGAAACCCGAATCGCGTTGGTGACAAGATTAAGCAAGACCTGCCGTGTCCATCGCGGATCGAATGCAACAGCACCGGAACCCTCGATTGTTGCCTCGCAACGCACCCCAACATGCTCTGCGAGCAAGCGCGCATCCTGGGTAACTGATTCCATGAAAGCCCGCGGATCTTGCTCCACACGGTCCATTGCGATCGCACGCGCTTCCGCACGCGAGAGAAAAAGCAGGTCCTCGATGATCTGATTCAGGCGCGAAACTTCCTCAAGTTGCACCTGCAGCGCTTCTTCCTGTTCCGCGCTGAGCCCGCTCGTTCCGAGCAGCTTTTCCCCTTGCAGCCGTACGAGCGAGAGCGGCGTCTTTAACTCGTGCGAGGCTTCGGCAGCAAAGCGCCGCACTTGTTGAAACGAGGCTTCCAGTCTGTCGAACATTTCGTTGAGCAACCGCGCCAAGCCGGAAATTTCGTCCTGCACGTCAGCGACAGGAATGCGTTCGCCGAGATTGTCCGAACGAATGCGATCTGCCGTTTCCTGGATGAGCCGTAACGGTCGAAGCGCGATCTGACTAAGCATTAGTCCGCTGGCGAGGCTCGCCAAGAGAACGAGGCATACCAAGACGAGACTCACCTGCGCGTAGCCTTCCATCACTTTGCGCACGGGCGCGAGCGGTGTGGCGATCTTAACCGCAGCCTCGCCGATTGTGAACCTGCCGATGCGCATCTCCCCAAGCGCGGGGATATTGCTCGTGAATGTTTCCCCACCCTCCGGCAATCGTTGTCCACCGAGGTTCGGCGAACTGAAAGTCACGTGCCCATTGGGATCGACCCACTCAAAATAAAACAATTGCGAGCCGGGCACCGACTGTTCGGCCTTTCCGACGAGATGCTGGCTTTCGGGTCTTGCAGATTTTACGCGCTCGAATTCCGCTGCGTTCAATGCGTCGAGCCCACGGATAAGGTGGCGATCGAGCAAGTAGAAACCGGCGGCAAGCAGTCCAAAAAGCGTGAGCGTCGAAACCAGCGAATACCACAGCGCCAACCGGGCGCCGAGCGTTTTCATAACATCTGGTAGCCAACGCCGCGGATCGTCTTAAACCACGGCTCGCCGCCAGGCTTTTCCAATTTCGCGCGCAGCTTGCTCATATAGACGTCGAGCAGATTGGCATCGGCGTCGCAGTAGGACTCCCATATTTTTTCACTGATGAGAGTACGCGTTAACGTGCGGCCGGGATTGCGCATGAAGGTTTCGAGCAATGCGAATTCGCGGTTCGTCATTTCCAGGGGCTGGCCGTTCAAGAGCACCGAGCGCTGGGCGAGGTCCATCTTCATGCCGCGATGCTCGAGCACCGTCTCTTTCACTGCGGAATGCCGGCGCAGAAGCGAGCGAATTCGCGCGAGCAGCTCCTCGAGACTGAACGGCTTGGCGAGGTAGTCGTCCGCGCCGACGTCGAGGCCCTTGACGCGATCCTGCACTGCGTCGCGGGCACTGAGAATAAGCACAGGGTCGTTGCAACCGCTCTTACGCCAATCACGAAGGAGTTGCAGCCCGTCGCCGTCAGGCAGGCCGAGATCGAGAATGATGGCGTCGAATCCCGACTCCTCGCAAAACGCATCGTAAGCCCCCGCGCATGTCTGCGCCCACACCGCGGTGTAACCCGCTTCGGTCATTCCTTTTTTCAAAAACTGCCCAAGGCGGCGCTGGTCTTCGACGATGAGGATTTTCACGGGAAACAAGGTGGCGCGCTGGCGCACGCTACAACCATAAACCTACGCTTTCCCGCCGCGACCGCGAGCAAAATGCGGAAGCCAAACCTGAATGAATTTTCAGGTGGCCTTCAGTTCTGCTTCAGCCCAGCGGGCCATAGTGCGGACACTGAAAAACCCAATCCTAGCCCTATGCTCACCCCAGTTCGTCCTTTAGCCATCACCGAAGAAACCCGCGTCGCAGCAACGAAATGCGACGCCACGTCGGCCGCCTCCGCCATCGTCTATTCCTCTCCCCACCCACTGACCAGGAACAAACATCTCCTCAAATGGATCGAGAAGATTGCCGCACTAACGCAGCCGCACTCCATCCATTGGGTAGACGGCTCACAGGAGGAATACGACACGTTGTGCGCCCAGATGGTTGCCGGCGGCACGTTCATTAAGCTCAACGAGCAACTCTGGCCGGGCTGCTTCTACGCGAAGTCCGATCCGAGCGACGTGGCGCGTGTCGAAGATCGCACGTTCATCTGCTCGCTCTCGAAGGACACCGCCGGTCCGACGAATAATTGGCTCAATCCCTACGAAATGCGTCGCAAGCTGAAGCAGCTTTTCGCCGGCTGCATGCGCGGACGTACGATGTATGTGCTGCCCTTCAGCATGGGACCGCTTGGATCGCCGATGGCGCAGCTCGGCGTGCAGCTCACCGATTCGCCGTATGCCGTCGTGAACATGCGACTCATGGCGCGTGTGGGGTTGCCGGTCTTCAAGGAGATCGACGCCAACTCGAAGCGCGTCGTCCCCTGCGTGCATTCGGTCGGCGCCCCACTCGCGCCCGGCCAGCAGGACGTGCCGTGGCCGTGCAATGCCGACAAATACATCGTGCACTTTCCGGAGACGCGCGAGATCTGGAGCTACGGCTCCGGCTACGGTGGTAATGCGCTGCTCGGCAAGAAATGCTTCGCCCTGCGCATCGCCTCGAACATTGCTCGCGACGAAGGATGGATGGCCGAGCACATGCTCATCCTCGGCGTTGAGAATCCGCAGGGAGAGAAAACCTATGTCGCAGCGGCTTTCCCGAGCGCTTGCGGCAAGACCAACTTCGCTATGCTAATCCCGCCGCCCCATTTCCAGCGCGATGGCTGGAAAATCTGGACCGTGGGCGACGACATCGCCTGGTTGCGTCCCGATGCCGAAGGGCACCTGCGTGCGATCAATCCTGAGGCCGGCTTCTTCGGCGTCGCGCCCGGCACTTCCGTGAAGACGAATCCCAACGCGATGGCCACCCTGGCAAAGAACACCATCTTCACCAACGTCGCTCTCACCCCCGAGGGCGGCGTCTGGTGGGAAGGCATGACCGACACGCCGCCTAAAGAGTGCCTCGACTGGCAGGGGAAGAAGTGGACGCCTGAAATCGCACGTGAAAACGGTGCAAAAGCCGCACACCCCAACGCGCGCTTCACCGCCCCCGCCGCGCAATGCCCGACCATCGATCCCGCCTGGGAAAACCCGGCTGGCGTTCCAATCAGCGCGATTATCTTCGGCGGCCGCCGCGCGACGACGATGCCGCTTGTTTACCAGGCGTTCAGTTGGAGTGCCGGGGTGTACAGTGGCGCAACTATGGGCTCCGAAATGACCGCCGCTGCAGCCGGTACCATCGGCAAAGTGCGTCGCGATCCTATGGCGATGCTGCCCTTCTCCGGCTACCACGTCGGTGACTACTTCAGGCATTGGATTAATATGCAGCGCTCTCTCAGCGAGACGCCGCGTATCTTCCACGTGAACTGGTTTCGCAAGGATGCCGACGGCAAGTTTCTCTGGCCCGGCTTTGGCGACAACATGCGCGTGCTCAAATGGATCGTGGATCGCGTCCGTGGCCGTGCACTCGCAAAGGAAACCCCGCTCGGCTGGCAGCCGCATTACGAAGATCTCGACTGGCAGGGGCTGGATTTTTCAAAGGAAAAATTTGAGCAACTCCAGCACGTAGACCGCCCCGCTTGGCGCCAGGAAGTCATTGACCACGAAGAACTTTTCCTCCATCTCCACGACCACCTACCGAAGGAACTCGTTTACGAACGCTCCCTGTTAATCTGCCGGCTGTAAGCCTAACCCGGCGAAGCCGGAACCAAAAGGTGGATGAGTGACGGCGTAAATTATCGTCGAAAACATGTTCGTTGTTTGCAGGAGAGGTACTAAAAGCAGAAATGAATTAACCACAAAGAACACAAGGAGCACAAAGACAAGCTCTTGCTGGCTGAATGCGCATGAAATCAACTGTCCTGAAGGGTTAAGCATCCGAGGGCAGCTTCGAATCATAACTCTTTCCAGGGCGAACGCATCTAAATATTTTCGCTCTGCCAGCAATGAACTTACGCAAGTATCTGATTGTTAGATACTTATAAAGTCTGTACTTCTGATTGCCTGCCTGACACAAACTTGGGATGACTAAAATCCCAAGTTTGAGC
>DATDBU010000159.1:0-2666 GCA_036524675.1 Chthoniobacterales bacterium | reverse complement strand
GATCGCCGCCGTCCGCACGCTTCGAGAACAACGCTCGCCACCCTGAACAAGAAGCATTCCGAGGTTTCGTCCGGCACAGGCCTCGGCCACCCCCGCCAGGAAAGACGCGGCAGCCTGGTCTTCAAAGGCGTGGGGCATCGGATCGGTCCACACGACCGCGATCGTCCTGGCGAATCCTGTGCGCAACATCCGCGCAGCCGGATTCGGGCCCGGATAGCTCATCGACCGTGCCGCCGCCACGATCTTTTCCCGAAGTTCAGACGAGAGCTGGTCTGGCCTGTTGAAAGCATTCGAAACAGTCGTATGGGAAACTCCAACGGCCTTGGCGACATCCTTCAAGGTGCTGCGGGCCCTCAACGATGGTTTCATTCATCGAGAAGGTAGCATCGCTTCACTTAGAAAATGAATTTATTCTTGACGCATAAAGATCTTCTCGCTGTCATTTACCCGTTAACCATAGACTCGACCTATGCGCACCTCAGTTCTCCCCATGAAATCTAACATATCGAATTCTCTCAGGTCCCTGAACCGCCGTTCTGTTCCTTGGATTTGCTCCTTCTTCCTAGCCTTGTTTCTGTCTCCGACCGTCTTCGGCCAGGGTAAGTTAATTAGGTTCGCTGGAGAGACGGGTGGAGCGGAAGCTTCTTCAAGAGCCGTGGCCCAAGAGTGGGCCCAGAAGACGGGAAACAAGGTCGAATTCATCAGCCGGCCCCAGGACGCTTCGGCGGCGCTGCAGCAAGCTCAGCAATACTGGGCGGCGAAAAGCCCTGATATCGACGTCTATATGGTAGATGTTATTTGGCAAGGTATCTGTGCCCCGCACTCAGTTGATCTGAAAAAGTATTTCAACGAAGGCGACGTCGCCCAATTTTTCCCCCGCATCATCGAAAACAACACTGTCGGCGGCAAACTGGTTTCGCTACCGTGGTTTGGAGATGCGGGCATACTCTACTATCGCACCGATCTGCTCGAAAAATATGGCTACAAGGAACCGCCAAAAACATGGGAAGAGCTCACCGAAATGGCGAAGAAGATTCAGGAGGGAGAGCGCGCGGCTGGCAAACCGGATTTTCAAGGCTTTGTGTTTCAGGGAAAAGCAAGCGAATCCGTGACCTGCAATGCGATTGAGTGGATCTACAGCTTTGATGGTGGCACAATCGTTGAGCCGGATAAAAAGGTCACCATAAATAATCCGAATGCCATCAAGGCGCTTGAAACCGCAAAAGGCTGGGTGGGAACGATATCGCCCAAAGGTGTTACCACATACGGCGAAGAGGAAGCGCGAAATGTTTGGCAGGCTGGCAACGCAGCATTCATGCGCAACTGGCCGTATGCCTATGCTCTGGGCAACGATCCAAAGAGCGTAATTGCCGGTAAATTCGATATATCGGTGCTGCCGAAGGGCGGGGAGAACGGCAAGAACGCCGCCGCGCTCGGTGGATGGCAGCTAATGGTTTCTGCCTACTCCAAGGCCCCCGACGCTGCGGCCGATCTGGTTCGTACTCTCACCTCGGTTGAGACCTTAAAGAAGCGCGCGATCGAGTTCAGTCTGCTCCCATCGCGACCCGCCCTGTATACGGACGCAGATGTCCTCGCCAAAGTTCCGTGGTTCAAGAACATGCTGCCGGTTTTGGAAAATGCGGTGGCACGCCCTTCAACGGTCACGGGGGCTGACTACAATCAACTTTCAACCTCCTTTTTTCAGAACGTGAATAAGGTGCTCACGGGGGGAGAGACAGCTCCGAACGCGGTCCAACAGGTCGAGAAGGTCGCGAAGCGCATCGCGCGCTAAATCCTTATCCGAGGACGCAAAAAGTGGCCGCCCGACAAATTGACCTTTACGACAAGCAAAGGCGTTTGGCGTGGTATTTGATCATACCGGCGGTACTTGTCGTAGTGCTGGTAATTGGATACCCGCTCGCTCAGGTTGTCGTCTATTCGTTCTTGAAATACAAGCTTGACGGGGTTACCCCGGCAAGCTTTGTCGGCATCGACAATTACGCATTCGTCCTGTCCGACCCGGACTGGTGGCGTGCAGTTTGGAATACTCTGATATTCACCTTCTTCTCTGTCACGCTGGAGACAATTCTCGGTCTGGTCGTGGCGCTGGTGGCAAACGCGAAGTTCAAGGGCAGGACCTTTTTCCGTATTGCTATTCTGATCCCCTGGGCCATTCCCACGGTCGTCTCGTCGCAGATCTGGAAATGGATGTTCAATGATGTTTATGGGGTCGTGAATCTCCTGCTGACCAATTTCCATATCATCCCGGAAAAAATCGCCTGGCTCGCGGTTCCAGAGACAGCCATCCCCGTTATAATCGCCGTTGACGTCTGGAAGACCGTTCCATTTATGGCGCTTTTGATACTTGCCGGTTTGCAGACGATTCCCGGAGATATGTACGAGGCGGGTGCTATCGATGGAGCTACCGGAATCAAAACATTCTTTTATTTGACCCTTCCTTTCATCATGCCGACGCTGCTTGTGGCACTTATCTTTCGGACCCTCGATGCGCTGCGAGTGTTCGATATCTTCTACATCATGGTCGGAGGCGCAGGAGACATGGCGACCATGGCGACTTATAATCGGTTGCAACTGATAGATTTCCTGGATGCGGGTGTGGGTTCCGCGACCTCTGTCATCATTCTCGTATTCATCATGGTTTTCGT
>DATDBU010000158.1:0-12260 GCA_036524675.1 Chthoniobacterales bacterium | reverse complement strand
TTCGCTCGATCCAAAGGGAAAAAATATCACGCGACTCGGCCATCTATCGGAATGGTGATATGTGATTGGCGATTGCGCGCCAAGCGTTCCGAAAGCTCATGCAAGACGACATCGAAGAGTTCCTGCTTTACCTGGCCACCGAGCGGGGGCTTTCAACCAACTACCAGCTGTCTGTCCGCATCTCGCTCGAAGGGTTCTCGACATGGCTGGCCAAAACGGCCGAAGTCACTGAATCAGGCCAGGTCAAACTCGAACACGTTTCGAACTATCTGGCCCATCGAAAACGAGCGGGACTCGCTGCGGGCTCCATCAAGCTAATCGTGGTCGCCATCCGCATCTTTTTCCGTTTTCTATTTCAACGCCGGAAAATCCCGGCCGATGTTACGGAGGTCCTGCCCCTCCCGAGAATCGCGCGGGAACTCCCGGAGACGTTGAATGAACTCCAGGCTGAGCGTCTTATCGAGTCTCTTCCTGCGACCTATGAGTTCGCCCTCCGCGACCGAGCCATCCTCGAGCTGCTGTACGCCAGTGGCGTCCGCGTTTCGGAGCTGGTCAACGCCCGGTTGGAAAACCTGAACCTGGATGAAGGATTTTTGCGCGTAATCGGTAAGGGCGACAAAATGCGGATGGTGCCTGTCGGCAAGCGCGCCTGCGAGGCCATCGCCAAATACCTCGCCACTGAGCGCCCGAATTTTGTGAAGAAACGCACCGGCAGCCATGTTTTCCTGAGCGCTCGCGGAACGGGCCTGACGACCGTGCGGATCTGGCAGATCGTGAAGGAAGCCGCCAAGTTTGCCGGGCTCGACATCAACGTGTATCCGCATTTGCTCCGTCATTCGTTTGCCACGCATCTGCTCAGCGGCGGTGCAGATCTGCGCATCATTCAAGAGATGCTCGGCCACGCCGACATCGCCACGACGCAAATTTATACGCACGTGGATCGAAACCGGTTGAAATCCATCCACAAAAAGTTTCATCCGCGAGGGTAAGCCGGGGACGCTGACCGGAATCGATTCCAACAAACGGGATTGGTGTAAAAAGAAGTGCGAAAAAGACGGCGCCAGTTGCGTTTGCCGGTTCTCGGTTTTGCACTGGAAACGCTCAGGCACCGTTTGTATGTTCGCCGAACCAAATTTTTCCGCCCCCCATATTCTATGATGCTCTCTCGTTCCCTCCGGCAACGCCTTCGCGTCGCCGCTGCCGTTGCCGTCGTTGCCTGCCCCGTTTTTCTTTGTCCGCTTACTGTCTCCGCGCAGGATCAGGCCGCGGATGCTGCGGCAGCCAATCAACTTCTCAACGACGGCAATTACGAGGGTGCCATGCAGGCTTTCGGGAAATTCGTCGCCAACTATCCGACCTCGACCATCATCGCGGACGCGCAATTGAAGCTCGCTTACAGTCAGATGCTTTTGCAGAAAAACGACGAGGCGATTGCCAACTTCAAAAAGCTGCAGGTTCCGCCCGCGCCTAACGAAATTATCGAAACGGCCTCCGGCCTTCTCCCTCAAGCGCTCGCGCAAAAAGCGGGAGCTCTCCCGCCCGAAGACCCGGGACGCAAGGCTGCATTCGATGCAGCCATCAAAGCGTTTGCGGATTTCCTCGCCAAGTACCCCAAGAGCGACCTCGTCGAAAACAGCCGGTATACGCAGGCGATCTGTTATTTTCAGACCCAGCAATTCGATCCTGCCATCGAAAATCTCCGGGCCAACATGAGAGATTTTCAGAAGAGCGAGAGCGTCCTCGATAGCCAGTATCTCCTGGCCCTGATGCTTGCGACGAAGGCCAGCACCGTCCTCAACGCCAACCGCATGGACGCGGCGGTTGCATTTCCGCTTTTTGACGAAGCACAAAAACTGCTCGTTGAGATCATCACCAAGCGCAGCGATTTGCCGCTGATCAGCGACTCGCAGTTCCAGCTCGGCGAAGTGCTTTTCAATCGCGCCGTATTTACTCAGGGTGCCGAACGCACGAAGCTCCTTGCCGAATCGCTCGCCGCGTACCGCAGCATTGAAGCCACCGATGTGGTGCTCCGCGAGCAACAGATTAAAATCGAGAATATCAAAGCCCGTGCCAAGCAAGCTCTCGTCGCGAGGGATCTTGTTACCAATCGCCGCCTCCAGGCGCTCATCGGGCGGGAAACCGCAAAGATTGACGCGATCAAAAACAAGTCCAGTCAGACGGTTGGCGCAAAGCTCAAGATGGCCCAAATTTTCTTCCAGCTCAGCACGCCTGCGCAGCCGCGCTACGACGAAGCGCGTGTGCTCCTCGACTATCTGGAGCCCTTTGCAAACGATACCGAGAAAAAAACGATCGCGTATTTCCAGACGATGACCTATGCCCTGCAGGGCAGCGTTGACAAAGCGATCGCAGGTTATAACGACTTTGAAGGCCGTTTCAAAGGCGATCCCATCGCTGAAAATCTTCCTGTCACAATCGGAGCGATGTTTACCACATCGAACCCGCCGCAGCCCGAAAAGGCGCTCGCGTATTTCAAAGCCCAAGTCGAGCAATATCCCAAGAGTGCCGCAACGGCCGCGGCGATGGTTGAACAGGCAAACGCTTACGGGCAACTCCAGCAATTTGATCAAGCCATCCAGACCTATCAGAACTATCTGGCGACCAAGCCGGAGAAAGCGCTCGCCCTTCGGGCTCAGCTGGGTCTGGCTGATATTTACAAAAGCACCGGAAAACTGGACGAGGCGGCCCAGGTCTATACTACCATTCAGAAAGATTACGCCGATAACTCGGATGCCGTTAAGCAAGGCTCCTTCTGGCACGCATGGATTCTGGTCCAGCAGCAGAAATATCAGGAGGCCACGACCGCTCTCGCCACGTTTAACGCGCGCTATCCGGACGATGCGAATCTAACACCGCTAGCCTATTTTACGCTTGCCCAGGCACAGGAAAAGTCCGGTGCCGTGGCGACAGCCGTGAAGACGTTTCAGCAACTCGTGGAAAAATTCCCGAAGTCGCAGGTGGCCCCTTTTACTTATTTTGAGCGCCAACGCATGGCAACAGAAGCCGGCGACGCTGCGGCGGCCGATGCCACGATGCGTGAATTCATTGCCGCCTATCCGCAGGATCCCAAGGTGTTCAATGCGTATGCCAATCTCGCGCAGACGCAGGTCGCCCAGAACAAACCGCAGGAGGCGATCAATATTTACTACGAGTTCATTGACAAAAATGTGCAGAGCCCGCTTGTCCCTCAGGTCCTGTTGCAGACCAGCGCCAACTGGCTCGGTATTGCTCAAACACTCGGCCGCTACGCCAGTTTGACGAGTGAAGATCGCGATAAATGGACCAAAGCCGTTAACAATAGCATCGGCGACGCCGAGCGGGTTATCGAAAAATATCCGGATAGTCCCGATGCCGCGAACGCAGCGCGCGGGATCCTGAACGCGCAGAAGGAACTAGTCAGCGCACAGCTCAAGAAGCCTGAAGATGTGGAGAGTTATTTCGCACAATTTGCTGCGAAACTCGATTCGGCGCCCAAGGCAAAGAGCAAGGTGCTCTTTACGCTGGCTTCGTACATTTACGAACGCGACAAGGCGAAAGCCCTGGAGCAAATGAATGCGGCTTACGATCCAAGCCTGGTTTATGCGGCGTCTGATCTCGATCTCTACGGCGAGGCGCTTCTCGACCAGAAAAAAATCGATGAGGCGGAGAAGGTCTTCGAAAAGGTGGCCGCGGACTATCAGAACCCGCCTGGAGTAGCTCCCAACGCTGTGCCGCTTCCCATCCAGGAGGCGCAGGCGATTTCATTGTTCGGAACCGGAAGAGTTATGCAGGCGCGTGGCCAGACCGCGGAGGCCGCAGCCAAATTCGAACAGCTCAAACAACTTTATCCGTGGTCGTCGAAAATATTCGAAGCCAATTACGGCATTGCTAACGGATTGTTCAACGAGAAGAAATACGACGAAGCCACCGCGCTTGTGGACGGAATCATTCGTGCCCAAACGGCTACTAATGACCTCCGCGCCAGGGCGATGATCCTGGGCGGGAAAATTCGCCTCGCGATGGGTGATGTGGGCGGCGCGATCGATTATTTCATTAAAACGGATTATTTCTATGGCGGCGTTCCGTCAGCCGCTGCCGAGGGGCTGTTTCTCGGGGCGCAAGCGATGGAGGCACAGGCGCCGACGTTGCAGAAGCCGGAGGAAAAGCAGAAGATGCAGACTGACGCCATCAAATATTACAAGCAGATCGGTGAGAAATACCCGGACTCGCCCTTTGCTCCGCAAGCGGCAGAGCGTCTCAGGGCGTTGGGAGCATCGTAGAGCTATTTCAGTCACGCGGCCTTCAATCCGTACTTCATGGTGCGCGTGTTATCCCACGCCGCATGGACTCTATCTGCGCATTGCGTAATTTCTCGAATGACCAAGCCCCAACGTGCCGCCCGCCTTGTTGAACGTTTCCCGGGCATCTACCCGGAGGCGCATTGCGAGTTGGATCATAAGAACCCGCTGCAGCTTCTCGTTGCAACGATTCTCTCTGCGCAATGCACCGATAAACGCGTGAACATGGTCACGCCTGCGCTTTTTGCCGCCTATCCAACGGCAAAAGCGCTCGCCGAAGCGCCTCAGGAAGATATCGAACGCCTGATTGCGTCGACAGGTTTTTTCCGGAACAAGGCTAAAAACATTCGCGCGGCTGCACAGGAAATTGTCGCGACTCATGGTGGCGAGGTTCCGCGGAGCATGGACGCTCTAACAGCTCTTCCCGGCGTCGGACGGAAAACCGCCAACGTCGTGCTTGGCAACGCATTTGGCATCGAGGAAGGCGTGGTGGTCGATACGCATGTGGCGCGTCTCTCGAAGCGGCTGGGGCTCACTCGTGAGACAGACCCTGTCAAGATCGAGCGGGAGCTCATGAAACTCGTTCCGCGAAAAGACTGGACCAATTTCAGTCATTGGCTCATCTGGCACGGGCGCCGCCGCTGTTTTGCGCGGAAACCGGACTGCGCGGGGTGCGAGATTGCGGACATATGCCCGTCAGCGGGAGGCGTTTTCTAAGAGGTTTACGGAAATTAGAAAAATTTGGGAAGTTTGAACCGCCACGCCTTGTCCAGCTGAAAGCCATGCGCTCCGGGATCGAAAGCTTGACGGTATCGGCTCAAAACGGTCGAATCCGGCCAGAAAACATAGCGATAATGCCACCTCACGCCTTTCTTCCACGGCAACCTATTCCATTGCGGATGCGGGAGCCGGCAAAGAAATTTCCTAATAGGAACGTGGTCCCTCGGGATTCTCTCGTGGTGCGCCGATCGACGGTCGCTTTCCGCATCGAAGGAGGCCAGGCCTGATGGAGAACACTGCCCCGCGCGTCGCTGTCATCGGCCCCTCATCGTGGAACACGATGGTGCGTCTCGATCGATTGCCTCTTCCGCATCCTCAAACGATCTTCGCCACGAGTCATCTCGAAACCCTCGGAGGGACCTCCGCGGGAAAGGCCCTTCACCTGGCTGACCTGGGCGTCGACGTGGCGCTCGTGACCGTGGTGGGGCGGGACGATCGTGCGCGCCGTATCCGCGCAGCGCTCGACCACCCGGGGCTCCATACGACGTTCCTCGAGGGCGATAGTGCCTCCGAGAGCCACCTCAATCTCATGACACCGCGGGGCGAACGCGTGTCTATCTATCTCGACGGCTCGCCGGAAGCGCCGGCCATCGGCGAGGCCGTTGATGCTGCTATCACGGGAGCCAGTGTCGTTGTGTGCGACCTGTCGGCGATCGGGAGGGCGACCCTCGACCGTCTCGCCGCCACGGACCCTCCGGTTTGGGTCGACATCCACGACTACGACGGTGTCGCCGAGTTCCACCGACCTTTCATCTCCGCGGCGGATGTCATCATCATGAACGGTGATGGCATGAGTGACCCGCTATCCTACCTGGTTAGCCTCGTTCGAGACGGCCTGTCTGCCGGGGTCTGCACACTTGGGAGCGACGGCGCGGTAGGTGTCGTGGGGTCGGGTGCCGCCATTGTTCGCGTTCCCGCCGTCCCGGCAACTGTGGTTGACACAAACGGCGCGGGCGACGCCTTCATGGCAGGCATGATCGCGCAAACGATCCGCGCAAGCCACCCCGGTTTATTGCGGGATACGGATGAGTTGCGAGCCGCGATGGGAGCGGGTGCCGCCCAGGCAGTACGAGCGATCGGCTCGGCCCACCTGTCGCCGCTTCTCGACTGAGGCGGACGGCTTGTAGACCTCAACTTTTGAGGGGAACGGTGAGCGAGCTGCCGAAGTTACGCATGCGTGAGCCGTAGCAGGCGGCAGGGTGCAAAAAGGGCGTCGCTGTCACGTTTTGCACACTCCTCTCAAAACCGGCGTCGGACGGAGGCTCGCGCCGTTACACCCGCGCCAAGTCACCAATGCCTTCTTCACAGGTTTTGGCGGACGAAAAAATCGGCCTCTTCGACATCTTGATCAAAAACACACCGTGCCATGGCTGGATTGACGGATGGCGAAGCCATCAGAGCCGCGGCAGCCGGGGGTAAGCGAGGAACGAGCACACCCCCGGATTCCGCGGCGGAACAATTGATCCCAAAGGGATCACAGCCACCACCGCAGCACACCGGCTACATCGACACTGCTCCCTCTTCGTCACTCCCTCCCGTTGGACCTGCAAAACCATCTACCGCCTCGACGACGCCTGCGCCGGCCAATGGAGCGACGAAACCAGCATCAACGATTGCCAACTGCGGCACACGGAAGACACGGAGGAATCAAATTCAAATCGCTCCTGGAAAAGCTCTCTGTGACTTCCTTCTCTACTCTACTGTGACATTCCGGAAGGCTGACCCTCGATGTCGAGCGCGGGGGAAGTGGAATGGATTAGGAATCGAGGAGACCGAGGTGGTGAGGTTTGAAGTGATGTTGTCGCGGAAACGGATGAAGAGTTCGGCTTTGCCGCTGGCATCGGCGGGTATGTAGTCAGTTCTGGGCATAATTTCGGGTGTTTTGTTGAGGTTGCGGGTTGCTGGTGTGTGTGACGAAAAGGGCTGGTCCGGCGCGGGAGAGCGGAAGTCCCGACGACTGCGGCTTGAGTCTCGACGACTGCGGCTTGAGTCCCGATGGCTGCGGCTTGAGTCCCGATGGCTGCGGCTTGAGCCTTGGCGACTGCGGCATGAGTCTCGACGAGTGAGTCTTGAGCTTCGACGAGTGAGTCTTGAGCTTCGACGGCCGCGGCTTGAGTGCCGATGGCCGGGACTGGAGACATAATCCCGGATGCGACGCTTCCCGGGAACCATTCGGGGCAGCCGATTCCGGAGACGGAACCCGCTCCGGTTCTGGAGGCAGCGCGGCCCATCGGACGCCACGACCTTCTCTTCCGTAAAGGAAGAATTGAGAAAACGAGTACGAATGAGCCGCCGAGCCACACTCACGTCACCCCAGAAATCCATGCCGCTATCCACGAGTTTTGCGTTTACTAACTAACATCGCCATGCGGGGGCAAACACAAAACCTTTAAGTTTTTCCACAGCCGTCCGGCACGAAAACCGCGAGAGGACTGACTTTTTACTCGGCAATCCGTCCAAGCCACGCAAATCCGCTAACTAAAATTCCAAATAGCGCCGCTCGACACTTGCCACCTTTCCTAGGGTTTAGGCATTGTGCTCATGGCGATACTGGCCGGTCGGTCGAGAGCCGTTGTCGATACTCGATCCCGCGCCGATGCCCAGTGTAAGCCTGACTCAGTGCCAACAGTAACAAGAGCGCTGCCGCAACGCGATACAGCGTCTTGGGAATGAACAGTCCGGTGGCCGACAGCGCTGCCACGGTAAGAAACCAACCGCGATCCGCTCCGGGAACGAACGTGATGACGAAACCCGGAACTGCCAATACAACCGACAGCCAGAACGGGAAGTAGAGAAGTTTGCGGGTAGCGGTCATACGCCTAACGTGCAGTAGACGAACCCTATTCGTAAAAATAATGCGATCGCCGTCCGGCAATCCGCCCTGCCATGCAGCCCGCTGCCAAAATTCCAAATATCGCCCGTCCGACGCTTGACGCCTGTCATGCGGGTTAGGCCATCTTTAGCTAGAACGTTTTGAGCGCTGGCGGTCGCAGGCATATGCAGTGATCGCGATAAGGATCAGGAGTAACTCAATTACAGAAGGAGGAAGCCAGTCGCCCGGATGATCTGCCAGATCCCCCATGCGACGCCCATGCTGAACAGCAGCCATCTGGACAGCGGAGACATCGGCGTCCGGCATCCCCAGCGCGTAGGGACACGCGATAAACGAGGACCGATAATGATGCTAAAAACAGTGCCGAATATGACCGTGAAGCCAAGAAAGAGGCGTAGGTGCTGTTCGATCTGGTTCATGGCGGATCTCAGAAGCGCGTCAGTCGTCGAACGACCCTGGATTTCATGACCCAGGCGATCAGAGCGCCAGCCAGGCGCGCACGGCATTCTCGACTTCGGCGAGAGTTTCCGGAGCCAGAGCGCTGATGCGCCGGATCAACTTGGCTGCGGGTATCGTGCCAATGCTTTGGCCGTCGAAAGCTCCGGGATCAAAACCCGGCGCCTGATGTTCCACTTCAAAACGGGTCTGCCGCAGGGAGGTTGTTCGAGGTACGTAAGTGATCAACGCCCGTTCGCGGTCCAGATAGGCCACGCTGAGGACGACCGCGGGCCGCATCTTTTGGGCCATGCCCAGGTCCACCAGCCAGATGTCGCCGCGCTTTACTCCGGGCCGCGCCATTGATCTCCTTCGCCTTCCTCGGCATCCAGCCTCGCAAAGACCGCGGCGGAGGCGTTGATCGTGGCCTGGTATTCTTCCAGCCACGCAGCCACTTCGCGCACTTGCTCCTGGGACAGCGACTCAATGGCGGACTCGATTTCGGCAACGGTGCTCATGGTGATGACATTTACGGTTTTTCGGGAGGCAGGGCAAGTTTGCTTTCCGCGGGGTGATTAAACCTGACGAAGAGAAATTGTCCGCAGATTTCACAACCGAGCGAGATAGCCTGCCCCGCGATGGCGGGCAGCCCGGCAAGCGAAACGCTGGCAAATTTCCGCAGATTTTTGCAAGGTATGAATCGAGGGTTTTAATAAATCTGCGTCCATCTGCGGATTAAATCTGTGCTTCTTTAAGCCACATTGTTACCTTGTTAATTAAGGTCCGGCCGGGCCTGCTGAATCTCAAGCCGAAGGATACTTTTCAAACTTTGGCAACGCGGGATTCATTTGGTCCCACGGGTGCGCGTCGGATGTCCACACATCCACTTGCGGATTGAACCAGCTCGGATCATCGAGGCTCGCCGTTCTGATCGCGACAAGGTGAGGAACCGCGTCGGGTTTGATCAGAACCGGCGAGCCGCATTCCGGGCAAAAGCCCCGATGGGTCTGGCCACCGGCTTCACTGGGCGAGGCATGGAAGCGAAGTGAGCCTTGCAAGAGCCTGAAAGCTTCCTTCGGCACGATGACGAAAGACGAGAACGGACCTCCGCTGGATCGCTGGCAATCCCGGCAGTGACAGTGAAGCATCATCAGCGGTTCTGCGGTGGATTCGTAGCGAATCGCGCCACAAGCGCATCCGCCTGAGAAGGGCGTAGTTATGGTGGTCATATATTATGTATGTATGGATTGATGGCTTTTTTGTTTGTTTAATCAGGCGACGAATGTCAGTGACCTAACAACCGCGATCGGTGGGACGCAGCGGAGGATGTGTTACGCCTGAGCGGACGTCAGCGTTGTTAGCTGACCTGAATGATCACGGCTGGCTGACTCCCTGCGCCATTAAACTCCGCAGCCGTCTTGCAATGATGAAAACCAATGACGCCACGCACACCGCCACAAGCATTACCCGCAGATAGGTGGCGGTCGGCAAAGAGATCCCGATGCCGGTCGCTAGGGCCACATACGCGGCCACACATGCGGGACACTTGGGAAGCAGTGCCAGCGTAACGCTCGGAACGATCCAGCCAGCGATCTCCCCGCCACGGCGCAACCGCGACGCGGGCCGGCGAGCCTTGCTGCCGGCTCGCGTCTGGATCTGGCAGCAGTGGCGGGCGTTCACGCGTGCGCCTCCGCGGGTTCGCAGCCGCAGGTTGGGGACGCGGGGGACGACGGCGCCGCCGCCTCCGGCCAATAAGGTTTGTCCGCGTCGGCAAACTCGTTGGTTCCATAGCGATCATGGTACCGGACCCATTCCATGTCGAAAGCCAGGTGGTCTTCGTCGCGGCCCTTGGGCACCATGTCAAGGATCCTGTAGGTGCCCATGAGTACCTCGACGCCACGTCCGTAGGTGGAGTACGTATGGAAGACGTCGCCGTCGGCGTCCTTGTAGAAGACGCTGAGCCCCGGCGCCTCCGCGCTGGGGAACTCCTGCAACGTGTAGTTGTAGTTTACTTTACCCCGCGCCATCTCCTCCTCGGTGAACGACACGTGGAAGTCAGCGTTGAAATCGCCGCCGTAGGACGACACCCACTTGAACTGCCAGCCCATACGTTTCTTGAACGCCTCTATTTTGGCCAGCGGCGCCCGTGAGACCGCCACCAGCGTGACGTCGCGGGCTGCCAGGTGCGGGAGCGCGCCGCCGATATGGTCGGCCATAAACGAGCAGCTGGGGCAGCCCTCCTGCCAATCCGGTCCAAACATGAAGTGCTGGATAACCAGCTGGTTGCGCCCGGCGAATAGATCCGCAAGCGCTACCTTGCCGCCGGGTGCGTCGAAAACGTAATTCTTCTCGACCTTTACCCAGGGTAGTTTGCGCCGTTCGGCGCTCAACTGATCGCGCAGCCGGGTGGATTCTTTCTCTTTTTTCAGCAGCTCCTTGCGGGCTGCGATCCATTCCTCGCGAGACACAACCTTGTGTTCCTGCGTCAATGGGTTGATTTGCATGTTAGTCATAACATTTCCTTTCTTTGCTGGTTGTTGTTTTCGGACAGATTCAACGAAATTTTCGAGATCAAGGGAGTCAGGGACGATTCTTCCAAAGCATCCGCAGGTTCACTGGGGCCTGTGACACTCCTTCCTCGGTGGTTAGGGTTTTGGCTTGCGCACGGCGCGCACTTTGCCGCTGGTGGCACCGCCGCAGTAGAAGACACCGGCGCCGTCGGCTTCGAGGCCGGATACAGCAACACCGGCAGGCATCTCGAGGCGCTCGAGGACCTCGCCGGTCTCGGGATCGATGTGGCGGAGATCACTGTGGTCTTCCTCCAGGGTGCCGTGCCAGAGCTCGCCGTTCGCCCAGGAGACGCCCGTGACGAAGCGATCCGATTCAATCGTGCGAAGGATGACGCCGGTCTTGGCGTCGATCTGGCGGATCTTGCGGGCGCGATACTCTCCGACCCAGAGCGTCCCCTCGGCCCAGGTCAGGCCCGAGTCGCCGCCAGTGGGTGCTGGGATGGTGGCCACAACCTGGCCCGAGCGCGGGTCGACCTTCTGGATCCGGTCGTCGGCGAGCTGCCACAGGTACTCGCCGTCGAAGGCAGTGCCGGCGTCGGCGGTGACGGCGAGCTCGCGGACTAGCGCGCCGCTCTCGGGATCGAGCTCGACGATGCTCTCACCGCGGGCGAACCAGACGTGCGCGCCGTCGAAGGTTACGCCATGGATGCGGTCCATGCCGGGGTAGGGGCCGTATTCGCGGAGGATCTCCGCCTGCAGGGGTTTGCTTTTGATTGTTGTCGTCATGACCCAAGGCTAGCCCACCGACAGAGCGCCCGGGAGTAACAATGTTGTCGCGAATCCGCCGAGTGCCGGCGCGAGCCAGCGGCGGGAGCGACCGCGTCCGACGGCACGCACCGCCGCCGCCTCTTCGAGCTGGCGCAACGCGCGTTGGACGGTTCGCTGGCTGGAGCCGAGCGCACGCGAGAGCGCCGACGTCGACCACGACTCGCCGCCCTCGAGCAGGGCGAGGACGGACCCGGCGGTTCCGTCGATCGGTGGGGCCAGCACGACGATGGCGGGGGCGTCGATTGGGGCGAGCGCGAAGCCCCGCCGGGTCGCCTCGATGCGGGCGAGTGGGCGCAGAGCGGCGCGCAAGCGGCTAAGCTCGACGCGGAGCCGGGCCCGATGCGACTCGTTGACGGTGCGCGCCTGGAAAACGCGCTCGACGAGGCGATCGCGGGAGACGTCATCCGGCCAGGCCTCGGCGAGGGCGCCGACCAGCGCGAACAGGATCGGGGAGGAGATCGCCGTCGTCAGCGAGGCCCTGATGCAGACCGCCCGCTACTGGGCGATCGAGGTGCCCGAGCAGGCGCCGCCGCCCGAAGGCGGGGTGCTGGCGCGTGACCCGGTGATTGGCCAGACCTA
>DATDBU010000157.1:0-14605 GCA_036524675.1 Chthoniobacterales bacterium | reverse complement strand
CGAATCACTTGCAGGCAGAACACTTTCGGTAGGGCCGGTGTAAGGAACGGCGGGCGGTTGCGACGAATCGAGCGAATTATTCACACGCTCTATGCAAACACTCGCTTTTCCTGAACCGGTCATGCCGGATTGTCCCGTCCTGAAGCTTCTCAAAGGTCAGAAGGCCCTCGTTACCGGAGCCAGTTCCGGGATCGGCAAGGCCATTGCCATCGCGCTTGGTCAGGCGGGCGCTGATGTGGTCGTCAACTATGTGTCCGGCGACGATGCTGCCCAATCCGTTATTGATGATATCCATCGCTGCGGCTGCGCGCACAGCAAATCCTACACCCACAAGGCCGACATTTCGAAGGAAGACCAGGTGCAGGCAATGTTTTCCGACATGATGGAGAAACTGGGCGGCATCGATATCTTGGTAAACAATGCCGGGCTGCAGGTCGATGCTCCCTTTCATGAAATGACGCTAGCGCAGTGGCAGAAGGTGATCGATGTGAATCTCACCGGCCAGTTTCTATGCACCCGCGAGGCTGTTCGGCGATTTAAACAACAGGGCGTGCGCCCCGAGACTTCCTGCGCAGCGGGAAAGGTGATCTGTATTAGTTCCGTTCACGAAGTCATCCCCTGGGCTGGGCACGTTAACTACGCGGCATCCAAGGGCGGTGTTATGCTCATGATGAAGAGCGTGGCCCAGGAGGTCGCGCCTTATCGCATCCGCGTGAACAGCATCGCGCCCGGAGCCATTCGCACGCCTATCAACACGCAGGCGTGGGATACGCCGGAGCATTATAACGAGTTGCTTAAATTGATCCCGTACAAGCGCATCGGTGAAGCGTCGGAAATCGGACGCGCCGCTGTCTGGCTGGCGTCTGACGATTCGGATTACGTGCATGGAATTACCCTTTTTGTGGATGGCGGCATGACGCTTTATCCGGGTTTTGAGGTAGGAGGATAGGAGTCAGTTGTGGAGACGATGTTTCGCGGTAGGGCGGTTTCGAGAACTTGTCCGTTCCTATCCATCCCAAGAGTTCTGGCGGTTTCATCGAAACCGCCCTACCACAGATTTTTACTATGAATATTCCCTTTAACGCCGAATGGCTCGAAACCGACGGTCTCGGCGGTTTTGCCAGCGGCACAGTTTCCGGAATCCGCACCCGGAGATACCATGCGTTGTTGTTGCCGGCCACGACACCGCCTGCCGGACGCATGGCTTTGGTGAACGGTTTTGATGCCTGGCTCGAAACTTCCCACGAAACATTTGCGCTCTCATCACAACGTTACACGCCGGACGTGGTGCATCCCGACGGTGTCGCACGCTTGGAAAATTTCACACACGAACCGTGGCCACGTTGGACCTGGCGGATCTCAGACGAGCTGCACATTGAACAGGAAATATTCGTCGTGCACGGCAAAGCGGCTGTTTTCGTCGCATGGAAACTCGTCGGCGAAGCGTCCGGCTCAGTGACTCTCAAGGCGCGCCCGTTTCTCTCCATCCGGGACTTTCATTCGATGCAGCATGAAAATGAGGCTTTCCGATTCGAGGCGAACGAGGCTTGGGAGCACGTCCTTTGGCATCCCTACAATGGTGCGCCGGGAGTTGTTTGCCGAAGCAATGGAACCTATCACCACCAACCGACATGGTATCGCAGCTTTCTCTATACCGAAGAGGCTGCGCGCGGACTTGACGCTGCCGAAGACCTCGCGTCGCCAGGCATTTTTCATTGGGACCTCGCTTCAAGGCCGGCTGTCTGGCTGTTTACACCTGACAATCAACGGCTCAATCATCCCGAATCGACCCTGGAACTCTATTCGATTACTCGTCGCGATGAACGGGCGCGCGGCGAATCTTTCGCGTCGCCTTTGCACCGCGCCGCGGACGCATATTTCGTGAAACGCGGGGGTGGCCGGACAATTATCGCCGGCTATCCATGGTTTGGCGACTGGGGGAGGGATACTTTCATCGCGCTGAGGGGTCTTTGCCTGGCGGCCGGCCGGTTGGACGATGCTCGTTCGATCCTCAGGGAATGGGCTGGGGCCGTGTCCGAGGGCATGCTTCCGAATCGTTTTCCCGATCAAGGAGGTGAAACGCCGGAATACAATTCGGTAGACGCTTCGCTCTGGTATGTCGTCGCGGCGCAGGAATATCTCGAGGCGACGGGCCATCAGGATGCGGATACGGCTGTTATCGTCCCGGCAATGGAAGCCATTCTCGAAGGCTACAGCCGCGGCACGCGTTTCCGCATTCAACGCGATAACGACGGGTTGCTGTCCTGTGGCGTTCCGGGAGTTCAACTCACGTGGATGGACGCGAAAGTGGGCGATTGGGTAGTGACTCCCCGCATTGGGAAGCCGGTGGAAATTCAGGCGCTGTGGATCAATGCTCTCCGGGCTGGGAGCCAGCACAATCCGAAGTGGACGGGGCCCTTTGAACAGGCGCTGTCCTCTTTCCGTGAGCGTTTCTGGAATCCGGAGACGAACTGTCTCTTCGATGTGGTCGACGTCAATCACGAGCCAGGCAGGAAGGATCCCGCCCTCCGGCCAAACCAAATCTTTGCAGTAGGCGGACTTCCATTCTCACTCATGGAACATGGCTATGCGCGTCAAATCGTCGATGCGGTGGAAGCGTCTTTACTGACGCCCTTGGGATTGCGCAGTCTCGCTCCGTCTGATACGGCGTACTGTCCACATTACCAGGGTGGCGTATGGGAACGTGACGGCAGTTATCATCAGGGAACCGTCTGGCCGTGGTTGATCGGACCCTTTGTTGAGGCTTGGCTGCGGGTGCGTGGTCATAGCGATAGCGCTGTGGCACAGGCGCGGAACGACTTCCTACCTGCCCTAAACCAGCACCTTCAGGAAGCCGGCCTCGGGCACGTATCTGAGATAGCTGATGCGGAGCCGCCGCACACGCCGCGCGGTTGTCCCTTTCAGGCGTGGTCACTGGGTGAACTGCTGCGTGTTCAGGCGATGCTATCCCATACAAGGAGCGGCGGCGGTTTGTAACCGCCGATTGAGAACGAGGGCGATTTCAAATCGCCCTCCTTGAAACTCGTTGGGGAGGCGCGGCCGCCTAAATCGCCGGCCTGATGTTTTGATTCAGGCGGAACACGTTGGTCGCGTCATACTTGGCTTTTAGCTGGGCCAGCCGATCGTAGTTTGGCCCATACGCGGCAGGGATACGGTCGGTTTCATCTTGCGTCAAAAAATTCACATAGACGCCCCCGGTCGCATATTTCGCAGACGCGTCGAAGAAATCCCGAGCCCACGAGATACAAGTCTTGTCCTGCTCAGGACTCTCCCAGCGCCCATGCACGTTAAGAACGTATCGCGCGTCGCGATGGGCGTAAGCGGTGGCCTCTTTCGGTACGCGGTTCGCCTGCCCGCCGACAAAGCCGATCAAAATCTCGCATTGAGGAGTCGGGAGTTTTCCTGCGGACTCGATCATCGCGTCGATGGCGCCGTCGTTGAGCTCTGAAAAGTTGTGTGACTTCCAGTAGTTTCGCGCGCCGGGTGTCAGCAAGGGGTCGAATGCTTTTTGCCACGCCGAGTACGGCTGCGGGCCGAAGTGTTCGCCGTGTGGTTGACCAAACTGACGCAGTGGTTCGATCGCCTTCCTTCCTTCTTCAATCGTTCCGGTATAGAGAAACGGAAAAACGAGAACCTCTTTCCCGTGAACTTCCGGGGGAAGAAATGGCAGAGGCGGCGCCTGCCGCAGTACGACCCAAACATTCAAATCCTCAGGAGCCTGGTCAACGAATTCCCGGTATTTGATTAGCAAGTCCCTCGCCTGCTTGAACGGGAAAACGACGAGACCACTCAACACCTCAGGTCCCACTTCATGAAGTTGAAACTCGAAAAGGGTTACGATGCCGAAGTTTCCTCCTCCTCCGCGAATCGCCCAGAATAGGTCGGCATTTTCTTTTTCACTGGCGCGTAGCCGTCGCGCATCGGCAGTAATAACCTCCACTGAAACGAGGTTATCCACCGTCATTCCATACTTGCGAGTCAGCCATCCGAAACCCCCGCCGAGGGTGAGTCCGGCTACGCCCGTCGTCGAATTAATGCCTAGAGGAGTGGCCAGCCCAAATACCTGTGCTTCGTGATCAAAATCACTTAACGTTGCGCCTGGCTCGACGAAACCCCGCTTAGCATCGGGATCCACATGCACGGATTTCATGGGCGAGAGATCGATCATCATCCCCCCCTCGCACAATGCGTTGCCGGCGATGTTATGGCCTCCTCCGCGTATGGCGACAAGGAGTTCGTTTTGTCGGGCAAATGCGACGGCGCGCATGACATCGGCCGTTCCCTGACAACGGACAATGAGCGCAGGCCGCCTGTCGATCATGGCGTTCCAGATTACCCGTATTTCGTCATAGCCAGGGCTGTCCTGCGTGAGAAGTTCACCGCGAAGACTGGCCTTGAAGGCTTCCACGGCTGGTGCCTTAAGAAGCGTCTCCGTTCCGTTAGTTTTGAAAATACGTATATTTTGCATGGTAGATGATAGTGCATTTGTTGACAATGCGTTCGTTGAAATTTGGAAGGTCGCTGACGGTTGTCAGCTTTTGACGTGCAGCTAGTATTGGATCAGTTGCGAAGATAGTTGTTCTCCGATGGAACGAGGCAGGCCCTCATTGATCCGCTTACAGGTGGAGTAAGCTGCGAAATTTCTATGGTTAGTTGGGGGTTTGAGTTCGAAAGCAGAATTGATCAAAATTTTCACCCTAATGCACAAGCCCACCCAACTGGTCAAAAAATGGCTAACCGAAGAGGGTTCAAAAGTCAAAATGGAAGTTCACACGCGAAAACGAAGGAACTACGGGGATGCATCTTTACCGTCGTACAAAGAAGCCAGGAGCGGCAAGCGGATTAGTGCTAAAAACTTAAAAGCTTGGCAATGGATGGAAGCTCGGTGCCGCGTGTTCGAAACGTTCGGGACCAATGTGACGCGGTTTTTCCTGTTCGTATCCGAATCATTGTGGCTGATTTGGCTTGTGCACCGCCTCGCGAATGCCCCGATCGGTACCCCGGCTCGCTCGCGGGAACGACAACGACATATGCCTGAACCGATCATTCACGAAAGTTTCCATGACCCGCATTCGATACGCGACTTGCGTGGTACTGCGAGCCGGAGCGTTGGTTGGTTGATCCCGTCAACGGGCGGCTGATCGTTGAACCTGAAAAAGGCACCGACTTTTGGCAGACCACTCACTACGGTTTCCAAGTGGACAACGGTCACCTGCTGGCTGCGCAGGTGACCGGCGATTTTGTGATAACTATCCGGTTCATCAGTATGATCAAGCGGGGTTCATGGTGCGGATTTCATCTCGTTGCTGGCTCAAGACGTCCGTTGAATATGAATTGGGCGACCCGAGCCGGCTCGGTGCGGTCGTGACGAATCATGGCTACTCGGATTGGTCCACCCAAGCCGTTCCCGCTAACCTGCGCGAAATGTGGTTCCGAATTTGCCGGGAAGGAACGGACTACATCGTGGCAGCGTCGAGGGAGGGGGATGTTTGGGAGCAGATCCGGATGGCTCATCTGCATGAAGATAGGACCGGGACTCCGGTTTCCTGCGGCCTCTATGCATGCAGTCCAAAAGGCCCGGGTTATGTCGCGGAATTCAGTTTTCTACACTTTGAGGCTGGCCGGATATGAGGCGGGCGGAAACCGGGAGGCGGCAGCGTGCATCACGATTTACCGTTTTTCCGGTTAGGATCACGCCCGCTTTGTCGCCCGTGGCGTTTTTTACAAGGAGGGGCGCTTTCCAAGCGCCCGTTTTCAGGCGGTTGGAAACCGCCTCTCGTTGGTTCTCCGCTCGAAACCGGTGTCCTGGATGGTAAATGCCATCGCGCGGATTCCCTCAAGCGCTCCGGAAGTAGGTTTGCAAATTGGCAACGATCGACGGTGAAGAAAGAATTCCCGCGTGTGCGAGGGCTAGCAAGGCTGCGCCACCAACTGGCGGCAATTGTGCTTCTTCGATCCGCACTGGCGCCCCAAGGCGATCGAGAGCGGCACGAATCCGAGCATTGTAACTGGGTGCCAAAGCCAGGCTTCCCGCAAAAATTACTCTATGGACGCCTTCTTCGGGTGATCTGATCCGGCCGGCAACCGTGGAAATCATGAGAGCCAGTTCCTCGGCTCCCTCCACGCACAATCTGGCTGCAACGGCGTCGCCCCCATCCGCGCTCTCGAGCACGCGAGGTGCGAGCGAGGCGATCTCGCGTTTTCCAAGCGAGCCGGATTGCATCCGCGCCATGAGCTCGTCGAGACCCCGGATTTGCAGGAAGGAGAAAACGATTTGCTCCAGCGCAGTCGGCTCGCCGCGTCCGTCTGCCGCGCGGACGCCGAGCTGGATTGCCCGCAGGCCGAGCCAATAACCGCTGCCCGCGTCGTCCGCGAGGGCGTCCCAGCCGATGTACCACGAGCGACCGTCCGCCGAGCGGCCGTACGAGGAGGAGCCGGTCCCTGCGATCAACGCGATGCCCGGTTGTCCCGCAAGTCCGCCGGCATGTGCGATACGAACGTCATGATCCACGTCAACGCCCTTGGGCAGCGCGAAATTGAGGCGCGCGGCAATTTCTGCAAAGCGTTCCCGGTCGGCAGCAGCCGTCACACCTGCCAATCCAAGGAAAGCAGCGCTGCAGGGCCCCGACAGTCCTCGTTCGGCAGTGGCATCGGAAAAGACGTCGGCCAGAGCCCGTTCGGCGCCGTCCCAGCCGGCGTGATGATAATTTGCAAGCGGTCCCTTGCCGGAACCAAGAACGTGACCAACTGCGTCGACGATCAACGCGCGGCAGCCGGTTCCGCCGCCGTCGATGCCAAGGAAAATGTTTTGGGGCGATTGCATCACAGCTGGCTTTGTAAAGCCGGCCACCGAAGAATCAATGTCGAATCTTCCGTTCGAAAAGGTCGAAAACTGCCTGCCGACCTGGACACTTGTGAAGCTGGCAAACATTCCCTGCGGGAACGAAGCTGTGATTATTAATGGCTAACGACGACGAAGCCGATGGAGAAGAGTCCATCGGCTCCTGTGCTGCAAGCTTCGTGATGGTGGAGGATGATTAAACGCGCCGCCGATGCATCCACCGTCCGCGTGCGAGAAGCAGCAAGCAGCCGAGCCCAATCGCTGCGGTTGTGGACGGTTCAGGAATCGCAATGATTCGGAAACTGTCAGCGCCGTCTGTGGTGCCGGTAATCGCTTGACCCGAAACGACAAAGGCTCCCACACGATTGTCCGGGTCTGCGAAGAATGCCGATGCTTCTGCGGGAGTAAATTGAGCAGAAAAGAGCCAGCCGGATTTGCCATTCCCGCTGTCGATTTCCAGAAGCGTAAGCCCGCCTGCTGGGGCATCAAAGGTGAGATCAAAAAACTGGGTTAAATCCGAAGTGTCGGTATAGAATCGAAAGGAAAAGTCGTTCAGAGTGAGATCTCGAGGTGTTGGTCCGGCTTCGTTGATGTTGAGGACAATTCCAAAATTGCTTGAATTAACACCTTCGTCGGTTAGTTCCTGGACAGTCCGGGTTTGGCTTTGGTTTGTGGCATTTCCAGCTTCCACGTCATTGCCGCCAGAGTCGAGTAGAATGGAGCCGAACTCGCTAGGATCATTCTGAAGACTCAGAACGTTGATGACATTGCCGAATCCGGTTCCCGTTTGATCAACGAACGAATTGGTGAAAACGATATCCCCGGCAAGGAGATTGGACATGCCCGCCGTCACAACGGCTGTGACTGATAGTGCGGCATTACGTGCAAACGTCCTGAAACGGTTGCTTCTATTTAGCCGTTGCAAAGGCGAGGGGACCTTGGAACGGTTTTCTGCTTGGCATGTTGAGTCCCGAAGGGAGTCCGCGAAATTACGGATGCTTTGAAACATAATTACAGATGTTTTTGGAGGGTTAGGGAGTGGAGAAGGAGAGTAAAACTTCCATTAGCTGGAAGTTCTGTGCGGAGGCCTATGCGAAAACAGCCCCGCGGTGCAAGCGTAAAATTAGAACTTTGTTCAAAAAGATTTACAGGGGCCAGAAACGCTAGGCTTTTGTGGCAAATAGAAGTTTTCTTGGACTTTGACACGCGCCGGCCTTGGCGCATGCGACCGCGATTTCTCGCCTCGAGAAGCTGGGGAGGATAGGCCGCTGGCCTGTAGTCCTCGGCGGCCCGCCGAAAGGTTTTTTGAGTCTGCGGGCGTTGGTAACTGACCGCGAACCGCCGGTTGCTACAGGTCAGCGGCCTATCCTCCCCAACTTGTCGAAATGGCCGCACTCCAAGGCGCTTCGCGCTGGGGTCTAGTGCATCGTCATGGCTGAAATGACGGGCAGCCGATTTTCAATGGCGAAGCCATTCCAGGCACAGCAGCCGGGGGTTGATCCCGCCCTGGCGGGAGATACCCCTGGTTACAAGCGATAAAGAGTCCGATCCTGAAAGGATCGCAGCCATGCGCCACACGAGTTGCTGCGATCCCTCCGGGATCGATTCGTTATGACATGGATTCCGGGGTGCGCTCGTTCCTCGCTTACCCCCGGCTGCTGCAGCTTGGATGGCTTCGCAATCCGCCATTCCAAACATGACAGAGCACTAGCGCAAATCCCGCTTGGGACGAAGAGATAATGGCCTCGAGGGCCAGGGGAGGAAGGTAGGGTATTTCTATTTCTGCTCTTGAGCGCTGCCTTCGCTGACTTTGTGTGGGCACTCCGGGCCGGGCATTTGGTAGAGGAAGTTAGTAGTGTGCAAAACAATGCCGCCATCGGAGGGATGGCGGCATTGAAATCCGTAAACCTGATGTAAAGGTGTCGCGGGTATGGTCTAGCTGTGAAACTGCATAGAGCTCTTTAACGGGTGCTTCCAGCCGGGCGAAGTTCGCGCGGCGTGATAACGTAAAATAGCTTCTCCGTGCCGCGCAGGATCATCAGCGGTGATGAGACGCCGATTTCGCTGACGACCAGCTGTTTGTGCAGGTCGTCGATCGTCCCAATGGGCTGACCTTTGAAACCGACGATGACATCGCCACGGCGCAACCCCGTTTCGAAGGCGGGACTGTTAGGCTCGACTTCAGCCACCAGGACGCCGCGATCCTGCGGGAGTTTATGAAAACGCACCACCCGAGGGTGAAGCGGGATGTTTTGACCGGCCACGCCGATGGAACTGCGCCGGATGCGTCCCTCTTTAATCAGCCAGCCTGCCACGAACTTGGCCGTGTTACTGGCGATCGCAAAGCAGATGCCTTGCGCTGGCAGGATGACGGCGGTGTTCACGCCGATCACTTCGCCGGCACTGTTGACGAGAGGTCCTCCGGAATTGCCGGGATTCAACGCGGCGTCCGTCTGGATAATATCGTCCATCAGGCGTCCTGATTCGGCGCGCATGGAGCGTCCGAGAGCGCTGACGATACCCGCGGTCACCGTTTGCTGGAAGCCAAACGGTGAACCAATGGCGATGGCGATCTGACCAACGCTGATCCGTGACGAATCCCCGAGGCGCACATGCTCAAGGTCGGGAGCATTGATGCGAATGACGGCGAGGTCAGTTTCAGGGTCGGAGCCGACCAGTTGAGCGGAAAAAACGCGGGCATCGTGCAGGGTGACTTCGATTTCGTTGGCGCCATGGACGACGTGGCTGTTTGTCAGGATAAATCCGTCGGAGGCGATGATGAATCCGGTGCCGCTACCCTGGCCGCGTTGGCCGGACTTGATGCGGACATTGACGACACTGGGCGCGACGCGGTTGACGACGGCGGAGACGGTTTTCGAATATGAATCGAGCAATTCCCCGTCCGTCTGCCGCGTGGACGCCGCGGCGACGGGCGGTTCAATGAGGTTGGACAAAACCGGGACGATTTTGCGTCCCTGAGCATAGGCGGGAATCTTCATGGTTCTTATTGTTTGAACTATTGAACAAAACTCCGCAAATGCAACTCACTGGCGTCTTCAGGGGTCGTGCCACGATTTGCTCGCAACAAGCACTATACCCGGCCCCGGACGAACTGCGCCGTGATGCTCGCAATTCGCGCCCCGTAGATTTCGGCTGTTTCGATGTCGCCTTTCACCGGGGCATCGGGCGGTGCTACCTGGAAACTGGCAGACATCGGGCCTATGAACGATCCAACGCGGTTGTGCGCCTCCGGGCCCGGTCCGGCGGGGGATTGGAAACTTTCGGGCTGATTGGCGGCAGGCAGCATGCCGAGTCCGACGTAAATCATACCCTGTTGCAGAGCGTTCACCACCAGACCGAACAGGGTATTGAGCTTATCCCCGGAAAAGGAACTGGAGTTGGTGAAAGCGCCCGCGATCTTGTCTTTCCAGGCCAGCGTGAACCACTTCTTGGCGGCGGCTTCAATGAAGGTTTTCATTCCTGCCGACATGCTGCCCATATACGTGGGACACCCGAAAATAATGGCGTCAGCGCCGTCGAGTTCGTCGAGCTTCGCGGTGGCTTCTTCTGCGGTGTAAAGTTTGGCGGTTGTTCCCGTTACGCTCAAAGCACCGCGAAGAACGGCTTCGGCTTGCAATTTGGTGTGACCGTAAAGTGAGTGATAAACGATGGCTACGTTGGGCATAGGATGTTTTAGGATGTGCGAATTTGAGGATGATGTCACGCGGAGGCACGGAGGACACTGAGTATACGACATGGCAAGAGCAGCCTTCTTGCAAGCTGATCTGCTGATTCTCCCGCAGCTGCTTGAGGCGCTACAAGTCGGACGAAGCCCGCCACAGGTCGATGCCTGAATCGACGGCGTAACGATCAATCTCGCCGAGTTCCTCGCGGGTGAACGTTGGGTTCTCCAGGGCTTTCAGATTTTCGGCGAGTTGCTCCACGCTGGAGGTTCCCACCAGAGCCGACGTGACACGGGGATCCCGCAACACCCAGACCAGTGCCATTTGGGCGAGGGTCTGGCCCCGTCGTTGAGCGATCGCATTCAATCCGCGTACCCGGGTCAGAGTGTCCTCTGTCAGGACAGAAACATCAAAGGTCGGCCGGGCCGTGGCGCGATGCACATCCGCGGTGCCTTGAAGATATCTGTTGGTGAGCAGACCCTGCGCGAGAGCAGTGAAAGCGATCGCGCCCATTCCATTCCCAGCCAAAACGTCCGTGAGGCCGCCTTCAATCCAACGATTAAGCGGGGAATAGGACGGTTGGTGAATGACGAGCGGCGTGCCGAGTCGTTGAGCGATGCCGGCCGCTTCCTGGGTGCGCTCGGCGGAATAGGAGGAGATGCCGACATACCGACATTTTCCAGCACGCACAGCAGCGTCCAGCGCCCGGACAGTTTCCTCCACCGGCGTTTCCGGATCGAAACGGTGCGAGTAAAAGATGTCCACATAGTCCAGACTCATGCGCTCCAGGGAAGCGTCCAGGCTGGCGAGCAAATATTTACTGGAACCCAACTGGCCATAGGGTCCCGGCCACATATCCCAACCGGCCTTGGTGGCAATGATCAGTTCATCCCGGTAGGGCTTGAAGTCCCGGCGCATCATCCGGCCGAAATTTTCCTCTGCCGATCCGTAAGGCGGTCCGTAATTGTTGGCCAGGTCGAAGTGGGTGATGCCGTGATCGAAGGCATAGCGTAGGATCTCGCGCTGGATATCGAACGGGCGGTTGTCCCCGAAGTTGTACCAAAGTCCGAGTGAGAGTGGTGGCAGCATCAACCCGCTGTTGCCGACTCGGCGATAGGCGAAGTGCCGGTAGCGGTCAGCTGCGGCGCGGTAGGGATCATGCGTAAAGGGAACGTTGTCGTAAGTCGAGATAGCCATAGGAATGTGCTTTTCTCTCCTTTAGAGCGTGTTGTGGACGTTCACGAAAGTTTTCTGCGCAGAAGCATCCCGCTCAAACGCCGGATCTTACGGGAGGCGGGTTCCGCTCGGCAAAGCCTTGCTGCACATAATAAGGCCAGTACGGATAGGCCGGAGTCCGGGCGCTGGCGGCATCGAGCTTCGCGACCTGCTCCGAAGTGAGATTCCAGCCCACGGCGCCGAGATTCTGGCGGAGCTGCTCTTCGTTGCGGGCGCCAATGATTACTGTGGCGACGGTGGGCCGTTGCAAGAGCCAATTGAGTGCGATCTGCGGGACGGTTTTCCCGGTTTCCTGAGATACCTCATCCAAGGCATCGATTACCTTGAAAACATCCTCGTCGTCAATCGGAGGTCCCGCGTCCAAATTGCTCGGCGAGTTGAGACGGCTGGTTTCGGGTTTCGGCTGGCCACGACGCAGTTTGCCGGTGAGGCGTCCCCAACCGAGCGGGCTCCACACGATGGTGGCAATTTTCTGATCAATCGCCAGGGGCATCAACTCCCATTCGTAGTCCCGGCCGATAAGTGAATAGTAAGCTTGATGCGCGACGTAACGTGGCAGCCCGTATTTTTCGGAAGTGGCCAGTGATTTCATCAAATGCCAGCCTGCGAAATTCGAACAGCCGACGTAGCGAATCTTACCGCTGTTCACCAGATCGCCGAGCGTGCCGAGAGTTTCTTCAATCGGCGTGAACGCGTCGAAGCCGTGGAGTTGAAAAAGATCGATCGTATCCGTGCCCAGCCGGCGCAGGCTTTTCTCCACTGCCTGCAGTAAATGGTATCGCGAGGACCCGACATCATTGGGACCCGAGCCAGTCCGCAGATGCGCTTTGGTCGAAATGAGCACCTGATCGCGGCGGCCCTTGATCGCTTTGCCGAGCACTTCTTCGGCAAGTCCATCGGAGTAGACGTCGGCCGAATCAAACAGCGTCAATCCCGCTTCGAGGCAAATATCGATGAGCCGTGTGGCTTCCTTCTCGCCGGTCGCGCCCCAGGCCTTGAAGAAATCGTTTCCACCGCCAAATGTGCCGGTGCCGAGGCTTAAAGCCGGCACCTTGAGCCCTGAGCAGCCGAGTTGTCTGTATTCCATTTCTCACGGTCCGTGGGAAATCCTTGTAGAAAAGTTCCAAGGCTGGTGTTTTGCGGCTCAAATTCAGTATTTTCAGGCGGACAATCGAAAAGCGCTGCCATGGATGACCCCACAAAACAACGAGCAGTTCCTTTCCACGGGATGGACGATTACACTCCGTTCGGAGGCGAGTCTGGGGGTGTTTACGTTGGGAAGTTTCAGAATTCCGTGAAGTATCTGCCCAATCGGATGCGCCTGCACCGGCATCATTATTTCGAAATTTTCTGGCTCGATGGAGACGGTGCGCACGTTAACGACTTTGAAGTGTACCGAATCACCGCGCCCTCGCTGGTTTTCGTGACTCCCGGCCAGGTGCATCGCTGGATGAACGGACCGGGAATGCACGGCGATTTTATCTGTTTCACGCAAACTTTTTTCGACGCAGACGCGCCGCCGCCGAGTCCGCTCTTGAACTACACGTTTTGGTATCCGCACGAAACGGCGCCTGTCCTCGCCGTTCCGGCTCACGCGACCGACGACGTGGCAATGATCTTCGGGCAGATGGAACGGGAGTTCGCCGGGAAATCCGAGGGGTTCGAGACCGCGTTGCGCGCTCTGCTGGAAGTGCTTTTCATCCGGGCTGAGCGACTCTTCAAACAATCGGCTGCGACCGCAAAACCGGATCGGGACTCCGCGTTGGTGCGTCAGTTTCGGCTCGCGCTGGAGACCCATTTTAGTGCGATTCAGTCGGTCGCCGACTATGCCAGGATGCTTAAAATGTCGCCGGATCGTCTTAGCAAAGCCGTTCACGAGCGCATTGGACAACCTGCAAGCGAACTTATCCGTCAACGAATGCTGCTCGAAGCGAAACGGTTACTTGCGCACACCGACATGACGGTTTCAGAAATCGCATATGCCTTGAATTTTAGTGATCCCTCGTATTTCAGCCGCTTTTTCCGACGGGAAACAGATCAGGCCCCCGGTGAGTTCCGGAACAGTGCGGGAGCGAGGGAGTGATCGCTTTTCCGCCTAGCGCGAAGCGTTGCACTCCACGGCGCTTCGCGCTATGTAAAATCGCAGCGTGGCGGTGTTCGCCAATCACTACCATTTTGTTGGCCATTGTCCTTCGGATCAAACCGATGCCAGTAATCTTTCCCAGATGCTGGGTGTGCTTCACATGAAGACGTCAAAATGGCTCAATAAACTCGACCGTACACCAAGAACCCCGCGTATGGCATAATTTCCGAGAACGCGGCTTACGCACCAGATGTCTTACTTTGCCAGATTGAATTATGTGCACCAGAATGCTGTGAAACACGGTTTAGTAGCCGTGGCAAATCTTTACCCATGGTGTTCGGCTGCGTGGTTCGAGCGAACCGGGTCTCCCTCGATGATCAGTTCGATCTATCGTTTCAAGTGGGATCGTTTAACCATCCCCGACGATTTTTAGCTAGCGCGAAGCGCCGTGGAGTGCGGCGCTATGGCGCCGCTTTCCTGAGAGTCGAAGCAGTCCTTAAGACGTGTGGGTTTTTCCGTGGCTAATTCGGTTGCCTGCAGACCGGAAAAACTCAGCAGCATGCCCCAAGGCAATGGAGAGGATGTTTCATAGAGTGCTGTTTTTTTGCTTTCCCAGGCTAGATCAACCGGCTCCCTGCATTAGACATTACTTCGCTTCGAGCAGCTTCAGGATCGCTTCGCCAACGCCCGTGGCGGAGGCGGGGTTTTGGCCGGTCACAAGCCGCTCGCTCACAACCACCT
>DATDBU010000156.1:0-42204 GCA_036524675.1 Chthoniobacterales bacterium | reverse complement strand
ATGGTGATGACGACGAGGAGCTCGACAAGGGTAAAGCCACCCCGGGAGAGTTGTTTGTTCATAGGAAGGAATGAGGTTACTATCGATTAAGGACTAACTGCGCAGAGTATCGTTCCTTCGAAAGAAGTCAATCAAGGAATTTTCGGATTTTACATGTGAGGAATCAGCAATGGCTTGACACGGCGCGGCAGCGGGTTACCCTCCGCGCTCACTATGTCCCTTTCTCCGCATCCGGCCCGTGTCGCTGACCGCATTTTCGCGGTTGCAGCCGCTGCTGCCGTTGCCCGAGCTTGATTGTCGCCTCGCTGGCGGAATCCGGCTCGTTTTACCGTGCGTTTCCTGTGCGGTAAACCCTCCCTTTCCCAATGCATTTTTTCCCACCGCAAAACCACCCCATCCATGTCCATCTCCAATCGCATCGCTTCCCACGTTCGCGACATTCCCAAGTCCGGGATCCGCGACTTTTTCGAAATTGTTCAGTCCATGAAAGACGTGATCTCGCTCGGAATCGGCGAGCCGGATTTCGTGACACCGTGGCATATCCGTGAAGCAGCGATTTTCGCCCTGGAAAAAGGGCGCACGTGTTACACGTCGAATCTTGGGTTGCCAAAATTGCGCCGGACGGTGGCGAAATGGACGGCCGACCGGTTTGCGGTGGACTACGATCCGATCAATGAAGTGCTGATCACCGTCGGGGCTTCGGAGGCGATCGATCTGGCGCTGCGGGCGCTAGTCAATCCGGGCGACGAGGTGCTGTATCACGAGCCGTGTTACGTCAGCTACGGCCCGAGCATTGCCCTGGCGCATGGTGTTGCGGTGCCGATTTCGACGCGGGCAGAGGATGAATTCCGCCTGACGGCTGAGGCGCTGGCGAAAAAAATCACGCCGAAATCCAAGGCGTTGATGCTCAATTTTCCCACGAATCCTACGGGAGCGACGCAGACGATGGAGGAATTGCGAAAGATCGCGGCGCTGTGCGTCAAACACGATCTGGTGGTGATCACGGATGAGATTTACAGCGAGCTGACGTTCGAAGGAGCGGCGCACCATTCCATCGTGAGCATTCCGGGGATGGCGGAACGAACGATTTTTATTCACGGCTGTTCCAAATCGTTCGCCATGACTGGGTTCCGGATCGGGTATGCGTGTGCCCCGGCACCTCTGATCGATGCCATGATGAAAGTGCATCAATACGGGATCATGTGCGCATCGATCATTGCGCAGGAGGCGGCGATCGAGGCGCTCGAAAATGGGGCGGCTTCGGTAAAAATCATGCGGGACCAGTATGAGTTGCGGAGGAATTTCATGATCAGCCGGTTTCGTGACATGGGACTGTCGTGTGCGGTGCCGAAAGGGAGCTTTTACTTGTTTCCGCGAGTGGATCATCTGGGGGTGACGAGCGGCGAATTTTCGCTCGGTCTTCTGAAACGCCACAACGTTGCCGTGGTGCCCGGCGGAGCGTTTGGGCCGAGCGGGGAAGGTTTTGTGCGCGCGTGTTTTGCGACGGGTCTGGACCAGATCAAAGTTGCGATGAACCGGATGGAGGAGTTTGTGCGGGAATTGGATACCCGGCAGGCCGCCGTCGCGTAGACAAAAAGACGATTGTCACACGGAGGCGCGGAGGACACGGAGAGAAACGTGATGAAAGTTTTCTTTCTCCGTTCCTCTCTGTCTCTGTGTGATCTAAAACTCAGCCAGCTTTTCGGGGTGAGAGGGGAAGCCCAAAGTGAGGATCGAAGAAAATCCGGCCAGGATAAGATTTTCTTATACAAGCCGGATTTTTTCTGCATACGATGGCCCTGTCGTTAGGTCGCCAAAATTGTCGCAATTCGTTGTATCTGAATCGTTGACACGTTTGCCGGGCACTGAATAAAACTTGTGCCCACACTGGCGACGCCTGTATGAGGTTTCCCCCAAGAGCAGACGAACCGTGGCACATCACTCAAAGCTTAATCACCATTTATCAAAAAGGGCTCCCATGCCTCGCCCATCCATCCAGAGCAGAAGGCTGTTGAGCCGCTTTTTTGGCATGCTGGTGCTAATCGCACCTTCGATTGCCTTTGCTCAGGCTCCTGAAACAGCGTCCAACGGCGTTATCCACGCAAAACAAAACATCTTTGTGCCGATGTCGGCTGCGGCAGAAGAGGTTCTTGGCGTAAGTTGGTTGGTCACGGGAATTTGTACCGCCATCTTTGTGATTGTTGCGGGCCTGTTGACCTACGCGATTATCAAATTCCGCTCGAAGCCGGGCGAGGAACGCCAGGAACCGCCCCAGATCTACGGAAGTTTTCAGATCGAACTGGCGTGGACGATTATCCCAATCATGATTGTTTTCGGGTTGGCCCTGGTTACCGCCCGAACGATCGGGACAGTTCAAGCGCGCCAAATCCCCGCAGACGCCATCAAAGTGAAGGTCATCGGCCGTCAATGGTGGTGGGAAGTCCATTATCTTTCCGCTGATGGCAAGACGACGGAGATGATCACCGCCAACGAACTCCACGTTCCGGTGAACAGAGTGACGCACCTCTATTTGCAGTCCGCGGATGTGGTCCATGCATTTTGGGTGCCGGCACTTGCCGGGAAGACGGATTTGATCCCGAATCATACGAATGAAATGTGGATCGAGCCGAACACGTTGGGGACCTTCCTCGGCAACTGTGCGGAATATTGCGGCACGCAGCACGCGAACATGCTTCTGCGGGTGATCGTGGAGGATCAGGCGGGCTACGACAACTGGCTTGCCGCGCAAAAGGCTCCGCCCGTGGAAGATAAGGCTGTCGCGACAGGTAAAGACACATTCTTCCGGACGTCCTGTGTGAATTGTCACGCGGTCGACGGCACGATCGCCAAAGGTGTCTTTGGTCCGGATTTAACACACATGATGACCCGGCAAACTATCGCCGCCGGTGTGGCGCCATTAAACCGCGAAACGCTGCGCGAATGGCTGCGTGATCCTCAGGAAATGAAGCACGGGAGTCTGATGCCGAATATGCAGCTTACCGAAACGGAGCTGGACGACATCACGGACTATCTGCTTTCGCTCAAGTAAAGCCAACTACCCAATTTTTATCAGCCGTTAGACAATCAGACACTAGTCATTCCATCGATATGGCCGACTCAAATTTTACGACAGCGACCGCGAAAAGCTTTCCTGTGGCAGAAGCGCATGCGGAGGAAAAAAGTCTCTGGGCGGGCGGTATTCACGGCTGGCTTTTTACGGTCGATCACAAGCGGCTGGGGATCCTTTACATCTGCTCGGGTCTTTTCTTTTTCTTGATAGCGGGAGTCATGGCAGCCTTGATCCGGCTGCAATTGATGTGGCCGCGCGCGGAATTCATTGAACCGGAAGTGTTTAACCGGTTCTTCACGATGCACGGGACGACGATGGTGTTCCTCGTAGGCATGCCAATTATCGCTGGAATGGCGAACTACCTGGTGCCACTGCAAATCGGCACGCGGGATATGGCATTTCCGCGATTAAATGCGTTTGGTTTCTGGATTTTTTTCTTTGGCTCGCTCTTGTTGTATTTCAGCTATATCGGCGCGCCGGGCTTATACAATAAAGGGAGCGCGCCCGATGTCGGCTGGTTCGCCTACGCGCCCTTGACCGCTCGGGCATTTTCGAAGGGGACAAGCACGGATTACTGGGCGCTAAGCATTCTTCTGGCGGGTATCGGAAGTATCGCTACGGCGATCAACGTGATCGTCACCGCCTTTTGTCTGCGATGCAAAGGCATGACGCTGATGCGGATGCCGTTGTTTGTGTGGATGTCGATCGTGATGGCGTTCTTGATGATCCTGGCGCTCCCGGCTTTGAGCGCCGCGCAGATCATGCTGCTGCTGGACCGGTATCTCGGCGCCGCATTCTTCGACACGCAGGCGGGTGGTTCGGCTACTATCTGGATGCACTTCTTTTGGATCTTCGGGCATCCGGAGGTGTACATCTTGATTATGCCGGGATTTGCGGCCGCATCTGAAATCATCCCGGTCTTTTCCCGGAAACCGATCTTCGGTTACCCGATCATGGTCGCAGCTTCGGTGGCGATCGCATTTTTGAGTCTTGGTGTCTGGGCTCACCACATGTTCACGATCGGTTTGCCGCCGCTCGGAAATACCTTTTTTGCTTTCGCGACGATGGTGATCGCGGTGCCGACTGGCATCAAGATTTTCAACTGGCTCGGAACGATGTGGGGCGGCAAGATCCGGCTCCAGACGCCGATGCTTTTCTGTATCGCGTTTTTGTTCCAGTTCCTTATCTCGGGCCTAACCGGCATCATGCTGGCTGTAACCCCGTTTGACTGGCAGCTGCACGATTCGTACTTCGTCGTCGCGCACTTCCATTACGTGCTGATCGGCGGCCTGCTCTTCGCGATTTTTGCGACCATTTATTACTGGTACCCGAAAGCCACGGGCCGGATGCTGAGCGAGACTCTCGGGAAATGGCATTTCTGGGTCTTCATGTTTGGATTCAACCTCACCTTCGGCCCTCAGCACGTCGCTGGTATCCTCGGTATGCCACGCCGGATTTACACATACGACGCCGGTCGCGGATGGGAAATTTGGAATCAACTTTCGTCCATCGGGGTCATTTTCCAGGCAATCGGCCTTTTGTTCTTCGTCTACAACCTCATCTGGGCTTTCTACCGCGGGAAAAAAGCGGGAGACGATCCGTGGGACGCGTGGACCCTCGAGTGGACGACCACATCGCCGCCGCCGGACTACAATTTTGAGACCGATCCTGTTGTGAATAGCCGCCGTCCGCTTTGGGACATCAAGCACCCGAACGATCCTGACTGGCATCACGACGACCCGGAAATGTTCCGCAAGTCTCCCAAGAAATCGCAACAAGCGTAATTCATGCAAACCTCCATCCCGGATACCAGCGATATCGTAGAGTGGAAACTTCCTTCGAAGCGGAAGGTGGGCATGGCCTGCCTGATCACGACGGAGACGGCCCTCTTTTGTATCTTCGTCGTCTCCTATATCTATAACATCGACAAGAGTCTTATCGGGCCGTACCCGCTCGATATCCTAACGAAGCCCTGGGTTGCGTCGTTCTTCCTGCTCTCGAGCAGCGTGACGATTTATTTTGCCGAAGTGGCTTTTCATAACGATAAAACGGGGCCGTTCCGGTTCTGGTGGGGAATCACGATCCTATTCGGAGCGATCTTTTTGGCGTTCACCGCTTACGAATGGTACGAGTTCATCTACCATCATGGCCTGACGATCTCGACGAACCTCTTCGGAGCGACCTTTTACTCGTTGGTCGGCCTGCACGCCAGCCACGTAATCGTCGGTCTGGGTTTGCTCACGACGGTGTTCGTATTTTCGCTCTGGGGCAAAATCGACAAAGCAGCCCACGAAGAGCGGCTCATGATGATTTCGTGGTACTGGCACTTCGTCGACGCGATCTGGATTATCGTTTTCACGGTAGTGTACGTGATCGGTCTCGGGAAGCTTCACCAATGATCCTCCATGTCTGACCACCACCACGACGACAAACACATACAACTGCCGGCGCCAACCCCTTGGCCGCTGGTAATGGCTTTGGGCCTTTCCCTTGCCTTTGGCGGTCTCGTTTTGCACTGGGCCGTGACCGTCCTGGGATTCATTATGACCCTCTGTGGAGTGGTCGGTTGGTTCCGCGACATTTACCCGCACGAAAAGCACGAGGCGTCGGAACGCCTTTTCGCACCGGAGGAACACGAGCCCGAACCTGCGCCTCGCACGGTCGAACACCTGCATTTGGGCGAAGCCGGCCACCGTATTCACTACCCGGAGCGCGTGCATCCTTATACTGCCGGTATCCGCGGCGGCATTGTGGGTGGTCTGGTGATGGCAATTATCGCCCTTGCTTACGGTTACTTCGTGAAAGGCAGTATCTGGTGGCCGGTCAACCTCATGTCCGCCTCGGTGCTGCCATGGATGACGGACACAACGCCAGAGACCCTGGCTCAGTTTAGCATGTCGGGGCTGATCGCCGGCGTCATTATTCATGCCTGCGTATCGGTCATGGTAGGGCTGCTTTATGCCGCTGTGCTTCCGATGTTTCCGAAGTTCGCGGTGGTTTGGGCCGGCATTTTGAGTCCGCTTTTCTGGACGGCGCTGTTTTATTCGACTGCGCAGTTCATCAACCCCGTCATGCATCGGCAAGTTGACTGGCTGTGGTTTACGATTTCCCAGCTTGGATTTGGCCTGATTGGCGGCTTTGTTGTCGCCCGGTCACAGAAAATCGAGACATTGCAAAGTTACCCCATGGCTGTCCGCGCCGGCGTTGAAGCGATGGAAAAAGGCAAAAAAGGGGGAACCGAACACTAATGATGACGCCCCGACTATTGATCTTTGCCGTAGGCGCTGCTGCGATGGTTCTCGCTGGCTGTGGGAAGTTTCCCGGCCAGCCCGACGAGCACCACCACAAATACGTCCGCCCGGAGGAAGTTAGCGATTTCAAAAAGCTCTACGCTGGGAACTGCGCTGGCTGCCACTCGCTTGAAGCTGGCAAGATTGCCGCCGCCCGTTCACTCAATGACCCTGCATTTGCCAAATTTGTGGGGAAAGAGAACATCGAGAAACTCATTGCCGGAGGAGTCAAAAATACCGCAATGCCGGCTCTTGGGGCGAAATACGGTGGATATCTGACGGATGCGCAAATCGCTATTCTAGCCGATGGCATCCTGGAAACTGCCGGAATCGAATCTGACAAAGTGGCCACCTCTGCCGATCTACCACCGTATTCCGGGCCTGTGGGAAATGCTGAGGCTGGGAAAGCGGCGTTTGCTGCGAACTGTGTCAGTTGCCACGGCCCCGAGGGTACGGGAAATCGTGAGAAGAAAATTGGTTCCATTGTCGATCCGAACTTCCTCGCGCTTACCAGCGATCAAAGCCTTCGCTCACTCATCATCGTCGGGCGCTCCGATTTAAAACATCCTGATCGGACGCAGCTTGTTTCTGGGAAAACGCTTAGCGACGCTGACGTTGCTGATATCGTCGGTTACCTTGCGTCCTTGCGCCCGAGCCGAGAGACGGGCGTCGTTGGTGTTCCGCCAATTGCTGCGGCTGTTCCACACCCTTCGCCGACACCTGGTTCGTAAGCACCTAGCGAAACTTTTATGAGCTCAAACACACACATGCATCAGGATCACGGTGACGGGCCAGTCGGGAAGCCACCCGAATCCGCGGGTTGCTGCGGCGGCATGTTCAAGGAGGCCAAAAAGGATCCTACCCGCCGCGATTTCATCCTTCTCATTGGCTCCGGATTGAATGTTGTCGCTGGCATGCTGATGGGCATCCCGGTTTTGGGTTACCTGATGTCTTCCTGGAAACGCCGGAGCCCGCACAAATGGCTGTCGGTTGGCGCGCTATCCAAATTTCCAGAAAACACGACTCGCCTCGCCTCGTACACGAACCCCGGTGCGCAAAAATGGGATGGCCCGTTATCCCAGATTCCGTGCTGGGTGCGTCGCCTGGAGGGCGAAAAATTTCAAGTATTCGCCATCAATTGCACCCACCTGGGCTGCCCGGTTCGCTACTTCGAGGAATCGAAGCTTTTCATGTGTCCGTGCCATGGCGGTGCTTTCTATCAAGACGGCCGCCACGCTGCTGGTCCGCCGCCGCGCGGGCTTTACGAATACGAATTCAAAGTCGAGAACGGCGAACTGCTGGTTGATGCGGGCCAGATTCCGACGCTTTCGCAACCTGTCTGATCTGCCATGGCCAATCTGAAAGATACCGCCGTTAAAGCCGTGCAGGGCTCAGCCCTCTGGCTCGAGGAACGCCTTCACATCACAAAGATGTGGAATGCGACCGCCGGACACGCGATCCCGAAAAGCGCTGCGAGCTGGTTTTACGTTTTTGGCAGCGGCACGCTCCTGTGCTTTGTCCTCCAGATTCTCACGGGTATCTGTCTGGCGCTTATTTATCAGCCAACAGGCTCCGATTCGTATCAAAGTCTGGAGCACTTGACGTATGTAACACCATTGGGTTGGTATCTGCGGGCGCTCCATTACTGGGGCTCGAACTTCATGGTTGCGATCATGTTCCTGCATATGGTGCAGGTATTCTTGTTCGGCGCCTTTAAGTATCCGCGTGAACTGAACTGGGTTTCGGGCGTGATTCTGATGCTGCTCACGCTGGGCATGGCATTTAGCGGACAGGTGGTCCGCTGGGACGCAGACGCCTATTGGGGTCTGGGTATCGGCGTCGCCATCATGGGCCGCATCCCGTTCATTGGACCGGAGATCGTTCACTGGTTCCTCGGTGGCCCGATCATCGCGGGAGAGACATTGTCGCGATTCTTTACTCTGCACGTGTTTGTCCTGCCTGGTGGCATTCTGGCATTGTTAGCGCTGCACCTGCGCCTCGTTCTTACCACCGGTATCAACGAATATCCCGAGCCGGGTAAGAAAGTCGTCAAGGAAACCTACCTGAAGGAATACGACGACCTAGTGCACGGTGAAGGTGGGATGCCGTTCGCACCGGACGGCATCGGCAAGGACGTGGCATTCGCGGGTTTTGTCATTGGCTTGATCGCCATTTGCGCGTTCGTTTTCGGTCCCAAAGGTCCTGAAGCACTGCCGGATCCAACCTTGATCCGCACTGCCCCGCGCCCGGACTGGGCGTTCATGTGGATTTTTGCCGTAGCGTCCCTGATTCCGGATTGGTCGGAAACGCTCGTTCTCCTGGTTGCGCCAATGATCGGTATTTTGATACTTATCGCGCTACCTTTCTTTGCGAATACGGGCGAAAAGTCCTGGAGAGCCCGGCCGGTAAGCGTGCTCGTTGTGGCCGTTGGTGTGGTCGCGCTGTTGGTTTTGACTTGGGCCGGTATAGCGAGTCCGTGGTCACCGCCGATGGAGGCTTGGAAAGCCGATCCGACGCCTCAAGAGCTGTTGGTTGGCCGAACTCCTTTGGAACGTCAGGGAGCGCTTGTGTTTCAGAACAAACAGTGCCGCAACTGTCATGCACTGGAAGGCTCCGGCGGTTTTCGTGGTCCTGATCTGGCCGACGTCGCAGCGCGCTTGACCGGCGATCAGATGGTTCGCCAAGTGATTCAAGGTGGCGGTAACATGCCTGCCTACGGCAAGAATTTGAATCCTGCCGAGGTCGAAGCTCTGGTGGCGTACATGAAAACGTTGAAGGCTGCGAATGTGCCCGCTGCGACGGACATGACTCGGCCGAATGCCCCTACGCCAGGCGCCCCCGCTGCCGAACCGGAACATTCGGAGGAGGAAGGACACAAGACTGCGGGGTTGTAAGAAAGGTTTTAGGTATTACGTTTGCAGGCTTTAAGGAAATGACCTCAGCGGTGCGTCAAGCGTCGCTGAGAGCGTGTCTTAAGAATAAGTCTACAAACTAAGCCTCTGGATGGATCAATTCTCCGCGTTTCGCTCTTGGAAGGCGGATCCATTTTTGGTAGCCGCCCTTCTGCTGACGGCTTTCATCTACATCCGCGGTTGGCGGCAATTGCGCCGTTTCGCGCCGAAGCAGTTTACGCCAGCGAGGCTTTATTGCTTTCTCGGGGGTTTGGCCGTGCTTTTTCTCGCAGTAGCTTCACCCCTGGACGCATTTGCGGGATTTCTGCTGCAGGTGCACATGGTCCAGCACCTGTTGCTGACGATGGTAGTGCCGCCGCTGCTGCTGCTTGGAGCGCCTTATCTGCCGTTTCTGAAAGGGTTGCCACGGATTTGGGTGCGGGAAGTGATCGGGCCATTCCTCAATGGTCCAGTCTGGAAAACGCTGGGAGGATTCTTTTCGCATCCCGTTGTGTCGTGGGGGCTTTTTATTGCGAGCAACGTGATCTGGCATGTGCCGTCGTTCTATGATGCGACCTTGCGGTCGGACGGGTGGCACGCGCTCGAGCACGCGTGTTTTCTTGGCACGTCGCTGATTTTCTGGTGGCACGTCGTCCTGCCGTTTCCAGCCCACCCCTTATGGCCAAGGTGGTACGTCATCCCCTATCTCCTGCTTGCAGATTTTCAGAACACCGCTCTCGGCGCTTTCCTGAGTTTTTACGATCAGCCGCTCTATCCTGCCTACGCAACCGTCCCGCGGCTCTGGGGAATTACGGTCATGGCTGATCAGGCAGGCGCTGGCGCCATCATGTGGGTTCCGGGTTCCATAGCCTTTTTGCTGCCTGCGGCTATCATTGCCGCAAAACTTCTCGCAGGCCGCGGCCGTGTCCGTCCATCGGAATACCTAAATCCGAAAGCTGTGATTAAACCGGTCGTTAACATCAAAAAGGCCGACTGGTTTATCCGAATTGCGCGGACACCCACCCGGCGAATTTTCCAAATAATTCTCCTGCTCCTTGCTGCCGCCGTCGTCCTGGACGGTTTTTTCGGCCCCCCTGTTGCGTCGATGAATCTCGCGGGCGTGCTTACGTGGACCTATTGGCGGGGGTTGAGCGTGCTCGCACTTCTCACGCTCGGGAACTTTTTCTGTTCCATCTGCCCATTTGTCCTCGCCCGCGATGTGGCCAGGAAGGTTGCGCCGTTCGGTCAAAAGTGGCAATGGCCTAAAATGTTGCGCAACAAATGGAGCGCAATCGCCCTGCTCGCCGCCTTTCTTTGGGCCTACGAAGTTTTCGACCTTTGGAACCGTCCTGTGTGGACCGCCATCCTCATCGTTGCTTATTTCGCAGCGGCAATCGCCATCGATGTGCTTTTCCGAGGAGCCAGTTTTTGCAAGTATGTCTGCCCGATCGGCCAGTATCATTTTGCGTTTGCCGGCAGCTCGTCCGGTGAAATCGCTGTGAGCGACACATCCGTATGCGCCAGCTGCCGAACGCACGATTGCCTTCGTGGGAACGATCGCGATCGCGGCTGCGAAACGCACCTTTTTCAGCCCAAAAAATCTGGCAACATGGATTGCACGTTCTGTTTGGACTGCGTCCGTGCCTGCCCGGCGGACAACGTCACGTTGAAAACGGTGGTTCCTGTTCGCGATCTCGCCTCGGACCGTTTCCGTTCGTCAGTCGGTGAATATTCGAAACGCCCGGATCTGGCGGTGCTGTTTGGTCTTTTCGTTGCAGGCGCTTTTCTGAATGCCTTCGGAATGACCGCTCCCGTCGTTGCTTGGGCCCGCCAGGTTGCGGCGACTTTGGGCTGGTTCGAGTCGGCCGTCATTGCGCTTCTTTTGCCGGCTGGAATTGCGGTTTACGCCTTGGCGAACTGGCTTGCGGGAGCCATTTCCGCGAAGTTCACGGGAGTACCGCATCGGCGCCAGTTCCTGGCTTTTGCTGCCGCACTGACGCCGCTGGGCGCGGGCATGTGGGCTGCCCATTTTCTTTTCCATTTCGCAACGGGCGCTTTCACCATTGTCCCGGTCGTCCAGCGCGTCCTTGGTGATCTCGGCTTCAAATTTGCCGGGTCTCCCGATTGGACGAAAATCGGCTTTAGCGGCGACTGGATCGTGAGCATGGAACTCCTGCTGCTCGACGCGGGTTTGCTCGGCTCCCTTTATGTCGCCTGGCGGATTGCCACGCGCGAATTTGCCGCCAGTCGCCGATTTGCAGGTTTTGCGCCATGGGCCGTGCTCATCCTGCTTCTGTTTGGGTTGGCCGTCTGGACGATGTTCCAACCCATGGACATGCGCGGGACGATGATGTCAGGACATTGAGCCTGAACTAGCCGGTCCGGGATCCGTTGTGCCGTATCATTCGTAAAAGTTACGAACCCAACGATGACTTTTTAGCTTCGAGACCTGTTCCTTGGGAAGTCCACGGCCATCTCCTATCTTGCAGTTGCGCTCAACATTCCGGACGGAACGCATGCCTGGAATGACTGTGGATACCGCCGCGTGACTTAGAACGTAGCGTAAGGCGGTTTCGGCGACCTGATCGACTGTGATATCGAGGTCCGAGATGATGTGTTGCACCCGTTCGTAGACCTGCCGCTTGCGATCGCCGTGAAAATAGTGGCTCCGGAAGTCACTATCTTCAAAGGTCGTCTCCGGGGTGATGATTCCCGTCAATCCTCCTTCGTCCAGCGCCACCCGCACGATGACCCCGATTTGATGGCGTTCGCATGCTGGAAGCAGCTGGTCCTCGGGACTTTGTTCGAAAATATTGTAGATGACTTGAACGGTATCCAATACGCCTGTTTCGATGAGTTTAATCGCGTTCTCCGGTTGATAGTCGTTTATTGAGACCCCAAAGTTTCTCAGTTTGCCCTCTCTTTTTAGTTTTTGAATGGCGTCCAGCCAATCGCCTTGATGTACCCATTCGTCCGACCAAACGTGGAATTGCTGCACATCGATCGCGTCCACGCCGAGGTTCTTCAGGCTTTCTTCCGTGCATGCAACGATATGTTCGGCCGGAAACGTTTCCTGGACGGGTATCCCAGCCGGCGCAGGCCATGTCATATTTTTCGGTGGGATCTTGGTCGCCACGTAAATCGTTTCGGAGCGTTCCCTTGCCACTTGTCCTACGAGTCGCTCGCTATGGCCATCCCCATAGCCTAAAGCGGTGTCGATAAAGTTTAGTCCGAGATCAATGGCCTTATGCAAGGCCTTGATGGACTCGTCGTCGGACGCGCCGACCCAACTGCTTTTGCCGATTCCCCAGGCACCGTATCCGATCTCTGACACCTTTAGTCCGGTTTTACCGAGTGTTCTGTAGTTCATATTTGCTGATGTTTTCTTTGAGACGGACAGATAAGGCAGATTAGACCAACAAGAACACAGATAAAGGGTCGACCGAAAAGAAGCGTCGTGCTAAACGGATGGCAAGCAACGATGGCCGCTGTTTTTCGAATCACATTCCTGGTGCTGACGCTCGTTATATTTGTGCGGGCGGATAATGCGGTGCCCCTGGGGACACGTGAAGTGGACGGAAAAACGCTCACGATTTTTGCGCATCCGGCGCCTTTGCGGGCAGGACCCGTGCAGTTGGGGGTAATGCTCACGGACAGCAAAACTGGAAAACCAGACCTGAACTGGACAGCGACGGGTTCGATCAAACCTGCTGTGGGCGGGACGCCTTCCGGCGGTGGCGCAGAATGGATCCCGCCTTGCTGTCGAATGACCGTTCATACATTGGCGGACGGATCGGTCCCCTTGCAATTTACAGACAGTTCCGCCGGGAACGCGCTGATGCGCGGTGCGTCGGCGACGCTCAGCAAATCCGGCACATGGATTATCGATCTTGAGTTGAAACGCCCCGACGGCGTCATGACCAGGGAGTCCTTGGGGATTACGGTCGGGCCGCCTGCTGCGCCGGTGACGCAGTTTTGGCCACTTTTTGCGATTATACCTGTTGCAGTGTTTGCGTTTGTATTCAGCCGGAAACAAGCTGGAGCCTTGCCGGTCTCCTCGAGGCGTCAGCCAGCGGCAGCATAGGGCCTAGGCACCGGTCAAAGTTTTTTAGTATGCCGATCTACGAGTTTTACTGTCGTAACAATCACAAGATTTACTCCTTTTTCGCCCGAAGCCTTGCCTATGCGAATCGCATACCGCGATGTCCGGAAAACCCGGCATGGCATATGGAGAAAGTGGTTTCCAAATTCGCCGTCATTGGGAAAGCCAAGGAGCCCGAGAGCGGGTTGGGCGGAGAGGAGGACGATTTGGACGATCCGCGAATGGCCTCTGCGTTGGCTCAATTAGAGCGGGAGATGGGCGGTATGGCAGATCTCGAAAGCGACAATCCGGACCCGCGTCAGCTCGCGCATATGATGCGCCGGTTTTCCTCGTTGACCGGTGAGAAAATGCCGAAGGAAATGGAACAGATGCTCCGCCGAATGGAAGCCGGTGAATCGCTGGAAAAGCTCGATGAAGAGTACGGGGATGCCGATTTCGCGGCGGACGATGGCGGCGCGGAAGGTGAATCTGGGAAGGAAGCCGATTTCGCGGCGCGCTTGCGAAGTTTTCGGAATTTGACCCTCCCTCCCGCACGCGTGTCGAAGCTGTACGAGATGCGTGAATTTGTGGAATGAAACGACGCGCAGTGGCAGCCGTTTGTTCTCTTAGTGTTCTTTGCGGTCTTTGTGATTAATTACTGCCAATGAACCCCATGGACAGGAAGGCGCAGTCGGTCGGTTTGCCGGACGGATTTCGACCGGTCGCCCTGCGACCTGAGGATGCGGATGCGCCGCTAAGACTTTGCATTGCCGCGAATTTGTCGGCTTCAGTGCCTGAACATTTCATTGTTCTTCGCGACCTGGCGGATGCGACTGTTTATCTTGGCTGCCTTACCGATCGGGAAGGAAAAATCAAACAATGGATCGAAGTCTGGGTTCAGAATCTCGACCGCCTTGATGACACCTTCGCCGGCCGTCTCGAAACCCTTAACAATACCGGGTGTGACCGCGCATGGGCCGCGCACGCAGCGGCATTGGAAGCCATTGACCCGGGCGAGCTTATCTGCACAGGCTGGGAAAAAGAGCATCCGTTTCCCCTGTTTTTCAATGCCTCGACCGGACTCGCCGTCCAGCCTGTGGATAGCGCAAGCGGCCGTCGCTGGGAGTTGGCTCGGGACGAGGCTGCACTTCAAAAGGCTGAATTGCCGTCATTTGGGGCATCGTTGAACCGGTATTTGACTGCGGGTGAGAAATTTTTCCCGGTCACGCGATCCGCGCCAACGCCATTGGGGCAGGCCGAATCTTTTCCGTCGCACCTGATTCCGTTTAATCCGGGCGGATTGATACTTGTTCGGCGTTTCTCGCCGATTGGGTTGGAGGATTTTGCTGATTTGATCGCAGGGAAACCTTGGTCAGCTTCGAATGGGCCGAAACAACCGTCGCTTCGTTTTGGGAAACCCTATGACGTTCTGGAGGATCCTGAATCCACCCGGCAATCCGGTGCCCTGCTTTTTTTAGGTAAAAACGGCCGTGCTGGTCGGGTAGCGGAATCGTTTCACCTCAAACTAAACCTTGTTCTGCAGGCGTGCCGACTCGTGCGAGACTGTGTCTCGCGGCTGCAGTTGCCTTTTCTCGACCTAAATGCCGACAGTTTTCGGGTGAGTCTTGAGGGAACGGGCACGGGACTGCCGTTTTTGTGGACAGCAAAAGTGGCGCTCGTGCGTCCGCCGCAGGCGCTGCCGCTTCCGCTGGCGACGAGTGAAGAGCGTTATTTTTTGTCGCCGACAGTTGGTGCCCGCTCGATTTATCGGCCGGAGAACTTGGGTGCCGTAGTCCAGGGCCATGGCACGGTGCGGATCCGAAAAGTGCTGCCTCCGAGTGCCGATGGAATCGTTTTCGAAGGCACATTGGCGACTGATGAACGCGTTGTCACGTCAGCGAGCGATTTGATTCAACTGACGCTGCCGGTTCGCTCCGGGCGCGTCGATCTGTATGCGCATCTCGATCCGACTCAGGCGCTTGCGATAGGTGAAACGCGTTTTCGGACGATTCCGCAAAAGCTTTCTGAAGCCGTTGTGATGGACATACAGGCTGCGGCCGGAGCGCCTTTTTCGGGAGCGCGTTTTGAGATTTTGCCATTGCTGACGACGCCTTGTGATTTGTACGCGCTGGCCGTCCTCGCGACGCGTGCGTTGCTGGTGAATGACGAAAACACGCTGCCAATCGCTGTAGATGAGGTCTTTAGCTTTTCCCGTCAACTCGCTGAAGAACACGATCCAGCGATTGCTTTTGGAGACCGCATTGCCAGTCTTATTGGACGGGATGAACGCTGGAATCAATCCCTGGGGCCGCATCGCCTCGTTCGCGACGATAGCGCCCGTGAAGTCGCTGCAAAAGTCCTGCCTCCAGCTCTGTGGTGGCAGAGCGTCGGTTTTATAGCGCGGTTGCTGCCGGGAATTGGCCCTGACAGTTTCGCGCGTGATTTCGGTGATGCACCGGCGTTGGCTCTGGAGCGTACTTTCGATGAGCCGATCGCTGCGTTGGAACTGCTTCAACTCCGATCCAGAAGCCTTATCCTCCTGGATTGGAATGCGAATATGGAAATCCGTGAAGCAATCCGCGCCGCGTCAAAATGAATATAGAATTGGTGGAAATTTTTATTCTGCCTTCTACCTTCTTTGCCTTCTTCCTTAAGACGGGCCTGTAGCTCAACGGTCAGAGCAGGGGACTCATAATCCCTTGGTTCAGGGTTCGAATCCCTGCGGGCCCACCAAATGAAGGCAGAAAAAAGAATGCAGAACGGAAGGTTAAAGTGCATCGAGTTGGCGCTGGAGCGTCTTTTTTAAAGTAGCGAAGCGAGGATCGGTGACTTGGGCGAGATGGTGTCTGGCTGCGGATTTGTCTTTGAGCCGAAGACTGACACGAGCCATTTGAGCATGGACGAAACTAGGCTCGTTGGTGAGCGGGAGCACTTTTTGCCATGCGGCGAGGGCGGCATGCCAATCTGCACCGGGAACGGAATAGAAGGTCTCGGCGTAGGTGCGCGCGTAATCGGCATTGTCCGGGGCGAGTTCTGCCGCTTTCTGAAAATGGTGGAGAGCGGAAGCGAACATCGCCATTTCCGTCGTTTTGCGAGTTGGGACGAGGTCATGCCGGAAAAGGAAATACAAATGTGCCAGCCCAAAATGATACGAGGCGTCCTTGGGCTCTTTTTCGACAGCGCGCTCCATCAAACGGGTAGCTTCGACAGTGTCGCCCGTCCGCAAAGCGATGCTCGAGTCCGCGGCATAAATGTCCGCGCGATCCGGATCGATTTTCAGCGCTTCTCGCCACTGCTGGCGTGCCTCGTCATACCGGCCAAGGCTTGAAAGAAAATCCCCGAATGCGGCTCGCGGATCGGCGTTCTGCGGATATTTGGTAATCAAATCCGCATAAATCCTACGAACTCGCTCCACGCCAGCCGCGCTTGTCGATTCTTGTGCCTGAGCTTGGGCCAGTTGCGCAGCATTCATGTCAGCGACAAACTCTTCCTCTTCATTTACGGGTTTGTCGGTGGTCGCGAGCGAGATAAGAGGTATCAAAAGACCGCAAGCCGAAGCGAAAACCATTGGCAACCATCCTGGCCCGAATCGTTCTGGAGAGTCATTCATCAGCCGTTGCGCGCCAGCATCGGCCCATGTATGATGCGGCGCAAAAAGAAAGAATGTTTGATGTTTGCTCTCACGATTCGAGAACAACTCCTCGTCGCCGCGGTATTGCTGTCGCTTGTGGTGGGGAGCATTGTTCAACACCTGAGGCATCGGGTCGCTGAATCCGTTGCACCGGTCCCCGATGCCACCTCTGCCCAGCAAGCATCTTCCTTCCCCACACACTGATCCAAGCCCAAAATGCCGAAAACCGGATTTTCCGAAGCCCTCGACGAACTACTGGAACAAGACACCCGCTACGACCGCGAGGGCTATTTGTTTTTACGAGACTCGTTGGAATTCACTCTCAAACAGAAACGCAAGGGTCGCTCCAGCGAAATCCGGCACGTCACAGCGGCCGAATTGATGGATGGTGTCCGCGTTTTCGCCCTCCGTGAATTTGGTCCGATGGTGCCGACTGTGTTCAATTACTGGGGCGTCTATTCATGCGGGGACCTTGGTGTGATGGTTTTCAACCTCATCAATGCCGGAATTTTTGGAAAGAACGACAACGATGCGATCGACGATTTCAAAAATGGCTTCGATTTTCATGCGGCATTTGTCGCGCCGTTCCTGCCGGAGAACTCTCCGCGTCCGATTCAGCACAGCCACACGATTGAGAGGGTGGCCGACGCCGATCCGGAACGACGCTTGCCATAGCTGAACGAATACATTCCAAAAAACTGTTCCCCAGATGCTCCGTGTTTCCGAAAACCTCGCTACGGCACCCGTTGTTGAACCGTCGCCGGCCATTTCTATTCCTGGCCGCAATGTTCGCAAATGGGTGCTACCCAATGGATTGACGATTATCGTTGAGGAGGACCACAGCGCGCCTGTCGTGAGCGTGCAGGCGTGGTGCGCGACGGGATCCATCCACGAAGATAAACTCCTCGGTTCGGGCTTGTCACACATTCTGGAGCACATGTTGTTCAAGGGGACCAAGACACGGTCCCCTAACAAGATAGCCACGGAGGTGCAGGATGAAGGCGGGTACATCAACGCGTACACTTCTTTCGATCGGACGGTTTATTGGATCGAAACTCCGAGTGCGGGTGCGGCCAAGGCCGTGGATGTTCTTGCAGACGCGGTGGTCAACGCCACGCTGCCGGAGGCGGAGTACGTCAAGGAACAGGAGGTCATTCGACGCGAATTTGCGATGGGCCATGACGATCCCGATCGGATGACGAGCCTTTTACTGTTCAGCACGGCTTATCGCGAGCACCCCTATTCGCATCCGGTCATCGGGCATCTGAGCATTTACAATACGCTGACGCGGGAAGACGTAATGCACTACTACAAAACGCGTTACGTCCCAAATAACATCTTCTTCGTCGTCGTAGGCGATGTAGACGGAGAGGAAATCCGGGCACAGCTTGCGGAGTTTTTTGAGAGCTTTCCGCGCGTTGTGCTTCCGCCGGTTTTCATTCCGGAAGAAGCACCGCAGCTGGGCAAGCGCGAAGTGCATCAGGAATTTCGGACCGAACTCACCCGGCTCATGATGGCCTGGCATATTCCGGGGATAGCGCATCCGGATACGCCGGCGCTCGAAGTCTTGGGGACGATCATGGGGAGTGGGCGCAGCTCGCGATTTTACCGGCGGCTGCGTGAGGAAAAAGGGCTCGTTTTTTCCGTAAATTGTTCCGCTTATACGCCCTATCATCCCGGTTTGCTGGCTGTTTCAGCAGCGATAGAACCTCGGAAACGTGACGAAGCCGTGCGCGAAATTGAGGCGATGTTTTACGATGTCGCTCAACATGGTGTTGACGAATCGGACGTTGTTCGTGCGCAGAAGATGCTCCTTGCTTCGCAAATCAACCGGCTTGCGACGACTCGTGGACGCGCCAGCGACCTCGGTTCGGGCTGGCTGTTGGTCCAGAATCTCGACTTTGGCCGCGAATACATTGAGGCCATCCAGAAGGTGACGCCCGTCCAGGTTCAAGCCGCAGTTTGGAAATACGTCCGGACGCATAATCAGACGGTTGTCTCGTTGAATCCGCCGGCCAAGAAACCGGTGAGCGTCGAAGCAGGCACAGCGCATGTGATAAGACCCGTGCGGAAGTTTGTCCTGGCCAACGGATTGCGCTTGCTCGTTCGTGAGGATTCCAGGCTCCCGCTGGTCTCGGCCAATATCGTGTTCAAAGGCGGCCTTCTCGCCGAAACCGCCGAAACCGCAGGCATCAGCCGCCTTTTTACGCGCACGTTGCTCAAGGGGACCAGGAACCGTGTCGCCGACCAGATTCACGACGAGATTGAATCGGCTGGCGGCAATATTTCGAGTGATTCCGGTAACAACTCGTTTGCGATTTCGGCGGACGCAACGGCTCCAGACCTGCCGCTGGTGCTGGAATTGATTGCCGATGTCGTTCTGAATCCGACTCTCCCCGAAAAAGCTATCGATCGCGAACGGGAGGTTCAGCTTGCCGGCCAAAAAGCCGAGCAGGAGCACATGACTTCCGTTGCGCGGAATCTTTTGCGTTCGACGATTTTTCCGAAACATCCGTATGGGCTGCGCCCATTGGGGACTGCGGCATCGATCAAGTCCGTTACTCGCGATGATTTACTGGCATACCACCGGGATTACGTCTCCGCGGAGAACGGCGTTCTGGCTGTTTTTGGAGATGTGTGCGCGGATCGAGTCGTTGAGATCTGTGAAAAATACTTTGCTGCGATGCCGCTGGGCGAGGCAGCGTTTGCGAATATGGCTCAACCCGAGCCACTTGCTGAGTCCGAAACAGTCGAGCAGATCGAACACAAATCCCAGGCCGTGCTCATGACCGGCTATCAAACGGCCGATATGTTTAGCCCGGACAAACCTGCGCTCGATCTCATTGAAGAGGCGTGCAGTGATCTCGGATCGCGGTTCTTTGTCACCATTCGTGAAAACCTCGGTCTCGCATACTTCGTGGGTGCCAGCCAATTGACGGGACTCGCTGCCGGGCTTTTCAATTTTTACGTTGGGACTGACCCGAAAAAAGCCCGGCTGGTTCTCGCTGCGATCCAGAAGGAAATCAATCTCCTGGCCTCCGAAGGTCTCACTGCAGCGGAACTGGACCGGGCCAAAAAGAAAATTATAGGCCAGCAGGAAATCCAAAATCAGAGCAACGAATCGCTGGCGTACTCCTGTGCGTTGCACGAGCTTTATGGCCTTGGATACGATCATTATCTGGGCGCCGCCGCCCGGATAAATGCCGTTTCTCTGGAGGATATCCGGCGTGTTGCCGCGAAATATTTCCTAGATCAACCCCGAGTGATCGCTTCCGTCCATCCGCCGGAAACGGTTCTTTCGTGACAACTGACAGCTTTTAACCGCCTACCAAACTCATGGCCGAAGTCCAAACTACCAGCCTTTCAGGCGAAATGGCGCAACGTTTCATCGAATTCGTGATGTTGCAGTCGCAGAACGCCGCATTGTTTCTTGGTCAATTTCCGCATCCGCATACTGGCGAGACCGAAGTCAATCTCGACGCTGCCCGGATGTTCATCGATCAGCTGGAAATGATTCAGGAGAAAACTCGTGGCAATCTCAGCTCTGATGAGAGCCGTGTAATTGGCAACGCGCTCACCAGCTTGCGCATGGCTTACGTCGAAGTCAGTCGCGGCGGCGGAGAACCGCCTGCCGAACACGAACCAGCTCCGGTTGCTGTAGAGCCTCCAGAAGTCGAACAATCCGCTCCCGCTGAGAGCATTGCGTCGACCGAAGCGCCTTCTGATTCCCGGAAAAAATTCACCAAATCCTACGGCGCCTAAACGCCTTCACGCCTTCTGCCCTCATTTCGTCTTCCCCATCCGACCGGGAAACCGGTCTTTATCCTCGGACCCTGCGTCATCGAGTCCGAGGAATTTGTCTGGAAAATGGCCCGCCGGATCGCCGCAATTTGCGCGGAACTCGGTGCAGATTTCGTGTTCAAAGCCTCGTATGACAAGGCCAATCGAACCTCTGTGAAGTCGTATCGCGGAATCGGCGTGGAGGAAGGTTGCCGTATTCTCAGCGAAATTGGTGCCGAGCTGAAAGTGCCAGTCACGACCGACGTTCACACGAACCAGGAGGCAGAAATCGCCGCCAGGTACATCGATATTCTGCAGATCCCTGCTTTCCTGTGTCGCCAGACAGATTTGATTCTTGCGGCGGCGGGGACAGGACGCGTGGTGAATGTCAAAAAGGGGCAATTCCTCGCGCCGTGGGACGTCAAAAACATCGCTGTGAAACTAAGAGCCGGCGGTTGCGACAATTTTTTCTTCACGGAGCGCGGGACGACCTTTGGATACAATAATCTGGTTGCTGATATGCGGTCGCTCTATTGGATTCGCGAGCAGGGATTCCCTGTGGTGTTCGACGCGACTCACTCGGTGCAGAGGCCTGGAGGCGGCGGTGAAAATACCAGCGGGGACGGAATTCTTGCGCCGGTCCTTGCTCGAGCTGCAGTTGCCGCTGGATGTGACGGTGTGTTCATGGAGACGCATGAGAACCCGGCTGAAGCGCTTTCTGACGGTCCGAACCAAGTCCCGCTTGCCGATTTGCCAGGTGTACTGGCACAACTTCTCAAGATCCATGCGGCGTTGGCTTAGCGTATTAGTTGTCTGTGTGCTGTCCTTTGGAGTTGTCGCAGCCGGTGCGTTACACGCTCAAGACGCAGAGGCTGCGAGGAAAAAAAAGGGGAAGCCCAAGTCCGACCCGGAAGCGCCAAAATTCGACCTCGTCGTCCCACCGGGGCAGCCCGTCAAGGGAATTCATTTGCCGTATTACAACCTGGATGGTGTTTTGCGGATGCAGTTCGATGCCGACGGCGCTGTGCGGACCGGCCAGGACACGGTTGACCTGACGAACTTACGCATCGAGAGCTTTGACGAGTCGGGGGCATCCGAAATGCTCATCAGTCTGCCGACTGCCACCCTCAATATGACAACGAACCTCATTTCCAGCACCGAAGACGTTACGGTGAAGCGTCGTGATTTTCAGATCACGGGCAAAGGTATGGAATTCAATACCCAGGAAAAAAGCGGCCGTTTTTTCAGCAATATCCGCATGGAAATTTTTGACCGTTCGTCGATACAATCGCATTCCAATCGATCCGGGAGTAATCCGGCGGCCAGTCCGTCCCAATAGCCCTTCCAATGGGAAATAGAATCAACATCTTCTTAATCGTAGCTGCTTTGTTTTTCGCTGTTGGCGGCGGGGACGTTGAGGCTCAGACAACGGGATCTGCGACGCCAACGGCAGCCGCTTCATCCGGTGGGAAAAAGGATTCCGGGATGAATTTTCTGGGCGACAGCAGCGGAAAGGCAAAGGGGCCCACGATTATCAATGCCGCGAACGAAGCGACGTTCAATTCGAAGACGCATACGGCGGTGTTTTCCGGGAACGTTCAGGTGCAGGATCCGCAGTTCAGCCTGCGTTGTGATGCATTGACGGTTTATCTCAACGACAACGAAGAGGGCGGTCTCAAAGAGGCCGTCGCGGAAGGTAACGTTTATATCATCAGTATCCGCAAAGGTCAGAACGGTAGCGCCGACGAAAAGTCGACCGGCAAGGGTGAAAAAGCGGTCTACACGGCGGCAGACGGCAAGATGGTGCTTTCGGGTGGAATACCACAAATTCAGCAGGGGCCGAATTTGCATCTTGCTACGGAACCCGGCACAGTCATGGAATTATATCGAGACGGCCGCCTCAAAACCCGGGGTGCGACGAGGACGATTATTCAAAATAGTAACGCGCCGAAAACGGCGTCGCCTTCCAATGCCAGCAACAATGCCCCAAGGTAACGTCCGGAGCCCCATTGAGGCCGAAACACAAAGCTTGAACGACCTCGTCGGGGAGGGAGGAAAGCCGCTGCTTTCAACGCAGAAGCTTGTCAAAATTTACGGAGGCCGGAGCGTGGTCAACGGGGCCGACATCTCGGTGGGCAAGGGAGAAGTCGTCGGTTTGCTCGGGCCGAATGGCGCAGGAAAAACCACCAGTTTTTACATGATTGTCGGATTGATCCGGCCTGATGGCGGTAAAGTGGTGTTCAACGGCGAGGATGTGACACATCTGCCCATGCATCGTCGTGCACGGATGGGGATGGGATATTTGCCACAGGAAGAATCGATTTTTCGGAAGTTGACCGTTGAAGAAAACATCATGGCAATTTTGGAGACAACTGCGCTGGATCGGAAGGTGCGTAAACAGCGCTGCGAAGAGTTGCTGGTCCAATTCGGGATCGAGCACATCGCTAAAAACATGGCGCTGACCCTTTCCGGCGGTGAAAAGCGGCGGCTGACCATTGCGCGATCGCTAGTAACGAATCCGAGTTTGTTGATGCTCGACGAACCGTTTAGCGGCGTCGATCCGATCGCGGTCAACGAAGTGCAACAGATTATTACCAACCTGCGAGCCGCTGGACTGGGAATCCTTATTACTGACCATAATGTCCGCGAAACGTTGAGCATTGTGGATCGTGCGTATCTGCTTTTCGAAGGCAGAGTCGAAACGCAAGGAAGCTCGGCTTTTCTCGTCAATGATCCGATCAGCCGTCAGCTGTATCTCGGCGAACGGTTTAAGATGTAAGAGTGGCTAAAGGGCGAGGATCGCGCCGGCAGCCTGGGCGTTGTAGCCAAGGGTCGAGATGAGGACGGACTTTGGCCGGACGTCCACATTCGGGAATGCTTGTTTTCGCAAAGCCAATACGCCTGCGGCGGTCTGCTGTATCCCGCTGGCCCCGAGCGATTCGCCAAACATTTCCTTAACCGCATAAACCGGTGCTTCGGGAAATAAGGCATCAAGGACCTGATGTTCCATGTCATCGAAGGCGGTGCCGTTGGCCCCAGAGATAACGCCGGAGACGGTTTCATCCTGGGCCAGTTCTTCGAAGACGGATCTCAAGGTGTTTTTGGCTTCCGACTGGCGGAAGAAAGGGAGGCCGGCGTGGATTTTTTTGATCTGAACCGGACCTTCACGGGATAAAACGACGGCTCCCGCGCCTTCGGAAAAAACGGTGCTTCTTTCGCTCGCCGGACCGAAGGCGCGCAACCGATCCGATGGGCGGAAGGCGCGCCAGCTTTTAAAAGCCTGACACAGAATCCAATCGGCTTCTTCGGCACCGACGACGACGCAGTGGTCAAGCTGGCCAGTTTCGATGAGGTCAACAGCCATCGCGAGTGCCGAAATGCCAACCGAAGAATCGCCGACTGCGGTGTAGTTGATGCCATCGAGGCCCAAAAAAGCCGCCAGGTGACTGGCTGGAGCATTGTAAACCGTTTCGGGGAACAGTAGGGGGCTGGCCGCTGCGGAGCCCCCGTGAACAAGACCGTCAAAGAAACGCCGCGTGTATCGGACGCCGCCCGAGGAAACGGCGAAAACGACCCCCGTGTTGGGCGGCGGCGCTTTGGGATCCATGCCAGCGTCAGCCATGGCGTTGAGCCCGGCAATGACAGAAAAATGGGAGATCTCGCTGGAGCGACGAAGGCGCGGATGGCGTTCAAATTTCCGGATCGTATCGCGTGGAACTGTCAGATACGGGAAGGTTTGATCGGCGAAGGATGTTGTAAGTAGCTCAGCCACTGGAGGTTCGCCGGCAAGGAGATGATCCCAAATTTGGTCGAGATCTGCGCCGAATGGAGTAACGAGGCCAATGCCGGAGATGAAGGTCATGGGGAATGACTAATGACTAATGACTAATGACTAATGACTAATGTCTTACTCCAGCCTGCGGTTGGCTTTTTCATTGCGAATGTTGCTGTCAGTTGTCCGTATGATGGAAACGAAGATCAGATGGAGTTCTTTAGCTTCCGTCCAGAGGGTGCGAGCCGCGGCTTTGTCTTTGGGAACTGCCTTTGCGATCATGCGCAGCCAGTATTTGGCTTCCCGTGCTTCTTTTCTGCAGAGGCCGATTTTATGACGAAAATCTTTTTTGCTCTCGGCGTCATCTGCTTCGCAATAGTTGGCGCCAATACTTGTGCCGGCCCGAACAAGTTGACTGATCAACGGAGAAGTTACCGGCCCTGTCGTTAACGAAAGGCAATACTCAATTATCTCTTCGCCGAAAACCGCCGTCCGCTCTTCGAGATCAAACTTCTGAGGCACATTGGTCATTAGTCATTAGTCATTTATCGTGCGCCTCAAGCACGATGGACGCATTCGTGCCGCCGAAGCCGAAGGAGTTGGAGACCACTGCGTGGACGTCGGCGGATCGCGATTGGTTGGCGACGATGGAAAAGGTGTTTTGAGGGTCGGCTTGCACGGTATTGATGTTTGGCGGCAAGAATTGGTGCTGGAGCGCGAGGAGCGAAACTGCCGCTTCAACGGCTCCGGCTGCGCCAAGGGAATGTCCCATCATGGATTTCGTGGAGCTCACGGCGACGTTGCCGAAAATTTCCGAAATCGCGGCACCCTCTGTTGCGTCATTAAATTGCGTGGCCGTGCCATGCGCGTTGATATAGTCGATTTCATCGGGCCGGCGGCCCGCGGTATCAATGGCCCGTTGCATGGCAAGTTTGGGACCGATGCCGGAAGGATTCGGCTGGGTGAGATGATAGTTGTCCGTCGAAACTCCGTAACCAGTTATCTCTCCCAAAATATGCGCTCCCCGGTTTCTGGCCTGCTCCATTTCTTCGAGCGCGAGGACGGCAGCGCCTTCACCCAGGACGAGACCACTGCGCGTGGCGTCGAAGGGGCGAATTTTTTCGTGAGTCGACGCCTGTAACGCGTCAAATCCGACAAAAACGAGCTCGCTCAAGGTGTCGTAGCCTCCTGCCAGCACGGTTCTATAGCGCCCGGAACGGATAAGGGTGAACGCGTGCCCAATCGCATTGGTCCCTGTGGCGCAAGCATTTGCGATGACCTGAATGGGAATTCGCAGCCCGGCAATGTCGAGCGCGTCGAGCACAGGTTTTTGCGGCATATAATTGCCGACCAACCTGGCGTTGAAACGATTGCCGCGGCGCGCAAGCAGGTTGCGGAAAAATTGTTCGCCGAAAGACATGCCTCCGCTGGTTGTGCCGGCAATGAAAAATTCGGCAACACCGTCCCGAAAGCCCGCGAGCGCTTCCTGCAGGGCTGCGGCAAGCATGTGCGCTGCTGGATGCAGGCGCGGGTGCCGGCGACTTTCCGAGTTGAGGAAATCGGATGGAACGTGCCCTGCCGTTTTGCAGCGCGTGTCCGAAACGTCAAAGGCCGTGACAGGTTCGATGCAGTCGCGGTTTTTCCGGAGCGAAGAGAATGTTTCTGAGGCACCGATACCAAGCGGACTGACGACGCCCAGGGCGGTAACGGCGACGCGTTTGTAGATGGAGCAGGATGGGGGGGAGGTCATTCAAGAATCCAGACGGAATAGAGCGCGCTGACTCATAAAGAAGGTGTTTGAGGTACGCCCCGCTCGTTGAAAACGTCAACATTACAAAAATCTGTCTTTACCATGGAGCCTCTAATTTGGGAATAAATTGTTAGCGACAAACCAACGCTTTGTGGTCATAACCTTGACAAGCCTCCTCTGGCCGCCGCCGGGAACAGAGAAAAGTTGACTGCTATTAGAAAAATTAATATTTTCAGAAAATCATGTCCGTGGCCTCCACCTCCATCCCGGCACCGGTGAAAAAATCCGGGCCGCTCGGCTCATTTCTTACCTCTTCGATTGGAAAAAAGTGGATCGTGGCGCTCACTGGCCTCGGTTTACTGGCGTTCGTCGTGGGGCACATGCTTGGCAATCTGCAGTTTTTTTTGCCCAACAAACAGCAGATCAATGACTACGGCGTTCACCTCCGCGAACTCGGACCGCTGCTGTGGATTATTCGTTTTGGGCTGCTAGCTATTTTCGTCTTGCACATCGTGACGACGGTTCAGCTCGTCATCGCCAACAACAAGGCGCGACCCGATAAGTATGCAGTGAAAAAAACGAAAGCCTCAACGCTGGCTTCCCGGACGATGATTTTCAGCGGGCTGCTCGTGCTGGCGTTTGTTATTTATCACCTGCTGCATTTTACCTTTTTGGCAACGCACCAGGAATATAGAAATTTGCACGATCCGTCGGGGCACCATGACGTGTATTCGATGATGGTTCTGGGATTCCAGCAGCCGGTGATTTCCCTTTTTTATATCGTCAGTGTGGCGCTCCTGGCGATGCACCTGAATCATGGCATCGCGAGCACACTGCAAACACTCGGTCTGAATACGCATCGCCTCCATCCGCTTTGGCGAAATCTTGGGCGCGGCATTTCAGTCATCATCGGTATCGGATACGTGACGATTCCGTTGTCGGTGCTTGCGGGAATCCAAAAGCTGCCTCCCTGGTTTACGGCCTCTCACTAAAATCTCATGGCTCTCGACTCCAAAATCCCAGCCGGTCCGCTTGCCGAGAAGTGGGAGAAACACAAGTTCAATTCGAAGCTCGTCAACCCTGCCAACCGCCGTAAGTACGAGATTATCATTGTGGGTTCGGGTCTGGCCGGTGCGTCTGCGGCGACCACGCTGGGGGAAATGGGCTACAGGGTGAAGTGTTTCTGCTATCAAGATAGTCCGAGGCGCGCACACAGCATCGCGGCGCAGGGCGGCATCAACGCTGCGAAGAATTATCAGAACGATGGCGACAGCGTTTTCCGGTTGTTTTACGACACCATCAAGGGCGGGGATTTTCGTGCGAGGGAAGCGAATGTGTATCGGCTCGCAGAGGTTAGCGCCTCCATTATTGACCAATGTGCGGCGGTCGGCGTGCCTTTTGCTCGCGAATACGGCGGATTGTTGGCAAACCGTTCCTTTGGCGGCGCGCAGGTTTCACGAACGTTTTACGCACGTGGCCAGACGGGCCAGCAGCTCCTGTTGGGCGCCTATTCGTCGCTCTCGAAACAAATCGCGTTGGGTACGGTGGAAATGTTTTACCGGACGGAAATGCTTGAGCTCGTGGTCGTTGACGGCCACGCCAAAGGTATCGTGGTGCGCGACCTTTCCACAGGCAAAATCAGCAGTCATGCCGGCGATACAGTCGTTCTCGCGACGGGCGGTTACGGAAACGTCTTTTACCTTTCGACCAACGCCAAGGGCTGCAACACGTCGGCAACGTGGCGGGCACACAAAAAAGGGGCGTTTTATGCCAACCCCTGTTACACGCAAATCCATCCGACGTGCATTCCGGTCGCGGGCGATTACCAGAGCAAGCTGACGCTCATGTCCGAGTCGCTGCGCAACGATGGACGCGTCTGGGTTCCCAAAAGGAAAGAAGACTGCGCAAAACCGCCCCAGTCCATTCCAGAGCAAGACCGCGATTATTATCTCGAACGCAAGTATCCGAGCTTTGGAAATCTGGCACCGCGCGACATTTCTTCGCGTAGCGCCAAGGAAGCCTGCGATGACGGACGGGGTGTCGGTCCGGGAGGCCTTGGAGTCTATCTCGATTTCGCCGATGCCATTAAGCGCTTGGGCGAACCCGTCGTCCGGGAGCGTTACAGTAATCTTTTCGAGATGTATGAAAACATCACGGGCGAGGACGCATACAAACAGCCCATGCGTATTTTTCCAGCCGTCCATTACACCATGGGCGGGTTGTGGGTGGATTACAACTTGATGAGCACGATTCCTGGCCTGCACGTGCTGGGCGAGGCAAATTTCTCGGATCATGGTGCAAACCGGCTGGGGGCGAGCGCGCTGATGCAGGGCCTGGCAGACGGCTATTTCGTGCTGCCGTACACGATCGGCAACTACCTGGCTTCCGTCGCGGGCAAAAAAGTGACGGTGGATCATCCCGAGTTCAAGAAGGCCGAGGAAGAAGTGAAGTCACGTGTAAGCAAGTTGCTGAGTATCAACGGGAAACGCACTGTTGACTCGTTTCATCGTGAGCTTGGTCTGCTGCTGTGGGATAAATGCGGTATGGCTCGTGACGATGCTGGCTTGCGCGAGGCCATTGGCAAGATTCCCGCGTTGCGTGAGGAATTTTGGCAGAATGTTTCTGTTCTGGGTAGCGGCGAGGAGCTCAATCAATCTCTCGAAAGAGCGGGGCGCGTGGCGGACTTTCTCGAATTCGGCGAGTTAATGTGCATCGACGCGTTGACGCGGAATGAGTCCTGCGGCGGCCATTTTCGCACCGAGTACCAGACGCCGGACGGCGAAGCCCTGCGTAACGACGAGGAATACGCATATGTTTCCGCATGGGAATACAGCGGAGACGTCAGCAAACCGATTCTAAACAAGGAGCCGCTCGTTTTCGAAAACGTTCACCTCGCGACCAGAAGCTACAAATAAAGTCAAAGGATGAAGACAGAAGGCAGAACGAGCCGCCAAAAAGGGAAAACCGACAATCGATAACTTGTTCCATGAATTTCCACCTTAAAGTCTGGCGTCAAAAAAGCGCGAACTCGACCGGGAAACTGGCCGATTACGAAGCAAAGAACATTCCCGCCGACGCTTCGTTTTTGGAAATGCTGGACATCGTCAACGAAGGGCTCACTGAGCGCGGCGAAGAGCCGATCGCGTTTGATCATGATTGCCGGGAAGGTATTTGCGGTATGTGCTCGCTCGTGATCGATGGCGTTCCGCACGGACCTGAGCGGGGGACGACCTGCCAGGTTTACATGCGGAAATTCACGGATGGCGCCACGATTTTCATCGAGCCGTTCCGCGGCCGTGCCTTTCCTTTGGTCAAAGACCTTATCGTTGACCGCGAATCGCTCGATCGGGTCACTCAGGCGGGTGGATTCATTACTGCTCGTGTCGGCTCTGCGCCGGATGCGAATTCCCTGCCGATTGGGAAGCAGGCTGCTGACCTCGCAATGGAAGCTGCCGCCTGCATCGGCTGCGGCGCGTGTGTCGCGGCCTGTCCGAACTCGTCGGCCATGCTCTATGCCGGTGCGAAAGTCACGCATCTTGGCCTGCTTCCACAGGGCCAGCCTGAGCGCAAGCGCCGTGTTTTGGGGATGGTCGAGCAGATGGATGCGGAAGGTTTTGGAAATTGCACCAACCACTACGAGTGTGAAGCGGTTTGCCCTGCTGCCATCCCGGCGAGTGTGATTGCAAGGTTGAATCTCGATTACGCCGTCGCATCCGCGACTGCGGTCGTTACGGGAGTCGAGTAGAAGGCACGTTCTCTGATTGCCCCAGTTGACTGGGCTCGTAAAACTACGGCTTGTCACAATTTTTTTCGGCGTCCGCCGGTGATTATCCTTCGCGCCCTTCAAGAACCGCTGATAGCGTGATCCCGCATTCTCCATTTCATCGTTATGGCTTCAAAAACTGAGGAACCTCCCATCGACAAGGCCGCTGCCCTCCGCCACAAAAACCTCGAGCTTGCGATTCAGCAGATCGCAAAGGATTACGGCGAAGGAGCGATCATGCGTCTTGGCGACGACGACGTCGCGGCCGTGGAAGTGATTCCAACGGGTAATATCCTCATCGATAGAGCCTTGGGCGTCGGCGGATTTCCCAAGGGCCGTGTCGTGGAAGTTTTTGGACCGGAATCGTCAGGCAAAACGACTCTTACGCTTACGGTCATCGCTCAGGCTCAGAAACGCGGCGGATTGGCCGGGTTCATTGATGTCGAGCACGCCCTAGACCCGGGGTACGCGCGCAAACTAGGAGTTAATCTAGACGATTTGCTCGTTTCACAGCCGAGTTCCGGCGAAGAAGCGCTTCGGATTTGTGAGACGTTGGTTCGGTCAAATGCTCTCGACGTGATTGTGCTCGATTCCGTCGCAGCGCTGGTTACCAAAGCCGAGCTTGAAGGCGAAATCGGAGATACCACGGTCGGCGCCCAAGCACGGCTCATGAGCGCGGCATTGCGAAAATTGACGGCCCTCATTTCCAAGGCGAACACAGTGTGCATTTTTACTAATCAGATCCGGGAAAAGATTGGTGTGATGTTTGGCAACCCCGAGACCACACCTGGAGGCAAGGCACTCAAGTTCTATTCCAGTGTTCGCGTTGATATTCGACGTATCGGAGCCATCAAACAGAGCGATGGCACCGTCACCGGCAACCGCACCAAGCTCAAAGTGGTCAAGAATAAGGTCGCGCCGCCATTCAGAGAAGCAGAGTTCGACATCATGTACAACGAAGGCATTTCTTCGACGGGTGCATTGCTCGATCTGGCACTGGAAAAAGGGGTCGTTGAGAAGCGTGGCAGCTGGATGAGCTACAAGGGCAATCAGCTCGCTCAAGGCCGCGATGCTGCCAAGGAGCTTCTCAAAAGCGACCCCGCGCTTTACGAAGAAATCGAAGTGCAGGTTAAATCGAAGCTCGACGAAGAAAAATAGCGGTTCGCTCTCCAGATTCCCTTGCGGTCCACCTTGATCGGTCCCCAGGGAACCTTGGCGGCCGCGAAAGGGCTAATCGGCTTTGTCCTTTATCGAAAGGAAATCGCCCCACGGTTCGACAGAAATGGATTTGCCCTCGAGCAGAGCTGTCACAGCGAGCAAAGTCTTCCGGGCGTCGCCCAACGGAAAATAAAAGGCGTTCCAGTTTTCGCTGTCTTCACCGTCGTGGTTCGCGATCACGTTTTGGAATCGATGCGCCATGCCAAGCTCCCGAAATGCGCTTCCGGCGCGCCGTTCGGCTTCTTCGAGGTCGCGCGCCGACAGAATGGATTTTTGCCGTTGCATCCGGCGGAGGAGCTTCCTCCGCATTACATCGGTGACCAACGATTGGAGATCGACTCCGGGTTGTTGACGGAGGAATTCGAGCTCTCCCCGGCCAAGTGGTGAAATGAAAATGCTGAGCCGCTCGATATTTTCGAGTTTGGGATGTGTCAGTAGCGCTGTGCCGATGAATGGATTCCCTTCGAACAGCACATCGCTCTTTTCCAGCATGTCTCGCAATTCTTTCAAATCCAGGCCCTGCAAATCGCCGCGAACATCCATCGCGACAAAGTTTTCCGTACTTTGGAGCCGGTCGATTTCCTCGCGTTGCCGGAAATGATAATCCTCGCTGTCCTTCTCACCGGGACGTGCCGGACGCGAATTGTAAAGCACCAGCGGCTGGAACCTTTCGTAGAGCGCCGGATAAAACTGCGCCATCGCTTTTATCAGCGGACTCTTCCCAACGCACGACGGTCCGCTCAGGACGACTAGTTTCCCCGGCAGGCTCATGTCGCGACGGCTCCTTCCTCGCGCCAGGTATGCCAGTAAGCACGCATGCGTTTTGTAAAATCTTCCGACTCCTCCGCGTAAATGCGCTCGCCGATCGGCAGGGCCTGTTCTCGAAGCTCGCCTGCTCGTTTACCGATGAAATCCAAAAACGCTGACAGGTCGCCTTTTGAAACGCGCCCGCTTACCGGATCCTGCACCGACTGTTGGAGCACGGTAATATCATGATCCTGACCCAATAAACGTCCAAGGTCGTCAACTTCTTTGTGTAGACGTTTGAGCACCGGAGGCCAGAGCTCCCGCAAAACCTGGAGTTGATATCCCAGATCCTTCACACGTTTGCGCCATTCGTGAAACGCAGTCTTTTCCGGTTCTCCGCGATAGGCCATCGTCATTGCCTGCTGGCCTCGTTTGTAGGTCTTCCGCAGACCGGGCTCGATGAGGTCGAAACCGTCTCCTTCCCAAAAATCCATCGCCTTAAATCGCTTTTGTGCGTCCTGTGCCTCCTTGGCGATTGTGGCGATTCGGCTGGTAAATTCATTCGTTGAATTGCCGTTCTGTGCAGTATCAGTCAGGAACTCTCGAATTGAAGAAAACCTGGGCCCATCGCAATCGGGAGGCTGGAGCAGGGCGTCAAAAGCTTCCAAACGTGCATCGGCATCGCGAAAAGGCGACAGCTTTCGCGCCACTTCCCGGAATACGACATTTTCTTCCTGGTAAAGCGTTTCCGCATGCGGTCGCAACAAGCGGAGGACACCTCGAACACGTTTGCAGCGCTTCCTTACCTCGTGGATCGCTGTTTTTCGATCCTTATCCGTTCCGGCAATGTCCTCGCCGAGCCGTATTGTTTGTTCCACAAGAATACGCCGAAGCCCGCCGCGAAGGCTTTCATCGTGCTCCAAATGAAATGCCACAAAACGTAAAACGTCGCAGAGCGGCTGAATGGTTTGGTTTTTTTCAAAGCTCCGGTTTTCACGCCATCCGCGTGGAGCGCGGTTGGAGGATCGCCGGTGTTCGCGAGAAACGCTCTACTTTCGTCCTGGGCAATCGGCGGAACTACACGTTTTTGTCGTATGCCGTGCCGCCTTCCCATAATGCCGATCCCACCAAACTGAGCACTGATTCCGCAAGTACATCTGGCGGCATACTTCTCTTACGGTTCCACTCCATCGCCGCCCCGCATATCGCCCAACTCGCGATTGCTGCGCGGAGTTCGGCATCGGCTTCCGAGAGATCTTGAGTCCGCAGACCTACGAGCAGAAATTCCCGCACGACCGTTTTGATCCTCGCTTCCACCAGCGGCGCAAACTGCCGTTGATGCTCCTGACACTGTGAGACGTGTCCTGCCAAGAAATCGCATACGGCCAGAAGCAGCTGTTTCATACCTTCTGGACACGAGCTGCTTTTGTCCTTCATCCGCTCTTCAAAAATCTGGCCAAAACTGCCGCCAATAATGTCGTCGAGCAGCGCATATTTGTCCGGGAAATGATCGTAAAACGTCGCCCGGTTCAGCGTCGAACGCTCCGTGATGTCTTGGACCGTGATGGCTTCGAAGTCCTTCTCCGCAAGCAATTCGAAAAATGCCTGATGCAGCATCCGCCGCGTTCGCCTGATGCGCGGGTCGATGTCTGTGGCGGGTTTCATGTCCTTATTTTACGGGTTGACTGCCAATCCGTCTAGTGCTGTATTAACGACATTCGTTGTTTAGCCATCTAATGCTGTTCGATCAATGCCTCAAGATTCGGGCGCCAATCCGCATTGCTAGGCCAACCAAAATACATCCATGAGCACACCCACACTTCTCGTCCTCAATGCCAGCCCGCGCTTCGAGCGGTCGGGCAGCCGTAAACTCGCTGCCGAATATGTTGCCGCGTGGAAGGCGCTTCACCCGGAGGCTGCCATCGTAAGCCGCGATCTTGGTGTTCAACCGCCGCCCGTTGTCACCGAAGATTGGATCGCCGGCGCTTTTACCCCTCCCGCCCAGCATTCGGCCCAGGCGAAAAGGGCCATCGCCATCTCCGACGAGTACGTCAACGAACTCATCGCAGCTGCCGACATCCTGATCGCGACGCCGGTTTACAATTTTAACGTTCCGGCTTCGCTCAAGCTCTGGATCGACCAGATCGTCCGCCCTGGCCGGACGTTTGCTATCGATGAAACTGGCTACAAAGGTCTCATCGGCGGTCGCAAAGTGACTGTTCTCGTCACGAGCGGCGGCGATCTTCGTCCCGGGACACCCTTCGGCGCGTTCAACTTCCTGGAGCCCTATCTGCGTGGCCTATTCGCCTTCCTCGGTATCACCACGGTGGAATTCATTTACGCAGTGAACCAAAGCAACGATGCTGTCCGCGACGCCGCATTGAGCGAAGCCCTCGCAGCGACCCGCGAGCTTGCTGCTGCCTGAGAGACACTCTCGGAGAAGTGCGTGTTATAAAAACAAATTGCGCGTCCTCGTTCGAAGACGCGCAATTTGAGAAAAGGAGTGTTGCTAAGGGACCGGTTTAGACCGCCTTGTCGCCGGTCTCATCCGTGCGAATGCGGATCGCCTCCTCCACACTTGAGACGAATACTTTGCCGTCTCCGATCTTGCCGGTTTTAGCTGCTTTTACGATGGCCGCGGTGGCGCTTTCGACGAGAGAATCTGAGAGGACGACTTCGATTTTGATCTTTGGCAGAAAGTCGACGGTATATTCGCTGCCGCGATAGATTTCGGTATGGCCTTTCTGGCGTCCGAATCCCTTCACTTCGCTGACGGTCATGCCTTCGATGCCGAGGTCGGCGAGAGCGTCTTTCACTTCTTCGAGTTTGAAGGGTTTGATAATGGCTTCGATCTTTTTCATGGTAGATTTGGAATTCGGTTAAGGAGGTTACAAACGCCTGGAGGGACGACTTTCTATCGTTGGGTGTCGGGCGTCGGAAACACAATCGCGCAATTAGCAAAGCTTGTGCCAGCGGCCATCATTTTGTGTCTGCCTTGGTCGAGACGGTTGATACTACATCAGGTTTGCGCCGAAGTTTGTCGAAAAATGGCCAACCGGACAAAAACGGGGCATGACCGGCTCGATTCTCAATGGGTTGATAAGGGGTTTACCTTCGGGTTGCCTGGCCTTACTTGCCTTCGGCTTCGGCTTCAGCTTCGGCCCGTTTCAGGCTGCCGGAAAGCGTCGCGACTTTCTGGCGCATAATTTTCCCTGCCTTGAATTTCACGGTTGCGCGCGGCGGGATAGTGAAATTACTGCCTGGCTGGTTTGGATTGCGGCCCACCCGCGCTTTGGTGAGTTTGACTTCGAAAATTCCGAAGTTGCGAATTTCAACATCGTTCCCATTTGCGAGGCTTTCGGTGATGTGGTTGAGCGTCCGTTGCACAATGTCGAAGACCTGATGCTGCACCACGCCTGTTTCGTTACTGATTTTTACCACTATGTCCCGTTTCGTCAGGTTTGGCATCGCGTTTTCCCCCTTTTTCGAATGTTATGTGAAAAATATCTGAAATTGATTGGTTCTCAGAAATTCGGGAGCGCGTCCTGCAACGCCTGTTGGGATGCTCACCGAACCCCGCTTGCGGTGTCGCGAAGAGTATGCCCGCCAGTTGCCCCGAAACCCTAGCTCGTCCGCAACTATATGGAGGCGTTGTAGTTAAAGGCAAGTGTGGTTTTCTGAAAAAGGGCGGATTTTTCAGTTGTCACCTGGCTTTGTGGCTGCCGGTCGGACGTAGGGTCTGGTGCGTAAGGCATACATTTCGGGCGCAATTTCATGGGCGGTTTTGAAGTGCGTTTTTGCCGCAAGCTTTAGAAATTCCGCCCCGCGTTCCCCTGCAAGCTTCCTTGCCGTTTCGCGCACCTGAGAGGATGCTCCTCGAGGAAGAGTGAGGCCCAATCGTTTTCCCGCTCGATCCATCCAGTCCACAAAAGTGTCTCGCGCCAAAATAGATGCTGCCGCCACGGCGACGTCACTCTCGGCCTTGGTGCGCTGTTCCATCAAAATATCCGGTACGCGATTCTTGAGCGCCTTCTCGATTAGCGACGGATCCGCAAATTGATCGGACAATGCGCGTGGACAATCCGGGCGCTGGGCAGCGAGATTTTCGATGACTCGGGCGTGACCCCACGCAAGCAAGCGGTTCAGGCTATTGAATTTGTCGTAAAGTTCATTGTAGCGATCCGGCGGAAATTTCAGCACTTCGGTCACAGCCCCGGGTGCTTCGCGAATAGCTTGTGCCAGCTCGCGGATGCGCGCATCGGAGGTGATGCGCTTGCTGTCCTGCACACCGGCTGCGAGGTAAAGTCGCGCCAGGTCACGGTCGACATACACTCCGGCGATGACGAGCGGCCCAAAGAAATCGCCCTTGCCGCTTTCATCGATCCCAAAATGGGGCGCGAACATTTCGGGATAGTGCACTTCCTCGTAGCCGAACTTCGCTTCGCCAAGAATCTCGGGCTCCAGTTTGAACTGCAAAAATTCCTCCGTCCCTTTGCCCTGTAACAGCACCTTGGGCCCTTTCGCATAAACAGCCACATTCAGTTTTCCCTTGGACGCCGCATAAAGGGTGTGCGGCTTTTCGGAAAACTCGAATCCGTCGTGTGCAAGCAATTCCCGCAATTTGGCGGCCTGTTCCTGTGAAAGCGCAGCGGTGTAGGTGGTCAGCGGCATGAAGATTGGAGAGTACCTCACCGAAGCTCGCAAAGAAAGCAACCGTAACCAAGGTCGTTGGCGTTGGCTCTTTCAAAGCCTGGTTTCTTGGTCGTCGATCCTCAGAATAGGTCGCCGTTTTGTCCGATCCGACCAGACAGCGACACCCATTCATTAAAAAAATTCAAAAAAGTTTCAGAAAATTTCTTGACCCTATTTGACCGGTGTCCTATTTGAACGAAAACGAAATCGCTTTGTCACGCAGTCTCACCTGTGTCGCTAGGGAAAAATACGGCTTCCATACAGGGAATAGTGTATTGCCCGAAAAGTCATAGTTAGGAGCGCGGACCGAGCAGGCGGCACGAGCCAAACCGCCGATGCATCTCCAATCTGCCGACGCACAAAAACGTGTGTCATAGGCGGCATTGTAGCTGCGTCGGAAAGATTGTTGCCGCAGCAAAATCCAAGGAGAAACATGAAACAATCAGACACCCAGCTATTAAGACCACTCGCGGGTCTTGCGCTCGCCATCGCCGTGGGAGCGTCTTTCATCCCCACCCAGCGATCCCACGCCCAGGAGGCGGCGGCCACCCCCACTGAGTCACCTACACTGGAAACCATGATCGTTACGGGTTCCGCCCTTCCGCAAGCGGAGGAATACGGGCCTTCTCGCGTCGATACGTTGGACACCGAAGCCATTGAGCGCACCGGCGCCACCGACATTCTTGAAGTGCTCCGGAAAGCCGATCCGTCTTTCATAGGCGGTAATAACCTCGGCCAGTCCAATGCGAATATTTCTTCTAACTCCACCTACGGCGGTTCGCAAATTTCCCTTCGCGGTTTGCCAACTCTCGTTTTGATCGATGGTCGCCGGGCCGCCGATTCCAGCGCTGCTGCTGCGGGAGGTTTGGTCTTTACGGATGTTAACCTAATTCCGGCAGCATTGGTTGAGCGCATCGAAATTCTGAAAGACGGTGGTTCCGCCCTCTACGGCTCTGACGCCGTCGGCGGCGTTGTTAATATCATCCTCAAGAAAAACTTTGAAGGCCTTGAAGGCGGCTACCACTACGGTTTTGCGGAAGAGGAAAACAAGGAAGGGGATCTCATTGCTGATCAAAAAGCGTGGGGCTTATTTGGCGCTACTACAGAAAAAGTCCGCGTTGTAGCCGGTGTCCAATACAGCGAACAGGATCCGATTTATTCCCGAGATCGTGATATCGGCCAACCTTTCTTTGGTACGGCAACGTATGGTGGTGTGCTCATCGGCGACGATTTCATGAAACTGAAACCAGGCATCACCACGCCTACGAGTCTGGCAAATTATGATGTAGTCTCTTTTGAAGACATTTTGAACGGGTTTGACCTGTCTCAGTTTACGACGATGACCCTCGAGCAGCAGCGATTCAGCGTTTTCGCGAATGCAGAATACGATATTCTCGAGAACAAAGCTCTCACAGTGTTTGCTAACGTCATCTATTCGCAAAATTACAACCGGTCCCAGCTCAACGCTCAACCGGTGAACAACTTTAGCGGAAACGGGGATGTGCTTGATGCCCTGCTCTCCGAAGGCGCTGTGGGGAATTTTCTCGGTGAAGACGTGGAGAACTTCAGCGTTCGCAACCGCTTTGTCTCGCATCCGCGTGTTTATGAGACCGATGTTGATTTCTATCGCTTCATTGGCGGGCTGAAGGGCGATCTTTTTGATGGCAAGTTTCACTATGAAGCCGCTGCCAACATCAGCCAGAACGCAATCGATTTCCATAACTCGAATCTGGTTGTTGAGAGCGGACTGGCCAATGCTATCTCGAGTGGGCAGTTGAACTTCTTCAAGCCCGGACAGTTCGCCACGGACGCGGAATTGGCTGGCGTGTTTGGGACCGACTTCCTGCACCTCGTGTCCAACTTTGAGGAGTATGATCTTCGTCTCTATGGATACCCGGTTACACTTCCTGCTGGCGACCTCGGCGTCGCGGGTGGGGTTAGCTACTCTAAATCAGGCCTGAAAGCGTCGGTTACGCCCGATATCTTCCTCGATGCTACCCCGCTCGACGCGATCGACGTGAGTCGGTACTGGACGTCCGTTTATGGCGAAGTTGATATGCCGTTGCTGGGCGGCGATCTCACGTATCCGGGTTTCTACAAACTCAACGCAACCTTTGCGTTCCGTGCTGAGCATTACGAAGGCACCGGCGATTCCGGCGTGCCAAAATTCGGACTCACTTACCAACCGGTTAAGGACGTTCTTTTCCGCGCCAGTTATTCTGAAAGCTTTGTGGCGCCGACGCTTTACAATCTGTATGGTCCTTCCACGACGGGCTTCACCGACAGTGGCATCACGCTGAACGGCAACCCGCAGGATCAGGCGCACGCTTCTTCCGGCGCCAATCCTGATCTGGATCCGGAGGAATCGACGAACTGGGGTGTTGGCGTGGTCATTACGCCGCGTTGGGTCCCTGGTCTAACAATTACATTGGACTACTTCAATGTCGACTACTCGAACGTCGTAGGTTTTGTTACCGACCAAACCGTCTTGCAGTCCGTTGAAGAACTCGGCCCGGAGTCACCGTATGCTAGCTTTGTCCACAAAGGCAGCTTTACCGGTCCCGGAGTGACGGCGCCCCATCAGTTGGACGGTAATTTGACCGATACTTTTGTTACGTTGAACGCGCAGAATCTCGGCGGTTACAAGGTTGAAGGTTTCGACTGGTCCGCTGCTTATGCCATCGATCTCCATAGCGCGGGGAAACTCACTCTGAGCGCTCAAGGAATCTACTTTACGCAGTATCTCTTCCAGGCGTTGCCAACCGACCCGTGGGTCGACATCAAGGGAACGGAAACCGATGCCACCACGGGCGATTATATTCCCCAATGGCAGCTTCGCTCCTCAGTACTGTATGAGTGGGAAGGACTCTCGTTCAGCCTCTCGTTCAATTATTCGCCGGAAGTGACGAACTTGACCGCCTTCGCGACGCCGGACTACCCGCTGTTTCAAGGATCCGCCCCGAAGATTGATGAATACTACACGTTTGATACGCAAATCTCGTATGAGTTTGGCAAAAACAAGACTTATGAGCCAACGACAACCACGTCTTACACCAAAGACGGCAAGGAAGTTGTGAGCCAGGTCACCGAAGTGGCTCCGAAAAAGAGTCTGCTTGACGGTTTGAAACTCACGTTTGGCGTCAACAACCTGTTCGACGAGGACGCTCCGTTCGTCGAGAACGGCACGGATAATACCGACATCGGCGCATTCGTCGACGGTGTCATCGGGCGCTACTTCTACTTCGAGATCTCGAAGAAGTTCTAAGTCTGGTATTGGCGAAAATCGCGAAGTTGAAACTGCCGGATGGGAACTATCCGGCAGTTTTTTTTGTTTCCAGCGGATTTCGTTTTGACGACACGGGGTCTTTGACCTGGAGGGCGGTAGCCGTTGAACGCTTGTTTGCGAACGCATGACATCCTCCAGAGCAGAAAGTTCAAAAAATCTTTATCCTTTTTCTTGACCGTTTTCCTACCTTCACCGTAAATCGATAAACGGCGGCCGTAAATGGCCGCAGCCCAACACCTACCGAACTATTTTTAGTTCCAATAAACCAAGGAGACATCAGATGAAACTTATCAAATCAACGAAACTGTTTGCGTTGAGCAGCGCCGCCGCTGTCCTTTCGCTCGGCGTCACGGCATTCGCAGGCGAAGTCGTTGCGGACGGCAAGGCAACGAAGGAAGTGAAAGTTGAAGAAAAGAAGGAAAGCCCATGGAGCTTCAATTTCACGGCCGCCTATGACAGCTCATACATGTTCCGCGGCGTCAATCTTCTCGATTCCGCAACCGACGGCGGCAATCTACTTTCTGCGGATGTCAACGTCAGCGCTTATGGCTTTACTCTCGGCGCCTGGTACGCCAACTCGATCAACGAAGGCGACAGCGATGAGGAGTACAACGAGCTCGACCTTTACTTAAGCTACACCCATTCGCTGGGTCCCGTTGATCTCACCGGCGGTTATATCTTCTATCTCTATCCGAAGACCAATTTCTCGGTTCCCGAAAGCAACTATTACACCCAGGAATTTTTCGTTGGCATTTCGACCAGTGTCATCCCGTTCGTAACGCCTTCGCTGAACTTCTATTACGACTTCGACAAATTTGATGGGGGCTATCTCGAATTCAAACTTTCGAGCAGCATCCCGGTCATTGGCGAAATCGTCAGCATCGACCCATACGCATTGATTTCGTATGACTTCGAATACAACAGCGCTAGCAGCGATTGGAATAATTTCCAAGCAGGTATTAACGTCCCAATCCATGTCACTCCGAATATTACGATCAGCGGTTATGCTGCCGTCAGTGTGCCGCTCGAAGCACTCGATTTCCTGGATGACGACTATGAAGTCTGGGGCGGCGCCAAAGTTGGTTTCTCGTTCTAAGCTTCGTTCTCTGTAAATCGCTTAATGCGATCATGATACTAAAAAAGCCCTTCGCCGATAGACGGCGAAGGGCTCTTTTTTTGGTCAGGGTCGAAATGACTAATGACTTATAGCTGACCGGCTGGTAATGAAATAGTCGATAACCGCCAACAACTTCCATCTGTTGATTCGCTCGAGAAAGCCCTTTTTTCATGAAACAGCTCTTTCCTCGCATCGTCCTAACTGTTCTCATTGCTTTTTGCGTTGCTGCTGGCCCTGCATTCGCAGCGGACGGCGTGGCTGAACTTCAAGCGAAACTCGAAAAGGCGACGCGCGAGATTGAGGCACTCAAATCCAAACTCGCCACCGCGGAAGCGGCCAACCGCACGAAACAGGGGTTGCCGCCAGTCCGACCGGTTAATGAAGCCCTCGCAGTGGAACACCCCATCCTCTCCGCATACGAGCTTTCCTCGCTCGCCGCGAACGATCCTTCCGGGGTGAAACAAATGCTCAAAGGCAAAGTGGTGTCGGTTACCGGCTTCATCGATCGTTTTTCCGAAGGATGGAGTCGTGACTACAAAGTATTCCTGGAGAACGAAGGCAGCGCGAAACCAGTCGTTTGCCAGTTCTATACGGGTTCCAACGTCAACAGCGTCTACACCGCGCACGACGGCTCCGAAATGATTGTAAACTACTCAGATCGCGGTCCCGTGACGGTAGCTGCCGTAAAAGAGCACGTCATCATTTCCGGTTATTACGAAGGAGGCGCGGGCGTCGCCAAGCTGTCGAGTTGCATCCTGCAGAAATTTGACGGTGCAGAGTAAAGGAATTTAGGTGGAGAATCTTACTGGGGAACCGCCGAAATCACGGCAATCCTCAACGCGCTTAAAGACAGCACGCGGCACGCGGGAGCTGAAGGAACGCAAGATTTCTTGGACAGATTCTCCCTTTACGGCGGAAGCAGGAAATCTGAAGCCTGAAATGCTAAATCTGAGATGTTATTCCTCGCGCGATGAGTCGCGTACGAACAAAAACGCACCCCATACGATTTGGAGCGCGTTTTTGTGACGGGGAGGAATTGGTCTGTTTCTTTAATTGGAGGAAACAAGCGCACCGTTTGGCGCACCAACGACCGCTGGTTGCTGCAACGAAGACGGA
>DATDBU010000155.1:0-7313 GCA_036524675.1 Chthoniobacterales bacterium | reverse complement strand
GCCATATGTCGTAGGCGGAGTCATTGGGATGCCAGACGACGCCCGTGGAAATCTTGGGCTTGCCTTGGTGTTTACCTTTACCGGAATGGGTCACTTTCTGAAAACCGACGAGATGGCCGAAATGCTCCCGCCGTGGGTCCCAGGCCGGAGGCAGATCATTCAAGTGACCGGCGTCCTCGAGGTGCTCTTCGCGGTGTGCCTATTCGTTCCGCTGCTCGTGCGTCCGACGGGGTACCTGATTATGGTGTTCTTGATCGCGGTTTTGCCGTCCAACGTGTATGCGACAATGCGCCGTATCGATTTCGGTGGACATCGCGCTGGGCCTGTTTACCTCCTTGCTCGCGCCCCGCTTCAACTCCTTCTCATCGTATGGACGTATTGGTTTGTCATTCGTCCCAGGTGAACTCTTGCTCCACGGAAGCAACAGCAAAATGTGCCGGGCGCTCGCCATGTCGCCCTATTCATTTATTGGAAGTACGGTGAATTCCTCATCGCTCGCGTGACGCGGCTTGTTCCTTTTCAACAGCGGCGGCGCTCAGGAGGCGTCATCACCGCAGCTTTCCTCGTTGTGCCCTCACTGCCGTCATCCCCTTTCTTTGTAACGAGCGGCGCCGTGAAAGGGTACGCGACGGTTCACTCGGGCGGCGCACGCCTGTTCCTGGGAAAAGCCGGTCTCCCGCAGATCAATGCCGGGTTACTCTTGGTCGTCCGTCGCCATTCGGGCTATCGCCTGACGTCAATTCTCTGCTGAGAGATCCAGTGGGCTCCTTGCCTCCTTCAGCGTCAAGCTCGGCACGGTCTGCAAATAAACCATCGTCGTTTTTCACATCGCTATGGCCAAGCAACTTCTGGATCGTCTGAAGATCGTAGTTGGCCAACAGCAAATGACTGGCAAGGTATGAGGTTTCTTCGATTTTGTGTAGTTGGGCTGAGGCCAGGAGAATGACAAGGGCCGAAGCGGACGTCGCAACGTTTTCCTTGACGAACTCTAACGTATTAGAATCTAGTCCGAAATACAGCGTTAGGCGCACAAGTTCTGCACAGAGAAGAAGTATTGCGATATGGAAAAGGCGAAGGTCTTCTACAGCTACTCCCACAAGGATGAAAGATACCGAAAGAAACTGGAAACGCACCTTTCCATCTTACAGAAAAATGGACTCATCGAAGAATGGCACGACAGACGAATTGGAGCAGGTCATGATTGGGAGGAGGAAATCAATCTCAATCTGGAGGAGTCAAACATTATATTGCTGTTGGTCAGCTCCCATTTTTTAGCGTCCAACTACTGCTACGATACGGAGACCATTCGTGCTTTGGAAAAGCATGACAAGAAGGAAAGCGTCGTCATTCCAATAATCGTGCGACCATGTCTGTGGAGAGAATCAAAGCTAAAAACGCTGCAAGCGCTCCCAACGGATGGCAAGGCAATCTCCACGTCGGAAAACGAGGATCAGGCATGGGTGAATGTCTGCAACGCGATCCTGCGGGAGGTTGAACAGCTGCGAACGGTTAGTCCGCTAGCCGATCCGACAAAGTCCTTGCAGCCCCTCAACCAGCAAACTGGGTCGGGGCGGGAATTAATCCTGAAGTTCCTTCGCGAGTACAATCAGTGGTATTTTTCGCCACTGAGAATCCAAAAATGGGGTAGCAAGCAGCACGGATTCGAGGCTCTCCGAGCTATGTCGACCAGAGATATTCGCGGCTGTCTAGATAGACTGCATACTGATCGCCTGGTGAAGGTTACTACAAGCCAGAAGGGAAACTCCATTTATAAGGCGGTGGACGCATAGTAACAGATTTCATCCGACGTCGCTTCTGCGCGGACTGCGCCGCTCCTTTAGAGTCGCGGCTGAACCGCTGAACTTGGGCCTTTGAAGTTTGAGGTATCCGGAAAACGGGGCTGGCGGCGATGGGGGAGCGGCTGGTTGGGGAATATCGCGCCAGTGGGCGGACGCAGCATCAGTTTGCGATTGTTTCGCGAGTCGCAGTGCTTCCGCAGTACCGGTGCTGAGCACCTTGCGTGCTGGTGTTCCTGGCGTTTACACAGCTCCTAGCTCACCTTGGGCGGGGTAGCAGAATGCTGGCTGCATTGACGCGCTCTTTTCGCCCCTCGGGCTGCCTTCGGCAGTTTCCCCCGGGCCGCCCGTGTCGATGAGCAACCATCTGAGGCACGCACTTCGCCGCTGCGGCGTCCTTCGGCAGTTGCGATGGTGATGGACCATCGGCGACTGGGAAGCCGCCGGGGGAGACTGCCGAAGGCAGCCCACTGGGCGAGACGGAGGGGAGCGAGCGAGTCATTCCTTATGGACATCCAGTCCGAGATGGAATGTAATTTTTCTCATGGTGTGGCTGCTGTTTCGAGTTAATGATTGGCGGCACGACGCCCTGTCTTGCCCGCCCTTAAAGTGCGGTTGCTTGCCGCCGCAGCGACCCTTCGGGTTGACCTGGCGGTCAAGCGAACTCGTTCTACTCGGGTCTACGCTCGCCTGCGAGAGAAACCCGTCCAGCCGAGGCGGGAGCAAACCACACCCCACTTCCATCACGGGCTGCCGCTCGAATCACGGAGCATCGACAGTCGTCGTTCTGGTGCTCGCGGCCGTCCTTTGCATCGTTGCGCTTATTGGTGGCGTCGAGTTTCTGACATGGCGTTCCGAACGCCAAGTAGAGGCTATCGTTTCCGAACTTGTTCCTGGTGCGCCTCTTTCTGCTGCCACGGCCCGACTTGGTCAGCCGACCCGCACCGTGACGAACTCCGACGAGATACGTGCTTGGCTCCATCAGTCGGAATCTAACGCCCTCCGCGACTCAACGCTTTACTTCTTTGTCCATCGCGGACCACCGTTTCGCTACGTCTTAGTCGTTACCGACAGAACCTCCCAGAAGATTCAGCATGCAGAATGGAAAAACATGTAAGTCGGCTCCTGAGTAACAGCATGATTATTTGTTCAACATCCATGACTTATGTGAACGGGTTTTGGCGAAATGAACCCCTCGATTGTGCTCTGGTATGCTCGAACCGGAAAAGACGCAGTCTGTTCCTTTGCTAACCAAGCTGCGCAGGTGCTGGCGTCGGCGCGTTGCCGCGTCAGGTTTCCAGACCACCGGCGACAGGCCCGAAAAATGGATGCGGCGACTTTGGCGGCGCCGATTTTGTCGTTGGCCAGATAGGCTTTGGCGACCTGACCAGCCCGGTGGCTTTCCAGGATGAGAGCTTTTCGCTCGATGGCTTCCAGGCGTTCGACAATGGAAAAACACCATCGGCAGCCGGGAGGCTGCGAGGTGGATTGCCGCAGGCAACCCGCCAGGGCGACACGAGCGGGCGCGAGCGAGGCAATAGGCGCTGGCCTCCAGGACCAGGATGTCCTCGCGCACTGTGTGGCGCCCGATTTAGCGCTCCAGGGACGGCAGAGGCGCGCGGGTGACACTCCGGATAACACTAGCTTTGAGTGGGTCGCGCCCTTCCAGGATGGCGGCAGCGAAGCTGTCGGGATGGATGTCCAGGCCAACGACGGGGCCCGGTTTGGGTGAGTTCGACTTGGATTTGGCGGTTGTATTGGGGGCGGCGATTTCGTAGATATTTGGTTCGTCATGAGACCGGAGCGCGATAGCGTATGGCGGGGAACCGTTTGCAAGCAGGCCTTCGGAGCCGGAGTGTTCGCGACCAGGGCTGGCCGCGGTTTTATCTGCTTCGCGATAGTGTATCCGCAGTTGGCCCAGTCAGCGAAAACGGAGATTCACTCCATGGCAGCGCACGGGCTCAAATTCACGGCAGGCGCTCTGGCGGTGGGGTTGCCCCCTTCCCATCAGGGCGTCAGCTTGCCCGGTTATTGGCCTCCGGGTTCAATAATCCCCACATACCATCCGCGAAAACGCTCCGGCTTTCACGCGGGCTGCTGCCGCAGTCGTTGCGTCAGCCTCGGCGTGTCGCTGAACTTGGGTTATTCGGAACGAAAACGATGCTTTCGATAGTCGACGCCGCAGTTGGAATTGGAAGATGCATTGCAGCCGCCTTTGACGCTCTTGCAAACATCCATTGCCTGTTGGGTGCAATCCATGACACTGGCTGCGGACTCAGATGGCTATTCTCCCCTGACTACAGAAGAAGGATTAGGAATGATAAGGACTACTCCCGACAGGCACAGCGACAATTTTCTGTCGTCTTTGGAATCTTTATTTTGATCGCGATCCTTTCGGTTTTGGCCTGGAGCGTGATTACGCTTTTGCGAGGATGAACAATAGATCCGAACAATGCAGTCCACCGAATCACCATGCGACCGCCGCCCCGGGCAGTTGCTCGCGCGCTGGGTCGTTGGGCCGCAAGATGAGCACGTCTAATTACGACGACCCGGCCATTGAGGAGCGCTGGTGTGGAGAACGCCGAGCTCAAGTCGTGGAGTACTTGCAGCGCCAAGGAGTAACGCACGGTGGCGTCGGGCAATGGCGGGCATGGCACATCGCCCCCTACGTCTCCATCTGGGCCATCGAGAGTGCTGCGCGTCCGGAGTGGGTGGGCTGGCGGGTCGTGTGCGGTGATTTTCCAACCGATTACATCTCAGCAGACAAAAGCAAACATCCAAGAGAAGCAATGAGTGCCATTGCTAAGCGGTGGCTGGAAGTTTCCGCTTGCATGAAGCGCGGAGAGACGCACCCAACAATCCGGGTAGGCCGTGCAGAAGATCAAGTCGAGCTGACACCTCTTTTGGAGAAGCCAGGCGCGGTTCTCTTGCGATGGTCAAATGATGATTCGCTTTGGGGTCCGGAGTATGACTAGCGCCCCAACCGGCGCTTCAAGCCGAACGGCCCCGCCTCTGGCGGATATCTATCTAGCCTCGAGAAAGGGGATGTCGGTTTTATCCGCTCCACGATGGTGTATCCGCAGTTGGCCCGGTCAGCGAAAACGGAGATTCGCTCCATGGCAGCAGCGCACGGGCTCAAATTCATGGCAGGCGCTCTGGCGGTGGGGTTGCCCCCTTCCCATCAGGGCGTCAGTTTGCCCGGTCACGGGGCTCGGCAACTTCAACAAGACCCTCACTCCGTCAGCGAACGGCGTCGTCGCGCGGCTGTTGCAATCACCGCGCCTTGTGGCCGCCGTCGCTGAGCTGGGTCGTCGGAAGAAATTGATAGGGCGACACGTTGCTTTCGCTATGTTGCTTTTCCTTACCGGTTGTGGCGGCGTGATGGACTATGAGTCGCCTGGAATACACATTCATGGCACCGTCGACAGACAAACCGCAGTCCGGTATGTCCAACCTTACAACAGGCGCAACATGATTGAGCGTCTGAAAGCGTCAGGCACGGCCGATGTTCCCGAGCATCGCAAAGGCGTCATTGAGGTCGAAAGGGGCGGCATGTTTGTCCTTGAACTAAGTGGATTCAGGCGCGGAGGCGCCTTTTGGGTGATACCTCCCCTGGGATCGCTCGGGCTTGATTTTGATTCGGAGGTGATTCTTTTTGTAGACGGCTTTTCTCCCCGCGGCATTGTTGCAGATGAAGATCGGCCGGTCGTTTACTATTTTGATACTGAGAAGCGCAAGGTGATTGAGGACCACACGGGATTCATTGTAATAGAGTCTGTGTCTCGCGAACAGCGCGACGATCCAATCAACCAAGGTGCGGAGGACATGGTGGATATTGTCCGCCTAAAGATAAACAATTCCCAACCCCGTCCAGCGAACGCTCCTTCGTCGCATCGCTACAACGTTCGGTCTATAAATCCATGACTTCCACCGTCATATTTCTGCTCGTGATTGCTGGGTTTATCGCGATCGTCTGCTTGCTCCATAATCGAACCCATGCTTTGCGACCCTTTGCTTCGTATCGGGTTCGGAAGCCTAACGACATAACGTTTCTTTCGAGCAGCGGGCAAATAGAGTCGAGTGTTTATCGATCTACCATTGCAGCAACGTTGACCTTGGATTCCTTCTATTTAAGGGAGTCCACGTTTCCACTTTTTAAAAGATATTGGAAATTCCCGAAAAGCGCTTTGCGCGAAAGCAAAAATCGAGATTGGGACTACAATTTGATTGTTGATGGGGCCTCTGTTCGGATGCGCCTTGTCGTAGAGAAACAGTCCCGCAGGCGGGAGCAAACGCCCCCGTTCCACCTCCCTCTCACTCACGGCTGCCGCTCGAATCGCGAACGCCGACAGTCATAAAATCCCGGCCATAATTGATATCATGACGACACCCATTAAAGTTCTCGAATTTGCCTTTATTGCCTATCCTGCTACGGATATGGCACGCTCTTGCGCTTTCTATGAGAATGTTCTCGGCCTCAAGAAAGCGATGTCCCTGCAGAATAGAGATGAATTTTGGATTGAGTATGAAGTCGGACCTCACACACTTGGCATCGGAAACGAACCATTCTTAAAGCCATCCAGTGTCGGACCTCAGCTTGTTCTCGAGGTTGATGATTTTGATAATACTATAGAGGTTCTAAAGCACCATAAAGTTCAGTTTCAGGTGGAACCCTTCGAGATGCCATCGTGTAAGGCAGCCATCATTCTTGACCCTGATGGAAATGCCCTAGGCATTCACAAACGAAATGCCTAACAATAGAGCGGGTATCGCCACGAATCCGGCATTTCACCCGTGGTTGAACAAGCCCGGTTTGACTGAGAACCTTGGATAGCAGGCTGCCTATGATGCTAAACCAGCTTTGCTGGTTAGGAACGAATGCTTATGGCTGAACCGCAAGACACGCAGGAGGGAGCTCTACCGGACGGTCTCGACGACCGAATTGCGGCTTTGGAACAGTATCTCGCAACCTTGGAACACGTGACTCCGGCATTCATCCACTACGCAGGAGGCACAGTCATTCACATTCGACATATGGGCAGCTTTGCCCTTGCTACGAATAGCGTCTCTCGAGCGGGCGCTGCAGTCATCGCTCTCGTGATCCTTGGAGCCGTCTTTGTTTGCATCCGCCGTTATCTCCACGCACGCTGATAAACAAATGGACGGCGGAACGCCTGCCACACCAAGTAAGTGTAACGCCCTACCAGTGCATGGAGAGCATGAAATGAGACTGCAATCGATTGTTGAGCAAATGAGTATTCGACCGGATGACGTTATCCTTGAGATAGGTTGCGGGCACGGGGTTGCGGCGGGCCTGATCTGCGGACGTCTTTCCGATGGCCATCTTGTCGCTATCGATCGATCGACGAAGATGATTGCCGCAGCAATGCGGCGCAACGAACGGCATGTGGCATCCGGCAAAGCCGAATTCCATGTCGTGGAGCTATCGGACTTTGATCCTGGCGATCGCAAGTTCGACAAGATTCTCGCGGTTCGTGTCGGTCTGTTTCATCGAGA
>DATDBU010000154.1:0-17941 GCA_036524675.1 Chthoniobacterales bacterium | reverse complement strand
CCCTGAGCGCCGGGGACATCGTCTTTTTACTGGAACACTACCTGCCGCGGCGGCTGGCCACCGAGGCCGACATCCACGAAGCGCTCGAAAAACGCCGGCACAAACGCCGGGAAGACCAACGCCGGTCGCGACACCGTGCCGTGCAAAAGCGCCCTCCATTTTTCGCATTGGATGATTTACCGAAGTAAAACTACTACCGCAACGCCGCCTGACGCGTCACGCCGGGCAACCCGGGAAAAAATCGCCCCGGCACATCGTGCCGCGTCGACGGCCAGAGACCGCGCACGTCGTCGTCCGGCACAACGCCAGGCTGGGCGGACAACGGCGCGGAGGTCGGTTCGACTGCGACGGGACGCGGCGGCGTACCGTCCCCTGCGAAACGCGACGCAATTTCCACGAACCCGTCCAAACTCGACTCATTTGTCAGCAGAATTTTCATCTGCCCCAGTGCCTGATAGTCAAAAAATTGGAACCCGAAAAGTGTCCCTGGCGCCATCCGTTCCTCGACTGCCAGCGCGAACAGCCAATCACTCGGCTCCAGGACCAGTTCTTCCCCTGAATTTGCAAGGTCGATCCACCCGCCACCGCTCGGGACAGGAGTCAAATCAGCGCCCGGCACGCACACAGCCTGCCGCATCTCGTCGTTGCTCGTCACAATGCCAAGCGGTCCGAGCCGCGAAATCGCTGCTAGCAATTCGTTCCATTTCGGCGCGACGTGGAGGCAAACCTGGCCATCCGGCGCGACGAACAACGCGGATTCCTTCATATCGGCCAGGACTTCGACTGCCTGCTGAAAAGCAAAGTTCAACACCCGGCTGCGGGACGACGAGCGATGGTCCATAACAGGAATTTAGGATTCAGACCGAAGCGGGCCTCGCACCTTCAAACGCCGTGAGTGCTTTATCGATCCACTCATCGAGAGTGTCCTCAAAATCAAGATCGTTGTCCCAGCGCTCGAGCACGCGCGTTGCGCCCAGGCGTTCAAACTCGGCATCAACGGTTTTACCAAAGCCGCAAAAAATTTCATAACTCGTATCACCCAAGGCATAGACGGAAAACTGGACGCCGCTCAGGGCGCCTTCCGGTTGCGCCAGGAGCCAGTCCTGAAAATCTTCCGCGTCCGGCGGTGGATCCCCTTCCCCGTAAGTGCTAACGACCAACGCCACGCGAGGTTCACCAGCGATGTCTCCAAACTTGCAACCGTTAACATCGCTAACCTTCGGAATAAAGCCCCGTTTCCCGGCAGAGCTGGCGACGTGTTTAGCTGCGAATTCGGCGTTACCGGTCATCGTTGCATAAAGAATGAGGATGGGTTTGTACATAATTTTCGTGATTTGTTTTTTTAGATGTTAGAAATGCGTCCGCATATTCCCAAAGAACGCTTTGTTCAGATCGCATGCGCCAGGACAAGTTTGTTCCATGTCGGAAGGCTCGCGCACGTGGTTGGTGCGATGAGAAAAAGCGGACGACCATCCGGACGATGCGCCCGGAGGATCCAGCAAGGGTGATTCCCAAGCTCGACACTTTGAGCCGTCACTCGATCGATGTCGCGCGTTTCGAAATGCAATGCCGTAGTGTCCGAAGAGCAATAAATTCGAGTCCCAGTCTGGCGAACGTTTTTTGGAGTGTAACGATGCCCCTGAACCATCCCGGCATTCCCGACAATGGCTCGAATGGGGAGCTTTTCGTGCACGACAACTTCCAAAAGCGGAAGGAGCGCATTGGCTTTGACCTTCAAATCGCCTGTCCCCTCGACAAAAGCCAACTCTGACTCCGGAAGTCTGCATGTGCATTTCCGGCGTTTCCAGCTGATCCGCGCCTGATGCATGCGAACCCATTCCGTGAACGCATCCACACTCGCGTCCGGCGTAAGCACCACGGCATGAAACGCGTGCTGCGCCGCATCTAGGAACTCCACCTTGAAAACGTTGCCGTTCTCTGTGCGCTCGTGCCGGGCAAAAGCCGATGACCAGGCATCGAAATCCACATCGAAGTCTCCCGAGTCGTCCACCGCCAAGTCGTCTTGAGAATCATGATGCAGCATCGGATACGGCATCCTTTTGGCGATCACGGCTGATTCATTGCGGGTGATCACCAGCAATTCACCCAACTCGCACAGCCCATCGAGCATTGCGGGCCAGTCGCATCCGAGATCGACACGCGTCGTCCCATCGCTGCCGTAAGCGACATTCTCAACAAAAGCAGCCGCTTCGATCGGGCTGTTTTCAACGACACGGCAAGCCAACCCGGTCGACTGAGCTGAATGGCCCGGCTGAATCAAGCGGCAGCCCGGCAATGGCGCAGGGTTCGCGATCCGATGAAGCAAACGATTATGCAAATTCACGCCGCCACTATCTCCGCCCGCAAACCGCGCCGCTTCCGTTCAATTGCTTTTTCCTTTTGGCGAATTGCACAAAAGAAGGGTTCAGTTTTTCAGGATTCAGTTTTTCAGGCCCGCATATCGGACCAGAAGGAACATCGTTGTCCATAGCCACTAAAGGCAGGCGCATTTTCTTTACCTCTGCGCGTGGCACTTCGTCTCGGCCATCGCTTAAATGGGTGCTGTATCTGTTCCTTGCCATCGGCCTGCTTCTCAACACATTTCATCCTTTTATCCAGTTCATCTCCCTCAACTTTCTTTACGTTATTGTCTGGCTTCTCTTTTTGCTTTCCTATGCTTACCGTCGCATCCGCAGCCGAAACGCCGGACGAAACAGAGCTGGGATCGGGCGGAGTGAAACCAAGTCTCGATAGCCGCGTTGAACAAGCCCGGAGCCGCCGAACGCCGGGGCCTTGAGGCCTAGCTCTCGAATGCGGTAGCAGGCTGGGGACGCATGTCATGGCGATTACAACAAGCTTGGCGGCGATTGCAACGTGCGCGCCACTCATCCCACGGATAATCTGTGGAATCGTCTTGCAGGCAGAATATCTCCCCATTTGGTGGGCGCCCTTCTTTAAAAGGTTCAAGTTGCTTCTTCCTTGGCGTCCTGGCGTCTTTGCGGTGAAACTGAAATGGAGACGTCTATAAACATGCACCTCGAAAAGCTCCCACGTTATTCGCTGGCGCAATTGCCGACACCCATTCAGTCGCTACCCACGCTCAGCCGCGTGCTCGACGGACCTCAATTGCTGATTAAACGCGACGATCAGACTGGACTCGCGTTGGGCGGCAACAAGACACGCAAACTGGAATTCCTCGTCGGCCAGGCGTTGGCGCAAGGCGCGGACACCCTCGTTACCGCAGGGGCAGCGCAGTCGAATCATTGCCGGCAAACGGCAGCCGCAGCGGCGAAGGCCGGCTTGAAATGCGAGCTGCTCTTGAACGGCAAGAAACCAGAGCTGCCCGTCGGAAATCTGTTGCTGAATGAACTACTCGGCGCAACGGAACATTGGATTGAGAGCACGCAACAACGTCCGGCAAAGTTGCGCGAACTGCCCGAGCAACTCCGAACGCAAGGTAGCAAGCCTTACGTTATCCCGGTCGGCGGCTCGAACGGCGTGGGCGCAACGGGTTATGTGCTCGCTATGCTGGAACTCGAGGAGCAGCTCTGCGCAATCGGTCAGCGCGTGGACCACATCGTGTTCGGTTCCAGTTCCGGCGGCACGCAGGCGGGGCTGACTCTCGGCGCGCGCATCGCGCGTTTTTCCGGACAACTGCACGGCATCTCGATCGACAGGCTCGAACACGAGACCTACGACGACGAAGTGGCTCAAATCGCCAACGAGTGCGCAATTTACATTGGCGCCGACGAGCGTCTCACCCGCGATGGCATCCGGGTCGTCTACGGGTACACGGGCGCAGGCTACGGCATCGTGGGAGATCTCGAACGCGAAGCCATCCGGCTGATGGCGCGGCACGAAGGAATCCTGTTAGATCCCGTTTATACCGGACGCGCATTCGGCGCCTTGGTGGATTCAATCCAAAAAGGCATTTTCAAAAGTGGTGAAACGGTCCTGTTCTGGCACACCGGCGGAGCGCCTGCGCTGTTCGCGTATGCGAAGGAATTGCTCGGTTATACTGATTCTCGAAATAAATACGCAGAAATTCATAACGAAGACCCGAAGGGTTGAGCGATGCATAGCCGATGTTGGGACACCGGAATTTGTGGCGAAATGCGATGACCCGAAGGGGTTATCAGATACATAGCCGGCGGTGAAACCGCCGGTTCCATGAGAAAACGGCCATCGTCCCTGAGGGACGTGCGATGGGGCCGGCGGAGAGTCAATTTTCGGAAACCTTCTGAATCTCGACATCCGTTCGGCCAATAGTCTGTGCGTTCTCCTGGCTCTGGCACGCCACCCGAATAGCTGTGCACATCAAAGCTCTGTAGCGGGATCGTATGCTTCCACACTCTCCTGCTCATTGGGGTCATTCCGCGCCACGATAGCCTTCGCCGGTTCGGTGCTACTCAAATTCACTGGTTGGTGGGCCACATCCGCGGGAATGAAAATGAAGTCACCCGCTTCATGAATGACTGAGTGGCGTAAGCCCGGTCCATAGCGGGTTTCGACGCGTCCTTCCAGAAGATAGATAGCGGTTTCATAACCCCGATGCATGTGCGGTTGCGCTGCACCACCTGGCGGAATGACCACCAGGTTCATGGACAAATGCTGGGAGCCCGCCGTCGCGTTACAGATGCCGACGAAATTGGGCAACAGCTGGCGGGTCATGGTAGTGGTTGTTGGACGGACGGTAACAATCTCAGCGGTGTTGGATGTGGACATGAGCCCTCGTGGTTTGATCAGTTACGCTGCATCCCGGTAGGATGTAGATTTCCAAATTACAAATGAGGAAGGTCTGGTCAAGGCTGCCTTGCTTGACGGGCACCCAGCTAATAAGGATGGCGCACCGATTGACCTGTTGGCTGTTGCGGCATCGAGCCCGCCTGTATTGTGACCCAGGAGCGGCGTAATGGAGACGTAAAAAGGCGGTTAGCGCTGTGGTCACGCTAAAGCAACACTCTGTTAATTTTTGCCAAACAAAAAAGCTTGACCCCGAATCTGCAAATCTCCACCCTCGCGTCATAAGAAGGTTGTTTCAGCGCGAAATTGAGGAGCAAGCGCACCGGCGTGCTAAAAGCGATTTTCGATCAGACAGATAACCGAGGAAGTTTTATGTATAGAGTGATTCTTTTAACTGTCCTGGCCGCTTCGACGGGGCCCGCATTCGCTGCGTCCTGGGTAATTGGCGATAACGACGGCTACGGCATCGGCATTGCTGACAATGCTAATCATCCTTTCAACGGCTTTAACGCCGGATACGATGGGCGCAGCCCGGCCGAGGTGGCAGCCACCAACGGCGCTCAATACACCGACACGTACAGTACAACCCACGGCAGTTACGGACCGCAGCCCGGAACGGTAGCAACATTCACGTTCAGCGGCCTGGGTGTCGCCAGCCCATGGACCTCAGGCACCATGATTTTCGACATGGCCGACTTCCAAGCCTCCACTTTCGGACCGGTAATTGCCTCGTTCAATGGCGTAGTGCAAAACTGGGCCTTCAATGACGGATTCCCATTCACTAAGCTCCGTGTATTCGATTTAGAACAAAGCGTGCTAAATCAAATCAACCTGACCGGGCAGCTCGTGGTAGTCGTCGATCGTAACGCGTCGGGCGACTTCTATGGCTTCGACTACGCAGCCTTGACCAACACAGTCGTTACCCCCGGGGACGTGCCTGTGATTGTTCCCGTCATACCGGAGCCGGGCACCTGTGCGTTGACGGCCTTGGGCTTGGGTGTGGCCAGTGCATTCGCGCGCCGCCGCCGTGACTGAACAGGACGGCGATGGACCCAAGCAGCCGGTAGCCAACCAAGGGTCGGGCAGCCGAAGGCAGAACCAGATTCGCTGCCGTTCGCCTAGTGGGATTTAGCGAACAGGGCGGCTGTTAACCGTCGATTTACAAATATTTGGCGAAAGTCGGCGTGCAACCTGGCTCATGATTGCGCGCGATGCCAATATCATCCCTTGAAAGTCCATCCCTCGGCGGGATGGATACGAGGACGTTTCATCGAAACGTCCCTACCCAAAACCCTTCGTCGAACGCTTCGAACATTCGGTCGTTTTCTGAAAGGCTTTGGTTCGCATTCCATGCGAGCCTTTTGGGTCGGTGTTGATTTTTGCAAGTGCGTTAACAAGCGGCGTCTACCACGTATCGCCGACTTTGTTACGGTGTAAGCGAAATGTCATCCACGTAAAATGTGGGCAACAGCGTGTCGGTCTCATTCTTAATGTAGAATCCGATGATCTTGCTGGTGCCGCTGACCCCTAGCGTGGTCAGGGGAATGGAGACCTGTTTCCAAGAGAGAAGATCAGCGGGAAGCATTGCGGAGGTCAACACCACCGGTGTTTGCGGAATGCCACTTTCGGTGCCGTTGTCGAGCACCGCCTGTAATTGCAAACTTCCTGACGGCAGAGGCGACGTCCCCAAGTGAATCCAGAAACTGAAATTCTGATACGAAGATACATTAATAGGAGCGTGATAAAGATAAAGCGCCTCCCACGCCCCTGCGGTCACGCTAAAAGACTTGGAACCGGTATGAACAGGGCTGGCATTTGAGGAATTAACCGTCGCCCAACTGTAGTCCAACCAACCGTTCGTAACTGCGTCATTATAGAGCACCAAACTGCTTGCGGCGGTCGGCGCGATCTGAAGGTTCACCGCGGAAGACGCCACTCGATTCACCGTAATCCAGAGTCGTTTGTTTGTAGTGTCGAGGGTCGCGAAGTAATCAATATTAGCTCTCGTCAGCCCGTTGCCAACGGAAATACTGGCCGGCAGCTGAGTCAGAGCGTAGTCGTTGACTACAAAAACGGGATGATCGAGCGACTTGCCTGACACGGGAGTGAGCGCGGCGTTCACGGCGTTTCCGTAGGCGGTAACTTCCCAGGTTGAGTAGACTGGATTATATCCAGCTGGCGTGTAGTTAACCATCACCGAGGAGGCGTTTCCCACCCCGGATGGACCGCGTGTTTTGATCGTTCCAATTGAAGTCGTAAGCCTCGCCAAAGCGGCGTTCTCCATCTGTTTCACAGTCTGACCCACAGCGCCGGCGCTGTAACCTCCGGAATGGCTCCCAAAAGCGACAAAAACAGAATAAGCCATCAACATCCCGTCGGCTCGGATTCCGTTGTAAGCACCGTGCACGCTGGTGGCGTGTTGCGAATATTGGCGTTTGTTCAGGCTGGTATCTCCCCAGTTGTCAAAGCCGCCGGGCAATCCCCAGTTTGTGCCCCAAGTCAGCCGCTTGCTTCCAGTGGGACCTTGCGAAGGCAGCACGTAGTTGAGGATTTGATAGGCCCAGTTCTCGTCATTGATCATGGGTCCGTTTACTTGTAGTGTGCCTCGCACATCCACAACCGGGTAGGTGCGCGGATCGCTGCCTTGATCTTTGACCGTGATCGGCAGCGTCGCCACATGACCCATCTCGGCGTCCGCTTGGGCGGGATCGGTCCATTGCATCGCGTATGGAATGGTATTGGGTTCAGTGTACCGCCAACCGGACGCTCTCGTCACCTGCTCAGGGTTAGCCGCGAGTGTGACAAATTTGACCTTATCACCAAACGAAGCGCCCCCCACAGTCGCGTTGGCACCGCCATCATAAGCCACGTCGCCATAGGGCGAGCGCGAGTCAGCGCCCAGATTGCCAAGTGTCGACCTCGCATCCTGGCTGATGGAAAAAATCGGATGGGAACGTCCATCCGCGAAGAACCAATGGACGGTTGTCGGTACGTTCTGGTTACCGATCTTATATCCGGGCATGTCGTAAGAAATGATGGCGTGATGGCTTCCCGAGAGTAAAACCGTGGTGGAACCCGGAGTCCGATGGGAAGAACTGTCGCCGCCGTACGCGGTATGATTCTGGACGTAGCCATCGCCTTGATGCCCGTTGGCGCCCGTCCCGCGACAGACTCTGTCTGCTCCGTTCACTTGGTATGTAAACTGCCGTAGATAGCCGGCGCCCGCAGTGCGCTGATCCACCATGATCGCGGTTCGAATTTTGCCGGCAGCATCTGTCCACCGAATCGATTTCGCGGGAAGCCCATTGTCGGAAGTGACTGCAACGACGTCGACGGCAACGGCGGTACCGCCAAAGTCTATGAACAGACTCCCCAGAATCGCCAGTGCGCGGAGTGGAACGCGGGCACACACATAGGAAAAGAGCGAAGGTCTCAAAATTTTCATGGAGAGATTTGATGTAAAAATGACGTGAACATACCCGAAAACGAACAGCACCGAATGGCCGATGAGTATAGATCGGTTTTTTTGATTGTTGGAAGAAATGTTTAGGCCGGTTTCGGGAAAAATTGACGAAGGCACCATGAACAGGACCGTGAGTTTTCGACGGCCGGGATCTTGCTTGCTTTGACACCTGCGCAATTAATAGAGCGCCAGTCAGCTGGCTGGATGCGAGGTCATAGCGATGCTTTCCACATAACCAACGTCGCTTAAAGATTTGGATCTCGGGCAAAACCTGGCGAGAGCTGCCGTCTTGCAAGCCGCGCGCGGAAGCTACGACGTTCCGCGATTCGTCTGGAATGGCAGAGTTGACGCAATACAGACAGGAAAAAGGACTGCGACCAGTCACCGACCCGATACGATATAATTCGCGTGGAACCCTTCATCACACTGGGCATTTCCCTGGGATTGGGCATCCTTATCGGACTCCAGAGAGAGCGCACTGAGGCGCGTTTTGGCGGGATTCGGACATTTCCGCTCATCAGCCTGTTCGGCACGTTTTGCGGCATGCTCGGTCAAGCGTACGGTCCATGGCCCGTTGCAGCCGGAATCATAGCCATTTTCGGCACGTTGATCATGGCCAATTGGCTGGCCCAGCAGCGGGAGGAAAGCGAACATGGGCAAACCACGGAAGTAGCGGCGCTGCTGACCTTCGCCATCGGCGCCTACCTTCCATCGGGCAACCCCGCCGTGGCGGCAGTGGCGACCGGGCTGCTCGTCATCCTTCTGCATTTAAAAGAACCGATGCACGTATTCGTCAGCAAAATGGGACCCAAGGACATGGCGGGCATCATGCAGCTGGTGGTCATTTCATTGATCATTCTCCCCCTGCTTCCGAATCGCGAATTCGGTCCCTTTAGCGTCCTCAACCCATTCGACATCTGGCGAATGGTCGTCCTAATCGTCGGCCTGAACCTCACGGGTTACATCATCTACAAGATGGTCGGTCAGACAGCGAGCGTAGCGCTGGGTGGAATTCTCGGCGGCCTGATTTCCAGCACGGCCACCACGGTTTCCTATGCTCGCCGTGCAAGAGAGGCCCCGGCCGCAAATATGCTGGCTGTAGCCGTCATCATGATCGCATCGGCGATTTCTTACTTTCGAGTGATCATCGAAGTTTCCCTTTTTGCGCCGTCGAATCTCGGCGCACTTCTTCCGCCACTGTTGGCCGCATCGATTGGATCAGCGGCAATCGCGACCGCCGCCTTCCTATTCTTCCGCGGCGACCGCGAAGAAATGCCACCTCCCGCCAACCCTGCTGAACTCAAAAGCGCGCTAGTCTTCGGCATTCTTTACGCCGCCGTCACTTTCGTGGTTGCAGCCGTAAAGCAATACTTCGATTCGACTGCGCTCTATGGCGTGGCCATTATTTCAGGCCTCACGGACATGGACGCCATTACACTGTCGCTGGCGCGCATGGTGGAGAGCCGCCATCTCGAACCTGAAAACGCATGGCGTCTCATTCTAACGGCTTCGCTGTCAAACTTTGTTTTCAAGGGAGCAACGGCGGTATTTCTCGGCGGGTGGCGATTCGGTATGCGTCTGTCACCCTTTTTTGCTGCAGCGTTAGTGGGAGGACTGGCGCTGATTTGGCTCTGGCCAAAGGCGTGGACGTTTGTTTCCGGATAAGACGCCCGGGCCAGGGACAAGCTCCAGCCCCTGCCAACTTTGTTATTCAGCTACGGGATGGCTGTGTTTATGATTGACGTTTTGAATGTATGAGCACACACTCCGCTTGTTTTTGTTGGGCATTAGCAAATGTTTTATGGAGTTCCCCAGTAGAGTTAGTGTCTTATATCTTTGTAAGGTGATGGCAGGCTGTCATTCTCTTCGTTTCGCGACAAGAGTCTGCGGATCAATGAACGCAGGGCGCGTGCCGCGCGTTGAGTCCAGCGGGTCCTGGGGGAATTCTCAACCTTTTATTCAGACTAAAGATGAAATCACGTTCCTACTTCTTTGTTGCCATGCTGCTTGCCAGCGTGATCGCCATTTTCATCGTCCTCAGCATAGGCTGGAAATCGGGCGAAATTGCAACCAAAGCCAAGACATTGTCCACAGTCGGCGAAACGGAGCATCCTACTGGAGACACGGCTGTTGGCGCGCCTTCTACATCCAACCCATCCAGCCCATCGCGAATGATTGTGGATGCAGGCAATGCCCAACGGTCGCAAGGAGGGACTGACGAAGTCTTTCCAAAAAGCCGTGCAATTCCGGCTACGCCGCTGAAAGCTACAGTGGGTGCAAAAGCTTCGGCCACGCTGACTATCGGCGACAAAAAAGTCACGCTTGAACCGAATCAAATCGGGGGATTTCCTCGCCAACTGGTCCAGCAGGGGCAGAAAGTGACTGTACAGATGAGCTATCCAGCGGTGCGCCGGGTGATTTGGTCGTCGCTGCTGTTCTCGACGGTGGCCAATTCGATAACCGTCAACGAGTGTTGCCTCTCCACCTTGACGCTACGCGCCGGGTAACCTTCGACTATACCGTCAGCCAGGAGCCGGGCGTTTTTCGTGTGAGTGTGCGAAAAGGGGGAGATGTGAAGGTGGTAGAATTGTGGGCAGGGCCTGAGCCGCGATTGATGGGCGCGTTGTAACATAGTGAGGAATATTTAACAGAATATAGGATGGAGTATGAGAAACGTTAGACAATGGATCGCTGGGATTTGTGCATTCTCTTTATTGGGGCAATCTGTGTTGGGCGCCAATGCGCCAGTTTGCGGCAACGCAAACAACAGAGGGCCTTCGCCTCCTCCGTGTCCGTCTTCTAAGTGTGGAGATCCTCCGCAATCCTGTCCCTCGGGTGGGTCCAATCCCTTTAACACGGCGACAGGAAATGCGTACCGCGAAATCACCGATCTGGAGGTATGGGGAGGCGTCGGCGAGCATCAGTTGGAGTTCACTCGTTACGGAATGAGCCGTTATAACGGCAGTATTAAATGGTTCGGCCAAGGGCATACCTGGCGTCACAGTTATCAATGGGAATTGGTCAGCGACGGAGCGAACGCCCTAAAACTATACAAACCCGATGGCACTCATTGGCGGTATACTTTATCAAATGGCCAGTGGTTGGGCGCGGAGTCGAATCCCGACCGGCTCTCGCAAAGTGGCAATGACTGGTTAGTGCAGACACACGATGGATATCGGTATCGGTTTCATAAATTTACCGATGCAAACGGCGCAATTTATTATTTGTTGCTCGATTTCACCGACACCGCATCAAACGTTTACACGCTGACCTACGACGCTTCCAATCGAGTCATTCAGGTAACCGAGCCCGCCGGACGCTATCTGAGGATCATCTATGCGGATATTCCGGTTAATCAAAGCCAGTTTACCACTCTAAAAACGGTTGCGACGAAGCCGGCAAGTGGAACATGGACGGAAGTTACCATCAACAACCCCACGGCGTTTCGTTACTTGCGTTATTTTTCAAGCAATCCGGGGTCGACGGAAAGTTATTGCAACATCGCCGAAATGGAATTTTACGACACCGCCGGTAATAAACTAAGCGGGACGCCATTCGGTTCCACTCCTGCTCAAGCACCTGGATCGGAGTATGACAAGGCCTCCGATGGGAATGTAAACACCTTTTTCGACTACAAGTGGCCGCACTTCGGCTTCACGGGAATCGATTTGGGAGCTGGCAACGAAAAGGTGATTGGCAAGATACGTTTTTATCCACGCGCGGGGAACGCAGGTCGCATGGTGGCACCCGGCAAGGAGGGGTATCCAGATGGCTGCCGGTTCGAGGGGTCCAATGTGGAACCGATTACCGAAACCGTCATCTCGCGGGTGGAAAGCAGCGACGGGCGGTTTGTGACCTATAACTACACGACGATACCGGATTCCATTCTCGAGCACGATTGGCTGGCGCTTCAGTCCGTACAGTATGGCGATGGGACTGCCGCTACCTACAGTTACGCGATGTATTGGGCGGGCCAGCCCCCGCTGCTCGCTGAGGCCAACGATCCCCGTTACGATGGGCCGTCTGTACACATGAAATACACCTATTAGGCTACTTCATTCGTATATGGCTCAATCTATCAAGAGAGCAACGGGCTGACCGGTGAACCAATCGCCAAGCTTCAGGGAGGCGCGAGTGGCAATCAGGCTATCTATGCCAATGGCAAAGTGGACACTTTTGTCACCTCAAGCGTAGGAGTAACCTCGAATACCAACACCCTGGGGCAAAAGTGGAGTTTTACTTATTCGACGAGTGGATTTCTGGAGTCCAGCACCGATCCGCGCAACTATCAGACCACTTACACGCGCTCGGCAGCGGGCAATCCGCTCTCGAAGACCCATCCTGATGGAGCCGTCGAGACTTGGACCCGGGACAGTCTGGATTTGCCGCTGACCTATACCTTAAGCGGTCCCGGCCTCGCCACACGCACGACCACATGGACTCGCGATGCGTCGCATCGTGTCACGCGCATTGATTATCCGGATCAGAGTTACGAAACGTTTGCGTACAATGGCTTCGGACAAGTGACTAGCCACCGGATGCGCAACGGCGGTGTGGAAAACACGGTTTACAATGGGCGAGGTTTGAATACGAGGCATACGGATCCGCTGGGGAATGTGACGACCTATGCCTACGACGCGAATGATCGGTTGGCCAGCGTCACCGATGCAAACCTGCACACCACTTCCTACCAATATAACGAACGGGGGCTCTTGACTCAGGTGGCCCATCCGGACCAAAGTACACGGCCCTTTACCTATGACTCCTACGGCAACCGACTGAGCGAGACCGACGAACTGGGTCACACAACCGCCTGGGCATACGACGAGTTTAGGCGCTTGAAAACAGTGACCGATCCCCTGAATCGCGTCACGCATTACGATTACGCGTTGCCAGGACAATCCTGCGGATGCGACCGTTCGGATAATCATCCGACCTCCATTACCCTGCCCAGCGGCAAGAAGACCGTTATGACGTACGATAGCGAGTGGAAGATGACCTCCAAGACGACTGGCTACGGCACCGTTGATACGGCGACCACGGGGTATTTCTACGACTCGTCTGGCAACGTGATCAGCATCACTGATCCGAAAGGAAACACGTGGAGCCAGATGTATGACAGCCGCAACCGGCGGATTAGCGCCACCGATCCACTCTCGAATACGACACAATGGACGTACGACGCGGCCGGCAACGTGTTGACCGTCGCGCGAGCCGACGGCGGAGTCACCACCAACACGTACGACGAGATGGACCGGCTCCTGACCGATACCAATCCGAAGAACGAAACTACTCAGTACGGCTATGACGAGGCGGACAATTTCATCTCTCTTATCGACGCCCGCAACAACGCGTATCATTTCGAATACGACCTATTGAAACGGAGAACTCGTGTCATTTATCCCGATTCCAGTCACGAAGACTATAACTACGATGGCGTGGGCAATCTCACCCTTTACACAGCCCGCAATGGGGTCACCTGCACGCGTGTATTTGATAACCGCAACCGTGAAACCTCCAGCGATTGGAGCGACAGCACGCCGGATGTCATAAAGACCTACGATGCTGCGGGCCGCCTATTTACGGCTGGAAACAGCTTTAGCACATCGACTTACGCCTATGACAACGCCAACCAGCTGATCGCCGAAATACAGACGCCGGCCGGACTGGGGACCTCCTTCACCGTCGGCTATACCTATGATGCCGATGGCAATTGCGCGACTCTCACCTATCCAAACGGCATGGTGGTGAACTACGCGTATACGAATCGCAACGAAGTGGCGTCGATTGTGGCGAATGGTCCACCACCGCTAGTAACTTATGGCTACGATGCGAATGGCAACCGGACATTGAAATCGCTGGAGAACGGGACGAGCGTCGCTTACGTGTACGACGACGCCAGCCGCCTGATATCGATGCAACACACGAAAGGCGCCCTAACCCTCGCTAAGTTTGATTACACCCTCAACAGCGTGGGCAACCGGGCATCGAAGGCTGCGGTCGGAACCGGGATCGCTAACCGGACCGAAACCTACGCGTACGACGCCGCCGATCAGGCGATTCAAGCCATCTATAGTTCCGCACGTACGGTCAATTATGCCTACGATCCCGTTGGCAACCGTACGAGTGTGACCGACAACGGCCTCACGACTCCTTATACGATCAATAACCTAAACCAATACACCGCCGTCGATTCGCTGCCGCCGCCAGCGTACGACGTGAACGGCAACCTGACCGCGTTCAAAGGCTGGACGTATGTCCACGACGCGCAGAATCGTCTGGTCAGCGCCTCCAGCGCCTCCGCATCCGCGACCTTCGCCTATGACGCCCGCAACCGTCAGGTCCGTCGCACCATCAATGGCGTCGACACGTATTTTGTCTGGGACGACTGGAAGCTCATCGCCGAGCACGATGCCGCAGGGAACACGTCGCGGACCTACGTCCACGGTGCGCAAATCGACGAAATTCTCGCTAAAATCGAATCCGATGGGACCGCTTTCTACCACCACCAAGACGGTCTTGGCTCTGTTATCGCCATCACGGACTCTTCGGGCGCGATAGTTGAAAGCTATCATTATGACATATTTGGCACCCCATCGTTTCTCGACGCTTCGAGAAATGCGATTTCAGAGACTTCGGTCTCAAACCGCTTCCTTTTCACGGGGCGTGAATGGATCGCCGACGTCGGCCTCTACGACTACCGAAACCGAGTCTATTCCTCAGAATTGGGAAGATTCATACAAACCGACCCCATTGGGTTCAATGGCAAGGACGTGAACCTGTACAAGTATGTTGCGAATGATCCCATCGCTCAAATAGATCCGCTTGGTCTTGAGATCCAATGCACGCCATACATCGGCGCAGGTGGTTATATGCTCGGTCCCGGGGCCACTTTTAACATAGAATTGAGTCGAACGCCATGGGCATTCGATCATGTGGATGCTAGCGAGCTCGCTGTAAGGATTGGTTATAGGCCGTTCCCGAACTGGATGAGGAGATGGGTTCCTTGGACATGGCGCATTCCAATCGTCATCGCCGGTCACAATGTTTATGCGGAATATCGCTCCACCGTTACATATGCACGATGGCAAGAGGAACTCTGGGTAGCCAAATACGCGCGTTTGTGCTGGGATACGGAGTGTCCAGAACACACTTGGGACAGTACTTACGAGGGGCCAGAAACCCGTTATCGTTTACTCGAAAAGTACCAGAGGTTAGAGTGGGATACCAGGTTCCTCGGCTGGGTGCCTTTTTAAGAACGATATGAGGAAGTTATTTAAAATCGGATTGGCTGCCTTGTTGGTAGTTGCCCTTTTTTGGGGTATCTGGACGCTCTTAGGAACAGAGATTAAGCTTTATCAAGATAGCGTTTCGCATTCAGTCAGAGCCGACTACTATAAAGGGTTTTTCAAATTTAGGACTGCACTATGGTATGAAACCGAAGGTTATTCGGCGCCCAACGCGTCATGGACATCCGGTGTTACTCAAGCGTTTCCTAAATGGCTCTCTCGTGGAGATGGCGTATTTTATCGGAAAGGTGAGGACCTATTCCTGATCCAACTTCTGGAAGTTTCGCCGGACCGAATTGAGGTGCGGATCGGATCGTTGCATTCTGACGGGCTAAATCAAATCATCACAGGGCCGATTATTCAACTTCCAAACGGAGACGGTGTGAGATGGAGTTTTCGTGATCGGCAATCAATTTTCATTTATGCAGGCGATTATCTCAACCGGGCTTATTTGGACCTTTATGAGATAAGTGACCCCTTACCGGGAATGGAGCTACCAGCTGTTTCGCCCAAAACTTTCGAATCGCTCCACTTTTCGAGGCTGCCGTGGGAACAGAAGTAGTGTGGTGGAGGTGACTTTGACCCGGACGCCCGCGCACCTGGGAAATTCCTTTTACCATCAGCTATTCCTATGACGCGAACGGCAACCGGACCTCGAAAATCGTTGGAAAACGGGACGAGCGCCGCTTACAGCTATGATGACGCCAACCGGCTCCTTGGTGTCAGCCATTCCCTGACCGTGAACGCCCAGCCCTCCACCCTCGGCCTCGCATACACACACAATTCGGTGAACAACCGACTGAGCCGGAGCGAAACGGTTCGGGACCGCACCCGCAGTCATGCAGACTTATGGCTACGACGCGATCGATCAAGTGACCTCCGTGAACTATGGCATAGGCCGGAGCGAAACATTCGCCTACGACGCCGTCGGCAACCGGACCAGTGACTGGGACAAGGAAATCCGCACTGTCGAAACCCAGAAACAGGCAGCGCAAGATGTTCTTAACAGCGTCAAGTGACAAATTTCTCCTACTTGTCGAGCGGTGAAGAATGGTTCGAGCTAGAATCGTTTTCTGCTGTTTTGGTAGATGTCAGCGCAGCTAAACTCTCGGATGTGTTGTTAAATCGGCTGGCAGCATTTCGCCCCGGCATTGTGGCGTTTTTCGGGCGATCCAGTGAAGCATGGCACGATGCCTACGATCAGCTAATGATTCGTGAAGACATTGAATGTTTGACTATTTGGTATTCAAATGAGCCGATCGATGAAGTGGTGTGGGAATTTTTTAACGTGCATGTTCCGCACAGTTCCGAGTCACGCGAAGCTTTTGTAATTGGAGTTGGTTCTGATTGGTTGCTTCGTGCGGCGGAGAAGTCGCAGGCCGAAGAATGAACCGTTGAGAGTGCGACATTCTCCCGCTGCCGCGGACGAACAAGAAGAACGGTAACTCGGAGGAAGGCCTCTCGACGTTAAGCAAGTGGTTGCGCACGGAAAAGAGGCGAGCGCTGGCTGGTCGGGGGCGCGAGAGCCTGGCGCTATGGATCTGGTGGAGGTGACTTTGGCCGGCTGCTTTCCCCCGGAAACGGGACATCAGCCATTCGTTGACCGTTGACCGTGAACGCCCAGCCCTTCACCGTCGGTCTCGCGTACACCTGCAATTCGGTGAGCAGGACAAAAATAGGAGTTTTTTTAACTAGCTGCGCAAAACGAGTTGCATTCCCCTGTGCCTCGGCTTGTATGTGGAGGTGGAGTGAGTTTGCGGATTGGTGAAGGCGCTCCATCAGGTGGCGTTAGAAAACCATTAGGTAGCGGAAGTCATTTTCAAGGTCCGTATGAAGTCCCAACGAGCAGGCTATCGTAGTCGCGTCTTAGGCCCCCGTGGTCAAGCGGCAAAGCCATTCGACCATACGGCGCAGTCCTTCCACCATACGGCGCAGTCTTTCCACCATACGGCGCAGTCTTTCCACCATACGGTGCGGTCCTCGCACCACGGCACCGATTTCTCGCGCCGATCGGCGATGGCGTTCGGCTACGCGGCCGTCTCCTTGCGCCATGCGGCGGGAGCGCCCAACCACGCGGCGCAGACATCTTATCATCGCGGCGCAGTTATCCGGCCATGCAGCGGCAGCGTTCCGCCGCGTGGCCGCGTCATCCAGCCGCGCGGTTCCTCTCTCTCACCGTGCCCGGTTTTTTCGCCGGCGGGCCGGTTCTTTCTAAAAACGGCGGAAAACCAAACATCACACCCCCTATGGCAAAATCCGATTACGTCCCCAATAACGACGACCAGTTCGCCGCGCAGCTCCAAAACTTCAAGACGAACCTCGGCGGCTATGCCGCCACGCTGGGCGTTAGCGCCGCGCAACTCACCGCGCAGGCCGCCGACGCCGATTCCTTCACCTACGTGCTCGCCTCCCAGGAGATCATGCAAAATGGCGCGCAGCAATGGAC
>DATDBU010000153.1:0-19865 GCA_036524675.1 Chthoniobacterales bacterium | reverse complement strand
GCATCCGCGACGAGCGGGGTGTTGGGCGGAAGAAATTGCACCGGCCAGCCGGCGAGGACAATGTGTTCGCCTTCCATCACGCCGCCTCGCGCCTTGAGGTAATCAAAGATCGGCTGCGGGCTGATGAGCAGGCCGCCCGCTTCGGTCTTGAACGTGATGAAGATGTCAACGTCGAGCGTGGCGACGGGTTCGAGGTAGAAAGTCGCGCCCACCGCGCCACCGATGGCATAGCGCTCGATGACGCCGTCGGCCTGCATCTGGTTGATGGTCTTGATGACTTCCTGAATCTGCATGGCAATCAGTCTGTATCACGCCGCAAGCACGGTGTTCAGTTCGTCCAACAAAGCCGGGAGTGTCTCGCCAAACAACTGGTGGGCTTTGCCCAGGCCGCCGCGCTGGCTGAACGGCGCATAGTCGAAATCGTCCGGCTCGATGCTCAGGCTGGTGGCGATGTGGTCGCGGATGAGATTGAGCCAGGTCAACTGCTCCGCAGTGAAAGGATGAGGGATGAAGGAAGAAGGATGAAGGTCGGATGCCGCTGGCGCGGACTTGCTCCGAAGCCAGGCTTCAAAGCGTTCGTTCACCGAGTCAGCGAAGGGCGCGAGCACAGGCTGTTGTTCCAGCGCGAAGCGGACGAGGGCGACGAGGTCGGCAAAACGTCCGGCCTGTGAGCGGCCCTTGACCTTGCCGGGCGTGGTGACGGCGAAGGCATCCCAGATGCGGTCTTCGGTCCATGCGGCGTGGTTGTCGCGCAGTTTCTTTTCCAGTTCCTTGAGCATCGGTTCGGTGAGGCGCTGTTTGTAAGGGCGGCTGTAGAGAATTTGCAACGCGGTGATCTCGGCGCGGTGTTGCTCGATGTATTCACGGAAGGATTTCAGGAGATTCACAGCCTTTTCTTTCGCAACAGCGTCAAAACCCTGATGCGTGACGACATCGGCGGTGACGGTATCGATCGTCTGCTCGTTCTGTTGCTTGAGCTTTACGAGCGTGTCGCGCAAGGCGGGCTGGTCGAACGGGGCACAGGCTTCGTCGATCAGTTGCCTCTGCGCGGCGGCGAAATGCTCCGGGGCGACTTCAGCTGGCGATGCGCCGGGTTTGCCGGTGGCTTTCTCGGCAATAATGTCCGGGTCAATCGCGCGCAGGAGCGTGGCGGACATTTGCGCGACGGTTTTGCCTCCGGCGATTTCCGCGACTTGTTTGCGCTGCGCGGAATCGAGTTCGCGATCCAGGCGGGCGAGCCGTCCGGCCAGCGTCGTGAGTGTGTCTTCGTCGCGTTTGCCGAGGGCGACGCCGAGCAGGAGTTTGTCGAACTTGACGGCGGGCAGTTTTTCCAGCGGGCGAGAATCCGTTTTGTCGCTTTCGCACACGCCCACGGCATCCACGATGACGAAGTGGGTTTTGGCCCGTGCATCCTCACCGCTCACGGCCTGCAAATCGGTGGGCGTGAGAACGCGCGTGCCACGGCCTTTCATCTGCTCGAAATAGACGCGGCTGCGGACGTCGCGCAGAAAGAGGAGGCATTCGAGCGGCTTGATGTCCGTGCCGGTGGCAATCATGTCCACGGTGACGGCGATGCGGAGCTGTGGCGACGTGCGGAGTTCCTGGATGAGCGTTTCAGATTTTTCGTAACGCTTCGTTTCGGGATTGTAAGTTTTGTAGGTGATCTTCTTCGCGAAGTCGTTGCCGCGTCCGAACACTTCGCGGCAGATATGGACGATGTCCTCAGCATGGGAATCGTCCTTTGCAAAGATGAGCGTCTTGGGCACGAGCGTGCGTCCGGGAAACAGTTCGGCGAAGAGCGCATCCTTGAACGCTTGCAACACCGTGCGGATTTGCGACGGGACGACGACGGAGCGATCCAGTTTCCGCGCGGCGTAGGTGAGGTCCTCGTCGAGTTGTTCCCAGCGTTTGGAGCGGTCGAGTTTGTTGCGCCTGTCCACGTAGAAACCTCTTTCCACCTTGCCGCCCTGATCGGTGACCTGCGTTCTGACGCGATAAACTTCGTAGCCGACGTTGACTCCATCGGCGACGGCGCGCTCGTGATTGTATTCCATCACGAGGTTGTGGTTGAAGAAGCCGATGGTCTGCTTTGACGGCGTGGCGGTGAGACCGATGAGAAAGGCGTCGAAGTATTCGAGCACCTGCCGCCAGAGGTTGTAGATGGAGCGATGGCATTCGTCGGTGACGACGAAACCCAACGTCTCGATGGGAATGGCGGGATTGTAGGCGACTTCCTTCGGTCTGCCATCGACGGCGCCGATTTCGTAAGTGGACATTTCCTCGGCGTCTTCCGGCAATTCTTCGCCGCGCAGCATCGAGTAAAGGCGCTGGATGGTGCAAATGGTGACACGGCAGACGGGATCGAACGCGTTCGAGGTGAGATGCTGGACGTTGTAAAGCTCGGTGAATTTGCGCCCGGTATCCGGTGTGACGAATTGCTGAAACTCAGCGGTGGCTTGCCGTCCGAGATTGGCGCGGTCCACGAGAAAGAGGACGCGTTTGGCCCCGGCGTGTTTGATGAGCCGGTAGGTGAAGCTGCACGCGGTGTAGGTTTTGCCCGCGCCGGTAGCCATCTGGATGAGGGCGCGAGGACGCGCGCCGGTAAAGGATTCTTCGAGATTCGCAATGCCTTCGGTCTGGCAGGCACGGAGGTTTTGGGCCGTGAGCGGATGCGCGAAGGGCATCTGCGCGAGGCGGCGGCGCAGCGTATCGGGTTGGCCTGCCCATTCGGCAAGAGTCTCTGGACGATGAAAAGCGAAGATCCGGCGGGAGCGAGGATGCGGGTCACGTTCGTCGCGGAAAAAAGTTTCCACACCGGTCGATTCGTAAAGAAAGGACAGTGAACCGGGTGCCATGGACTGGATGAAGTCCGGCAGGTTCTCCGCGTAATAACCGGACTGTTCCGCAACACCCGAGAGGAGTGTGCCTTCCTTCTTGGCCTCGACCACGCCGACAGCTTTGCGGTCCACGAGCAGGAGATAGTCGCAAGTGCCGGACTTGAGGGGGGCTTCGCGAAGCGCAATGCCGCGCCCGGCGGAAGGGTTGAATTGTTTATAATCCTGCACAAACCAGCCGCACGCAACCAGTTGCGTGTCAATCTGCTGACGGGCTTTTTCTTCGGGAGTCATTGATGCAGGGCTGCTGAAACACCACCACCGGGAACCGCAATTCCAGAGGAACGTCCATGCGCGTCATTCAAGGCTTTTATGTCACAGCGAGTTAAATGGAAGAGGAAATCATTGCGGGTCTCGGGCGAAGTAAGGATTTTCAGCCATGATTGCGAGTCGGATTCAAGTCTGGAACGCGCGGCTGAAGGAAAACGTGGATAGGGATTCCTTTAGTTTTGCGTGGCGCGATTTTCTGGATGGTTTTTACGTGGAACCATCCCCAGCAAAACTTGCGAACGAACCACGTCTGCTCCGGGATATTTTCCATGACGACGGTTGCGCAGACGCGTTTCTGGCCGTTTCAGATTGCTCATAAGTCCCGCATATTAAACTCTTTACGGAATGGCCAATCTCCATTCGTGCAAAACCCGAGAACGGGCCCCGAATCACGCGATCCGGAGATCTGGCTCGCATCGGCACTGGCGATTTCCCCTCCATCGCCCAGAATCTTCGGAAGCTATCGAGCGATTTGGAGATCGTCGTCGTGGCGCCAGCTTCGAAGTGACTCGGGCTCCTTTTCTACCCCAGCCGCGCCGAAGAAGGGGTCGCTGAGTGCCGATGGCTGGAAAGAAACGCAAGGTCCGCATTAAAGCGATTAAAGCGTGGCAACTCTTGACTTACAAAAATCTGACTGCCTTACTGAGCGCCAAATTTTTTCCGGCTGCGCCCCCTTATGCAAAAAGACCGAATCGCCATCATCGGAATCGGCTGCCGCTTTCCTGGCGGAGTGAATGACACCGATTCTTTCTGGAAGCTGCTCGTCGATGGCCGCGATGCCATCACCGAGGTGCCATCAGACCGGTGGAATGAGCGGCGGTATTATGACCCGGATCCGGGAATTGCGGGGAAGACATTCGCAAAACGTGGCGGATTCCTGGATCAAATCGACCAGTTCGATCCGCAATTTTTCGGGATATCGCCCCGGGAGGCGCCCTATGTCGATCCCCAGCACCGATTGGTTTTGGAGACAGCGTGGGAGGCGATTGAAGATGCGGGCTTGGTGTTGGACTTCGGAAACGGGACTGACATCGGAGTGTTCGTCGGCGTCTCTCATAACGACTATCAAGGCATTCAGAGCACGGCTTTTGATCATTTTGGAATCACTCCCCACACGGCCACCGGCAGCGCCCACAGCATCGCCGCGAATCGCATCTCTTATTGCCTCAATCTCCGCGGGCCCAGCGTGGCAGTGGACACGGCCTGTTCCTCCGCGCTCACGGCGGTGCACATGGCCTGCGAACACATTCGCGCCGGTCGAGGCGAAGTCGCATTGGCGGGGGGCGTGACGGTGATGATTACCCCCGGCGGATTCATCGGTTTTTCGCAAGCCTCGATGCTCTCGCCCGAGGGGCGCTGTGCGGCTTTTGACGCATCGGCGAGCGGCTTTGTGCGCGGAGAAGGCGCAGGAATGGTGCTGCTAAAGCGACTTTCCCAAGCGATCCAGGACGGCGACCCGATTCACGGAGTCATTGTCGGCACCTCGATCAATCAAGACGGGCACACCAATGGTATTTCGCTTCCCAGCACGGAGGCACAGACGCGCCTGGTGCAGGATGCCTGCAAGTCCGCTGGTATCGCGCCGACGCAGATTGGTTTCGTGGAAGCGCACGGCACCGGCACCGCCGTTGGCGACCCCATCGAAGCACACGCTCTCTCCGAGGCGCTTTGCAGGGATCGGCCTGCCGAAGACCCACTGCCCATCGGTTCGTGCAAAACGAATCTGGGCCACTTGGAAACCGCCGCGGGCGTCGCCGGCCTCGTAAAGGCTGCACTCGTGCTGAAGCACCAGCTCATCCCCCCAAGCCTTCACTTCAATACGCCGAACCCGAACATCGACTTCGAGGAGCTGAAGCTCCGCGTGCCGGCCGCGTCCGAACCCTTTCCGGAGACGGATGGCGAGCGTATGGCGGGCGTGAATTCCTTCGGATTTGGCGGCGCGAATGCGCATGTGATCCTCGTCGAGCCACCCGTGCTTCCGCAGGCCAAACACGCGGACGCGTGGCCCGAGCGTGCATGGCCCGTAGTGCTCTCCGGCCGATCGGAGGAAGCGCTCCGTGGCTGCGCGATGAAACTGGCGGCGTGGCTCACCGAGCGCTCGGACCTCAATGGCGATTCGCCCGTTTTGCCGGATTTCACCTACACGCTGGGCACCCGGCGCAATCACCATCCACACCGTCTCACCCTCGTCATACGTTCCATCCCTGAGCTGATCCAGGAGCTCGATGCCTTCGCGATCAAACAGGAGAGCGTAAAGGTGCGCACCTCTTTTACCCCGCGTCCCGAACACTCGCCCCGCATCGCTTTTGTGATGAGCGGTCAAGGCCCTCAATGGTGGGGCATGGGGCGCGAGCTGATGCAGCACGAACCGGTTTTCCGGCGAGTCATCGAGCGTTGCGACGCGGCGATGCGCGGCTACACGCTCTTTTCCCTCCTCGACGAGCTGGGCCGATCCGAGGAGACCTCACAATTGCACCGCACGGAAATCGCGCAGCCGGCAATCTTCGCAATGCAGGTTGCGCTCGCGGAACTGTGGAAATCTTGGGGCGTGCAGCCGGCAGCCGTCGTCGGCCACAGCGTCAGCGAGATTGCGGCCGCGTGTGTCGCGGGTGTGTTTTCCTTGGAAGAAGGGGCGCGCATCGTTGGCTTGCGGGCGCAGTTCATGGACGGTTGCGCCCGCGGCGAAGGGACAATGCTCGCCGTCGGCCTCGGCGAGGAGGAAGCGCGCGCTCTAATCGCGCGTCACGACCGCACCGTCAGGATTGCCGCTTTCAACAGCCCGCGTTCGCTTACGCTCGCGGGTTCGCGCCTCTCGCTCGAAGCAATGCTCGCCGAACTCGAGCCGCAAGGTGTTTTTGCGCGACCCGTGCGCGTCGATCACCCGTTCCATCATCCACTGATGGAGCCGGCTGCCGAAGCGCTCGAGGAAGCGCTCACCGATCTCAAGCTGCAGGCCGACACGGTCCCTTTCTTCAGCACTGTCACGGGGGGCCGCTGCCAGGGCGAGACATGCGATGCGGCGCACTGGGGCAACGGCGTCCGGCATCCGGTGCAGTTTGCGTCGGCCGTTAACGCGCTCGCTGATTTCGGCGTGGACATCTGGCTGGAACTGGGCGCACACCCTGCGCTCGCCCACTCGATTCAGGAATGCCTTGCCGTCCACGACCACTCGAAGGCCACCGTGATCTCGTCAGCTCGCCGGGAGCGCGAGCACGAATCGATGCTTGAAGCCTCGATGGATTTGCACCGCGCCGGGGTCGCGCTGGATTTCAAGGCGATGACGCCTTCGCGCCGCCTGCTCTCCCTGCCGGCGTACGCCTGGGACCGGAGCCGCTGGTGGAACGAAGCGCCTGACTGGCGCGAAGGTCGCCTCGCGCCTGGCGGACGCGGATTACTCGATGTGCGTCTGCCGCGTGCGACTCCGACCTGGACCGCGCGCCTCGACAGCCGGCACATGGCATTCCTTAACGATCACAAAGTCGAGAGCCACGTCATCTTCCCCGCTGCCGCTTTCGTCGAGATGGTCTTGGAGGCGGGCGTGCAGATCTTTGAAGGCCGGCCCTTCGTGATCGAGGACTTCGAGATTCGCAAGCCGCTTATCCTGCCCGACCCGGCGAGCGGTATTCACATCGAGATTTCCTACGATCCCAGCGAGCGCTCCTTCGCCGTCCAGAGCCGTTTCGAGCAAGGCGCGGCCTGGTCGCTGCACGTCGTCGGATCAATGCGAGGCGAGCGGACAGAGTCAGCCTTCGCGTCGTCCGCGTTCGAGACCCCACCCGATCTGGAGTCGGTGGAAATTGGTGACTTTTATCGCTACATGAGTGACCTGGGTCTGCGGTACGGTGAAGAGTTTCGACCCATTCGTGAGCTTGCCGCGGGTGCCGGTCGATCGGCGGGAAAGGTCACGCTCTCCAAGACGATCGCGGCCCGTGCCGGTGACTATCCGTGCCACCCAGTAATCTTTGACGGCGCTCTGCAAACCTTCTCTGCCGGAGCAGCCACCATTGAAGATCGCCGCGTGCGGATGAAGCTCCCAGTCCGATTTGCCCGCATCCTTTTTCTCCGCTCGCCGGGGGCATCTGCGTGTATCCGCGCCGAAGTCCTTCAGTGCAACGACGAATTCACCGAAGGCCGCATCGGCCTGTATGACGAAGCTGGCAAGCCATGCATGCTGGTGGACGGCTTCCGGGCCATCAGCGTCGCCAATGTGCGGCGCGGTGGATCGGGCAGTACGCGGGACGTGCTCTACCACGTCGATTGGGAGCGGACTCCGGTTGCGGCGCAGCCCACGCCTCAACCGCCGCCACTTTCGCATCTGCACGCCGCCGCGCACCGCGCGCTCGATGCGGTGATCGCAACCCGCAGCCGCACCGGTCTCGAAGCCGCGATTGCCGCCGTGGACGAACTCACCGCCGCGCAGCTCGCCCACGGATTGCGCGAGATGGGCGTTCAGACCAGTGCTCTCTTTACCGCCGACACACTGCGCGTCGCGGAGCCGATGCGACCGGTCTTCGAGCGTTTGACGGCAAAATTAGCAACGCGCGGATTACTGGAAAAAGACACGGGCGGTTACCGTCCGACCGCGATTTTCCCGAGCACCGCCGATTCGACGGGCGAAGCGCTTCGCGACTTCATCGAAAGGCATCCCGGCCACTTGCCTGAAGCGCTGCTCGTCGCCGGTAACTGCGCAGAACTCGGCCCGATTCTGCGCGGCGAAAAGGACGCCGTGCAGGTGCTCTTCACGGGTGCCGGCGCGGAGCTGCTCGATCAATTTTACGGCGACGGCCTGCTCACAAGCCACTGGCTGGCCGCCATCACGGCTGCGGTACAGGAAGGCGCGCGCGCCCTGCCCGAGGGCCGCGGACTTCGTATCCTCGAAGTCGGTGCCGGGACCGGTGGTCTTAGTGCGCAGGTGCTCCCCGGCCTCGAACGCGGGCTGCATTCCTATACGTTCACCGATGTCTCCGCCGCCTTCTTCTCCGGGGCGATGCAAAAGCTCGCGGCTTTCCCCGAAGTGGAGACAAAAATCTTCGATCTCGAAAAGCCGGGCACCGACCAGGATCTCGAAGCGGGCTCGTTCGATTTCATTATCGGCACGAACGTGCTCCACGCCGTAAGTGACGTGCGCGCTGCGCTCCGGCATCTCCATGAATTGCTCGCTCCGGGCGGCAGTCTCGTCTTCATGGACCTGGCCACGCCGCAGCTCTGGACCGAAGCCGTTTTCGGCCTCACCAGCGGCTGGTGGCGCTTCTCCGATCGCGAACTGAGGCCGGAGCATCCGTTGCTTGGGCGCGCGCAATGGGAGGCGCTGCTGCGCGAAGCAGGCTTCAGCGAGGCCGCTTCACTACCGGGGTTGGTGGGTCCCTACGGCGAAGGCCAGATCGGACTCCTCGCGCGCAAGTCCTCGGAGCAAGGAGGGGCGACATTCCTGTCGCCTTCCGACGACTCGGCGACAGGAATTTCGCCGCTCTCTGGGTCGTGGCTCGTTTTCGCGGACTCGTCCGATCTCGGCGATCAGATCGCTACACGCCTGCGCGAGGCCGGCGCCCGCTGTCGCGTCGCTCGGCGCGGCAATGCTTTCACATCGGACGATACGGACAGTTTCACGCTCCGAGCCGAGATGCCGGACGACTGGCAGCGACTTTTCGAATCATGGACCGGCGACGCCCCACCCGAGCGCCTCGTTTATCTCTGGAATCTGGACGTACGAGCCGCTGAAGAGGACGCGTCGATGGGGACGGACGCGCTGCTACACCTCGCTCAGACACTCGGAGCGACTCGGCCCGCCGCGAAACTGCGCATCGACTTCGTAACGCGCGGCGTGCAGCCCGTAGGACGCGAGATGGCGGCTACAGCCGTTGAGCAAGCTCCGGCGCTCGGGTTGATGCGTGTGATCCTGAATGAGTACCCGAATTTCGCGTGCCACGGTATCGATCTTCCACCGCAAAAATCGGATGGAGATAACGGGTTGCTTTGGAGCGAGTTGCTACAGACCGACCCTGAGCGCGAGGTCGCATTTCGCGGCCAGGCACGCTACGTGCAGCGGCTCGATCGTGGACGTCCGCGCATTGAGCAAAGTCTCGAGCCGGCTGTACCGCTACGAATCGAGTCGCGCGAGCGCGGGCACCTCGACACGCTGCGCTTCGCCCCGTTCGCCCTCCCGCCGTGCGGTCCAGGCGAAGTGATCATTGACGTCAAAGCCGGGGGCATGAATTTCCGCGACGTGCTAAAAGCGCTCGCGCTTTATCCCGGTGAAGCGCCGGATGCGCGCATCTTTGGGGACGAAGTCGGCGGCATCGTGACCGCGGTTGGGTCCCATGTGACGCACGTAAAGCCGGGCGACCGAGTCTTCGGCCTCGCGGTCTTCGGCCTCGCGACGCAGACGCTCGCACGCGGCGGCGACGTGCGAACCATTCCCAACGGACTCTCGTTTGAAGAAGCGGCGACCATCCCAGTGGTTTTCATGACCGCGTGGCATGCGCTGAAAAACGTCGCGCGGGTACGGAAGGGCGAGCACGTCCTGATTCACGCGGGCGCGGGCGGCGTGGGCATGGCGGCGATCCAGATCGCGCACCATCTCGGCGCCGAGGTGATCGCCAGTGCCGGCAGCCCGGCGAAGCGTGCGCTGCTCGCGACGCTTGGGGTGAAGCACGTCATCGACTCGCGCCGCGGCGACTTCGCGGAGATCGTCATGGAGCTCACGGCGCGGCGCGGCGTGGACGTGGTGCTCAACGCGCTCGCTGGCGAAGCGATCCCGATGGGCCTCTCGTGCCTCGCCGAGTTTGGCCGCTTCATCGAAATTGGTAAACGCGACATCTATCAAAACTCGCGCATTCCGCTTTGGCCATTGCGACGCAACGCATCCTTCCACGTTGTTGCGATGGATGCAGTTTTCGTCGGGGATGAAGCGCTGACGCGCGAGATGCTTGGGGAGATCACAGGTCTGATCGAGCACGGCGAGCTGCATCCGTTGCCATTCCGTGCATTTCCAGCGAGCCGCGTCGATGCAGCATTCCGGCTCATGGCCAGCGGCAGGCACATCGGCAAAGTCGTCGTGTCGTTTCCGGAGCCATTTGTGCCGCGCCGCGGCGAGCCGCTCGCCCCGGACTTCGCCATCAAACCGGACGGCTGTTATCTCATCACCGGCGCATTCGGCGGTTTCGGCAAAGTGCTGGCCAATTGGCTCGTCGAGCGCGGGGCGCGGCACCTCGTGTTCGCCAGCCGCAGCGCTGCATCCACGCCGGAAGCGGAAACGTTCGTGCAGAAATTGCGCGACCGCGGGGCCGAGGTGAAGGTGGAGCGCACCGACGTGGGAAGTTCGGAAGATGTCTTACGACTCATCGGCGGGATTCGTTCCGGCGATCAGCCGCTGAGAGGGGTTTTCCACCTCGCCATGGTCATCGACGACGCGCCGCTTTCTGCACTCACGAGCGAACGCATGCGCGCCGTGATGTCGCCAAAGGCACTCGGCGCATGGCGGCTGCACAAAGCGACCTGCGACCTCGCACTCGACTGTTTCGTGATGTTCTCGTCGGTCTCGAGCATCTTCGGCAATCCTGCGCAAGGAAACTACTGCGCGGCGAACGCCTTCCTCGATTCCCTCGCCCACCACCGCCACACGCTCGGCTTGCCCGCGCTGGCGATCAATTGGGGCGTGCTTGGCGGCGAAGGCTACGTCGCACGCAATGAGCGCGTGGCCGAATTCCTTGCCAAACAGGGCACATCCGAGCTCTCGCCGAGCGAAGTAATTTCGATTCTCGAATCGTCGCTATGCGCGGGCACCGCGCAGGTCGCAGCCATCCGGGTCGATTGGGCGAAGTGGCGACAATTCTTCCGCGGCATGCAGGAAAATCCGCTGTTTGAGCGCATCTTTGCTTCCATTGAAGGACAGGAAAGCAGCGGTCCGACCGGGGATTGGCGAAACCGGATCGAATCCGCCGCACCGGAAGAAAAGGAGACCGTCATCGCACAGGCCGTGCGTGAAGTCGTCGGCTCAGTGCTGCGGGTGAAGGCCGACACGCTGCGCGACGATCAGGCGCTTACGGATCTCGGTCTTGATTCCCTTATGGGCGTCGAGATCGAAAGCTCATTGGAAGCGGCCACCGGCATCGCGCTTCCCCCAACCAGCTTGATGCGGGCGCGCACCATCGGCCAGATTTCAGCATTGATCGCCAGCCATTTGACCGGTGCAGCCCCGGTGCCCCCTGCACCCTCAGCCGTTCCACGCACTGAGCCGGCACCCGCAGCCGAAGTGGATCTCGACGCTCTTTCTGATGAAGACGTAGACCGTCTGCTCGGAGAGGTTGCAATAGCTCCAGACGTCGCGCCCGCGAGGCCGGGAGGACCGGCAGCATGAATAGCTCTTGTCGAGCAAAGCGACACCGTATGGACGTGCAACTGCAGAAGCTGCGTCGGCGTCGAAGCCTCGAACGACGCCGTTCCGCCGCTGACGCGGCTTGTCGCTTGGGCTTCGATACCGTGGCCTCGCTTTGCTCGACCACGGCTACTCAGGTTGACGGCCCTCCGGGCCTTTCGGAAACGGCCACGGACACTGACGGCCTTTGGATTTTCGACCCGACTCCGCATGCCAACGGCTCCTCTGGGCGTTCGGAAAGAACGGTGCGATGCCAAACCCTACACGTAAATTTTGTAGCACATTGTGCCCCTCCCCGATCCATCCGAAGACCCGCAGGGCACACAATGGATAGCCGTCACCGAGCAGGTTCATTTACCACACCCGATCGATCCGAAGGCCCGGAGCACACCATGAATAGCCGTCGCCGTGCAGGTCATTTTACTACGCCCGATCCATCCCAAGGCCCGGAGGGCACACCATGAATAGCCGTCGCCGAGCAGGTCATTTACTACGCCCGATTCATCCAAAGACCCGGAGGGCACACCATGAATAGCCGTCGCCGAGCAGGTCATTTTACTACGCCCGATTCATCCAAAGGCCCGGAGGGCCACAACATGAATAGCCGTGGCCGAGCAAAGCGAGGCCACGGAAGGGCCGGGCAGAGACGGAAGCCGCGTTAGCGGCGAAACCCTGTAAAGCCGCCGGAGATGCCAAACACCTACACGCAAATCTTCTATCACATCGTCTTCTCCACAAAGAATCGCGCGCGTTGCATCGCCAAGGGACAACGCGACAATCTCTACCGTTACGTGTGGGGCATCCACAAGAACCTGAAATGTCACCTCTACCGTATCGGCGGTGTAGAGGATCACGTGCACATCCTCACGAGTGTCCACCCAAGTGTGGCGCTCGCGAGCTACGTCGAGAACGTGAAAACCAGTTCGACGGGTTGGATTCGCCGGGAAAATGTCTTTAGTGACTGGCCGGGTTGGCAGGACGGTTATGGCGCTTTCACTGCATCCCTCGACGAAAAGGAAACGCTCATCGAATACATCAAGGCTCAAGAGGAGCATCACCGCACTGTCTCGTTTCTCGACGAATACAAAGGGCTGCTTGAACAGGCAGCCATCGCCTATGATCCCAAATACCTCGAATAGAACCCGTTCCGTGAGGTTTCGCCGCTACGCGGCTTTTGATCTTTCGCCACGTAACCGTGGCCTCGCTTCGCTCGACCACGGCTATTCGGGTAGACGCCGCCACGCGGCTTTTTTGGTGGTCAAGAGTAGAGTGGCGCTCTCCCGGGTTGACGCTGCGGAATGGGGCACCAGCTTCAAGGCTTTTTTGACGGTCGAGAGCCGCCGAGCACGCGCCGGCTCAGCGGCTTTTTTGGTGGTCAAGAACCGCGGATCGCGTGGCCTCAAGTCGCCGTGGTCGAGTGCGGAGCCGCAGAGCGGCGGTAATATTAGTAGCCGTGGTCGAGCGCAGCGAGGCCACGGAGGCCACGGAGGCCACGGAGGCCACGGAAAGGAAACCAAACATCAAACGAAAGCCGCGTTAGCGGCGAAACTGTACTCGCATGTCTGGTGACAAACGCACCCGTCTCAAGCAGTGGCTCGAAAGCGGCGAAGCGCGCCTTCACCCGCTGACACTTCCCCAACGCGAGTTGTGGGAAGCGTCGGCGGTGCCACTTGGGGATCCTGGGAATCACATCTGCTGCCTCATCCCCGCTCGCGGACTCCTCACAAAGCGCGACTGCGAAACCGCTTTCCGTCGCGTCGTAGAACGGCAGGAAGTGCTGCGCCTCTCTTTTCTTCCTGGAAAAGAGCAGCCGCTGCAGATGGTTCGAAAGAGCTGCGATCCAAATCTCGAGTTCCGGGAGCTTTCCTCGGCGCAGAGTCGGTCGGAGGCAGTCGAAGAAATCGCCGGGGAAATTTTCTGCGAGCCGTTCGACCTCATCCAGGGTCCGCTGTATCGCGCAATCATCCTTCGGCGCACGGCGGACGATCACGTGTTTGTCTTCGCCATCCATCACGCCATCGCTGACGGTTGGACGCTCGGGGTTTTCGTGCAGGACTTATTCGGTGCCTACCTGCAAGAGGTTTTGGGCAGATCCGGCCAGCTGCCGCCAGTGCCACTCTCCTACACCGAATGGGGCGCAGCAGAGCGCGCATTTTGGCAGCCGGCGGAACTGGAACGGCGGGCGCCTTTTTGGAAATCCGAGCTCGCGGGTTCGCGCAGGCTTTGGGCGCAGCCGAGCACCCATGCAACGCTTCGCCGGTGGGTAACCTGTATTCCGGCGGACATTGCTGCCGGAACAAGAGATCTGGCGCGCCGGAACGGGGTTACGTTGTTCAGCACGCTCCTTGCGGCTTTTCAGATCACGCTCTCCCGATGGACGGGTATGGAAGATATCGTGGTTGGAACGCCGGTCGCCAACCGCGGCAAGCAAACGGTGCGCGAGACGATGGGTTATTTCTCCGGAATCGTACCGCTACGAGCGCGCGTGGATGGGAAGATCCCATTTCTGGAGAGTCTAAACGCCACGCATCAGACGACCGTCGATTGCTTTGCCAATGCAATGCCTTTCGCCGAGCTGGTGCGTGCGATCGGCGAGTCGCCTGCGCCAGGATATCATCCCGTCTTCCAGGTGCGTTTTGCTTTGCAGAATCATCCCGTCCCTCATGTGGCGTTACCGACACTCTCCGCGAAGCTGCAGATGCGCTCCACCGGCACGGCCCGATTTGACCTCGGGTGCGAAATCACCGAGCAGGATGAAACGCTGGAAGTCGTGTGGCTGTTCCGCCCAACCATGTTTTCGCAATCCGATGTTCAAGATTTGGACCGCAACTTTCGCCACGTGCTTGCCAGCATATGTCACTCGCCGGAAAGCACGGTAGCAACTCACCTCAACTCGACCCCATGAACGACGTTACGTCCGCTGATCCCGTCGAGCAGGAGCGCGGTCCCCACTGGATCAGCCGCGCGGCGTTTCAGGTAGTCTCGATCCTGTTTTTCTCCACGGAAGCGGTGCTGGGTCTGGCGGTGTACCACGGCTGGATCTGGCTTGCGGTGCCGCTCGTAATGGTCGCCAGCCATTTCATGCACGGCTTTCTGATTGGTTTTCATGAAGCGTCCCACAGCCTGCTCCGCAAGAACCGGTTGTTTAATGACATTGAGGGAAACGCCATCGGAGTTTTCAGCCTCATGAGCTTCACCCTGTATCGCGTCGTGCATCAAACCCATCACGCGCACTTGTCGAGCGAACGGGACGAAGAGATGTGGCCATTTGCTCACCCACGTATCCCGCGATGGGTGCGGTGTACCGCCGCGATTCTCGAGTTAACCGTCGGCCTCGTTTATACGCCGATGATTTTTCTTCGTGCTTTTCTCCGCAAGAACTCGCCCGTGCGCAGCAGCCGGGTGCGGCGGCGCATTTGGTGGGAATTGGCACTGAGTGCCGTTGTCTGGATCGCCATTATTTGGGCAGTCGCTCATTGGAGAATGTGGAGTTACTTTCTCTGGCTGTACCTGGCACCGGCCTTCATCGCCGCCAACCTGCAAAGCTGGCGGAAATACATCGAACACGTCGGCCTCACCGGAGACACAGTGAATGGATTGACCCGAAGCATCGTGGCCGACACTTGGCCTGGCCGATTGGTGGCGATTACGCTACTTCACGAACCTTTCCATGGGGTGCACCACCAGCGCGCCGGGCTGCCGCACGCGGAACTGCCTCAGCGCGTCGCGGATCTCATGCCCATGGCGCCAGGCGAGCGGGAACCCTTTTCCAGCTATCGGCACGCGTTGCTGGACCTATTGCGAGGTCTCGGAAATCCCCGGGCCGGATCTCAGTGGCGCGAGCTATGAAGCCGGGCGCTGCGACGGACGGTGATGAGGGCTGCGTGTTTGAGGCCCGGGACCTCCGAAAGGATTTCGACGACGGCCAGGTCCACGCGCTGCGTGGCGTGGATTTTCGGATTGCCGAAGGCGAGTTCATCGCCGTTATCGGACCCAGCGGATGCGGTAAAACCACTTTGTTGCAAATGCTCGGTGCGCTCGACAGACCGAGCGGCGGCTCGTTGTTGTTTCGCGGGGAATCACTCCCGGATCTCCCGAATCCGGCCGCCTATCGGGCGCTGGAGATCGGTTTTATTTTCCAATCCTTTCATTTGCTTCCGACATTCACTGCAGTGGAGAACGTGCAGATCCCAATGTTCGAAACCAGCCGTCCTACCTCTGAGCGGAAAGAGCGCGCCATCGAGCTGTTGAGAGCCGTCGGCCTCGAGAAGCGCGTCAATCATTTTCCCGCAAAACTCTCCGGCGGCGAACGCCAGCGGGTCGCCATTGCCCGCAGTCTGGCGAACGGACCCTCCGTGCTTCTGGCGGACGAACCCACCGGGAATCTTGACAGCGAAAATGCTCATCACATTCTCGACCTCCTGACCCGAATCCAGCGTGAACAGAACATGACGCTCATCCTGGTCACTCACGACATGGGCATCGCCCGACGTGCTTCGCGTGCGATCCAAATGAAAGACGGACACGTCATCTTCGACGGGGATCCCGTCAAACATTCCACTACCGACTGATATGACCTTCCTCTCCGTTGTGATGCGCGGCCTGAGACGCCGCCCGGTCCGCACTGGTCTTACACTGGTTGGGATTTCAATCGGTATTGCTGCCGTTGTCGCGCTCGTGGGCTTGTCGCGAGGGCTGATTTCCAGTTGGAGCAAAGGAATGAAATCGCGAGGCACGGACATCGTCGTTCACAACATGCGTGGGTCCCTCACGCCGAAACCTTTCCCCGCTGCCACGCGGGACCGCATCGCCCATTTGCCGGGTGTGGCGGCGACGTGCTCGATTCTCGTGGATCTGATGAGTATTGAAAATTCGGAGATGATGATCGTCTCGGCGCGGGAATGGGGCGGGTTCGCTTGGGAAAACCTCAAACTGCTTACCGGCAGGATGCCGCACGATGCCTCAGAACGCGCCGTAGTTCTCGGTCAAACCGCAGCAGAAGTGCTCGGCAAACACGTGGGCGACACCATCCAGATCGAGACAGACGAACTCTCTGTCGTGGGAATCGTGGATGGCGGCGCCTTGGTCGAAAACGGCTCGGTCATTCTCGCGTTGCCGTTGCTCCAGGAAATCACGGGCAACCAGGACCGTATCAGCGCGATTGACGTTCGCGTGACTCCCGGCACAGGCGAGGCTGGGATGAAGCGGTTGCGCGAGGAAATGTCGCGTCTTATCCCGGAAGCGCATGCTGAGGCTGCGGGGGAGCATTTGCGCAATACGGAGGGCTACCGAATCATCAGCGCCATGAGCTGGGGCACTTCGCTGCTGGCCATTCTCGTAGGCGTCCTCGGCGTCATGAACACGATGCTCATGACCATGTTCGAACGGAAACAGGAGATATGCATTCTGCTCGCGCTCGGGTGGAAACGGAGCCGGATTGTCCGCATGGTGTTATGGGAATCGGCATTGCTAGGCTTGCTGGGCGGCATCGTCGGAGTAGCTCTAGGCGTTGTCGGCGTTCAATTGATGCAGTCGGCTCCCGCCATTCGCGGCCTGCTAGAGCCCGAGCTGAGCGTCACTCTCATGATCGAAGCCGTCGTGATCGCCCTGGTGGTCGGAGTCCTCAGTGGACTCTATCCCGCATGGCGCAGTTCCCGTCTTGCGCCAAGCCAGGCGTTACAAACTTGAAACGTACCGTCGCGGTAATCCGCCCTCCGGACCGCGTCCTGAACCTGTAAATTGTCCAATGCCCCATCGTTTGATCACTGCTATCTTTCTTGGCCTTTTCCTCCTAACATGCTCCCTGTTGGCTGCGGAATCGGACCGCCCTGCTGCCCCGGCAGCCGAGCTGGCTGCTCATCTCGCTGCAAAACAGCAAGGCACCGCTTACATTCGTGTGCGGATGGACATTCCCGGTGGAACTGCCAACGTCCTCCAACTTCAAATCAAATCGCGCGTCTCGCGAGGAAACGCCGATCTTGTCTATCAAGTGCTTTTTCCCAAGGAACGGAAGGGAGAGGCCGTGCTATTGCGCCGGTCGGGAAATCGCATCAGCGGGACGCTCCACACTCCGAACGGTGCCGTTCGCGAACTGGGTGCCGCGAACTTTGACGAGCCGCTATTTGGCAGCGCCCTCTCCTACGAAGATGTAATTGACGACTTCTTCGGTTGGAGCCAGCAGGCAATCGTCGGCACGGACGAGATCGATCATATCGCCTGCCAGATTCTCGAATCCAAGCCTGGCAAGGGACGCCGCTCCTCCTACTCCAGCGTTCGCACGTGGGTAGACCCCAATCGTCTCATTCCACTGCGCATCGAGAAATACAACGATAAAGGCCAGTTGTTACGCCAGATTGTCGTTACGCGTATCACACTCGACGGCGGCGATTCCATTCCCGTCAACCTCTCTGTGCGCGACTCACGCGGCCTTGCGACCGAGATCGATGGCTCCCGCATCAAGCGCGGCGTTGCCTTCACAGATGCCGAGTTCACCCCGGAAGGCCTAAAGCAGATCACGCCTCCACGAGGGGCACCGGAATAGCCTATCGCAGCGTGGCCTCCTCTGAATTACAGATGGCCCACGAAGGAGGGCCCTACGGCGCCTTTTCGTTTTGATTGCCGGGCGTTCCCTCAGACAATCTTACACGGATGTTGGCCATGCTATACCGCCCCAAAACGATAAAGTCTTTACCGCAAATCTGCGATCGAACGTAAAGAAGAGTATCCGCCGTGCCGGCGTGGGCAAGCGTGGAATCCTGTTGGGTGTCGCCGCCGCGTTCGGAGTTCCCGATGGCTTCGCGACGCAGTTTCCAGTGACTCGCACGGAGGGCGTTCCAGTCAGCCATTTTCACGGCGGGCCTGAAGCCGGCACATTCCGCTACGTCCTTCGTGACGGGAGCGAGTTTTTTATCACGGTCTCCGACTTTCGCACCGTTACCGCAGTCGCCCGCTACAAGGAACTAGCTCACGAAACGATCTACACCAATCAATGACGCTTAACAACATGCGCTGCAGCGAACAGGCTCCGCGGTCACGGCTCCTGCGACACACCGCCGCCGCCTTTTCCGGCCACTGGCAGGAGCCGCGCCCGCTCCGCCTGTCGCTAAGCCGGAGTCGTTAGCCCAAAGTATCCCCACATGAAATCATACGTTGCATTATACGTCCTGCTGGATTCCTTTTAGCATTCGCTCAACACGCTCACACTTATCTTCCCTAACTACAGTTTCCGCTGTGCGGCAAAGTCTTACCGAAAAATCCGCGGTCGAAAGTATGTCAGGCGCCATTCGCACCGCTATGAAATCAGCCGCTCATACTCTTCTGGCGTTTGCGTTTTACGCTTTCGCGGCCGCAGCCGTGTTATATGCCTCCGACAAACCAGATCCCGAGACCTTTTCGACAGACTCGAAACGTCTTGATGCTTTGATGCAAGTCTTCAGTGAGACTCAGGCTCGAGGCGATCAGTTCGGAAACGCGTTTTGGCGTGCGTCCAAGCGCCTCGCCGAGGAGCGTGGCACCGACATCATTCATGCGGTCATGGAGCGCTCTCAGAAGTGGCAGGGTGAGGAAGGATTAATTTTTGTTCCGTTGGTTGCCTTACTTCCACGGGAAGCAGCCCTCAAGATTCTTCACCAGTATCAACGTTCCAAGCGGGAATCGGAGAGCGTCTGGGCTGAAGAGTTTATTACCGAGCTCGATATGTCGGACACCAAAGAAGCCGTGCGCAAGTACTCCATGGAGAAATGATGCCTTACGAAGCGCTGCAGGCATATAGTTAGGCCCTGAGAGCGCACCTATGAGAATCCGAAACCTTCTCAATCGGACCACGAAAGTCCTTGGATTCTTCGCGCTCTGTGTGGGCTGTGTTCTCGGCAGCCTCCTTGCGCTAGGCGGTTCCTCGGTCGCAGAGTAAGTTAAAGTTAAAGAGCAGGAGCAATGGAAAAAACGTTGCGACGGTGATCTGTGTGTTCCCCTCTTCTCCTTTGCGTCTTCGCGCCTTTGCGGTGATTCCCGCTACATCGTCTAACGACGAAGCAATTCCTGCGTGGATGGGCCACCGAGGCCGGCCTGCGACGTCTTTTCGTTTTGATGCCGGACGTTTCCTCTGGTAACCTCGCGCGGATGTTTGCCATGCTATACCGCTCCAACGCGGCAAAGTTTTACTGCAAATTTACAGGTCAAATATATGTTAGCCTGACTTTCGCAGACGGAGAGCAAGTTGTGAGGGTTCGCAGAGAGGCGGATCGAAAAAAACGGGGTTAGGTTGTCCACACACCGGCGAGTTGGTGTGTAAAGACTTTCGGCGGTGGCTGCTGCGGCAGTGACCAGCC
>DATDBU010000152.1:0-10275 GCA_036524675.1 Chthoniobacterales bacterium | reverse complement strand
CAGGTTGCCGGCAATGCCGGCGGCGAGAAGACTCCAGGCGGTGCGGCTCCAGGCATCTTTCAAGCCGCCGCGCCAGGCGAAGATCGCCATTGCGATGAGCGTTGCCGTGGCGAGCAGGATAAAAAACATGCTTTTGCCCTGCAACATGCTGAACGCCGCCCCGGTGTTGCCCCAGTAAACGAGGTCAAAAAAGCCGGGGATAACCGTGCGTTCTTCCTGGAAGGCAAACGTTTTAACGATGAGCCATTTGGTGGCCTGATCGAGCAAGTAAAGCGGCAGAAAAATGCCGAGAACGTATTTCATCGGAAGGACGAAGGGCTAATGACTAATGACTAATGACTAATGACTAATGACTAATGACTAATGACTAATGACTAATGGGCGGAACTGCGCGAATTGTTCAGTATTAGTCATTAGACATTCAGGACTTAGTCATTCTCCATCGTATCGCTCAAGCCATCGAGCACGAAGCGAATGGACTCCTCTGTTTCGTCGCCCATGTTCGAGATGCGGAAGGTCTTGCCTTTGATTTTGCCGTATCCGCCATCGATGACGCAGTGGTACTTGGCGCGCAAACGCTTGATCCAGGCCGCGATGTCCAGTTCGCGATTGTTTTTGATACAGGTCAGCGATTTAGACCGGTAACCGTCAGCGGCGAAAAATTCGAAGCCGTTCGCGCGCACCCAGTCGTGCACGAGAGTGTTCAATTTCTCGTGGCGAGCGAAACGTGCTTCGACGCCCTCCTCGAAAATATCGTCCAGCTTCGATCGGAGTCCGTAAATGTGGGGGATCGTTGGCGTGCTCGGAGTCATGAGATCGGCCGCATTTTTTTTGAACTCCAGAAAATCGAAGTAATACCCGCGGTCCGGGATCGTTGCGGCGCGTTCGAATGCCTTTTCGCTCGCGGCGAAAAGCGCCAGCCCGGGCGGGAGCGCGAGCGCTTTTTGGCTGCCGGTGAGGAGCACGTCGATGCCCCATTCGTCCATTGGGATCGGCACGACTGAAAAGGACGACACGGTATCGACGATCAGCAGCGTGTCAGGATATTTGGCGACCACGGCCGCGAGCTCTTTGAGCGGACTCATGACGCCTGTGGACGTCTCGTTGTGAATGATCGTCACCGCCGAGAAGCCGCCTTCCGCGAGTTTCGCGTCGAGCGCGTCGGGCAGGATCGGCTGGCCCCATTCGACTTGCAGCGCTTCCGCCTGTTTGCCGCAACGTTTGGAAACATCGAGCCATTTATCCGAGAACGCCCCGTTCATGCAGTTGAGCACTTTGCTGCCCGCGGGAACGAGGTTGCGAATCGCGCCTTCCATCACGCCCCAAGCCGACGAAGTGGACAGGAAAACCGGTTGCTTCGTCCCGAAAAGCGTTTGCAGCCGGGGGAGAATGGACTCGTAAAGAGCCTTAAAGTCGGCGCTGCGATGCCCGATCATGGGCAAAGTGAACGCGGCAGCGGTTTTGGCCGATACTTCGACCGGGCCCGGGATGTAGAGTTTGATATGAGGCGTCATTCGTGTGGGAAAAGGGGTGTTTTCCCTCGCACGAAAGCGTGAACAGCGAAAGGTGAAAAATGAGAGGTCGCTGGAGCGGAAGGACCTTTCGCCTCTCGTGCTCTGCGGGCCCCTACGCTCGCGTCATCGCGAACGTGTAAATGTTGATGCAGGCCAGAGGCGCGCTGGGCCAGCACGCCCTACCTTACGCTCGCGTCATCGCAAACGTGTAAATGTTGATGCCCATCTTAAGCGCGATTTCCGCTTTTCCCGAGCCGAACCATTGGTTGCCGTTGGTCCAGCCACAGTGCAAATCGGACGGGCTGAGCACGGCGATTACGCGCCCGTTCAGTGTCGCACCATACAGACCATGCGGTTGTCCCTGCATATGGGGCAGGCCGTTGTCGAAGTGGTACATCGTGTGGAAAATCGGGTGATCGAAAGGTAACTGCTCGATTTTCGCTTCGGGGACAATTTTCGGGAGTTCGTCGATCATCCGGCGGAAAAACCGGTCGCTAACGCCACCGCGGTTGTGTTTTCCGTTGACGCAATCCTCCGCAAATAGAAACCCGCCACGTTTCAGATATTCACCCAGGTTTTTGCGCTGCGAATCCTCGAGCATGGGGGCCTGGTCGGCGTGCATGAACAAAAACGGATAGGGAGCCATCTCTGTGACGTCATCGATACTGGCGACGCACCATTGTTTGTGAAGATTGATGGAAGTCTGTTCCTGGGTGGCATCGATGAGATTCATGTCACCATGCGGATGCACGTTCCAATCATCTGTATCATTCCCATCACAGACGAACTTTAGACGCGCCCAATTGACGGGTGACCCGCGGTGTTTTTCTTCGTTGGCAAGCTGTCCAATGGCCGGCTGGGGTAATCCGAAAAACGAAGCGCCACCCGCTGCAAGAACCTGCAAAAACTCCTTCCGCGTCATGGCCCCATCGATAGGTGACCCGTTAGGAAAAGTCGAGGCAAGTTTTGAATGCAAAGATTCGCAGGCGAACGGGCCGGGCCGGTTGATGACTTCATCATCCGTTTTGATATAAGAAAATCTGAAATCTGAAGCTTTTACCCGAGACACATCTGTGTAGGATTAGCGGCGAGACCGCGTGACAAACAAGATTGACGAACTCATTTCCAGGTTGGGAAGTATTATCGTCGGAAAGGAGCATCAATTGCGGCTCGCGGTTGCTTGTGTATTGGCGCGAGGGCATCTGCTCATTGAAGATGTGCCGGGGGTCGGGAAGACGACACTTTCGCATGCGATAGCCTATTCACTTGGGCTGACTTTCCGACGGATCCAATTTACGAGCGACCTCCTGCCTGCGGACATCGTGGGCAACTCCATCTTCAACCGCGATACCCAGAGCTTTGTATTTCATCGCGGGCCGATCTTTGCCAATCTGATTCTCATCGACGAGGTCAATCGTGCCACGCCCAAGACTCAAAGCGCGTTGCTGGAGGCGATGGAAGAAAACCAAGTGTCGCTCGACGGATTAACCCATCCGTTGCCGCAGCCATTTTTTGTAATCGCAACGCAGAATCCCGCGAATCAGATCGGGACTTTTTTGCTGCCGGAATCGCAATTGGACCGTTTCATGATGCGTATCCGGCTGGGCTTTCCGGATCGTGCGCGTGAGCGCGAGATGCTCCTCGGCGGCGATCGGCGGGCGATGGCAAAGAAACTGGAGCCGGTTTTTCCCATGGAAACGCTACTCGACCTGCAGCGGCGAGCTGCCGCGACCCACGTGTCACCAGCGCTTCTCGATTATCTGCAAAATATTCTCGAAGAGAGCCGGCGCCGTCATCGCGCGGGCTTGTCGCCGCGCGCTGGAATCGCACTTTTGGCTGCCTCCCGAGCGTGGGCTTTCGCGGCCGGGCGTGACATGGTCCTTCCCGAAGATCTGCAGGCGGTAGCTCTGGCAGTGATGGCCCATCGCTTGAGCGACGATTCGGCCGTCAGCGGCGACCAGGGTGAGGCTCTGGCACGAGAAATTCTGGGAGTGGTCCCTGTAGATTGACCCGACTTGGGACGGTAAAAAGCAGCACCCTCTCCTATGTTCGCTCCCTACATATTCAGTTTTCTGGCTGTACTTGCGGCGGTGGTGTATGCGGCGATCAGCCAGGGGAACGGACCGGCTTACATTCCCGTCTATTCACTGGTCGGGCTTTCACTGGTTTCGTGGATTTATAACCGTTCAAACATCAGTAACTTACGAATTGTTGTCGCGCGTCGTGCGAATGGATTTGCCGGGAATTTGCTCCTTATCCCATTCAAACTTTACAACGCGAGCAGGCGGCCAAAATTTGGCCTGAAAATATCGACGCCAGGCGAGGGGATCGCGACGGTTGGCCAGCTTGATTCCGTGATCGAAGGCAGCATCAGTCTTCCGGCCAAGCGACGGGGACATTTCCGGCTGGATGGTGTGCTTGTTTCCACGGTTTTTCCGCTCGGTGTTTTCAAAGCGGCATATCGCCAGGCGGTCGATTGCGAATACTACGTTTACCCTGAACCGAAAGGGACTCTGCCTCTGACGGCATTAGGAGGAAATCCCGGCCGGCGACAATTGGCTAAACGCGTGCCGGGTGACGATTTTTCCGGCGTCCGCCGTTATGTCGACGGAGAGTCGCAACGGCATGTCGATTGGAAAGCCGTTGCGCGCGGTCAGCCTCTCGTAGTCAAACAATTCGAAAGCGCCGTCAGCGAGGAATTGTGGCTGGACTGGTCGCATTTACCGGGAATGGACACTGAAGAGCGCCTTTCCCAGCTCGCCCTATGGATCGTGCAATGCGAACGCCAGTCTATGCGCTACGGCTTGCGCCTTCCCGGGCAAACCCGGGCCCCGTCGCTTGGCGACTCCCATTATCATCATTGCCTCCAGATGCTGGCAGTTTTTAGGAAACCTGAAGCTGAAAGTCGGAACCCGGCGACCTAAGAAATGAAAACCGGCCGCGAAACGCATTCTTTTTTCCAGGCCCCTGGTTTCGCGTCTCAAGTTTCCTTTCATGTTCCGTTGTCGTCGCTCCAGTGGCTTTTGGGGGGACTCTTACTTGCGGCGTTGCCGTTAATGTTTCAAACGCCCGAGATTTTACTCGGTTTTCTTGGCTGCCTGATTTGGCGTTTTGTCATCGAACGCAGCGGGCGGCACATTCCACCTTCCTGGGTGCGCTTGGTTGTTGGCGTTGTCGGGGTGCTGACCATCCTTGGTGTGCACGGCAATTTCTTCAATCTGGTTGCGTGCATGGGATTACTCCTGCTGCTCGTCGCGCTCAAAGTCCTTGAGATGCGGACGGAACGCGAATTCATGCTCCTGGCTTTTCTGGCATATTTCATTCTCCTGACCGCCTTATTTTTCACTCAAACGCTCCTCACGTGTGTTTATGTCGGGGCCGTTTTCGTGGTCCTTACGGGCACGCTGATCCACTTCACATCCGGCTCGGCGAAACGATTGGACGGGTGGCCCCTTGTCCGATATGCGGGCGTGCTCCTGCTCAAGGCGTTACCCATTATTGTTATCCTGTTCTTTTTCGTTCCGCGTCCCAGAGGCGATTTTATCCTGAAGTTTAAACGAGAAATCCAGGCGCAATCCGGCATCTCGGACCAGATGAATCCCGGAACATTCAGCGAACTCGTTCTGACTGATGAAGTCGTTTTCCGCGCAGATTTTCCAACCGGCGACGCCCCGCCGTTGGGCGACCTTTACTGGCGCGTCGCTGTTTTTTCCGAGTGCCACGGTCTCGCGTGGCGACGGAGCGCGCAGGAGAACGGCCCGTTTCCGTCACCGCAGTTTACGGGACGAAAAATCGTTCAGCGTGTCACGATGCCGCAGCAAAATGGGCGTCAGGTGTATGCGCTTGATCGTCCGCTATCCGTCGACGGTCCGGCCACTCTTACGTCGGGCGGCATTCTCACGCTCAACCGGGATCAGCCGCAATTCTTCGGCCCGCTCATCGTTACCTCCCAGCTGGGCAACGACCGGACACCCATCGCGTCCGCGGAATGGGCTCTTGTCACGACGCCGCCCGAGAACGTTGGCCCACGGGTGCGGCAACTCGTCAATCGCTGGCAACAAAAGACGCGGGAACCGCGTGAAATCGTTCAGCTTGCGCTTGCCTATTTTCGCACGGAAAAATTCCGTTACACGCTCAATCCGGGCACCTATGCAAACGACGCGCTTGAGGAGTTTCTGTTCGAGCGTAAGCGGGGTTTTTGCGAACATTTCGCGGCGTCGTTCGCAACGCTGATGCGGGTTGCTGGCATTCCATCGCGGGTTGTTGCCGGGTATCATGGCGGGGAATACAATCCGCTCGGATCCTATTTTACCATCCGCCAGGCCAATGCTCACGCGTGGGCTGAGATCTGGCTCGCTGGCCGAGGGTGGGTTCGCTATGACATTTCCGAAGCGGTGGATCCGGCGTTCATCGATCCTTCGACCCAGCTTGCTACGCGACACGGAGCGTCTAGCACCGAACCAGACGCCGACACCGCCGCGGCGCCGGAGACCTCCATCTGGTCAACGATCGCCACGTCTGCAAGGTTTGCCTGGGACGCCGCCAATTATCAATGGAACCTCCGGATTCTTGGTTTCGATCAGACCATGCAGCGTGATCTCTACTCCCGTCTCGGTATCAATGGATGGTTTTCGTGGAAGTTGATGGGCATTTTTCTTGCCGGTATCGCCCTTGTCGCGGTGATCGCTACCGGAGTGCTCCGTCCCAAGGCAGAGCGAAGGGATAATCTGCTCTGCTACTATCGCCGCTTCTGCAAAGATCTCGCTCAAGCTGGAACTCCTCGTCGTCCCAATGAAGGGCCCCTGGATTATTCCCGCCGTCTTGCTGCGGCTTATCCTGAAAAATCGGAGGCCATAGAGTCGCTGGCGAAAGCTTTCATTCAAGCCCGCTACGGATATGCGATCGGGCGCCAGGAAGAACGACGTTTCGCTTTGAGTTTCAAGCAACTCCGCGACGAACTCCTCAAGCGAAGCTCTTTCACAACTGGTTCGCGATCAGAGAAAAAATAGCAGTCGCATTTTTGTAACCGTGCAGCGTTTCGCTGCCGGGGCCAACGCCAAAGCCGAGGGGATCATCGGCGACGTTGAGACTTTCTTCGCTGAAGACCGTGGAAGGTTCATTTCTGGCCCTGGCGGCCAGTTGTGGAGGTGTGGGCAAAGGGAGGTTATCCGGCAGGGGAGGCTCGGGAACGGTCAACGAGGGTAGGATCTCCGGGTGTGGTGTAACGGCCGGAGTCGGGGCTACCACGGGGCTTGGGGTCGGCAGCGCGTTTGGGCCGGTGCTCCAGGTGACGCTCGGGATGCCGCGGGCATTGATTCCCAGGACGGCCATGCCGGAGTCGCTTCGAAGCGGATAACCGTTCATGCGCAAACCGCCAGGGTTTTGTTTTCCTGCAGCAATGATGAGCGTGTTGTTCCCGGCGTATTGTTTCGCGGTGCGGATGACCCGATCGAGAACAACTGTTTCCGCCAAAAAATTCTCTGCGTCGTTCACGCGTCCGGCTTTTTCAATGAGCCCGGCATCGACGACGAGAAAATAACCTTTTGGATTGATCTGAAGAATCTGGATCGCAGTGCGGACCATGTCTTCCAGCGACGGTTCCTGGCTGCCGGATTCGATTTCGCGACTGAAAGCGAGCTCGTCCCGATTGAAAACTCCGAAGACGCGGCCCGGCAACCACACCGGGACAGCGGCAAGTTCGGCTTTCGTGCGGGCGACTCCCCATTTTTCTTTTTTTAGTTCCAGCACCAGATCGGTGCCGTCTTCGCGCAGGCCGCCTTTGTCCACCGGCAAAAAGAACTTTTCGCCTCCGCCAAGAACGAGGTCGATGTCTTTGCGCTGGATAAGCTGTTTGGCGATGGCGTTGCCGTCTGTGGCGTCGGCAGTATGGGCGTAGTAGGCGGCAACGCCTGGTTCGGTAAGTGTTCCGTTCGTGATGAGGCCTGTTTTGCGTCCTGCTGCAGCTGCGAGAGTAATGAGGCTGTCGAGGTTCTTGCGTTCAGGCCCGATGCCGAGCGATCGATTGTTGACGGGAGTTCCCGAGGCGATCGCTGAAGCCGCGGCCGCGGAATCTGGAATGCCAAAATCGGATGCGAACGTCTTTAGGAGCGCAATTTCTGGGAGAGACTCGACGAATAGTTTCCCACTCGCACCGCCGTTGTAGAGCCGCGTCGCAGCGAGGGACGAAGTGGTGAGGCCGTCCCCAGTGAAAAGGATGATCGCAAAGGGCTTTTGAACGACCCAGTTCTTAAAATACAGCACACCAGCGAGGACGAACGCGACGATGCAGGCGAGAGCGAGGAGGAGATTGCGGCTTTTCATTCAAAAGTGGAACAGACAGAAACAAAAACGAAACGAGCGGCATCCTTTTGCAAAGGGTAAAATCTGGCAATAGACGATTTTCTGGGGCAGCGAGCCGTAAATGCTGCCCAATCATCCTGCGAATTGTGCCACGTCCTTGGGATGCAGCCCGCTAAAATTTAGCTCCTCGCGATTTTTTTGTTTGCCTCGTGCCGACGACGGGAATGAAGTCGATTCATGGCAAAACCTGTGGTTTTAATCATTCGAGACGGTTGGGGTATCAATCCGCACGGGCGCGAGTTTGCTGAGGCAGACGGCAACGCGACGTTGCTCGCAAAGACACCCTTTCACGATCATCTTTATGCGACCTACCCGCAGTCAACACTCAGCGCGAGTGGCCTCGATGTCGGGCTTCCGGCAGGTCAAATGGGCAACTCCGAAGTCGGCCACCTGAACCTCGGCGCGGGACGGATCGTTTATCAGGATCTCACGCGGATCAATCTGGCCATTGAGAAGGGCGAGCTTGCCAAAAACCCCGTCGTCCAGGACGCTTTTGCCAAGGCGAAAAAACCGGGAACGCGACTGCATTTTATGGGGCTGGTTTCCGACGGCGGCGTTCACAGCCACCAGGAACACCTCATTGCATTGACCAAAATCGCTGCGGAAGCCGGAGTAGGGGATATTCTGATCCACGCGATCACCGACGGACGTGACACATCTCCCACCGGCGGAGCGGGTTATCTCGCCGATGTCGAGAAAGGCATTGCGGGAACGGGTGCACAGATCGCGACGGTCATTGGACGCTATTTCGCCATGGACCGCGACAAACGTTGGGATCGCAACAAGCTCGCATGGGACGCCATCGTCCTCGGCCGCGGTAAAGTCGAGAAGGTGACTCCGTCGGCTGCCGTCAAAGCCGCCTACGCGAGTGAACCACGCGGAGATGAGTTTTTGCCCCCGCTGATTTTTTCGCACGCCGACGAGCAGCGCATCCGGGATGGGGACGTCGTGCTGTGGTTCAACTTCCGCGCCGATCGCGCCCGGCAGCTGTCCGTTGCGTTCTTGGATAAGGGATTCAACGGGTTCGACCGTGAGGTTGTGCCAAACATCGAATTCGTGACCCTCACGCAATACGACAAGACGTACGGCGTTCCGGTCATTTTCAATCCTCAGACGCTGGAGAATATTCTCGGAAAAGTCGTTGCGGATGCGGGACTTAAACAGCTCCGCATTGCAGAAACGGAAAAATACCCGCACGTCACTTATTTCTTCAACGGCGGTGTCGAGATCGCCTATCCCGGTGAGGATCGTAAAATCATTCCCTCACCGAAAGTCGCAACGTACGATCTCCAGCCGGAAATGAGTGCGGAGAAGGTGACTACGGAGCTTTTGGCTGCCATCGATCAGTACGACCTGGTGATTTTGAACTTTGCCAATCCCGATATGGTCGGCCACACGGGTGTCGTTGAGGCTGGTATTAAAGCCGTTGAAAAAATCGACGACTCCGTCCGACGGGTCGTGGAAAAAGTGCTGTCGCTCGATGGGAAACTGCTTATCACGGCCGATCACGGCAATTGCGAACTCATGCGCAACCCGGACGGAAGCCCGAACACGGCGCATACGACGAACCTGGTTCATTTCATCTACGTCGGCGCCGATCATGCTGAAGTAAAACTGGAAAGCGGCATCCTGGCGGACGTTTCACCGACATTGCTCGCGCTCCTTGGTCTCGCGCAGCCGCCAGAGATGACCGGGCACAGCCTGGTAACGAAGTAGTCTGAATCCAAAAGGCGCGCCAAACTTCGGAAACAGAAACGAGGCACGCCCTGCCATTCAGGCAGCGCGGCTAAGCCTTTGATCTCGATCTGATGGATTTTTAAGGGTCAGTTTTTAGCCTTGGTCTTGCGCCATGGTTGGAGACTGTGCTACGGTTTGAAACCTCAGAAATGGGGGCGTACTGGTTTCGACTTTTGATTGATGATCCAGGCCGCATGCCGGGGATGATTCGTTGGCCCCGTTAACAATCGAATCAAAACAAATAAACGCAGAATCTAACGATCTCGCTCTCGCGGCTTAATTGACCGCGACGTCCGCCCTATGACACCTGCTGGTGGGGCGGGCGACGACAGCAGGTTAGCCTTGAGACGGAGCGACCGCGTCTTGGGGCGAAACATTTCGTGGACGCTCGCGCTGGAACAATGTGTCCGTCCATAGTCCCAGTGTTAAACCAAGACGGAATAAGCATGTAGTGGTTTGCATTTCCAATCTCTAGGACAGGGGTTCAACTCCCCTCGCCTCCACCATCTTACAGAGTAGTTTGGAATCGGCTTGAGCAGCTGTGGAATCGACTCGACGCATGGTAAGGCTGCGATTTCCTGAAAGTGGTGTTCACGGCCACGATTCTCGAATTTCGCCCATCGCTCAAGTAGCAAGTAGGGATGCCCCGGGTAGGGGGGGGGGG
>DATDBU010000151.1:0-13278 GCA_036524675.1 Chthoniobacterales bacterium | reverse complement strand
TTCGTTACCTCTGCCGTCCCTCCAGGTGGTTCCGGGTGGAGCGATTAGTTGCCCGGGTGGGGTTGCTTTATCTCCCCCACTGGAGATCCGTGGCTTTTCACGGCGCACCGAAGCCATTTTCAGCCACAGCAGCCGGGGGTTGATCCCGCCCTGGCGGGAGATACCCCCGGTTATTGATAATAAAGGTCCGATCCTGCAGGGATCGCACCCATGCATCGGACGGCAGCTGCGATCCCTCCGGAATCGATTCGTCATGACGTGGAATCCGGGGGTGCGCTCATTCCTCGCTTACCCCCGGCTGCTGTAGCCTTGATGGCTTCGCCATCCGCCAATCCAGCCATGACAGAAGCACCAGTGTTTATTCTGCAAGGATGAGCACGCTCGCCGGGCGGACGCTGGCGAGTGCGGAGCGGACACTGGCGAGTGTGGGGCGGACACTGGCGAGTGTGGGGCGGACACTGGCGAGTGTGGAGCGGACACTGGCGAGTGTGGGGCGGACGCTGGCGAGTGTGGAGCGGACGCTGGCGAGTGTGGAGCGGACGCTGGCGAGTGCGGAGCGGACGCTGGCGAGCGTGGACCAGGGGTTCGGCAGAGAGGGCGTTACGCCGAGAAAGTTTGGGTTTGGCTCAATGGCGTTTTCTCGAGCTCTGGTGGCGCCGCCTGGCAGAATCCGCCGGTCCCGATCAATCAGCGCTTCCCTCAGCGAAACGAATACGGCACAATCCGGCGCTCGACACCCTGATCCCATTAACAGAATCGAAAGAATCACGCCGAATTTTCGAAGTGTCGTCCTGATCACCATCGCCGTAATTGGCCTTGTGGTGAGTGCCTGCACTCCGGCCCGGCTCGCGCGATTGCCGGACCTGGGCAGCCGCCCCCGCGTTGTGATGACGGATCTCACACGGGCGTTCGAAGGCGCCAACGACCAGGCCGCGATGCGCAGTCTTGGCACATGGATCGGCAAGGTTCGCCGAAATGGCGAAAGCGCTGGCCCCATTTCAGTCGGCTCGCAGGCCAACGGGCCGCGTTTCTCTGTCCGCTTTCGTCCCGGCGGCCCTGACACCTTTGCGCCGGAATATTTCGACCGCATCGAGCCCGCCTTCCGTTATACGACCGAGGGACTGAAGCACCATCGTGAAGAGGGCACCGGTGTTCCGCTCGTGGGATTCCGTGAAAACCGCAACCGCAATCCGATCGAGAAATGGTATCCGCCCGAAGGGATCGTCCGCGCTGTCACGGCCGTGGCAATTCCCGGTCCGAACCGCGACGGTGTCCGGCAAGTGGAAGTGTGCCTGATTAACCGCCTGCATACCGATTCCTGGATGATCGCTGGAAAGCGCCAGCAGCTGGCGGCCGATTTCACCGTTCCATGGGTGGCGTTACTGGAGCGGACCGGGCCCCTTCAGACGACCGGCTTCACCTCCGTGATCTCTCAGTATAGCGGACGAGAAGCTGGCTTTGTGCTAATGGAGGAATACGATCCCAAGCGCACGCCACTGGTCCTGATCCATGGGTTGTTTTCCACCCCGTTGGCGTGGGCAGAGCTGACCAATGAACTCTGGGCTGATCCTGCTGTGCGCCGTCGTTACCAGATCTGGCACTACCTGTATCCCACCCATCCGCCGGCGCTTTACTCCGCCCGCATCATGCGCGGCCAGCTCGATGAACTTCGCCGTTTTCTCGATCCGAAAGGAGACGATCCCGGCTTGCAACGAACAGTCATTGTTGCGCACAGCATGGGCGGCCTGCTCGCGAAAACTCTCGTCGTCGATCCCCTCGACGCATTCTGGCAGGCGGCATTCACCCGCCCGTTGGACGCACTCGATCTCACCGCGGACGAACGCGCGACCCTGCAAGAGTCATTTTTTTGGAAACCGCGCTCTTACATCAATCGCATCGTCTTCTGCTCCGTTCCGTTCCGCGGCAGCACTGTGGCGACTTCGTGGGTGGGCCGCATCGGTCAGTTTTTTGCGGCGCCGACCAGTCATTTTCAGGATTTCTTTCGGACCATCGCAACGAGGAATCCCGGCATGTTGCGAGGGGAATACAATCTGCTCGCCAGCGGCAAAGTGAGCAGTGTCTGGGGCCTCAGCCCGCGGAGGCGTTCCATGGAAATTCTCGATGGACTGCCGATCATTCCCGGCTGCGCCACACACGTGATCATGGGGGCTTCCGACCCGATTGTGCCACAGTCGAGCGCCATTTTGCCGGCAGCGGAATCGACGCTTGAGGTTCCCGGGGGACACGGTTCGTTTCATCAGCCGAAAGCCATCGCGGAGATTCGCCGCATCCTCCTGCTGCCGCCGGCGCGATGATTCGGGGAAGATTTCGTTTCCGGAAAGTCCCTGATTTGTCCGGCAAAATACCGAAAACATTCCTTTCGTTTTCTCTCATCCGCCCGAAGGCTGAGTCATGAACAAGATCCGAGTCATCGCCCGGGCTGTTGCGACAGGTCGCTGCTCACGGATCTCTCGGACTGCCGGACGGCGAAGTCCGCGGAGGGCATCTCTTGCAGGCCATTGTCCGGCCCACTCTCGAAGTCTTTTTCACGGCTTTGCCAGCCACTCTTGTGAAACAACTCGATGAAGAAACCGATCTCTCGCTTTTCGCCCTTTAACCACAAATACGGCAAGCCCGTCCCCCACTCGCGCCGGCGCTTTCTCGAAATCATTACCCTGACCTCAACAGGTGCAATCATGAGCGCGTTAGCCCAATCGTCAGCCTCGCTCCAACCGGAAACGTTCTTGTTCAAAGACGACGGTTCCATTCCCAACAACAAACTGCCGCTGCTCATCTATCGAGGAGCCTTTCCCGCCAGCACTCCCGATCTCGCCTCGGTTATCGAAGGTCGTTATGCGGAAAACGATTGGAGCGGAACCTGGCGGGCGGGCGTTTTTCCGTTCCACCACTATCACAGCACCACCCACGAGGTGCTCACCGTTTACAGCGGCACCGCAACTCTGCAGCTTGGGGGCGTGCAAGGAAGCAAGTTTGATGTCAAAGCCGGCGACATGATCATCATACCGGCCGGCGTAGGTCATAAACGGCTTTCCAGCGACCCCGATTTCGGCGTCGTCGGCGCCTACCCCGAGGGAAGGCGATGGGATCTGCTCCGGGGCGAACCCGGCGAGCGCCCGCAAGCCGACCGAAACATCGCGGCCGTGCCTCTCCCGAAAAACGATCCGTTGTATGGTCCTGGCGGCCCTCTGATACAGATCTGGAAAGCTGTGCCGTAACGATTTGTTTTTTGCTGGAGTCACCTCCAAGCAAGATGCCAGGACGCCAAAGCGAGGGTGGGCGCCTTTTTCAAAAATTCGTTCAAGCGAACTCTCCTTGGCGTCCTGGTACCGGCCCGCAACACGTCGCTTCGCAGCGACCTGAGTCCGCTAAACCGGTGCAATGGTTAGAACATGGCTTTCACATCCCCCGGATTATGAAGAAGAGTCGATGGAGTCGGACTCGAGTATTGCTTTTGCCTATTTCACCGCTTAGTAGTGGCACAGGATGTCCAAGTCATCGCGGGCACTGGTGGATCTGATCCTTCTCGGACCGATGGGAGATAGGCGGCAGTTGCAAGATTCTCCCATCCTGGGCGACGTATGGCTGAAATTTGCGGCTAAACCCAGACTCTCGCTCGACCTGCTGATTACTCCCGAGAAACAGTTCGCCGCGGGGCCCGTGGCGAAGTCGATTGCAGAGGAGATTCGCATTTTAAGGGCAGAACGCGCGAACCGTTCTGAACCGGCACAGGTCGCTTACTTGCAGGGGCTGATCGCTGCACGCCTCACTTTCCATGAACTGCTGCGCGTCATCGTGCCAATGACATTCTGGTGGAAGGAACGGGACGCGAAGAGGCTTCTTTCCGAGCAACCCGCCGAGGATCGGCTGCGCATTATCGTGCCGAAGCTAATCGACTGGGCGAAGCTCCCGGAGAATGATGACGAAGACGCAGAGAGCAGCGTGCTCAATGATTTCGTCAAGTTTGAGGCGGTTGACCGGTATGTCGCACTCGCAGGCGTGATTCTATGGACGGGCAAGAATGACGATCCACCGCTCGGGATTGTAGAGGCTGTTGCGAGATTGGAATCTCCCGAGCCGATTGTTGCCGAACTGAAGGTTCTTCTTGCCGAGATCACTGACCATCCGGTCTCGCCGGATAAAGAAGGCAGCATTTGGCAAATTTCTCTCAATCGCCGGGCAAGTCCTGCGCTCGAGAAATCCGTCCAAGCCGTCAAGGGAGACGCGGCGCGGACCGTATTCAACGTGAAATGTGATCAGATTACCTGGGCCGTTCTGGATTCAGGTATCGACCGCACGCACGACGTCTTTCGGGGAGACCCCAAGGAGCCCGGCCAACCTGCCCCTTCACGCATCATCAAGGCTTTTGATTTCAGCAACATTCGGAAAATTGTCAGTCTGGACAACCTGGAAATGGCTGATGACGCCCTCGAGGCGAGAGCTAGACAGCTATTGGAAGGCCACTCGGGGATACTGGATATAGGAAAAGCCAAAGAATACCTGATTGCGCTGGCACAGGACGCTGGCAACGATCGCCCGATCCATTGGGAGCTGGTCGAACAATTCATCAGCATTGACCCAAATGCGCCTTTCCAAGGTAGCGGCCATGGCACGCATGTCGCTGGAATCATCGGGGCTCGCGGCGGCGTCGCGAACGGTGCGACGAATGTTTCCAGCTTTGTGGACGGCATGTGCCCCGATATTAGATTGTATGATTTTCGCGTACTCTCCAGAACATCGAAGGATACCGAGTTCGCGATTATCGCCGCTCTTCAATACATCCGTTATCTCAACGAAAGGAATGGCTTTATAGCCATCCATGGGGCGAACCTAAGCCTGTCCATCCCGCACGACGTCCGCAATTTCGCCTGCGGCCGCACGCCGGTCTGCAACGAGTGCGAGCGCTTGGTCGAGAATGGAGTGGTCGTCGTTGCGGCAGCCGGGAATCTTGGCTATCAAAGTTTCGAAACCCAGCAGGGCTCCTATGATGGTTATGCCGCATTTAGTATCACCGATCCTGGGAATGCCGATGGAGTTATTACAGTCGGCGCGACACATCGCTTCTGGCCGCATACCTACGGCGTGAGCTTTTTTTCCAGCCGCGGACCGACGGGAGATGGCCGGCTCAAACCCGACATCGTAGCTCCAGGCGAACGCATCCGATCCTGTCTACCGAACGCCGGATGGGGCGAGCTCGACGGAACCAGCATGGCGGCCCCCCATGTCAGCGGAGCCGCAGCCATGCTCATGGCTCGCTACTCTGAGCTGATCGGGCAGCCTCGCCGGATCAAACACATTCTCTGCGAAACAGCCACCGATCTCGGGCGGGAACGGACGTTCCAAGGGCACGGGATGCTCGATGTCCTTCGTGCCCTTCAGAAAATCTAACTCCGTCTCATCATGATCTTTTCTCTCGACGTTCGACGCGCCCGAAAGGGCGATTGCCTGTTACTTCACTACGGCACGAAGGATAATCCCGGGCTAGTACTCATCGACGGCGGCCCCGCTCAGGTTTACAAGCCGCAGCTAAAACCTCGCCTGGGACAAATTCGGGCCGCGCGCGGTCTCGCCGACGACAAGCCGCTTCCCGTGGACCTCCTCATGGTGAGCCATATCGACGATGATCACATCAATGGCATTCTGGAACTAACCCAGGAACTCGTCGAAGCAAAAAATGCGAATCAACCTTTGCCAGTAAAGGTTCTCAGCTTTTGGCACAACACGTTCGACGATATTCTTGGCAATAGCCCGGATGAACTCGTCGCCTCCGTTCAAGCATCATTCGGACCAGCCTCACTGGCCGGCGATCCTGATACCGAGGGACTCGATGCTCATACTGCCAAAGTCCTGGCGAGTGTCGGGCAAGGAATGAGGCTCCGCGACGATGCGCGAAACCTGAATTTCCGGATCAATCCTCAATTCGATGGCAAGCTCGTTATGGCGACCGATGGCATTCCGATCCATATGGGCAAGGACCTCAAATTCACCGTGGCGGGGCCTATGAGACCCGAGTTGATCGCTCTGCAGAAGGAACATGATGCCTTCCTTAAAAAAGAGGACAAAGAAAAGCCTGCCCTGGCCTCGTTCACAGATACATCGCCCGCCAATCTCTCCAGCATCGTTCTGCTTGCCGAAGTGGAAGGAAAACGAATGTTACTCACCGGAGATGCTCGCGGTGACAAGATCCTGGAAGGTCTCGAGATGGTGGGTCTGCTGGAGCCTGAGGCCAACATGCACATCGATATCCTAAAAGTGCCGCATCACGGGAGCGACCGGAACATGGAAACTGTTTTCTTCAAACGGGTCACCGCCGACCATTACGTTTTCTCCGGAGATGGTGAACATGGCAATCCGGAGCGGGAAACTTTGCAAATGCTGCAGGATGCGAGACCAGACGAGGATTTCCTGATTCATCTCACTTACCCGATTGATGAAATCGACGCGGGGCGCGAGGAGGATTGGAAAAAAGAACAAGAGAAAGAGAAACTAAAGAAGGTGAAAAAGCCCCAAACGACCGTGAGATCAAACTGGGCTCCCCAAAAACAAAGTCTCCAGGCCTTCTTCGCGAATCACTCGAAATTAGCCAACCAAGTCCGCATTGTGGAACAGGGCAAACCACACGTCATCAACCTGATTGATGTTGTGGGATTCTAGGAGTCACTTGGAGGCCGAATACATCCCTATGTGGCAGGTTTGTCGTTACTTCCGGAATTCAGGCCAGGTGTGCGCGAAACCAGTCCGGAACTGAGATTCCATCGTCTATTTCGTGAACTGCTTAGTATCCTTTCGGATGGCGAGCGACGAATCCGTCTGGAGCCCGCTCGTGTTCGCGCCAGCCAGGACCAATGTTGAGGCGATCCGTCGTATCAAAGCGAAGGCCTGCAATGACCAGAAATACGTGCCCGTCGCGCGCATAAACCGTCAGCCATTTTCCAGGTCCGGCCTCGCCCCAGTCCAGGTATTGCTTGGAATCCATCGGCGATCCAATCAGCTCCAGGCTTCCCAGCACATACGAAACGGCTCCCGAGCAATCGTATCCTGTATCCGAAAATTCTCCGTGACCGCCACCGTATTTGTAGGGCATCCCGGCAATTTGGTTGGCGGCCCACACGGCCTTCTTGACCACGTCGGGAGCTTCCGAGGGTGCGCTGGCGATGCCATTTTTTAAAGCCGCAATGCTTCCGGGTGCGACTGGGCGTTCGTCTGCCAATGCCGGCTGAACGCTGAGGAATGAAGCCGCAAGCCAGAAAATGAGGGTCAACTTTTTCATGCTGAAGCGAGTGGTCCAAATCATTGTGACAAGCACCACGGCCGTCACATGCCAGACTTTTTAAATATACGGCCTTGCACACACGAACGGTTTAGTGATTTGACGACAAATGTTTAATAGTATAAGAAACGGCTCCTTCTTCCCTCTCATGAAATATTCCCTCCCTTTGTTTTGCGCCGCTTTTCTGGCTGCTGCTTCTGTTGCATCTGCCCAGGATTCCAAAAAAGTCGTTTTCGATTTTGAGAACGGTCTGAACGACTTTGGCGACAACCTCGAACACGACACAACAGTCGCAAAAAACGGTAAAGCCTCCGCAAAATTGGTCGCGGATTTTACGCAATCAGAGGGGCACGCATGGACGATTACGAGGAGGACTCTGGACCTGCCAGGAAAAATCGCCCGTATCAGTTTCTGGGTCAAAAGTGGGGATGCCAGCTTCATCACGTTTCGGCTGGTCGATAGCACAGGACAAGTGCACCAGAGCCGTCCTGCCCTGGAGCCCACCAACGACTGGCAAAAGGTGGAAATTGACGCTTTCGACTCCGGACGACGTTACCAGCACTATGCCGGCGACGATGACGGACAGGTGCATTGGCCCGCGACAGGCATTGCATTCCTCATCGAAAAAGGCTCATTTCCGTCGGATAGCGGGACCATCTGGATCGATGACGTAGAGATCGTTCCCGCGGAGGGGCAGTAAAACAGGGTTCCGCTGGGAATCGATGGAAGATAGAGCGACGACAATCCCAGCCCTTCTCCGGAGCAGCAAAAAGAGACGCGAGGAATCCTCACGTCTCACGCAGAATTCTGGTGTCCCCCACCTGCGACCGGTTGCCATATGGATCTATTCAGACACGACCCGCCCGTCGAACAGGTGGATAGTGCGATTTGCACAGTGAGCAAATCGCTCGTCATGGGTCACTATACAAATCGTGGCTCCGGACCGATGAAGATCGGCCAGTAACTCCATAACAGCATCCCCGTTCTTGCTATCAAGATTCCCGGTCGGCTCGTCGGCAAGCAACACGGAGGGCGAGCCAGCCAGTGCACGCGCTACGGCAATGCGTTGCTGCTGTCCACCGCTAAGTTGATTCGGAAAATGCTTACGGCGATGCTCCATTCCTACTCGCTGCAAAGCCTCCGCCACCCTTTTCTCGCGTTCCGCCGAAGTGATTTCCCGTCGATAGGTGAGCGGCAGCTCGACATTTTCTTGCACGGTCAGATCACCGATCAGATTAAAGCTTTGAAAGACAAACCCAATTGTCCGGCTCCTGACACGCGCTCGCTCTGAAAACGATAGTTTTCCGACCGGATTACCATTCAGAGTGTAACTTCCCTCAGTCGGGGAATCGAGCAATCCGAGGATTGATAGCAAGGTCGATTTCCCACACCCGCTCGGGCCCGCAATTGCAACATATTCCCCCGGCTGAATCTTCAGATCGATCCCGTCCAGCGCGTGCGTTTCAACCTCGTCAGTCAAAAATACTCTCTTGACGCCATTGAGGTGAATGAGTGAACCATCGGTAGTGGGGTTCCTATCGATCATCGATTGCGTTTCGGTCGTTAGCATCACTGTAAACGGATTTTATCCTGGTTATCATTTGCGCTCATATCAGATAAAATCACTTGGTCTCCCGGATTTAATCCTTGCCGGATTTCGATTGCATTGGCCGATCCGCGGCCAAGAAGCACTCGAGTTCGTTCGGCTTCCAGTCCGTTCCCGACAATCTTGAATAGATAAATCGTGCTTTCATCCTGTCCGAACGCAGGACGGCCGACATAGGTAACATTCTCGAGAGTTTCAAGCTGGATAGTTCCTTCGACACTCAAATCCGGACGCGCACCGCGCGGCAGTTGTTGGTCGTCAAAGTCAACATCTACAAGCACCGTCCCTTGCTGTACTGCGGGATCGATTCGCGAGACGCGTCCCTTGACCAGGCCGCTCGCACGCGTATCGATCGTTGCTGGCTGACCAATCACTATATCGCGAGCTTGAGTTTCAGGAATCCTAACATCAGCTTTGAGTTTTAACGAATTGGCTACTCTTGCTACGTTCGTTCCGGCGCTAATTCGTTGTCCGATCTCGACTGCGATCTGTTGCAGGACACCGGTCATACCCGCTCGAACCTGTAACGCGTCCAGTTGATCGTGCCGCAACCGCGCCTGGGCTCTCGCCTGGTCCAGTTCACCTCTGGCAATCGCAAGCTGTGGGTCAATCGCGTTTTGCATAAACTTGAATCGTTGTTTTTCAATGTCGAACGTTGCCTGGAACTCGCGTGCTGTTATCTGGGATTTCTTTAAATCGACCGCGGCGATCAGGCCTTTCTTGGATAGACGTTCGTTAACATCCAGTTCAGCCGCTGCAGCGTCCCGCTCGCCTTCGGCTCTTATCATGGCTGCTTTGCGTTCGAGCAACTGACCTTCCAGCTGCGCTCGGAGGTTGACTAATTTTGCCTGGCTGGCTGTGACCGCCCCATCGGCATCGACGACCGTTTGTTGCAGCTCCGGATTTGTCATCGAAAGAATAATCGTATCGGGCTGAACCGGGGTGCCTGGCCAAACAAGGATCTTTTCAACACGCGCATCGTTACGCGACGCAATCCAACGGATTTCTTTCGGCACCAGCGTCCCGATCCCTCGGACCTCTCTCAAAAATGAGCCTTGCCTGACGGTATCGATCCAAACCGAATTTCTCGCAACAGACGGGACAGCAGGTTTAAGGCGGGAAACAAATGCGATAACGACCGCAACGAGGACCAGGCCGCAAGCAGCCAGCATCAGATGCCGTTTGCGACGTTTCTGGACATATCCGATTCGCGGCTCGTCCATCGCCGAACCACCACCTGCCTGAAGGGTGTTCACCTGCCTCATTCTTCCCTCATGAGTTTGGATGGATCGACGGCAAGCGCCCGCAGGGCTGGAATGGCGGACGCTGCAATGCCCAGCAGCGCCATTGTTAGCACCGCGCCGCCCACGACCACAGGATCCCGAGGATTCGCCTGATACACAATCTGCCCCAGTAACCCGCTGGCGTAGGAGCCCAACAGCAGCCCCGCCAACGATCCGGCTCCAAGCAGCACCATTGGCCGCCCCACCGCCGCGCTCATAACGTGTGTCTTGCTCGCGCCCAATGCGACGCGAATGCCCAGTTCTTTCATCCGGCGGCCTCACGTTGTAGGCCGCCATGCCGAAGATGCCCGTCGCCGCCAGCATCGCCGCCAGCAGACCGATGACGCCCAGTGCTGCGGTCGCCGCCCGCGCTGGGAATAGCGCACCCCCGAGCGCATCGGACCAGCTCTGCACCGTAATTGGCGCATTCGGTTCGAGACCGCTCAGGGTGCGTTCGAGCGCCGCCGCCATCTCGTTCTGCGCCAGGTGCGACCGCACCACGAAAACCGCTGCGCTCTGCCCGTTTTGCGACAATGGCAGATACGCCACAGGCTGTGGCGGTTCGTGCATGTCGTGATACTTGCCGTCCTCCACCACGCCCACCACTTCCGTCAGTTGGCCCCACACAATGAAGCGTTGTCCGATCGCCGGCGTTTCACCCCACATCTTCCGCGCGAAGGTTTCGTTCACGATCGCCACATACGGCGTCTTTGTGGTGTCGTGCCATGAGACATCCCGCCCACCCAGGAGCCGGGTGCCGGCAGCCTCCAGGTATCCCGGCGATATCGTAAACACGTACGGCGCCAGCACAGAGTTGTTCAGGTTGAAATCTGTCGTCCCTGGCCGAAAAATTGGAATCCCGCGCAGCCCGCCGGTGAAGGGCACGCGGCTCACCGTACCCGCCGCCGCCGCACCGGGGATGCTCCGCACCGCCTCAAGCATCGCTTTCTTTTTTTCAAGAGCAGTGTCGCCTTCCTGTTCCACCTGGCTCAGGTCTATCCCGGCCAGCATCGCGCCCTGCGGCTGGAAGCCCAGCGGAGCGTGCAGCATACGCACCATGCCGCATACCGCGACCAGCGATGCCGTTACCAACAGCGTGCAGATGGCAATTTGTGCCACCAGCAGCAGGTCCCGCAGGGCAAACCGGCGCAGGGGCGTTGAATCCACCGATCCGCCCTTCATCGCCTGCAAGGGGCTGCTCTGCCACACCTGCCGCGCCGGAACCATCCCAAACAGCAGCGCGCTTGCCAGGGTCAAGGTCAGACCTGCCAGGTACACGCGCGCATCCAAACTGACCGCCAGATGGCCATAGGGCAAATGCAACCGGTTCAACACACCCAGCAGCAGGCTCGCAGTCACCAGGCCGGCGGCTCCGCCCATTAGCGACACCACCAGCGCCTCGGTCATCAAATGCCGCACCAGCCGCCACCGGCTCGCTCCAAGGGCCACCCGGAGCGCCAGTTCCCGGCTGCGATCCGCAGCGCGCGCCGCAAACAGGCTTGCCAGATTGGCGCACGCCGCCGCCAGCACCAGCAGAGCCAGCACCGTCACGCTGTAAAGAAATCCGCGAACGACATCACCGGTGTCCCCGTAGAGTCCTGGACGGATCAGCCGCAACGACAGTCCCTTGTCTGTCTCTGGATATTCCTTTGCCAGTTCGGCCGCGATCGCATTCAGATTTTCCGCAGCCTGCTGAGGCGTCACGCCAGGATTAAGCCGGCCAATGACCGTAACAGCTACGGTTGTCCGGCTATGCAGGTAATCCTGCCCCTCCACCTGCTCCTCGTTTACCATGGGTATCCAGTAGTCCGGCCACACAAATTGCTCCGTGCCATGGAACCGCTCCGGCGCCACGCCGATCACCGTAAACGGGTGTTTGTTGAGCTCCACGGTTGTGCCGACCACGCCCGGATCGGCAAGAAACACGTTTCGCCACAAATTATGGCTCAATACCACATACGGCGCTGAATTCGGACCACGCTCGTCCACCGTGTGAAAGAACCTTCCCACCTCCGGCTGCACTCCCAGCAGATCGAAATAATTGCCAGTGACGTAGTAGCCGGACACACTCTTCACCGCGTTACGCCAGGTCAGTCTCGCCTGAGAATATCCATAAAAGCCGGCTATACCACTGAAGGTTGTGTTTCGCTGCTGAAAGTCCTTAAACGCAGGATATGACGTCGTCAAAAGTTTGAAGCTCGTCCACTGCTGGTGGCGAAGCTGATACAGGTTCTGTGGATCACTCACATCCAGCGGACGCAGCAGCACCGCGTTCAGCACTCCGAAGACGACGACATTTGCCCCAATCCCGAGTGTGAGAGTGAGCAAAGCGACGAGGGTAAACACCGGAGACTTCCGAAGCGCGCGAAGCGCATAACGAACATCCATTAGCAAATCCTCCACCGATGGCAGGCCCTCTTCGGCATGGTAGTCTTCCCGGACTGCCTCCACCGCCCCGAATTTCAGGCGCGCCTGGCGGCGGGCTTCCCCCGGGAGTCATGCCGGCGAGGATGTTCTCTTCAGTCAGGATCGCTAGATGCGATTCCATCTCTTCCCTGAGCCGTTCGTCGCCGCGGCGCCTGGCCGTGAAGTTGAGAAGGCGTGTGAACAACCGATTCAGGGCTCTCATGCCAGATCCTGCGTTTTCACTTCAAAGAAGCGCGCGATGATCGCCGCTGTCTGCTCCCAATCGCGCTTTTCGGCTTCCAGTAATTTGTGTCCCGCGCGCGTCAGCCGATAAAAGCGCGCCCGGCGGTTGTTTTCCGAAGGACCCCACTCCGATGCAATGGCGCCCTCCTGCTCCAGCCTCAGCAGGACGGGATAAAGCGTACCCTGATTGACCGAAAGCAGGTCGCCGCTGATCTGCTCGATGCGCCGGGCGATGCCATACCCGTGCAGCGGTCCCAGCACGTCGAGGGTCTTCAGGACCATCAGGGCCAGCGTTCCTTGCTGGACATCCTTTTTCTGTTTCATGCGGCTTCGTTCCGTAGGTTCATTTGGTTTACCAACAGGAGAATGCCTCCGTTCTATTGGGAAAGCAACAGGTAACCTCGAGTGCTCGAGATTCTTACCTGGAAACGGGAAAACTGGCCAAGGCTACC
>DATDBU010000150.1:0-4690 GCA_036524675.1 Chthoniobacterales bacterium | reverse complement strand
GAAAAAGAGAGAACGGATCTTCAAATTCGCGTCGCCTCGTTGGAAGAGCGCGATCCGCTCCGCGAGATCCAGCCTGTCACCCTGGCCGCCCAGCCCGGCGCTCCGGCGCCGGCGGAGGTCGTGGCGCTTTGGGATCCGCTTCGGCGTACCGGTGCTCTCCACGCGAAACTGCCCGAACCGGCGCCCGGCAAAGACTACCAGCTTTGGATCATAACGCCCGAGTCAAAGCAGCCGGTTGATGCCGGAGTCATTCCAGCGTTCTCCGATTGTCTGACCTTCACCGCCGTGCGGCCGGTGAATCAGGTGGCAGCCCTGGCGATTTCCATAGAGCCGAAAGGCGGCTCCATCGCTCCGCGCGGACCAGTCGTCTTCTTGGGGAAATTGTAGCTGTTTTGCCTCGTCTTTCGGCGAGCGCCTGGCACCAAATCCCGCATTGACCTTTCAGCTCGAGTGGCTATCTTTCGGCCTTCGCAAGCGCGGGTGTAACTCAGTTGGTAGAGTGCAACCTTGCCAAGGTTGATGTCGCGAGTTCGAGTCTCGTCACCCGCTCCAGCTCCTGATTTTCAGGAACTTATGATGAGTGCCATTGGGCGATCCGGCTGAGTCATAACGATAGGTCATAACAAGTCCTCGGAAATCCGTCTATGTCCGCGGATGTCTCTGAGCGCCGAGGCCGAAGTCGCAAGCTGCTTCTTGATGAGTTGAGCGATATCGTGATAATACACGATACGTGAACCCTGCTCGAATCCAGGCAGGCGACAATTCGCTTCCCGCCTCTACCAATCCGGGGGGAGTATCGATCGGCGTGCGAACGCGCAGGCAAGTCAGGCAAGCAAATCGAGCGATACGTCATTTCGACCTTTCAGATCGCGCAGAGCATGGGTTCAAGGGCGAATTCAGTCAGTGGAAGCACTTGCTGCCCGTTGAGAGTGATAGCTTGCCGGTATCGGCAGCCTCATCGCGATTATGTCGTGGAGGTTTTTGGGTCTGCTGAGGTCAAATATATTGTTGCCAAAACTTACACTCACACAACAAACGCTCCGACTAACTCTTCCCCGGCCCGAAAAGCGGACCCGTCTAAGTGGTCAGGGCTGGATGCGTTCGCCTTCGCGGTCGAAGTAAAGCGGGTGGCGGAGATTCAATCCGACTTCGTCGCCGGTGCTAAGAGTTGATTCCGGCGGAACGAGCACGAGGACCTGCGTTCCCTTGAGGTCGATGAGAAGGTTGGATTGGTTCCCGAGGTGTTCGGTGAGGACAACTCGGCCGTCTGCTTTTCCATTTTGACCCCGGGAGATGGTAATATGTTCGGTGCGCGCGCCGAACGTCACGGTGTTCGGCGGCTTCGGTTCCGCGGGCATGAGTTCAGCCGGGATGAGGTTGATGGCGGGCTGGCCGAGCTTGAGCGCAGCGTAAATGTTGCGCGGCCTTTCATAGATCTCGCGCGGGCTGCCTTGTTGGACGAGCTGCCCTTCGCGCAGGATGCCGATGCGATCTGCCAGCGTCATCGCTTCGACTGCGTCGTGGGTCACATACAGAATGGTGGCGCCCATGTCTCGCTGGATGCGCTTGATCTCGAGCCGGAGGTCAACCCGCAGCTTGGCGTCGAGTGAGGAGAGCGGTTCGTCCATAAGGTAGATGTTCGGCTCGCGGATAAGCGCGCGTCCAATCGCGACGCGCTGCATTTCGCCGCCCGAAAGCCGCGTGGAACGGTTCTGCAGCTTGTGATCGATGCGAACCATCTTCGCGACGCGCTCGACGCGTTGAGCGATTTCAGCCGCAGGCATTTTGCGGTTGGGAGCGCGCAGCGGGAAGGCGAGATTCTCATAAACGCTCAAGTGCGGATAGAGCGAATATTGTTGGAAAACGAAGGAAACGTCCCGCTGCGCCGGAGCATCTGAGGTGGCGTCCTGCCCAGCTATGATAATGGTCCCCTCTTCCGGTTTCTCCAGTCCCGCGATCAGTCGCAAGGTGGTCGTTTTACCTGCGCCGGTCGGTCCGAGCAGCACGAAGAACTCGCCATCGCGAATCGTGAAATCGAGTTCCGAAATGGCCGTGGTCCGGCCGAAACGTTTCGAAACCTTTTTGAGTGTGACTTCCGCCATGGGCGCCTATTCGTCGTGGAGAGCGGTCCGAACGGCCCGGCCGCTGGATTCGTGAAAGACCGACAAACGGCTGGAAAGAAAGCGCAGCCCGACATTGTCACCGATCTCGACAGGCTCACTCGATGAAATCCGCGCTTTGACGACGCCTTGGGGAGTATTCATCGTCAGAATCTGCGTCGTGCCGAGATATTCGACCCCAGAAACTCTGCCCCGCAGGTCAGAGGCCGGATCGAGTCGGACATGTTCGGGCCGGACACCAAGGAGAAAATTGTCTGCGGCGAAGCCTTCGCGCACTTCGGGGATTGGCACTTGGGCACCATTGACCTGCACGCTTGTGTCGCCGGGTCGCAATTCGCCGTGAAACTTCAAAAAGCTCATGGGCGGCGAACCAATGAAATCCGCCACAAAGACAGACGCCGGTTTGTCGTAAACTTCCTGAGGCGGGCCGAGCTGTTCCATCATGCCCTGGTTCATGACCGCAATTCTGTCGGCCATGGCCATCGCCTCCATCTGATCGTGCGTGACATACACCGTCGTCGCGTCGATGCGATCGTGTAAGGCGCGCAGTTCGTTGATCATGAGATCGCGAAACTCCGTGTCGAGCGTGCCGAGCGGTTCGTCCATGAGGAAGGCTTTCGGGCGGCGGACGATCGCGCGACCCAACGCGACCCGCTGGCGGTCGCCGCCGGCGAGACCGGAAACGGATTTGCCGAGCAGATGGTCGATTCGTAATAGCTGCGCAGTTTCCTCCACTCTCTTCCGAATCTCCGAGCGGGAAAGGCCGGAACATTTAAGCGGGAAAGCGATGTTGTTGCGGGTGCTCATGTGCGGGTAGAGCGCGAACATTTGGAAAACGAAGGCAATGTCGCGCCTGCCCGCCCGCTCAAATGTCACGTCCTCGCCGTCGAGCAGAATGGTGCCCGAGGTGGGCAGTTCCAATCCCGCAATCATCCGCAAGGTTGTCGTTTTGCCGCAACCGGACGGTCCCAGGAGGACGAAGAACTCGCCGTGTTGCACGGTAAAATCCGAGCCATTGACGGCGACGAAGTCGTCGAAGCGTTTGTGCAGAGCGGAAACCTGGATCGATGCCATGCTTTATTCCGGAAAATGACTGACGACGATGAACATCGCCGTTCCGATCAGAATTGTAATGAACGAGTAGGCGTAAAGCGAAAGGGAGAAGGGTTGCATGAGCAGGAAGGCTCCGGCGAGGATGAGAAAGCTGGCCACGTTTTCCATGCGGCCACGGCGCAAAGGCTTTGGCCATTTCCGCCCTGCCTCCGGCGAGGCCGCCGGGATTGGAACTGCAGATACAGACGGAAGAATATTTCGCCTCTCACGCTTCATGGCGAATTACTTTCTCAGCGCTCCAAAGGTAATCCCGCGCAGGAGATTTTTGCGCAGGAGAATGGTGAAAAACACGACCGGAATCATGAACAACGTCGCGCCGGCTCCCACGGCGGGCCAATCGAGGCCGCCTTCGCCAATGATCGTGGGAATAAAGGGCGGCGCCGTCTGCGCGCGGGAGGAGGTCAGGAGGAGGGCAAAGGCGTATTCGTTCCAAGCGAAGATCAGGCAAAAGATCGCGGTGGCGGCGATGCCGGAAAGCATTTGCGGGAGCACCACCTTCGTGAATGCCTGGAAACGGGTATAGCCATCGATCATCGCGGCCTCTTCGTACTCGCGGGGAATTTCATCGACGAAACCCTTCAGCAGCCAGACCGCCAGTGAGATGTTCACCGCCGTGTAGAGCAGGATCATCCCGACGTGCGTATCGGATAAACCAAGTTGCCGGTACATGAGGAAAATAGGGATGGCGACGGCGATCGGCGGCATCATGCGGGTCGAGAGGATGAAGAACATCAAGTCATCCTTCATCGGGACTTTGAATCGCGAAAATCCGTAGGCTGTAAGCGTGCCCAGGAATACGGAGAGAAAGGTCGATCCGAAGCCGATGATGGCTGAATTCCAGAAGCGTTCCGCGAAACGCGAAGGCCCCGCGATCACCATGCCGTGTGATCGCACTAGCTTGTCATACCATGTCCGCGCCGGGGGCAGGCTCGCAATATACTCGGATGTCTGACGCGTTCGCGCCGTAAAGAGATTCACGTAGCCTTCCATCGAAGGCTGGAAAAGGATCTTGGGCGGATACGCAATTGAGTCCTGGGGCGACTTGAAGCTCGTCACGAAAATCCAGAGCATCGGCACCATGGTGATCAGGGCGTATGCGATCACGACAACCGCGGCGAACCGCTTGACGACGCGGCTTGGCTCGATGACGGACAGGTTGGCAGGTGGCTTCCTCACCTTTGCTTCACCCTGTTGAGAAATTTCACGTAGATATTGGCGATCCCGAACACGGTGACGAAGAGTATCACCGCGAAGGCCGATGAATAACCGGTCCGCCATTTTTCAAATGCTTCGCGCTTGAGATTGATCGACGCCAACTCGGTGACCGATCCCGGCCCGCCGGACGTAAGATTTACCACGAGGTCGAACATCTTGAAGTTTTCGATTCCGCGGAAAAGCACGGCGAGCATCAGAAACGGTGCAACCATCGGCAAGGTGATGGACCAGAAAGTCCGCCA
>DATDBU010000149.1:0-6153 GCA_036524675.1 Chthoniobacterales bacterium | reverse complement strand
TTTGCGACGTGATATTGCCCCAATATTGGGTCTTTTGGAAAGACATGGTGCCAGAATAGCGGCTTTCTAAGTACGGAAGAATCAAAATTTCATATTCTGCTATCCGGCCGCTTGGCGGCCATATTTGGTTGGCATGCCACGGCCTTCTGATCCACCGAAAAACTCGAGATCAGGGGTGAGAAATCGCACAGTTCAGGCATCCTTCACTCCCGACCAACAAGGGGGAAGGCTAGCCATTGCCCTTTTGGGAGAAACTCCGAGCCCTCGCTGAGAAATCGAGTCGTGGATGGAAACCTCGAATTGCGAGCCGCGAGTGGCAGTGGCCCAGCCGTTGTGAGCTTTCTCAAATAGCCCTTTTCGTCCGGCCCACCAGCAAAGCCATCCCTCCAACTCCAATAAGGAGCCCAGCACTGGGTTCGGGGACGGGAGCGTAAAACTTCATCATTGGGCGCAACCAAGTTAGGGGTCCAACATCCCATACACCGTCCAAATTCAGGTCGGCATATTCGGTAATCAAATTGCCCGCAGTAGCAAAATGGCTTCCCGTCTCAAACTGTGAGTAAAATCCCACCCAATAATCTTCCCCGGCAACGACAGAAAATGGCAAAGAGAACTCACTCCCTTGAAAGCCGCTACTCGACAACTGAGAAGTTGATTCGCCTAAAATATCTCCTGGTACGCCATTAAAAGATTCTCTAACCCTAATAGTAAAGTCTCCTTTACCGGACAGAGTAAAAAATTCCACTTTTGCCAGCTCGTAGGAGCTACTAGGTTTGTAAAGAAAAGTTGCCTCCTTCATTGGATCGCTTATCCAATTGGGATCCACAAGTCCGTTGTCGTTTATACCTTCTACGTAAAATGAATCCGCACACGCATTACGCACCACACTAAAGACCGAGACTGTTATTAAAATCGATTTCAAGAGGAAGTGTGTACTCATTCTGATTTGATCCTTTCATGGGTTGCAGGCGATTTGCGCCTAACAAGCGATTATGACGTTTCGGATTTCAGCCCGTTTTGAGTGATACCCGAACGGAAGACATGGGCTGATCATCGCCGATTTCTTTAAGCATAGCCGCCAAGAGTGTCGAGATTTTATTTACGGATTTCACCCCATAAGCGGACGTAGAAAAGGGCTGGCGCTCTACGATTGATTCCTGTCACTCGGTAGGGGCCGCGACCTCGTTTGCCGATGGCGAAACCTGGGGAGACGGCCAATATTGCTTGGCGACGGCCGCCGGGGATGTGATACCGGCGGCAATGGTCGCGTGAAAGGGTCCCAAATCGTCCGACTGCCCGACGGGGCGGATGCACTGCAGCGTTCTGGTTCAAGGGTTGCATTCCAGCTATCGCGGAATGCAACCTTTCAAAATTCCGCTCATGCTCCAGTTCGCTTGGAAGACGGCATAGAGGCGAGCCATCGAAGAGAACCGAAAATTACGAAATTGAGCGCCACCCAGATCAATGTCACGGGGCCTGCAACGATTGGCGCAAGTGTTCTTCCCGTGTCTGTGGTGAATCTGCGCATAGCTTCCTCCATCTTCGGAGTGATCTCGCTAACATTAAAAACCCTATCTCCGTCAAGATCGTAGGTATACAACTCGCGTTCCAATTCGATGCCGATTAACCAAACACCGCATACGTAGAGGAGACAGCCAGTAATTGTCGTGAATACAAACAAAACAGCCACATGAATTCTTCCATTCAGCAATTTCTTGCGGGATATCCATGCGAGGGCCGGGAGGATTAGGTAAAGGATGAATGCGATCTCCGAGAGCATACATTTTAGCCATTGCGATTTGCATCAGATCCGTGGGGAAGACAAGAGCGTTTCATCGAAATGTCCCTGCCGAAGAACATTGGTAGGGCGGTTTCGATGAAACCGCTGGAAACATCGTCCACGACTTGCAACGGTCAGGAATTAGGCGAAGTCGGTTGAAAGCATGAGGTCTTCCCATTCCCGAGCGCGTCGAGCTCCTCCTCACCAGGCTCAGCGCATCAAACTCGGCCTCCAACTTGTTCCCGCCACTTACTCGAAGTCTTGATTCAGGAGGCGATTCGGTTCTGGGAAAAAGCGTTTGACCGTTGGACCGGTCGGAATCAAGAGTCGGAAATGGCCCAGGCACTGCCCGGCGGAACAAATCGGGAGCCGAAAATGGCCGAGGTGCTACCCGGCGGGGCAAATCGAGAAGTCTAAAATGGTCGAAGTGCTACCCGGAGGGGCAGGTGGAGAGTCGAGAATGGCCGAGTCGCCGCCCGGCGGAGCAAATCGAGAGGTCGAAAGTGGTCGACGCGTCGCCTGACGGGGCAAATCGAGAAGTCGAAAATGCTCGAGGCGTTGCCCGGCAAGGCAAATCGAGAGTCGAAAATGGTCGCCCAGCCGCCTGTCGATAGATCCCCAATGCGGCTCAAGGGCTGAAACCCGGCGGTGCGCCTGAAACCCAGCGCCCGAACGCATCAATCGTTTTTGTGGCTTTCGTCCATGGGAGACGTAGTTCAGTGCCTTCTGAAGTTCAGGACACTCCTCGACCTAGCTTCTCAGTGATGAAGCCTCTTGGTACCAATGTAGCGCCACGGCGTCATCGACGACGCCGCATTTCCCGAGCGCGTGTAGACGAGCGAGACGTACGCAAGCTAGAAACTCGCCGCGCGGGGCAGCCTTCTCGTAAAGCTCGCGCAAGAGCGAACTCGCGCTCGCCTGCCGTGAGGTAAGCACGCGAAGCGAGAAAGTGAGGCAGTGGGCCGTTGGCGTAAGTGGTCGCTTGCACTGTTCGGGGAGACTTGTTCGGCTTCGTTACTCGGGATGCTCGAGAAATCTACAGCCCGTTGTAATGCCGGGCTATCCGGCGATGCACGCAGATGCTGAAGGTAAGGAGAACAAGAAAAGGCATCGGCAACAAAGCGAGCAACCGAGCGTAATCGGGTCAAGTGCGTATAGAATCGTGCAGCCAGTCGGAGAGCAGCTGGAACAGCGCGACACCAAAAGCAATGACGGTGCCGACCCCCGCGATGAGGCACGCGCCCTCGCTCAAACGATAGAATCGGGCGTCGCGCGGACAAACGGCGAGAATGCGCCGATAACTTTCACCGCCGAGTTCTGGACGTTCAATATTCACGGGAGACGTGCTTCATGCGCCTAACGCCCAATATTGCTGGTCTGAAGGCACAATAAAGTTATTCACAATTTTCGGCGGAGTCCGCAATAGAAGGATGCAGATGTCTTTCTTCAAAGTTTGAATCTATTGACCTAACTACATGTCTGCAGAGCCTGGCTAGGCGCTTGGTCGGTGTCGTAAAGGTTTTCACCTACCTGATTGGATCCGCTCTGCAAGTTGTAGCAGTCGAAGTCTATTTTGAGCATCGTAAAACGCCAAAACCTCCAGAAGAAAGATAATCCATGGGAACGGGGTGCCGTTGCCTCGGTAAAAAAGGGTGCTGGCGATACCGAGAAAGAATAAGAAAGCGGCGACCAAAAAGAGGTTCCGGCGAATCCTCGAAAGTCGTGAAATCTCTACTTGGCGTAAATCCGAATTGGCTACTTGCGAGAAAAATGCCTTATCGGATGATTCAAGAAATGGAAGTTTCATTGGGTGATAGAGTGAAAGCGCTTAACGCTGTTTAAATATAGAGTTTAAAGTGTGAATTGATCAGTGCGGTTTAGCTACTTTATTTGTGTGGAGTGCCCTTTTCTTTCTTAATTCCGTTCTCCGGATGGGATGAATCAAAAGTATAAGTGATGTCCTGCCATACATCCTTCTCATTGGGATCAAGTCGATCTGTTCGAGAGGCCTCAGTGATTACAGTGAAAATCGAGCCACGCCAGCCAACAAAGAGTCGAATACGATCGAGGCGCCAGGATGCGAACAGAAATTCGGTGCTGTTTGACACCTTACCGTCAACGATATGTAGCCACTTGATATAGGCTTCCGCGAAAGCCGAATGCGACGACTTCCGTCAGAAATAACGAGTGTGCCATCGCTGAGAAAACGCGCCGTGCTTGCGTGAGCGGTAAATGTCAGAGCCGTAACTAAAGTGAGAGTTAACAATATGGTCTTCACGATATGGTGGAAATACACTCAACTCGATATCTGCAAGGAGGTAAGGCTTGAGCAGCGGGGGATTTTTGAGGCGAAGCCGATCTTTCTGGATTCGGGCTCTGAGCCCGATTGCGCGGTGAAGCGCAATTGCCTTTGCTGTTCTTCGCGCGAAGAGCGCGGTCTGCTTTCTGTGCCTAACAGATATTCGACCGGATATTTGCGGTGTGATATTGCCGCACTATTGCGGCGATTTGGAGAGACATGACGTCAAAATAGCGTTTTTTGTGAGTGCGGAAGGACAGAATTTGGCACTGTGCTATCCGGCAATTTTGCGGCAGACAGGATAGGGCCGGACCATCGAAGAGAACTGAAGATAGCCACCCATTGTTGTGAGAATAAACAAACAGCCGGATGACTTTTTCGTTGAGCAATCTCTTGCGGGACATCTATGCGAGGGCAGCAGGATCGGGTAAAGGATGAACGCGATCTTCAAGAGCATGCATTTTTTGCAGTGCGATCCCATCAGATCCGTGGTGAAGCTGAAGACTGGACGTTTCGTCGAAACGTCCCTACCAAAAGCATTGGCAAGGCGGTTTCGATGAAACCGCTGGCAACATCGTCCACGGCATCCAATGGTCATGGATCGGGCGAAGCAGGTTGAAAAGCATGAGGTCTTCCTATTCCCGATGTCTGCGTGGAGCGTGTCGAGCTTCTCCCTCACCAAGAGAGACTGCGGCCCGTGCGGACTATCGTACGCAAAATTGGGGTCGATCAACTCGTTCTCGTCTAACCACTTGCAAAACAGTTATTCAGGAGGCGCTTCGTTCGATTGGCAGTTCAGGTGGAAAGATGCCATGTCTGTGTCTCGCTATCGTAGTCCCAAGTGTCAATAAGACCGCCGGGCTGTCCAAAGCAGAACGAGTAGCTGCTACCATCTGAGCGATAGCCGTAGGAGCTGCGAAGAAGGCGGGGGACAACGGGCTTGGCGGGAAGCTGATCGAGGCTGGTTGGGTAAGAGCCGTGATCCTGGCGGTAAGCCTCAAGTAGTGGCGCGACTCGCGCTGGATACTCCTTGGCTGCGGCGACGGCGCGCTGCTGAATGAAATGGTTGGTGGGAATGGCAAGCCCGACAAAACAGCCGAATGCCGCAACTACGGAAAGTATAATCAACGCCGGACGGCGCGAGCGCCCGGTGCGGATGGCGACGAGCAAGAGAATGCCAGCGAAAAGCGAAGCTGGAAGTCCGATCCAAAGAAGTGGTGCAACACCGAGAATGAAGAGAAGAAACGGGTCCATGAGCCAGACGACGGCGGCGAAAGCCACGACTACTGCTGCAAGAATCAAATAGCGTCCGTTCATGGCGTGCGGCTAGAAGAGTCTAACGTTTGAGTTTACCCGCTCGCGGAAGCCGCCGAGGGCGGCTGTAGCGAGTCAGTGCAACGAAGGGTTGGGCGTCTATGCCTATAGGACGCGACGGGGAGCGGCCGTTGCGGCATTGCCGGTGTTTGGCGTACCCGTTGGTTCGATGAGCAGCAAATGAGCTTCTTCATCGGCGACGGGGCAATGCTCCGTTCCCTTAGGAACGACAAACAGCTCGCCGGGACCAAGCGAGACATCACCTCCGCGCATGCGAATGGTGATGCGCCCGCTGAGGACGAGAAAGAAGTCATCTGTGTTGTCGTGCGTGTACCAGACGAACTCACCCTTGACTTTGACAACCATGAGATCGTGGCCATTGAACTGACCGACGACCCGCGGCTGCCAATGCCCTGTGAAGGAAGCGAGCTTTTCTGCAAGATTGATGGCACGCATCATGGCTACAAGGTGGAGTGAGAAGGCTGCGGGAACAAGACGGTATATGCGTGTGACGCCCAGCGACCACAAGCTCAGCGACGGCGGAGGCTGGCGCGGCGGCTGCACGGTGGGGAAAAGGCGGAGGCCGGAAGCAGCCGCCGTGACACAGCCGGAGCCGTTCGCCTGCAGCGCATGGAGGCGTTGCGGTCATTCGTGTTGGCGCTTGTAAGTCTCGACAGCCCAATAAACCTCCTTCGATGAGGCGTCCGCAATGCGCCCGAAGAGATCGACTGTGAGAGACGGGTCAATATACTCGGTGTCC
>DATDBU010000148.1:0-6933 GCA_036524675.1 Chthoniobacterales bacterium | reverse complement strand
AAAAAGGACAACCCGGGGCTACGCGCCCCTGGACCCGCGGTTTGGGGAGAACGACAGGCCGCTGCCGCGCCAATTTGAAATCACAGCCAAAAATCAAATACTAACAACCCGACCCAAAACACAAAATTTCCGACACCGCCCCATCCAGTTGTAAAACTCGGAGATAAATGGCAATTGCGCGCCCAGCTTTTGATCTCGAAGCTTCACTAATGTCCGACGCACGCGGATGGGATTTCCGTCAAAACGAGCATTCTGCGAAAACTCCGGCGAATAAAAATATCTAATTGCCGCTTGGAGCTGCTGGCGATCGACCATCGCCTGGCCTGTGATCCACGCTGGCAAAATCAGGCACGCACACACGCCCAAAGCGGCGGGGACGATGCGCCGTCCATCGCGAATTTCTTCGCAAAAACCATCGGCAATTCGCGACGTGTGGAACACAAACAGCGCTGGCGGCACGAGTATCAATATGCCTGCTCCACAAGCGAACATCGCTAAAGGCGCCACAGGAAGTACCGACACAAAAGCTAAGAAGAAATACAACGTAAATGGAAATGTCGCGCATTGTCCAAGCCAGATGAACCGGTGAAGCCACGGATTCCGAACCGCTGGCAGCATCAAGAACACGGCATTTGCTAGAAGCACGCCATAAACACCGGGCGTTTGAAAACTCGCGGGAAATGGAATCGCCGCGTTCAGTGCCATTCCCGCAGCCGGCAAGATCAATCCGAGCATCAAAGCAATTAGCGAAATGCTTCTGATGCTCGTGCCTCGTTTGGCGTGATACACACACGCCGTAAATCGAAGCATTGCTCCAAGGCAGAGAGCCATTGCCACGAACAAAGTGATCGCCATTAGAAAAGCGGCAACTGGCTCCGGGAGCAATCCAATGATCACCGCCATTGCCGGCAGCCAGCCGAACACGGCCGCCAGGAAAACTCCGGCTGCCATAAAAAAATCCGTCCGCGCCTCCAAGGCCGTCGGCAGCAAAACCAGCCGAAGCAGTCCAAAAAAGACCGTCGGCATTGTTAGCGCAAACTGGTGAAACAGGAGCTGATCCGAGGGGAGCATCCACTGTGGAATGCCCGCCGGAATGATTTGCTGTCCTTGGACAACGAACGCGGCCAAATAGATAGAAGGAACCACCAAAAGCACACCCGCAACACCCGGTGAAATCCTACGTCGCAGGATTCGCAACACAATGCCCGTAATGGCGCTGCCAGCGAGCAACGCGATTTGGAAAGAGAATAGTATCAGCCCGTGAGTCCGTTGCGAAACATCCATCTCGTTCCATATGAGACTCCCATCTTTCCAATTCAGCAGGGTCAGGATAAGCTGCGGCAATGTGGCCAGCAGCAGTAACATCAGCGGGTTCAGCCATTTCTGGGGAAATAGATCAGGAAACGCAAACACCCGGGACAGCTGCGCGGGTGGCGAGCTCGCTGTTAAACGCTCCGGATCCGACTCATCACGCAACGGGGAATTAACTTCTTGCACGGCTGACTACCTCCACCCGGAGGTTTTATCAGCCTCTTGGCAAAAAGACCAATGACTTTCGCATTTCTATATGCGCCTAATATGACTTCGCAAAAATCACCCGCTGCTTACTCGGTTCTCCGCTGAAAATACAAGTACCTGGTTCAGCCACGAAGCCGTCACGGGCGAAAGGTATGCATCGAATGGTGACTTTCAGGTCTTCCTTGATTTTTGCCTCGATCTCCGCCGAGCCATTCCAATGTGCCAGGGCAAATCCGCCAGTCTCGGTCCCCTCGCCTTTGAAGAAGTCGTAGAACGCTTCCTTGCTATCGATCACCTTCGTATTGGCATCGCGGAAAGCTTTCGCGCGGGTATAGAGGTTTGACTGAATCGAGGCAAGGCTATCTCCAATTCCAGAAACAATCTCTGCCAACGGCAGGAATGCCTTTTCCTTCACGCCTTGATCACGCCGACTCACAGCCGCGGTCCCTTGCGCCAGGTCGCGCGGACCGATCTCGATTCGGATCGGCACGCCTTTTTTGATCCATTCCCAGCTCTTTACGCCGCCGCCGAGATCACGTTTGTCGACTTCCACACGGACAGGTTCGCCCGCGTACGTTTGCGCGCGTAGCGTCGTGGCCAGTTTTTCGCAGGCGGCGAAGACTTCTGCGCGGGTTTCCTCTTTCGGAGAGATCGGCAATATCACGACATGCACGGGCGCAATACGCGGCGGTAGAATCGCGCCGTCATCATCGCCATGCGCCATGACCACCGTCCCGATCATCCGCGTGCTGAGGCCCCAACTCGTCGTCCAGCCAAATTCTTCGCCGCCTTCACGTGTTTGGAACTTGATTCCCGACGCCTTGGAAAAGTTCTGCCCCAGGAAATGCGACGTGCCGGCCTGAATGGCTTTCCGGTCCTGCACCATGGCTTCGATCGTAAACGTCTGTTCCGCACCCGGAAAACGTTCCGAGGCCGACTTCTCTCCAGGGAACACCGGCACCGCCAGCCATTCCCGGGCAAACGTCTCGTAAACGCCCAGCATTTTTTCGGTTTCCTCGAGCGCTTCAGCGGCCGTTTCGTGCACGGTATGCCCTTCCTGCCAGAGAAATTCCGTAGTGCGCAGGAACAAACGTGGCCGCATCTCCCAGCGAACGACATTGGCCCACTGATTGATCAAAATCGGCAGGTCCCGATAGGATTGCACCCAGCGGGCATACGTCGCTCCGATGATGGTTTCCGACGTAGGCCTCACAACCAGCGGCTCCGTCAAAGGTGCCGCAGGTCTTAAACGTCCCTCCGCGTCCGCCTCGAGCCGGTGATGGGTGACCACCGCGCATTCCTTCGCAAAACCCTCGACGTGCGCAGCCTCCTTCTCCAGGTAACTCAAAGGAATGAACAAAGGAAAATAGGCGTTCTGGTGTCCCGTCGCCTTAAACATCCCATTCAAAGCAGCCTGCATGTTTTCCCAAATGCCGTAACCCCACGGACGAATGACCATCGCTCCGCGAACTTCTGAGTTTTCAGCGAGCTGTGCCGCACGCACGACCTGTTGGTACCACTCCGGGAAGTCCTCCGAACGGGTGGGCGAAATGGCGTTGGCTGCAGCTTTGGATGATGAATTTTTCTGAGACACGGGGTGTGGAAGTTATCCCGAAACGTCACCGAGGAAATGGGAAAATTTTCGACCGGGATCCTCCACTACCATTCCATTCTGCTGCGAATATCGGCAACCTACTTGTTCGAGGGCGGGCTTGCCGTGGAGCGACGAATTTCAAGCGTGGCCGGCAGCTCGCGTCGAAGCGGCGCCTTTTCATCCAACAGCGCCGACACAGCCATGCGCCCCTTCTCAGCGAATGGCTGGTGCACGGTCGTCAGGTGCGGCGTCACCAGTTTCGCCGCCGGAATGTCGTCGAAGCCGACAACAGAAAGATCATGCGGCACGCGAATCCGGTGTCGACGCGCGGCTTCGATCACGCCAATCGCCAAGCGGTCGCTGGCTGCCAAAATGGCGGTCGGGCGAAGGCCATCCTCGAATAGATGCTCCGCCGCGATCCTCCCGTCCTCTTCCGTACTGGAAAGACACTCCCAAATCTTTACGGGCAATCCTTCGCCCCTAATCACATCCAAATAGCCTGCAATCCGGTCACGCACATGCGTGAAGCGGCACTTCGTCAACCGGCGTTCATCAACAAACCCAGTAAACCCATCAATATTCAGACCAAAGGTCACGATCGCAAATCGTTGATGTCCGAGATCTTTCAGATGCTGGGCACAAGCGCGTGCGGCCGTCCGATCATCAATCCCGATAACCGGAATTTTGGGTCGCACAATTTGATCGATTGCAACCATCGGCAAGCCACGGCCCAGGGCTGCCTTGAGAGTCTCGTCATCTTTGGGCACCGAATAGAGGATAAAGCCATCGACAGCAGCGGTTTGAATGATGCTGGAAGACGTTTCCTGCCCCTGCACGAGAAGTAGTCCGAGACCGCGCTCTGCACACGCTTGAGCAACCCCACCCAGAAATGCCGAAGCAGCTGGATCCTCAAATGCTCGATACAGTGTGTCCGACCATACCATGCCAATGGTTTTAGCGAAACCGGTGCGCAACATCCGCGCCGCCGGATTCGGTCCGGAATATTTCATGGCACGCGCTGCAGCGATGATCTTTTCCCGGAGCTCAGGCGAGAGCTGATCGGGGCGGTTAAAGGCATTCGAGACCGTCGTGTGCGAAACACCGACCGCCTTGGCAACGTCCATCAGGGTACCCCGCGCCTTTAAACTTGGTCTCATTTCCAGGACCATAGCAAAATTTTCTTTATGGATCAAGATTTTCTGTTGACGCATCAGCGTGGATCGATTTTCTTTAAGCATCAAGAGATTCCGATTGGCTTAACCTTTCCAGAAATCACCCTCCAATGCGATCCGCCCCCAATTACTCCAGCGCATTCCATTCATTCATTCGGCGTGACAGCCAGCATTCGTTCCCCTGGCAAAACGGAAATGTTTTCGGCCGCATTTTACCCAGCCATGCCGGCGCCTCTGTTGTTAACTCTAGGTCCCTACCCAAGCAGCGCAGCGCGACCTCCATTTTAAACACGTCCCTCGCGGGACGAAGTTGAAGAATCTCTCCTTCCACGTCAACCAGCGGTCCCGACGCACGGGGCTGCTTACCTCTGTTAGCTCCCTTAGCATAACCATCCATGAAACCATTCAGAACACTCCTCGGGAAACATGTATTTCGCCGGCTTGCGCCCGCGCTATTAGTACTGGCACTCACCCCCGCCGCCCTGGCAGAGGGAATCACACTTCGTCTCGCCGCCGGATCCGACGGTGGCGAAGGAGGTCGATGGACGCGGGCGAAAGCCGAAGCGTGGGCCAAATCCACAGGTAACAAGCTCGAGTACATCAGTTCTCCCACGGATTCCACTCAAGCCCTCCAGCAGTTCCAACAATACTGGGCAGCGAAAAGCCCCGACGTCGACGTTTACATGATTGACGTGATCTGGCCCGGCATCGCAGCACCCCATGCAGTGGATCTAAAGAAGTACGTCACCGAAACTGAAATAAGCGCGCATTTCCCACGTATTGTGGCAAACAACACAGTTAATGGCCAGCTCGTCGCCATGCCCTTCTATACCGATGCGGGCATGTTATACTACCGCACCGATCTATTGACCAAATACGGCTTTAAAGAACCGCCAAAGACCTGGGAAGAATTGACAACGCAAGCCAAGACAATCCAGGACGGCGAACTCAAGGATGGCAAACCGGACTTCAAAGGCTTCGTTTTCCAAGGAAAAGCCAGTGAAAGCGTATCCTGCAATGCCCTCGAGTGGATTTACAGTTATGGCGGCGGCACAATCATCGATTCCGACAAAAAGATTACCATTAACAGTCCGAATGCCATCAAAGCACTGGCGATAGCCAAAAACTGGGTCGGAACGATTTCCCCCAAAGGCGTTACTACCTACGGAGAGGAAGAAGCCCGAAACGTCTGGCAGAGCGGCAACGCAGCTTTCATGCGCAACTGGCCCTATGCCTATGCTCTTGGCGCGGACCCGAAGAGTACTATCTCTGGAAAGTTTGCCGTGACCGTCCTGCCAAAGGGTGGCGAAAACGGTGTACATGCGGCTACTCTCGGCGGCTGGCAGCTGATGGTTTCCAAATATTCCAAACACCCGGACGCCGCCGCTGAGCTGGTTAAATACCTCACCTCGCCCGAATTGCAGAAGGAACAAGCGGTGCAGCTGAGCATGCTTCCTACTCTACGCGCCCTATATTCCGATCCGGATGTCCTCGCCAAAAATCCCTGGTTCAGCAGCGTCGAGCTGGTTCTCGAAAATGCGGTGGCTCGCCCGTCGACCATCACTGCCGCGAACTACAATCTCGTGTCCACTGCGTTCTTTCAGAACGTGAACAAGACGCTCTCTGGCGGGTCGACTCCAGAAAGCGCCATCCAGCAGGTCGAGCGCGTTGCCAAACGCGCTGTGAAATAAGAAAAGCCCAAACCTCTAACCCACTTTTACCGTGGCTCAAACTCCTCAATTGTCGGACTATCAAGCCCAGCCTGACCTTCGTCCTGGCGCTCGTTTCGGGAAACGACCTCGCACTCCTGATTTATTGGCTCATCAGAAGAAACTTGCCTGGTGGCTCATCCTGCCAGCAGTCTTCGTGGTTGCTCTCGTCATCGGCTATCCTCTTTTCCAGGTTATCGCATACTCCTTCATGGAGTACCGTCTGGACGGAGTCACGCCGCCGCGCTTCGTTGGAATCGCAAATTATGCGTTTATCTTTTCCGATCCCGACTTCTGGCATTCCGTCTCAAACACGCTCATTTTCGCGTTCTTCTCGGTGAGCATCGAAGTCGTTCTCGGTTTGATCATCGCTCTGGTGGCCAATTCCAAGTTCAAGGGACGGACACTCCTTCGAATCGCCATGTTGATTCCCTGGGCAATTCCCACCGTTGTGTCGTCGCAGATCTGGAAATGGATGTTCAACGACATTTATGGCGTCGCAAATATTATCCTAACCAATTTGCACATCATCCCGGAAAAGATCGCGTGGCTTGCAACACCCGCGACGGCACTTCCTGTTATCATCGCCGTTGACGTCTGGAAGACTACTCCTTTCATGGCGTTGCTCCTGCTAGCTGGCCTCGGCCTCATCTCGTCGGAACTCTATGAAGCCGCGGAAATCGACGGAGCCACGGGTATCAAGAAGTTCTTCAGGATTACATTGCCGCTGCTTATGCCCACGCTTTTGGTCGCGGTTATTTTCCGAACTTTGGACGCGCTGCGTGTCTTCGACATCTTTTTCGTAATGGTCGGCGGCCAGGGAGACATGGCAACGATGGCTGTGTACAACCGCCAGCAACTTATCGACTACCTGGACGCAGGAACTGGTTCCGCAGCGTCCATCATCATCCTTCTAATCATCATGGCCTTCGTCGTGATC
>DATDBU010000147.1:0-25552 GCA_036524675.1 Chthoniobacterales bacterium | reverse complement strand
ACGAAGCTCGTGATGGATTTCTTCGCCGGGCCGTCGTTCCACGAGGGGAGCGGATCCTGCGCGTAGGTGGTGGTAGTGAAGCCGGCGAAGGCAATCGCCAGCACGGCTAGTGTGCTACGGATAGATTTCATGGGGTCGGTTTGGTTTGACTTGGTTGGGAAATTCACGGGCGGCATCATCGCTTTTGGCAAATGCCTCACTGCAGTGGACCAGGCAGCGCCTTGGTCACCAGATTCACGCCGAGTCCCCCGAGCGCCTGCGTCGCAGCAGGCGACGCCACACCATTGATCATGAGCGTGTAAGCAGTTGGCGGGGTGGAGAATTTCCGGGCCTTGAGTGCGGTGACGAATTTCGCGACCCCCGGCGTCCACGCCACATAATCCCACTGGATGGGGACGACCACGGTGCCGTCATTGGTCTGACAGACAGTGAGGCCCTCGAAATGGGTGATGCGGGCGACGGGCGCGGTGTTGTTCAGGTTGGCTATGATCTGCGCGCTCTGCTGAAAGGCGAGGGCATCGTGTTCGTTCTGGCTGCCCGCGGCCTGACGGATGAACGCAGCCTGGCCGGGGATATTTCCGAGTTGGGCGAGCGCGGCGACGATGAGGGTCTGGGTCGTCGGGGAGATCGCGCCGTTGTTGAGGAAGGCGTCGGCATCGGCGCCGGCCGCGCCCATGTTGTTCGTCAGCAGGTTGAAATTCATCTGCCGCAGATCCGTCGGGCTCTTGTCGCGGAGCGAATCCTGCAAGGTCGCCGTCCAGTTGGCGACGGAGAGTGCGGTGCCGGCCCCGCCCGTCACCGCGGCCATGCCGAGGTCCACGGTGAATTTTCCGAGGAAGGCCGGCCACGCGACCTTGTTTAGTTCGCGCTGGAAGGCTTCGTTGTTGCAGTAGGGATCGACGCCGAGCTTGAGCGCGAGGTCGCGTTTAGTCTTGGAAAAACCGCTCATGTTCGCCACGGCGTTGCCGCTCCCGAGGCCCCCGCCCTGGCCCTCGGTCGCCTGCTTGACCGCGTCTCCGGCTCGATTCAGGAAACCCCAGATGCCGCGCGGGACGCTGGAAATGGTGTCCACGGGATCGGTGACCAGATCCTGCGCCACATTCAATGGAGTGGCCACCGCCTGCGCCGCGGCCTGGGCAAACTCATCGGTCTGCGAAAGAGCCTGCAGTTTGGCGATCCCGTTGATCTCCGCGACCCGGCGCAGGAGCATCTGGTTGCCACTGGCGGTGAACACCCCGAAGTCGGAGTCGATCGTGTATTGGTTCGAGCCGGAATAAGTCGGCACGGCGTTGCGCACGGTGAAGTTCGCGCCCGATAAATACTGCGGCTGAAGAATCGTGCCGGCATTGAGCGTCGGCAAGGGCTCGAAGGGAACCTCCGGGACCGCCGTGGCGGAGACGGTGGCGGTGGTAGTGGCTGGTGGCGGTTGCACCTGCGCGGGCAGTGGCACGCTGCTGGCAAGGAGGGTGGCGATGAGGCAGACGGAGGTTGATTTCATGGGGTAAGTGGAAAGGTTGGGTTCGCTGGTGAATTCGCGGGGCCGCCCTGTGGGAGGCGGCCCGCGCGTTTTCACGATCGAAGGGATCGAATGATTCGATGAAAAGGCAGGCGACCCTTGCGAGCCGCCTGCCTGACGGTCATTGCGGTTACTGGCCGGGGCCTTTGCTGGCTGCCTCCGCCTGGGCCATCCTTTTCGCCATCTCGGCTTTCACGGCGTCGAGGTTGAAACTCGCACCCCGCTGCATCGGCGGGTAATCAAGGAAGGTCTGGAGTTCCTTGCCCATCACTTGCTGGACGAACACAAAGCGCCAGAATTGGAACTTGAACCAGTCGAAGTATTGCTGTGCCCCTTCTTTGGTCCCGTTGTTTGGCCAGCCCATGCGCTCGAACGGATCAAGGCGCAGGTTGGTGATGTAAGGCACGTCAACATGGGTCTTTTCGCCCAGCCAGCCTTGGGGCTGGTCGATGAAGCGAAACTTGTAGTCGTCAATGCGCACCGCCCCGACGGAGCTTTCTCCGAGGTAGAAGATTTCGTGACGGTTGGACGGGCCTTTGCCGGTGATCAGGTCCATTTGGTTGTAGCCGTCCAGATGGTTCTTGTAAGTCCGGTCGCCGATTTTCACACCCTTGAGCAGGTCGTCCGTAATGGTCGTATTGCCGGCTGCGGCGAGGAAGGTGGGGAACCAATCGAGGCCGGAGAAGAGACCGTTCTGCACGGTGTCCGCCGGCACTTTGCCGGGCCAGCGCAGGATGCACGGCACGCGGAAGCCGCCTTCCATGATCGTCCCTTTGCACTGCGCGAATGGCGTCGTGCCGCCATCGGGCCAGGTGAAGAGTTCGGTGCCGTTGTCGGTGGTGAAGACAACGATAGTGTTGTCGTCCTCGCCCATGTCCTTCAGCTTCTGCAGCACCAGACCGATGTCGTTATCGAGCTGGGCCATGCCGGCTTCCTGTTCCGACCAGCCATTCTCCGAGTTGCGCGTCGCCTCCCATTTGGGGGAGAGATGCGTGACGATGTGCATACGGGTCGGGTTGAGCCAGCAGAAGAACGGCTTGCCGTCCTTTTTGGCCTTCTCGATGAAATTCAACGCGAGATCACGGATTTCATCGTCCACGGTCTCCATCCGTTCGGGATAAAGCGTGCCCGCGTCCTCGATCTTCTGTTTGCCGATCTTGCCCCAGCGCGGCATCTCGGTCGGATCATCCACATCGGTGGCCCAGGAGTGGACCATGTTGCGCGGGCCGACTTTATCGAGCAGATCCTGCGGGTAGTTCGGATGCGCGGGGTCTTCCATCGCATCGAGGTGATACAGGTAGCCGAAGAACTCATCGAAGCCGTGAACGGTCGGAAGGAACTCATTGCGATCGCCGAGATGGTTTTTCCCGAACTGGCCGGTCGCGTAGCCCTGTGCTTTGAGCGCGGTGGCGATGGTGCATGCCTCGGCAGGCAGACCGGTGGGCGCGCCCGCCTGGCCGACTGTGGTCATGCCGGTGCGAATGGGCAATTCGCCGGTGATGAAGTTCGCCCGGCCCGCCGTGCAACTTGCCTCGGCGTAGTAGTCGGTGAACAACATGCCCTCTTTGGCGAGCTTATCGAGGTTCGGCGTTCGCCCTGCCATCATGCCGCGGTGGTAGGCGCCGATGTTCCAGATGCCGATGTCATCGCCCATGATAAAGACGATGTTAGGTTTCTTGGTCTGCGCCTGCGCCGGAGCGACGGCGCACAAGAGCGCTGCCGCAGCGGTTAGCAATCCGCTGGTGATCAGATTTCGTTTCATGCTTGGTGGTTCTTTCAGTTTTCGGTTCTTGCTTCTGCTTTTGCATTTCCCCACACCGGGGAAAGGGTTTCATTCGCTGGTGAAGTCGCGGGCCGCCTCGTGGGAGACAGCCCGCGCATTTCACGATCGAAGGATGATTTGATGAGAGACAATGGCGGACCGCCCGCCGTGGTTGTCATTCCAAGGCTGATGGCCGGTTATTGGCTCGGGTGGTTCTTGCCCATCTCCCGCACCTGCTCGAGCACCTGTTCGAGGTTGTAGCTCGCGGCCAACTGGAGCGGCGGGAACTCGATGTAAGACATGAGTTCCTTCTCCCAGAGGAGCTGGCCGATGGGCAGGAGGTTCCAGTCATATAGGTACGCCGTGCTCGGGGCGGCCAGGGCGCCGCCGGTCGATAGTGCGCCCTTCTGCTCTGCCCCGACATTATTCTCGAACGGATCGCGCATGATGTTCTGGATCTGAGTCCAATGGAACGTCGTGGGTGCATTGAGAGCATCGGTGCCCATGGAGCCCATCATGGTGTAGTAGAACTTCCAGTTCTTGTAGCGCACGGCGGAGGGGAGGCGGCCCTGGTAGTAGAAGAAGGTGTCGCGATTCGATTTCTCCGACTTGCCGGTGAGGTAGGTGAGCTGGTTGAAGCCATCGAGCTTGGTCTTCACGATGCCTTCATACTTGCCCGCCATGATCTGCTTGTTCAGTTCCTCTCCCTTGGGCCCGCCGGCGATATCCACGAAGGTGGGCAGCCAGTCCAGCGAGGCGAACATCTCCTTGAAGACGGTGCCCGGCTTGATGACGCCCGGCCAGCGGATGACGCAGGGAACGCGCATGCCGCCTTCCCAGGTGCTCAGCTTCCCAGCTTTGAACGGGGTGACGCCGCCGTCGGGGAAGGTTTGAACCTCGGCACCGTTGTCGGTGGTGAAGACGACGATGGTGTTGTCGAGCTCACCCATGTCTTCGAGCTTCTTGAGGACAACGCCGATGTTGTCGTCCATCTGCTTCATGCCGGCTTCGTTGATACCCCAGTCTTTGCCGCCCTTGGTGCCGATCATGTCCAGATACTTTTGCGACAGCACAGTGGTGATGTGCATGCGGGCGGGATTGTACCAGCAGAAGAAGGGCTTAGTCGTCTTCTCAGGGTCGTTGCGATCGAGCCAGTCCACGACATGCGCGGAGATTTCCTCGTCCACGGTCTTGGAGCGTTCGAGGGTGAGCGGGCCTTCGTCCTTGCCCATCTGGTTCTTGGCCGTGCCATCGGGCGATTTCATCCAAAGGATCGGTCGCGGAGCCGCCATGCAGGTGCCGTCCTTGGGGTCCATCTCACCCGGGGTCGGCGGAATGCCGGGAATGGGGACCATCTTCATCGGTGGCACGACGCCTTGCACGGTCGGGCTGCTGTTGATGTCCGGGAAGCTGACCTGCTGCATCGCATCGAGGTGATAGAGGTAGCCCCAGAACTCCTGGAAGCCGTGCGCTGTGGGCAGGGAATCCGGATGATCGCCGAGGTGGTTCTTGCCGAACTCGCCAGTCGAGTAGCCGAGGTTCAAGAGGAACCGAGCGAGCGCTGGCGTGCCGGGTCGCAAATAGGAAATGGCACCCGGCAACTGCGGCAGGACCATGCCCGCGCGGTACGGGTGCATTCCGGTGATGAATGCCGTGCGCCCCGCAGTGCAACTGGATTCCGCGTAGTAATGCATGAAGATGCCGCCTTCACGCCCGATGCGGTCGATGTTCGGAGTTTCCCCGACCATCAGGCCGCGATGGTAAATGCTCGGCTGCATCCAGCCGATGTCATCGCCCATGATGAACAGGATATTCGGTTTTTTGGTCTGCGCCTGTGCCGGAGCGACGGGGCATAACAGCGCCGCCGCAGCCGTCAGCAGCGACAAGCCGCTGGTGATAAGTTTTCGTTTCATGTTGAGTGGGTCCTTTCGGATTTTGCTGTCTGCATTTCCCCGCACCGGGGAAAAGGTTTCGTTCGCTGGTGAAGTCGCGGGCCGCATACGACGATGCGGCCCGCGCGTTTCACGATCGAAGGTCTGGTGCAAGTCCGCTTAGTACCAGCCGGGGCCCCAACCGCCGCCCCAGCCACCCCAGTCGCCCCAACCCATGGCAGCGGCTTCGTTCAACTGGGCAGCCTCGAGGTTCTCGTTGCTCAGCTGATTGGCCAGGCGGAGCTGCTGATAGGCCTGGTATTGCTTAGGCCCGCCGACGTAGGCCTGGTTGTTCGCCCGGTCTGGCAGAACGTAGTAGGTCTTCCCGGCATACGTGATCCTGGTCACTTTGCCTGCTGGAAGCTTCGCGAGGAGGGCCTGCTGGTCCGGTTTGGTCGGGGTGATGACTTTGAAGCCGGCGGAGACGGCCAAGTTCTCTTTTTCCTGAAGCTCGGTGGCGCAGCCCGCGGCGAGCGCGACGAGCGCGAGCGCGGTGAGGTATTTGAATAAAGTTAGGAGGTGTTTCATGGTTCTTTTGTTGGTTTCTCTAGGGTTGTTTTGTCGCGCTGGTCCGGAGAGCGGACGCAGCGAAAGTCTTTGTGTCATCTTCCCGACCGAAGCGATGATCACTGGCCCGCATTTCTGACCGTCTGCGTTTTCTCTTTGAGGAGCTTTTCCTCATCGGCGGTCATCTTCGGCGGCTCCAGTTTGATGGTCAGCTTGGCGAGCTTGCCGGTGAAGCGGAAGGGTGGCTGGTAGTCGCTGTCATCCACGCCGGTGCGGGTATCGATTCCCACATCGAAGGACTCGTCGATGGTGAAGAGGGCCGGAACGGTGTGCGGGATCGTCTTTTTGGCGACTTCCTTGCCGTCGACGGAGAGGACGCCGGTGCCGCCCTTGGCCATGCCGGCCCCGTCGTATTTGAAGTCAAACACGATGGTGTGTTTGCCGGCGGTGAGCGCCTCGGCACCTTCCCAGCGAAAGCGCTCGAGAGCGAGGAGGTTGTAGGTGAAGACCGGCTTGCCCTTGAGCAGGTAGAAGCCGTACCCACCAAAACGCCCACCGAGGGTGTTAAGCATTCCCTCGCCGCCAGCCGCGGGAACTTCCACCTCGGCGGTGATGGAGAAGGATTTGGAAAGCAGGTTGGGGGCGCTGCCGTCGGGCAGGCCGGATATTTCGCCCGAGTACGTGAACTCGGTCCGACCGGCGACCGCGCTGGGTCGCGGGGTGAGGATGCGCTCGAGGATGGAATTATCCAGCGGGAGCACCTGATATTTCCTGGCCTCATCCATGAAGAGTCCCTGCAATTCCTTCAGCTTGTCGGGGTTCTTTGCCGCGAGGTTGTTATTCTCGGAGAAGTCTTCGACGATGTTATAGAGTTCCCATTTGTACCCGGTAAGCACGTCGGGCATTTTGGCCATGCCCATGAGCCATGGGGGTTGCGGAGGAACCGTGGCGGCGACCCAGCCATCGTGATAGAGCGCGCGGTTGCCGAACATCTCGAAATACTGTGTCTCGCGCTTCGAGGCGGCCTTCGCGTTCGCGCTGTCGAATGTGTAAGTCATGCTCACGCCTTCGATCGGTTTCTGGGCGATGCCATCCACCGTCGTCGGAGCCTGCACGTCGGCGACTTCGAGAATTGTCGGGACGATGTCGATGATGTGATGGAACTGCGAGCGAATGCCGCCCAAGTCCTCGATGTGGCCGGGCCAGGAAATGGCCATGCCCTGCCGGGTGCCGCCGAAGTATGACGCGACCTGCTTGGTCCATTTGAATGGCGTATCGAAGGCCCATGACCACGCCACTGACATGTGCGGCGTAGTCTGATCCGAGCCCAGGACATCGTAGAACTTCAATTGAAGATCGACGGGCATCTCGATGCTCTGGATGGCGGCAAGATCGAAGGTCGTCCCGATCGCGGTGCCTTCGGCGCTGGTGCCGTTGTCCCCACTAATATAGATGATGAGGGTGTTATCGAGCTTGCCCAGGTCTTCCACGGCCTGGATGACCCGGCCAATCTCATGGTCGGTATACGCGACATAAGCACCAAATATCTCCGCCTGGTGAGCGTAGACCTTCTTCTGCGTAGCATTGAGAGTCTCCCACTTCGGCAGGATATCCGGCCACGGCGTGAGCTGCGTATTCTGCGGGATGACCCCGAGCTTCTTCTGGTTGGCGACAATCTGGTCGCGCATGTCGTTCCAGCCCATGTCGAACTTGCCCTTCATTTTCGCGATCCATTCCGGCGTCGGGTGATGTGGGGCGTGCGTCCCACCAGGCACGTAGTAGAGGAAGAAAGGCTTCTCCGGCGCAGCAGCATTCAATTCCGTCATGTACCTGATCGCCTCGTCCGCCATGTCGGTGGTGAGGTTGTAGCCGGGCTTCCCAACCCACGGGGAAACCGGGGTATGATCGCGGAAGAGGTAGGGCTGCCACTGATTGGTCTCGCCGCCCATGAACCCGTAGAAGTATTGGAAACCCATCCCGCTGGGCCATTGGTCGAAGGGGCCAGCGAGGCTGTACTGATAGGTCGGAGTGTTATGGTTTTTGCCAAACCAGGAGGTGGCGTAGCCATTCTCCTTCAGGATCTCGCCGATGGTGGCGCAGTTCTTTTCAATGATGGAATCATAACCCGGGTAGCCCGTCGCCTGTTCCGCGATGACCCCAAAGCCGGACGAGTGGTGATTGCGGCCGGTGATGAGGGCTGCGCGCGTGGGAGAGCAGAGTGCGGTGGAGTGGAACTGCGTGTAGCGCAATCCCGCCTTCGCGATCCGGTCCATGGCCGGCGTCGGGATCACGCCGCCGAAGGTGCTGGTGACGCCATAGCCCTGATCGTCAGTCATGATTAGGAGCACATTGGGTGCGCCTTTGGGCGGAACCACCGTGGGCGGCCAATACGGTTTGGAATCGACGGCGGTGTCTTTGATCATACCGCCGAACTTCGGATCGGGCGGCGGGATTTGTTTTCCGTCAATGGTCGTGGTGGCGCCCGGCGAACCGGGCGTGCCAGTGGTTTGGACTTCAGCGTGGGCGGAGAGCCCTACCTCCGTGACTGCGACCAGGATTACGCAACGGAGGATCTTTCTTACTGTTTTCATGGGGGTTCCTTGTGTGTTTTTTTAGTGGGTTGTTTAACTCATGAACCCGCAATGGCTTTGGTTTTGGCGGGAGTGATGAATGGCTTGGGTCTAGCTGGCTTCAATCTTCGCTAGTGCATTCGCGGGCCACCTCGGGGGGGAGACGGCCCGCGCGTTTTCACGATTGAAGGGCCACGCATGGCGGCTCAATACCAGTCCGTCGGATCCCAGACACCCCAGCCGTTCCAGTCGCCCATGTTTTGGGAATCGCCCTGACCTAGCTGGCCAGCCTCGAGGTTGTCGTTGCTCATTTGTTTGGCCAGGCGGAGCTGCTTGTAGGCTGCATATTGCTTTGGCCCGCCGACATAGGCCTTGTTGTTCGCCCGGTCTGGCAGGACGTAGTAGGTCTTCCCGGCGTATACGACGCGGGTCACTTTGTACGAAGGAAGCTTCGCGAGGATAGCTTGCTGGTCCGGCTTAGTTGGGGTGATGGGTTTGAAGCCGGCGGAGACGGTCATGTTTTCTTCGTTTGGGAGGGTGCTGGCGCAGCCCGCGGCGATCACGGCGAGCGCAATCACGGCGAGGAATGTCCATGCGGTTTTGATGTGTTGTTTCATGTGTTATTGGGGGTTGGTTTCTCCGTGGTTTTGGTGTCGCGCTGGTCCGGAGAAAGGACGCAGCGAAAGCCGATGTGGTTCATGCTAGTCGGGATGACCCAGTTCGCCCTTGTCACGTAGGTCCACCATTGAAAGCGATCGTTCAGCGGCACTTCCTGATCGGTCGGTGCAAAGACGACCGAGTCCGCGACCAGATTTTCCGGCGGCGCGGTCGGGAACTCCTCTTTCGTCGACGCCCTTTCGGCGATGGCCACGTATCCGGTCGCGCTGGCTTGATTGAAAGGTGATCGTTTCATGGCCGCTTGAAATGTGATTTTCATTTCACCGATTCTTGCGTGATTCGTTGTCCTCGCTTCAGGCAAGCAGCGTCACGTCTCCGGCGAGTACCAGATGGGCGACGTGTAGGCGCGTTCGGTAATGGTGGTGCGCGTGCCGGGGAGCAATTTCACGCCGAAGCGCTTGGCGTCGTACGTGGTCCAGCGCGGCGTGGGGATCTCGATGACACGGGCGTAGTAGAAGGCGCGTTGCTTGGCGTCGAAATCCGGATCTGTCCAAACGGTGATCAGCTCGGGTGTGCCGATGGTGTTAGTCCACGTGGCATTCTCGAGATCGACGGTACTGCCGACGCTCGGGATTTTGCCGTTGGCGTCGGGCTTTCGACCGCCGCCCCACACCACGTCATAGACTTTTTCCTGTAACTCGCCCTTCGCATCCATCCAGCCCTTGATGACCTGGATACGGTCAAGGTTAGCGCCGAGCGGGTCTTTCATCGCCGCGACCAGGAAGGTGGGTGCTTTGCCCGCGGGTGCGGCGTGCAGGTCGCCGCCCATCGGAACACCTTTGGCGTAGCCGGCGATCGCGGGGCTGCGCGTCTCGGCATCAGCTTTTTCGAAATCCCAGCCGCCGAAGAACCGCACGACGAGGCGCGAACCGGTCGTAGCGTAGGTTTCCTTGCGCTGCATGGCGTCCCAGATGGAAGCGCGGGTATTTTCCTCGGCCCAGACGGCGGCGTAGCCCGCGGAGCACACTTCCCAGTCCATAACCTTCACCCCGGTCTTTTCGTTGTTGATGAAGGCGGCTTGGGTGCGTTCGGGACTCGGTTCTTGCGGGGTGGTCTTGCCGAAAAAATTGTCCTCTTCGATGCTCGCGAGGCCGGTGTGCGCGTCGGTGCTGCCGACCATGCCGAACTTGAATGGGTTCGTGCCAAGTTTCGCTTCAAGCTTGAGGCCGAGTTTCAGCGCCGAGCGGGCATACTCGAATTCAAGCATTTCTTTTTTCTTCGCGACGCTACCGTCGAGGTTGCCTTTGTCCCAGCGCTCGAAGTCGGCGAACTCGTCGTTGGGCGAGAGGAAAGGATGTGTCTCGCCGTCACCCTTGGTCTGCGTCGCCTCGTAGAGCCGCTCCCACCTGGCGCGTGTCTCGGCATAGTCGCGGTCGATTGCTTTGCCGAAGGCCTCGACAATGGCGAACATGGTGCCGTTGCTCAGGTTGCCATTGTGCGCGATAGCTAGCACGCTGCCGCCGGTTTTTTTTTCGTAGGCGTCCATCCATTTCCAGAGCTCGACCGGGTTGTCGCTGCCCAAAGGCGGATAGACGGTGAACGGCTCGACCTGGCTGGCCTTGTCGCCGTTGTCGCGGAAGATGACGTTGCGATGGAGGTTGTTGCCGCCGGTGTTCGAGGTCCATTCGTAGCCAATGAAGGCGGTGAAGCGCCCCGGCTCGTTGTAGTGCTCCGCAGCGTCGATTGTCTCCTGCCACGCGCCGCGATAGGCGCGGGTGCCGGGGAAATACATCAGGTCCTTCGGGAAGGTTCCGTGTGAGAACGCGACGATGATTTCGATAGCGGTCTCGGCGCCTTTGCCGGCCTGGATCTGGTCATACCACTTGCGGCCCGTCGGATCGGCGAGCACTTCGGGCTTGCCCGCAAAGAGGTCGGGGAAAAAGCCCATGTTGTCCGAATGATCGGCGACGACGAGAAAGTCGAGCGGGCGCGACAGCTTCGCCGGTTGGCCGGAGGAAGCCATGATTTGCTCGCCGCGGGCGAAGCGATACGCGTCGCGCGGATTCAGCCGGCAGCCAAAGGCACCGGCGTCCATGGAGAAGCCGGTGTGCAGATGGGTGTCGCCGAAGAAAGGGCGTGTGGGAAACTGGCGATCGGCATAGGGCGAGTAAGGCCGTTTCTTCATACCCCGCTCGGCCTTTTCACTGGTGAGCTGACCGGCATCAGCGCCGACGGGTTCGTCTGCCGCGAACAGCGGCGCTGTGAGCATCGCCGTAAGGGCGGCGGTGAGCGCGATGGTTCTCATGATGTTGGAACAGGAGTTAAGGGAGGAAACGGAGTGTCCTCCTGTTCAAATCCTTCGTGTTTGTTTTCATAAAGAGTGGTCTTCACCAGATGGCGGTCGTGCGTTCGATGACCCAAAACATGGCGATCGAGCCGATGGCGTAGGGCGGCGCCAGCCGCGTCCATTGTGGGAAAGTGAATTTCACGCGGCGAATGAGCCCGATGACGCCGAGCACCACGGCGACGAAGGCGAGTTGGCCGGCTTCGACGCCGACATTGAACCACAGCAGTGCGAGCGGGATGTCGTTCGCGGGCAACCCTACCTCGCTCAACGCGCCCGCGAAGCCGAACCCATGCAATAGCCCAAATGATCCCGCCACCAGCCACGGCGCGCGCTCGGTGAAGCTGGGAGGGACGTTTTGCGAGCGCCCTCGGCGGCAGTAAACCGCGACCCCATCGCGCTTTGCGATTTCCGTGGCGACGAAAACGATACTCAGGGCGATCACCGCCTCGACAGGCGCCGGCGGCACATGCACGGCGCCGAGCGTGGCTAGCGCGAGCGTGATGCTGTGCGCGATGGTGAATGCCGTGATTGTTTTCACCAGCAGCTTGACGCCGCGCACGATGAGCACCAGCGCGAGCACAAACAGCAGGTGATCAACGCCGAACAGGATGTGTTTGACGCCGAGCATGAAATAGCCGCTCGCCGCCGGCCCAGTGTCCGCATTTTGAAGAACGAAAGTCGGCGCGTCCGGCCGCAACAACCGCGTGACCACGTGCCCATCCGCGAAGGCGACCCGCACCAGCACATCCACCATCGTCGCCTGCAAGCCGTGCACGGCGACCTCCCAGCCATCGAGTCCGCGCGGTCCCGTCGCGATCGTCCACCGCTTGATTTCCGCGCCCTCCAACCGCTCGGTTCGCGGCGGCAGCATGATCTTCGCGTTCTTTGGCAACGACGGATGAATCGGCAACACCCCGCGCGAGAGCTGCGCCGCCGTCGGCACCGGACAGCCGCATGGCATCGTCCGCGGTGCGGCTGCATCGCTGGACAAAAGAGCCGGCTGCGCGTGCGGCAGTTCCTCGCCGGCCAGGGGCAGCCCGCCGCGCGCCGGGACTTTCCAAAGCACATCGAATTCGCCGGGTGCGCGCTCCGTTAGTTCGAGAAACGCAGGCCGCACCTCGTGCGCCGTGGCGTTCAGCACGACGAGCAGCAGCAGCAGTACGATGGGGAGCGCGCGTTTCATCGTTGCGCAGTCTTGTTGCTCGGTGCCGCGGCCTTGGTGATCGCTGCTTCGTCCACGGCAATCTCATATCGCGCGCGAAGCCGCTCGAAGACCTCGCGGTTGGCCGTGCGTCGCCGTTCTTCGCTGAAATCCCGGGCCACGGTCGCACGCACTTCATCCAGGGTGACCGGCCGAGGCTGCTCCCGCGCGTCGACGCGCACAAGGTGCAGCCCGTAGCTCGAGGCAATCGGACCGAGCCAATGGGCCGATGACGGGCCGTGGCCGTCGTTGTCCCCGGGGTTACTGTCCCCGGCTACAACGACGATCTGCGCCGCAAACTCGCTGCCGAAAAGCGCCGCGATTTCCGGGGACTCCCGTTCGGCAAATTCAAATCCGTGCAAAAACGGATCGCCGAGAGCTTCGTCGCTCGCGCCCTTTTTCAGAGCCCCGAGCGCTTCCCGCGCCGCTGCCTCCACGCCCGCACCGCGTTTTTCCTTGTTGAAATACACGTGCCGGAAACTTAGCCGTCCGGGCTTCGCGTAGTGCGCCGCATTCTCCGCAAAGAAGCGTTGCAACGCTGCATCATCCGGCGTTGCGGCCCCCGTAATATCGTCGGTGAGGAACTCCATCTTCTGCGCCAGACGCCGGCGCACGATCGTGTCATTGCGATCCAGACCTAGCGCGAGCGCTTCGCGATACAGCACCTCCTCGCGGACATGATCGTTCACTAGTCCGCGCAACTCCTCCACATCCGGCGCCCGGTGCCACTGGCGCGAAAACCCTTCGCTCAGCCAAGCGAGGGTCTCAGCCGTAACTTCAATCCGCGCGATTCCGGACTCTGCTGGACGCCGTCGCTCGCGCCATCCGTTCACTACAAAGATCAGCGCGCCGAGCAGCAGAAAATGCAGCAGCGGTTCGCGCATCCAACGCCAAGCCGGCGGATGTTGCACGCGGTTTGGCATTGGCTCTGGCGCAGGGTTTGCAGACGATTGAACGACGGCGCTCATTAGAATAAGGCGTGGCCAGTTTCGCCCAGAATTTCATCAGACCTTCCCCGAGCCCGCTATTGGACCTTGGTCCCATACCAAGGTTTCCGCCGAGCCGCTCAACCGGGATTGGAAAGCGCGTCGCGAACCGCCGCCAGGAAGGTTTCGTCGTCGAATGGCTTAAGAAAAAACGCGCGTGCTCCCCTCGCCATCGCAGTGCTCTGATGGACGGGATTGCTTTCGCCGGTCATGATGATGACCCGTGCGTCCGGCGAGACCACGCGCAGCTTGGCCATGACTTCGAGCCCGGTCATTCCCGGCATTCGGATGTCGATCACCGCCAGCTTCACCGGATGATTCCGCGCATAGTCGAGAAACCGCGCGGGTTCGGAAAATTTTTCCGCGTGGAGACCTTCGGACGCCAGCAGCCGACCGAGCGCTTTGAGCACGGAAGGCTCGTCGTCGAGCAGACAGATGATGTTGCTAGCGGGGGGCACGGCGCGGGCGAAGTCACCGAACTGTAACGGGCACCGGGCACGGCAACTATCGGACCTTGGTCCTAAGCCGTCCTAGTGCATTGTCATGCCTGAGATGACGGCTTTCTGCCTCGATCAATGGCGAAGCCATTACAGCCACAGCAGCCGGGGGTTGAGTGAGGACGAGCCGATTACCCCCGGATAAAAATGCGAAAATCGGCCCGATCCCCAAGGGATCGCTGCCGGTCACCTGGTGAGACAACCGCTGGTTGCGATCCTTTCGGGATCGATTCGTCTCTTTCGAGCCGGGGGTGTGGCTTCCCGCTCCGCGGGACCAAACCCCCGGCTGCTGTAGCTGCAATGGCTTCGCCATTAAGGACAGCATACCCGCCATTCCAGAAGTGACAGAGTACTAGGACCAATACCGGGAATTCCGTTTTCGTAAATGCTTCTCGAAACCGATTTGACGATGATTTTCTCCTCCTCGTGCTCGTGCGCTTTCTCGTTCTCAATAGCCAGCTCTTCGAGGACGAGCACGAGAACGAAGGACGAGGACGAAGAGCTACGGTCTACCAAAAAGTAGAACTAACGGCATTGGTTCTACGACGGCGCTACTCCCGCTTGCTGCGCCTGGCGCACGAGTTCCGCGACCGATACCACGCCCATTTTTTCCATCACTCGTCCGCGCTGCACTTTCACCGTTTTGAGCGCTGTCCCCAGGTCCGCGGCGATCTGTTTGTTGAGCTTGCCGGCGATCACTCCCTCAAAGACCTGATACTCGCGCGGACTCAGCGTCGCGATCCGCGTGCGGGCTTCGGATTGTTCGGTTCGTCGCAACCGCTGCTCTCTCGATCGGACAAGCGCTCGCTCCACCGCGGAGAGCAGTTCGTCATCCTTGAATGGCTTCGGTAGGAAATCGACTGCGCCGGCTTTCATCGCCCGCGCGCACATCGGGATGTCGCCCTTCCCGGTGAGGAAGATGATCTGCTCTTCGCGCTCGCTTTCGATCAGTGCGCGCTGGAGATCAAGCCCGTTGAGCTCCGGCATCTGCACATCGAGAACGAGGCACGATGGCCCGGCCGGAGGTGGGCGATCGAGATAAGCACGCGCCGACTCGAACGCTTCCGCCATCAAACCGGCCGAGCGGAAAAATCGCACGAGACTTCTCCGGATCGAAGCATCGTCATCCACCACGAAGACGAGCGCGTCGGAGGTGCTCATACGGGCACCTCCGCTGGGGTCGTGACGTATGCCGGGACACGAAACCAAAACCGCGCACCGCCGCCTTCCGCGTTTTCCGCGTCGAGAGTTCCCGCGTGCGCTTCGATGATCGAGCGCGCGATGGCGAGGCCCATTCCCATGCCGTCACCTTTCGTGGAATAAAATCGCTCGAAGACGCGGCTGGGTGAATCCGCGGGCAGTCCTGGACCGAAGTCGCGGACCGCTACTTCGATCGCGTGGGTATCGATCATGCGGGATTGAATCTCGACGCGACATGGGGCGTTCGGGGTTTTGCGCATGGCGTCAAAGGCATTGATGATCAGGTTCAACAACACCTGCTGGAGTTGTACAGCATCGCCGAGAACCGGCGACAGCGTGGGCTCGAGCTTGGTCGTCAACGTGCAGCCGTGGGCAAGTGCATCGGCACGCACCAGCCGAAGCACGTCCGCGACGACTTCGTTCACGTTGAGCGCGCGACGTTCGCTTTCAACTTTGCGGACCATTCCCTTGATGCCGCGAATGACTTCGCCCGCGCGGCAACCGTCTGCCACGATGTCGACGAGCAGCTCGCGAAATTCGTCGGGGCTCATGTTGCCGCGCGCGAGGAAGCGGTGAGCCGCGCTCGCGTTGGCGACAATGGCGGTAAGCGGCTGGTTCAGCTCGTGCGCGAGCGACGTGGCCATTTCACCCACGAGTGCGACGCGGGCAAGGTGACTGAGCTCACTGCGCTGCCGCGCGACCTCAAGTTCCGCTTGCTTGCGCTCGGTGATGTCAACGCAAGAACCGATATATCCGAGGAATACGCCATCGGACGAAAAACGCGGCGTGCCATTGTCGAGAACCCAGCGGTATTCGCCATCGGCTCGGCGCAAGCGGTATTCCATCTCGAAGGTCTTCCGCGCCTCAAAGGCGCGCGCATAGATCTCCAGACAGCGGTCGAAGTCGTCGCGATGCACGCCCTCCGCCCAACCGTGTCCCAGCTCCTGCTCCATCGCGCGGCCGGTGAAGTCGAGCCAGCCTTTATTGAAAAAAGTGCAGCGTTTGTCCGTCCCCGACATCCAGATCATCACCGGCGCCGTGTTGGCCACCGTGCGAAAGCGCGCTTCGCTTTCCCGCAACGCCTCCTGCGCCTGCTTTTGAGCAGTGACGTCCATCGAGACACCGAGAAGTTTCTGGCCGCGGCCATTGGCCTTGCCGACGGAGCGGCCCCGCGCGGCGATCCAGCGAACCGCACCGTCCGGCAGTTGTACGCGGTACTCCATTTCGTATTTGCCTTGAGTCTCCAGTGCCCGTTTGATCGCGGCTTCGCGCGCCTCGCGATCCTCGGGATGCACGCGATCGAAGATCGCCGAATAGTCAATGCGCGCGTCCGGCTTAAACCCAAAAAGCGCGCGCCCCTGCTCCGTCATCCACGCGTCCTCGCCCGCGACGTCCCACACCCACATGCCCAGATTCGCAGCATCCGCCGCGAGGGCCATGCGCTCCTCACTCTCGGCGAGCGCGCGCACCGCCCGACGGCGCTTAGCGCGATTCACTAGCAACCGGGCGATGAGCGCCGACTGCATCGCCATCACCGCGACGACGCCGATGATTATCCCAGGGTGCTGTTTCCAGAGTGACGGCGGCTTGAAGCGCACGATCGCCTCCGCTGGCAAGCGCGACTCCGGCAGCTGCCATTTCTTCAGCGCGCGCCAGTCCACGATCAGCGGATTGCGCGTGTCCGTCTCGGGTGTGCCGTAGGGCACCTGCGCGCCACGCAAGACTTTGAGCGCCAGCTCGGCCGCCTGCCGCCCAAGCGCGGGAAAATCAATCAACGCTCCACCGACGGCGCCCGTATCGAGCACCGTGCCCGACAATCCGTAGATCGGTGCCGCCGATACCCGCACCAGCGCCCGTGATACCTCCGGAATCGTCAGCGCACGCCCCTCGCTGTCGCGAATGGCCGAGATGAACAGCACGATGTCGCCCGGGCGCACCCGTCGCACTTCCTCGATCATCTCCCGCAGCGGGCGCTGGGCCACTGCCCGCCACGGGATGCGATCCTTGTAGCCGTCGAGCACGCGCCCGCCTTGTTCAAGCAGGCTTGCGTCAAGTGCCGAAGCACCGCTCACCGCCACAATCTCGCGCGCCTGCGGCTGGAGCTGGAGCGCGAGATCCACCGTGCGTTGGAAATCCAGATGCGCCGTCACGCCGGTCACATCCGCCGGCAACCGCTCCGGCTTCACTTCGCGCGGATCGAGGACAATAAACACCATGGGCACGCCCGGAAACAATTGGTCGCGATGCCGAAGCGCGAAATCGAGCGCGAAACCCGTAAGGGGCAGCACCAGGTCAATGTGCCGCCCCGCGTAACGCTCGCTCAAATAGCGCACAAGATTCGCCTCGTGCTGCTCCGCCGGGAACCGGGCGAAATCAAAATACTCGGAGAACCATTCCACACGCGGCGCCGTAGCCGCACCGAAGCGTTCCCGGAATGTTTCCATCACCGCCCGCACCGCCGGCAAATCCGGCCGCTCGCCGCAAAGGATAAGCACGTTCTTACGTTCCTCGCCGGTGTCGCCCGCGTGCGCGGCGGCCAAAAGGCTGAACGCAATAACAAGGGCAACAAGACGACTAGACATCTCGCGGTGCATCATGACGTGTCTCCGTCGGCGCGTAAACCCAAACGTCCATAGTTCTCACCGCTTTCAGCCTGCTCCAGCAACGGAGATGCGGTAATCACCAAAGTAAAATTAACCAATAAACGCCCGGTACAATTCGCGAACGGCTTCCGGGATCGCCAGGCGCGGAATGAGCCAGGTGATCCGGAAGGACGACGTCGCGAGGCCCTCTGGTGAAATTCCTTTATTCCGAAGGGCCGCCGTGCCGAGACGGACGTTTTTGTAACTGATATTGATGCCCGCCCCAATCATGCTCACGGCTCCCAGCGAATCGTCCACGCTGACCTTTCCGCCGAATTCGGTCAGAGCATCGTCGAACTCTTCCCTTTGATGCAGGTTTTCCTCAGAGACAACCATGTGCAAGGCCTCTTCGCCGAGGGCGTTTTGGCTCCAGTGAAGTTGTTTTCCGGCAATGGACAGGGCGTCGAGTTTTTCGAAAAGCTCGTCGCTGCAGCCAGTGGCTTTGAGAACTAAAATATCCGTTTCACTCGCAACTCCGGCAACGGTTCCCGGCAGACGCGGAGCATTTTTGCGAACGACGGTGCCGTCAGCTGACGGGTCGGAGCCGGGCAGCGCACCGTTCGTTGCCCGTGCGTAAATAGCGATTCCCGCTTCCTTCGCAAATTCGACAGCCTGAGCATTCAAAACGCGGGCGCCAGCCTCCGCCATTTCCTGCGTTTCCTCATAAGAGAGGACCCCAATACGTCTCGCATCTGGCACGACCCGTGGATCAGCCGAATACACGCCATCCACATCGGAACAGATCTCACACCATTCCGCTCCGAGAGCGGCGGCCATGGCGATGGCAGTAGTGTCGCTTCCGCCGCGGCCAAGCGTCGTGACCTCTTTCCGGTACGACACACCTTGATAACCTGCGACCACGACGACACGCCCACGCGCCAATTCGTCCTGAATACGGAAAGGTCTTACTTCGATGATTCGGGCATCCACATGGCGATCGTTCGTAATGATTCCGGACTGACTGCCGGTAAAACTGATCGCATCCCCGCCGAGTTCCTTGATAGCCATAGACAGCAAAGCCATGGAAATGCGTTCGCCGGCGGAAAGAAGCATGTCGAGTTCACGGCGCTCCGGATTTGGGGAAACTTGTTTGGCCCGCGCGAGAAGGTCATCGGTCGTATCGCCCATCGCAGAAACCACCACGACGACGTCATGACCTTGCTTTTTGGTTAGCATGACGCGTTCGGCAACGCGTTTGAGACGTTCGGCATCGGCAACGCTGCTTCCGCCATATTTCTGGACGACGATGGGCATCGTGTAGGAACTACCTGCCTCGCGCGCCGTTGGCGAAATGATTTTGCTTGAGTATGCGCCATGGACAACCCTCCACAGCGCACGGCAAATGTTCCTCGAAGCTCAGGCTACCTTGTGCGATTCGCGAATTTGCGCGGCAATCGCATCGGCTTCTTCCGGCGGTCGATTGACGAGGACGGCCGCGTAAGTCTTGTCACCCTGCTGGTAAAGGGCGGTAAAGGATTTTTTGTCGCGTTCGCCGCTAAGATTGGCGCGGAGGATCGGTTTCGAGAAATCGCCGAGAAAGCGGAGATGCAGATCAAAAAATTGCAGGTCGAAGCTCGGTAAATACTCGAACTTCTGACGCTTGCGTCCCGTAATGTTCGCTCCAGCAGTGAGACCCGTTTGTTCGGCACAACTCACATAATTCCACCGCCTTACCCCACCGAAAATTCGGTCGGGGTACAGCGCGATCGGACCCGCGGCATAGATGCCTTTTTCGTCGGTCTCGAGATACTCGTTGACTGGACAACCGTTGGGACTGCTCAGCGGCGTATTCGTTACCAGACGGAGGTCGGGTTCGCTGCCGAGCGCGACAATAGCCATGCCAGCGGCGAAACGCGTTCCACTTTTCAACTGGATGTTTTTCAAAACGGTTTTGCCTTCGAATCCGTTGAGATTTTCCTGCAGCATCAATTTCAACCCCTGCGCGGCGGCATACTCGGTAAGCCAGGCAGCGGTGTCGGGATCGAGTTGATTTTCCAAAACCCAGCGGTCACGCGTCAGGAGAATGATGCCATAGCCTTCAGATTTAAGAGCACTTGCGACCTCGAGTCCGGTCAGACCAGAGCCGATGACAACACTGTTCTTTTCTCCAGCGACGGTTTCCCGCACCGCATGCAGGTCGTGGCACGTGCGTGGATAGATGATATTACCGAGCGTGTATCCTGCGATCTGGGGACGACGCGAACGCCAGCCCGTCGCCAACAACGCTTTTTTGAACTCGATCGTCTGTCCCGTAGCGAGGACCGCAAGACGGCGGTCGATGTTGAATTGCGTAACGAGCGTACCAAGGCGCAGCTCAACCTGGTGCTTCTTAAACCATTCGGCCGGAATGAGATCGGCGGTTTGGACATATGCGCTATCGGCACTAAGCCAGTTTTTATCAAGCGCGGGGTGACGGTGCGGAGGGAGAAAGTCGTCGCTGACTAGGGTCAGGGTCCCCTTGGGGTCGTATTGACGAATAGCCTGACATGCGTGCACTCCGGCAATTCCGGCTCCGACGACCAAATAATCACGCTGGATCATTTCCGAAAACTAGAGTGTTGGCCGCTTGGCTGCGAGAAATTTCCGTTTGTTTACACCTTGACGCGTTCGATTTGCGCACCGATCCCATTGAGTTTGTCGTCGATGGATTCGTATCCGCGGTCAATATGATAGACGCGGTTAACTTCTGTAATTCCGTCCGCTTTCAACCCGGCCAGAACCAACGCCGCCGAGGCTCGAAGATCACTTGCCATAACGGGCGCGCCGCTGAGCTGTTCGACTCCCCGTAATACGGCCGTCGAGCCTTCCAATTGAACGACCGCGCCCATCCGTTTCATTTCGGAAATATGCATGAAGCGCTGCGGAAAAATATTCTCCGTTACCGCGCTGACGCCGGGTGTCGTCGCCAGGAGCGCACACATCTGAGCCTGCATGTCGGTTGGGAAACCCGGATAAGGCTCGGTGCGAAGCTCAAGCGGCAGACCGCCCCCGTTTCGCAACACACGAATAGCAGTCGGTCCTATCTCGATGTGGTGCCCGGCTGTTCTCAAGGCATCCGTGACGGCAGTGAGATGCGAGGCGTTCAAACGCGTAACCGTGACATCGTCGCCAGCAATGGCGGCAGCGGCCAGGAATGTGCCGGCTTCGATGCGATCCGGAATGACGGTGTGCTCGGCACCATGAAGCTCTTTCACGCCTTCGATCACGATTTTCGACGTGCCAGCGCCTTCGATCTTGGCACCCATCTTAATAAGAAAATCTGCGAGATCGACCACTTCCGGCTCTTCCGCAGCACCTTCAATAATGGTAACGCCGTCGGCAAGGACGGCAGCCATCATGACGTTGTCGGTTCCGAGAACGGTTGAACCAAATTTACCACTCAAATTGACCGTTGCCCCCGTGAGTTTCGAGGCAAAAAGCTTTACGTCACCTCCCTGAATCCGCACGGCTGCCCCCAGCGCTTCGAACCCACGCAAGTGCAAATCAATGGGTCTGTCGCCGATAACACATCCGCCCGGCAACGCGGCGGCAGCTTCTTTTTCACGCCCGAGGAGAGGTCCGAGAATGCACACCGACGCCCGCATTTTCCGAACAATGTCATAAGGAGCAACCGTCGCAATTTTCTCCGCTTTGATCGTCGCAACGCCGCTCGCCCGCTCAACCTCAGCGCCGAGATTGTTGAGGATTTGCAACATGAAATGGATATCGCTGAGATCAGGAATATGCCGGATGATGCAGGGTTCCTTGGTTAGCAGCGAGGCGGCAAGAATCGGTAGCGCGGAATTCTTGGAGCCACTAACGCGGACGGTGCCGGATAGGCGGTGGCCGCCGTGAACGAGAATTTTATCCATAGTGTGCAATCAGAAAACGGGGAACGCCTTGGTAATCTTTCACGATTCGGATGTCGCGAAAATTTGCCGCTTCGAGGAGCGGAAAAGCGCGTTCGCTTTGGTCATGACCGATTTCGAGGGCAATGCCGCCGTTCGGTGTGAGTTTATGAGACGCCTGAAGAATGAGTTTGCGAATAAGGTCCAATCCATCGGCGCCGCCATCGAGGGCGGACACAGGATCGAATTGGACCTCAGGGGAGAGCGTCGGAATGTCGTCTGAGGGGATGTAGGGAAGATTGGCAACAATCCAGTCGAAAGGCCCATCGATGTCCGAAAGGAGATCGCCTTTGATAAAACGAACCCGCTCAGAAAGCGCCAGTTTTGTGGCGTTTTCCTGTGCAAGGGCCAGCGCGGCATTGGATACATCAACAGCATACACTTCGGCCTCCGGCAGTTCTGCCGCAAGTGTGAGAGCAATGACACCGGTGCCCGTGCCCACATCAATGAGCCGGCGCCCATTCGATGCTTTAACAAGCGGTAAAAGGACTTCTATTAGATGTTCGGTTTCCGGTCTGGGAATGAGTGCCCGCGCATCGCAGGCAAATTCCCGGCCGTAAAATTCGACCGTTCCCAAAAGATGCTGCAGCGGCGTCCCCTGCCCCCTTTTACGCACCAGTTCCCGTAAGGGAGCCAGTTCGTCTTCGAAGAGCTCCCGGTCGAACTCGAGATACAGATCGATCCGCTTCAACTTCAAAACGTGTGCAAGCAAATGCTCCGCGTTCAGCCGCGGATTTTCTACTCCATGTTTCTGAAAATAACCCGTCGTCGACTGAAGAATTTCAAGAACAGTTTTGCGCGAATTCATCCCGATACAGCGCGTTACGACTCGAAGCCAGCTTCCTGCAAACGTTCTTCCATGTCCTGCGCCTGGAGAGCTGTGATCATCTCGGCGATGTCGCCTTCGATGAACGTATCCAAATTGTAAAGCGTAAGACCGATACGATGATCGGTGACCCGATTCTGCGGGAAATTATAGGTGCGAATCTTTTCCTCGCGTCCGCCTGAACCGATCTGGCTTTTGCGGTGCGCCGAATATTTCTCCGCCTCCTCGCGCTGTTTATCCTCGAGGAGCCTTGCGCGGAGGATCGTAAGGGCTTTTTCCTTGTTCTTCTGCTGGCTGCGACCGTCCTGACACCGAACGATCCGGCCCGTTGGGATATACATGACCTGCACGGCCGAGTCCGTCGTATTAACCCCCTGCCCGCCCGGACCGCCGGCACGGCTGACTTCGATGCGCAAATCCTCGGGACGCAACTCAAAATCGACTTCCTCGGCCTCGGGCAGCACGGCAACCGTCGCCGTGGATGTGTGGATGCGGCCCTGCGCCTCTGTCGCAGGCACACGTTGCACGCGATGGACGCCACTCTCATAACGCAAATCACGGAAAACGCCGGTCCCGGACACCTTGAAAACCACTTCCTTCAGTCCGCCAAGTTCCGAAGGACTCGTCTCCATTTCCTCGATTTTGAACCCACGCGGTTCGGCGTATCGGCAATACATCCGATATAAATCCGCTGCGAAAAGTGCGGCCTCATTGCCTCCCGTTCCTGCACGAATTTCCATGATCGCATCACGATTCTCGTTTTCATCCGGCGGCAACAGGGCGAATTGAACTTTCCTGGTGAGTTCCGCGATCCACTGCTCCAACACGGGCAATTCCGAAAGGGCGAGCTCGGCCATTTCTGAATCGTCTCCCTTGGAAAGTTCCGTGTTTTCTTCGAACTCACGCTGGGACTTTGTCAGATCAGCCCAAGCGTCGAGGAGTTCCTTCGTCCGCGAATGTTCGGTCATCACTTCGCGGGCGCGCTTCGGATTTTCGAAAAGGTTCGACGATGCGATTTCGCCCTCGAGTTCGGCAAATCGGGTGCGACGTTTTTCGATGAGCGGCGTGAAATCCATTGGGTTGATGCGGAAGAAAACTTACACTCAGGGAAGCAGATGGAGTGGATTCTTTGGAAAACGCCCTCTCCAATTGTGACTCCACACACAACGGTCAAATGGATCGCCTCCCGAAACTAAAAACGCAAGAAACGGTGAAGACGCGAGGCGCCCTCACCGTTTCAGGCAAAACTTCCAAGTGTCTACTTTGGGGCGCGCGCCGTCTTGGTGTTGCCGTAGCGGCGGGCGAATTTCTCGATGCGTCCGGCGGTATCGACAAATTTCTGTTCGCCGGTGAAAAAGGGATGGCACGCCGCGCAGATACCGATCTTGATGTCGCGCTTGGTGGAACGGGTATGGTAAACGGTCCCGCAGGCGCAGGTGATCGTCGTTTCGACGTAATTGGGATGGATATCAGCTTTCATAGCGAAAAGGGAAACGAAAGTATCATTGAAAGTTTGTCGTGCAAGCGTGGTTTTTACGAGCACGCCGCACCAAAAGCGGGAGACCATTTCCGGTCTCCTTTAAATGGGTCATTACTTCACTCCGATAATACGCTTTATATCGTCTGAATTCCCGTTTACCGCCACCATACAGGCATTGCCTTTTTCGACTCGAAACCCAGCAGACCAGTTGCCGCGATCGAAAATTTCCCAATCGTTTTTACGACTTTCCGGCAAGCTAAAATCGGCAGCCTTAAACACGAAAACGAGCGCCTTGGGTTCTTCCAGCGCAATTTTGACGATCGGATGACCTTCTATCCGCGTAATGCCGCAAAAAGCGGCGTGCTTTGATGCGATCGCCTCTGGGATTTGCACGTCTTCGAGTCCGTGTTTCAGGAAAAGCCAGTCCGCCAAATCTCCCGCAGGCACGTCCACATCCTCCATGGTTTGATCCGAAATATTGGTTGCCTTGTCGAAAAGCGCCTCCGTCACGGGCTGGTTTTCGTAGTTGGAGCGATCGACAAAGGTCCACGCCACCACAGCGCTCATCACTAGAACGGCAAAAACCACAGTAAAACCAATCGGGCTGAACAACCGGAACTGGCCCTGTCGTTTCCGCGTTTTAGCCAGTCGGCCGCTTTCTTCTTTCAATCTCTGAATAACCGCATCATCCACAGCCATCGCTTGAAGCAGATTCTCCGCTCCGGCATCGATTTCCATCTGGCCGCGCAATCTTTCCAAAATCGCCGGGTCCGCACGGGCCTCGGCGAGTATCGCTTTCGTGGAATCATCCTCGAATTGCCCCCTCCGCCAGAGGACTACCCGAGAAAGTATCTGATCACGAGGGGTCGCCATCGTATTTGGACAATTGCTGCCGGGTAAGTTCACTCGACTCTTCGTCTGCAGCTCGTATCGCGGCTCGGCAACGCTCCAGAAGCGCCGTTAAGTTCGCAGCCGTTATCCCGCAAAGGTCTCCTATCTCCTGCCCCGTAAAATCAGCAAGATAAAACAATCCCGCAGCCGCGCGTTCTTCGACGGTGAACCCACTCATGAAGGTCGGTAATCGAACAAACGCAATTTCATCCTCCGAGGGTGTCCGCCGCAATCTCCAAATCGCCTCGAAAACATCACCCAGGATCTCTGATTCATCATCGGCTGGAAGCGTCTCCCGCGTAAAAACACTCTCCAGAGCCCTCTGCGTGAGCTCTTCAGCGGTTTCGTCCGTGCCTGTGAGGAGGTACGCGAACCGGATCAGACTCCCTATTTCTTGCGGTGACACGGACGAGATCAATGCAACGAGGCTAATACAATGCCACTTTCCGGGCAAACATAGAGTTGTCGGCGCAAGGTCCGTTCTGGAGAGTAACCCTCACGTTGCGAAGTCGGCTGCGTGATTCTGAAACAAGGACGCTTAATCTGGAACGCGTCAGGGCAAACGCATCAAAAACCGAGGAGAGATAGGAGGTAGGAGTGATCCCAGGAGGCATTTTTCTGTTTTCCTTTGATACCACGCTTTTTGGTGGTGTCGTTTTTGAGCACGTTGAGGGCGATGTGCCGAAGGATG
>DATDBU010000146.1:0-3557 GCA_036524675.1 Chthoniobacterales bacterium | reverse complement strand
CTAGTGCATTGTCATGCCTGAGATGACGGCTTTCTGCCTCGATCAATGGCGAAGCCATTACAGCCACAGCAGCCGGGGGTTGAGTGAGGAACGAGCGATTACCCCCGGATAAAATGCAAAAATCGGCCCGATCCCCAAGGGGATCGCAGCCAATGCTGCCGGTCACCTGGTGAGACAACCGCTGGAGTCAAACTAGCGCGGCACCAGCGCCGGTTTGGTCCCGCTCGCAAAGCGAGCCCGCAGGGTGAGGCTGCGACGGCAGCAGCCAAAACAGAGAATGCCGCCTTCCGCGACCACCGCCGACGTCCACGCAGGCCGCTTCCCCGAGCGCTGCCATCTGGTGGAAATGGTAGCACCCTTCCTGGACGAGGTGGCGCGGTCCATTGACTGCGCGACTTCGAACGTCGCGCGGCGCAGCGGGCTGGCGCGGATTTCCGCCGATCAACAAACGACCCAGGACTGGTGGGACTTCCGGCGCGCAGAATATGACGTCTTCATCTCGGAACTCGTCCTGGATGAATCGGCATCGGGCGATCCCATCATGGCAGCAGCGCGACTTAAAAAACTCACCGGCCTGCCACAGCTTGCCCAAACCCATGCGGTCGACCTTCTTGCCCAGCGTATCATCGAACGCGGTATCATCCCACTCTCTGCCGCGCCGGATGCCACCCATATCGCGCTCTCGGCGGTTCACGCCATGAATTTCCTGCTTACCTGGAACTGCAAACACATTGCCAATGCGTTCAATCATCGCCGTCTGGAGGCCTCTGCCGCGAGGCCGGATACGAGTGTCCCCTGATTTGCACGCCCGCGGCATTGGTGGAAGGCTGAGTCTCATGGAGCCGAACGAAACCCTCGCCGAAATCCGCGCCACTCGCGACGCCTTCATGCGCGACTGCGGCGGCGACCTCGCCCGCTTTGGCGATCTGCGCCGCGCTGGCCAAGCCCGCTGGGCGTCTGCCGGGCATCCCGTCGTCTCATTTGAAGGTCAGCCCCCAGTGGAATTGCCGCCGGTGGATTGGGAAAAAATCGACGCTGCCCCGGAGAACGAAATAATCACTGAAATCCGCGCCACCCGGCAAGCCCTCGCCGCCGAACGCGGCCCGTGGCGCGCGAAGGAACCCGAGTCGCTGATCCTCCGCGAAGACCCGCCGGAGCAGTGAGGTTCGCAAGATTCACGATTAACAGACCGACCTCAACTGACTCCGAGCAATTCACGACAGCCTAAACTTAACCGATGGATTTCAAGAAAATTGCCGATCATTTTCGTGCTAGGACGGCACCGCTGGCGGTGAGCCAGATCGTCATCGTCACAGGCGAGGGCGATTTCACGGGCAACGGCAAGCTTCGACGAAACGGCGATTCACTGGAGTTAGAGGTTACACTTGTCGGAGAGCGGGAACTCCCAACGGTAGGTGGCATATTCAAGCGAGATCAGTTTTGGAAAATTGGTGGGCTCATCGAGGATCAATTTCCTTTCTGGGCGGTCAGTTTGCCGCACCAGCATACTATCAACGAAGCTCGCTTCGTGGTGCGTGGCGGCCTTTTTCACTTCGACCGGGTTCACCATCTAACTCTTCCATTTGAAGCAAAACAGCTTCGGGAGGCAGTGATTCAGGCCGCGTCTTCTGGAAAGGAAACGAGCGCCACATCTGTGCGAGGTTACGTAGATGCGCGACTGACTGATTACAAACTTGTATGGCTTGCGGAAGCTACGGTGACGGTCGAAAATAATCCTTTCCTTGGAGAATCGATCCACACCGAACGCAACACACTCAGGGGAAGGGTGGGCGATTTTGAGTATGGTCTGATTCAGCGCGGCGACGATTGTGACATCCATTTGCGGCTGAAAGATGGTGCCGACGCACAAGCCGGTGCAATTGATCGTCTGTCGCAGGCCCTCTATCGTGCTCTCGCATTCGTCCACGGACGCCATACTTGGCCACAATGGGAGCAAATTGACAGTGGAACCGGCAACCGTTTGGAGTATGCGACTGCGCCACGCAAAGTTTCGGCCAACTTCTACACGCCGCTCACAGGGACCACTTCCTCAAACGGTTCCGATCCCACAGTGCTGATCGGTAAGGCAGTAGAATGTTTTTTGCGCGAGGACGCATTCTCGAAAGAATTCGACAACTATCTTTTTCTCACCCGAGAGGCAGCTGCTGATGAAACGCCGATTCAGGTGGGCACTCTAGGACTGTGCGCCGTGTTGGAAGGATTCGTGAGCTTTTTACACCAGCATTTCTGTGGCGAGAAGACCTCATCAGGTAACGCAGAGTTTGAGCAAGCCAAGTCCACTTTAATTGAGTTCGTGAAAGAGCGAGCGAATGGCGTCGAGCAGCCACCCAATATGGCGGATTCATGGAAGAGATTCATCGGGTTGCTTCAGAGTGCCCGACCGCTGCGACCGGCGGACAAGTATTGCCAACTTGTGGAACACTTCCGGTTGCCTCCAGGAAAAATGTCCGCTGCACTTGAGGCTTGGAAAGTCCATCGGCATCCGCTCGCGCACGGTGCATCCGCGAAGGACGATCGGATGGACCAACTCGTCGCGACCAGCCGTATCGCCGGTGCGATCAATGTGCTGGCTGCCGCGGCACTTGGATTTTCGGGCCTGATGGTCCTTTCGAGAATTGAGGACAAAATTGAGGACGAATACATCCGATTGCCATGAAGCGTTTCCTAACGCCCAAACCAGCCTCGAACCACCCGATGAGCTCCGTGTGCGCCAATTGCTTTCAGAATAAGATTGCTCGGCAATTCATTCGTCAAAATGGGACGACTGGCGACTGCGACTTTTGTGACTCGAAGAATCGCAAAGTCCTACCGGCCCGCAGAATGAAGGGGCTGTTTGAGCTGTTAAGTCTCTACCGGCCTTATGAACCGGCACCAGGGGTAGAATTCTGGCGTGGGGACACTTTGTCCGAATGCTTGGCTGAATATGGCGATGAAAATCGGCAGAACGCGATTCTGCGTCAGAAGATTGGGAGTCGCAATCCGATCATTGGTCGACAAATCCACTGCACCAGGGATGGCCTTGGTTTGCTGAACATCTCAAGCGCTATCGCCGATTTGTGATGGAGGAGGATCCTTCAGGCGAAATCGTCCGACCTGAAAACTGGGTGCCTGAACTTTTGAATGACGCTTCGGCGGTTCGAGAGATCACGACGAGCACCCGTCTTTTTCGTGGGCGTTTGGGCGTTGCGACTTCACGTCCACAAGGGGGCGGTTGCCGCTATCGCCGAAGCAAATGGGAGCGCCGCCTTCCAAGTTAGCGAGAGCTGGTCGGGGTGTTCGATCAGCCATTCAGCGTGGAGCGGATCGAGGCGTTCGTTAAGAATCTGTCTGAAAAAGAACGCGTGTATCGTTCGAAAGGCTTCCTGAGCCTGGAAGGCAACCCGCGCCGTGCGGTTTTTCATGGTGTTAACAACCGATTCAGTATCTTCTGGGATCGGCTCTGGGACAAAGGTGAGGTGCGTTCGAGCCAGCTTGTCTTCATCGGCCGCGACCTCAACGAAGAAAAGCTGCGCAAACAGCTCGTCGAGTGCCTGGCG